>CALCKW010000010.1 GCA_937965695.1 uncultured Granulosicoccaceae bacterium
CCGGCCGCTTCTGGCTCGGCTCCAATGTTGTTGGAGTCACCGCCACCGTGTGCTTTACCTACGGTGTGACCACCACAAGTAAGTGCTGCAGTTTCTTCGTCGTTCATTGCCATACGGGCGAAAGTTTCGCGGACATGTAGAGCGGTTAAGGCGGGGTCTGGCTTGCCATTGACACCCTCTGGATTGACGTAGATCAGACCCATGTGTACTGCCGCGAGGGGGTTGTACATGGTGGATGGCTTGTCGAGATCATCGTAGCGGTTTTCGCTAGGTGCGAGCCACTCGTCCTCAGCTCCCCAGTTGATATCCGTTTCTGGACCCCAGATATCTGCGCGACCAAAGCCGTAGCCAAAGGTTTTTAGACCCATGGACTCATAGGCGGCAGTGCCAGCGAGAACAATCAAATCAGCCCAAGACAGGGCGTTACCGTGCTTTTTCTTGACAGGCCACAGCAGCCGGCGAGCTTTGTCGAGGCTGGCATTGTCTGGCCACGAGTTAAGTGGGGCAAAACGGATGTTGCCGCTTCCTGCGCCACCACGGCCATCACCCAAGCGGTAGGAGCCAGCAGAGTGCCATGCTAGGCGAATCATCAAGCCGCCGTAGTGACCCCAATCGGCGGGCCACCAGTCTTGGCTGTCGGTCAGCACTGCGGTGACATCCGCTTTAACAGCGTCGTAGTCGAGTGCTTTGACAGCGGCGCGGTGGTCGTAGTCCGCATCCATGGGGTTGGTGCGTGCACCGTGCTGGTGAAGGATATCGAGGTTTAATGCATTGGGCCACCACTTGGTGACGGGTTTTTCAAGTGTGGTGTTGCCGCCGTGTGCAAAAGGGCAACCGCCGCCTGATGAGTCTGCCATTGTATTGTCCTATGATTGGTTGTGTTTGTTCGTTGAATAAAAATGTTAATCAGTTTGCTCATTGTGCTTAGAGAAGCCTTTTGAGACTTTGTTTTGTCGATTGTTTGAGCAATTATTTTTTGGGTTTAGTTTGGCAATTTGGGCAAGTGCCCCAATACACAACTTCCGCTTCATCGATCACGTAGCCGTGATTGTTGTCCGCTTTCAAACAAGGTGCTTTGCCCTTGGCGCAATCGACGTCCACCAAAGAGCCACAATCGCGACAGATAAGGTGGTGGTGGTTGTCCACGCGGTCTTCAAAACGAGCACCTGAACCTGCGGGTTGAATGCGGCGGATAAGTCCCTTTTCGGACATCACGTTGAGCGCGTCGTAGACAGCTTGCCGAGAGATGCTGCCGATCTCAGCGCGTACAACATCACTGATTTCCTCAGCCAAAGCATGCGGGTTTTTCTGAACGGCTCTATGCACAGCCAGCCGTTGGGCCGTTACCTGCAGCCCTGCTTGACGCAGCGCATCTGGGCCGTCCGTATCAGGTGTTGATCGAGGTGTAGAAGTCATGGGTGTATTTTATCTATATTCTGGACATAGTCAAGAATTGGCTTGATGTCAAAGTTGAAGTACTCAAGGCATACTTTTAGGCGACAGGCGGTGCGAGCTGGACTTGATCTGAGGATCCCTAGTTCAAGCATGGAGAGTTACAATCGACAAGGCGGCTTTGTTGTATTTGAGTCGAATCAAACTCTGTGTTCGTGCATGGCATCACCGTTGGGCGACTTGTGCAGTTGGGGATTGGTAACTCGGAAAGATTGAGCTCGTAGTGGTTTAAACGTAGAGATCTTTGTTTCAACAGCTGGCACACTTTTAGTGAATCAGTATTAACGGGGAGAACACTATGCAGCGACGGTTTTTTATCGCTTCAATTGCCACAGCACTATTGGCAGAAAACTTAATGGCTAAGCCTTACTTTCTGCGTGAGGAGGCGGCGGCTAATGGCTACGATGTCGTCGCCTATTTTTCTGAGAATAAGCCTGTAAAAGGTGACCCGAAACACCGTGCAGAATGGGATGATGCGGTTTGGTATTTCTCTTCAGCAGAAAATCTTGCGCTCTTTGAGGCAGACCCTGCGGCATATGCACCGCAGTATGGGGGTTGGTGTGCGTTTGCCATGTCTAAAGATGCACAAGCGACGACGGTGCCAGAGGCCTTTACCGTTGTCGACGGTAAACTGTACTTAAACTACAGCCTCGACGTTCGGGAGATATGGTCTCCCAATAAAGAAAAAAACATTGAGTTAGCCGATGGTTTTTGGCCCAACTACCGTCAATAATTGATCGCCTTTTTTATGGAACGCAAGGACTGGGTGGTTGGCTACCTTTGAACTGATTATTGTTAGTTCTCACGCTTTGATTGAGGACTGAACATGAATTTTAAAGTACAAGGCCTTAGCGCAAAACCCTTTAAGCATCTCTATGGGAAATCCGATGAAGAATTGCAAACGCTCGGCATCAAACGCTATGTCGTTGATCGTGATCATGGGTTTCCTGATCGCATAGAAATGCGTGATGCAAACATTGGTGAGCGCATGCTGTTGCTCAATCACATGAGCATGGATAAGCCAAGTCCGTATCAGGCGTCTCACGCTATATTCATTCGCGAAGGTGCAGAGCAGCGTTTTGAGGCGGTCAATGAAATTCCTTTGGTTATGACTTCTAGGATGCTTTCCCTGCGAGCTTTTGACCAGGAAGGCATGATAATCGATGCAGGATTAGCCACAGGCGACGAAATCAAAACATCAATACAGAAATTTTTTGAAAATAAAGCAGTAACGCATGTCGATGCGCACAATGCCGCCAGAGGATGTTATTCAGGTCGCGTGGTGAGGCAGTGTTGATAGTCCGGGCCTAGACACGACGTACGTCATCTGTTGCCATCGAAAGACCGAATGAAGGGGAGGTCCGGGTTCAAGCCGACACGGGTGATCCGTGGTTTGTAAAAACTGTGTTGCCAAATATTTTGGCAACACGGCCTACATCGTCTTAAAAAAAATCCCCGGCTTACTCGCCGGGGTTAATTTTATGAACGCGGCTTGGCGTTCTCTGTGTCGTACAACGCTTGGTAACCGACCGCTTCAACTTTTACCGGGTAGGTTTCGTCAAAGTAGTCTGTCAGCAGTTCGCGCCCGACTTGACAATAGGCGTAGGGCAGGTAGGCCAGCATAATGTTTTTACCCATTGTTGGGCCGTAAACAACGCTGGTGGCGTAGCTGCGGCGTCCTTTGCTGTCGATCAGTACTTCGTTGCTCTCGGGGTCAATGATCGGTAAGTTGCCCAGCGGGTAACGCGCCACACCGTTTGCGTCGATGTTGTCTGTCATGGTCAGTGTGCACAGATAAGCTTCTTGGTGTTCTAGCGCTTTAAAGCCCTCGTGCGCAGCCTTGCCGCAAAATTCTGCAGCTTTGACTTTAGGCCTTGCCAGTGCAGCCTCCATCAAATTGTATTCGGTGAGCAAGTCAGCATTTTGCAGTCGCAAGCTTTTCTCTAAGCGGCGGCTGTTGGCATAAGTTTCTATGCCGACGGGTGTCACACCCTTTTCAAACAGCGCATCCCACAGTGGCAAACCGTTGTCGAAGGGAAAGTGCAGCTCCCAGCCTTGCTCGCCCACATAGGACAAGCGCAGTGCGAGCACTTCAACGCCAGCGATTGTCAGTGTGCGCAACGCACCAAAGGGGAAGTTCTCGTGGCTGAGTACAGAGGCATCTTCAACCAATTGCTCAACCGTGATTCGGGCATTGGGGCCCCATACACCTAGGCAGCCGTATTGTTCGGTGGTGTCTTCGATGTTGACGTCAAGCTTGCGATCTTGCGCGGTGCGTTTCATGTAGGTGAAGTCGCGGTTGCCCGCATCAGCGCCATCGATAACGCGGTAGTGCTGCTCTGCCAAACGCAAAACCGTTAAGTCAGCACGCACACCGCCATTGGCGTCTAAGAAGTGCGTATAGATACCTTTGCCAACGGTTGTCTCACCGCCAACCTTCGCCGCACACAGCCACTCCATTAGTGCTTCGGCGTCGGGACCGGTGACGTCGTAGAGGGCGAAGTGGCTGATGTTAATCATGCCGACGTCTTCAGATAGCTGTAGGTGCTCGGCGTTAGACACGCGCCAGAAATGACGGTTGTCCCATTCGTTTTCACGCACAGGAATGCGGTCGCCAAATTTTTCTAGGAGGTGCTCGTTGGCCGCGTAGCCGTGCGCACGTTCCCATCCGGCCAGTTCCATGAAGTGCCCGCCAAGCGCGACCTCACGCTCGTAGAAAGGGCTGTGTCGCACGTGGCGCGAAGCGGTGTAGGGCTCGCGGTTGTGTACAGCGGGGTTGTATATTTTGAAGGCGCTCTCGTAGCAGCGGTCCTCGATGTATTGCTCGTTTTGTTGAAAAGGGTAGTAGCGCGCCACATCAACGGGTGCATGATCAAACTCGGTGTAACCGTCGGTCATCCAGTCGGCCATGATTTTTCCGGCCCCGGGGCCGTCTTTTACCCAGATCGCCTCGCAGTACCAAAGCCCGCGCACGTTTGTTGATTCCCCCATGCTCGGGCCGCCGTCAGCGGTGACTTGCAACAGACCGTTAAAGGAGTGTTTTTCGTCGTAACCCAGTTCGGCCAGAATTGGCGTTAGCTCGATGGCTCGCTCCAGTGGCTCAATCACTTGCTCTAGGTCAAGGTCGCGTTGTGAGGGAGACAGGCGCGCCTCTTCTTTGCTTTGCAGGTCACGCGGGTGGCACATACGCGGGTCTTTTTCTTCGTAGTAGCCCCATTCCAGTTGGCCGCCTTCGGCGGTGGTGGGGTCGCCCGTGTCGCGCAAGTAGGCGGAGTTGCCTTGGTCGCGCAGCAAGGGATAACCGATGTCTTTGCCAGTGCCTGCAAATTCGTTGTAAGGGCCAAAGAAGGTCAGTGGGTGGTCAACCGGCATAATTGGTAGGTCTTCGCCTGCCATTTTCGCGATGAGCCGTCCCCACAATCCAGCACACACCACGACGTGGTCGGCGGCAATAAACCCGCGGCTCGTCTCCACGCCGACAATGCGGCCGTCTTCGATCTTCAGGCCCGTGGCGGCGGTGTTTGCAAAAGATTGCAATTTGCCGGTGGCCTCGGCGTTTTCGACGAGTTCAGCGCAGACGGTCTGTGAACGTGGCACAACCAAACCAGCATCCGGATCCCACAGGGCGGCTTCGACAACGTCTTCCTCTAGCAGCGGAAACTTTTCTTTTGCTTCAGCGGCAGTGATCATGTGAACACGGTTGCCAAACGCCTTGCCTGAGGTCACACGGCGCTTCAATTCTTCCAAGCGACCGGGGTCGCCCTTACGAGCGATCTCCAAACCACCAATGCGTGAGTAGCGGCCCATCTTCTCGTAGAAATCCATGCTGTACATGGTGGTAAAGCACGTCATTTGGTCGTGCACTGTGGCATAGCAGAAGTCAGATGCATGGGCCGTGGAGCCGACATCAGTCGGTATGGCGGATTTGTCGAGGCCGACAATGTTGTCCCAACCGCGCTCAATCAGGTGATGCGCGACGGAAGCACCGACGATGCCGCCTTGGCCAATGATGACAACACGTGCGCTATCGGGAAATTTTGCCATTGTTCTGTTTCTCCTGAGACTCTGATGCCAAATCTGTTCGAACTAGCACAGCCCGTGTGCAGCGACTTAGAATTGGGAACGTTATAGCGCAAGTATAAACGGCGCGGGTGCGCAAAGGAGCACTGCGCTAATCGTCTAGGCGCCGCTCACAATCACCCTAGCGACCTATGTTAGAGTTTTTGCTGGCAGTAGGCTTTGGTATTGGCGAAGATCGAGCTTCACAGGACTAAGCTGGTTCAGTTATAGAGATCATGGATTCGCTAGAAGGCTTCGTTAAGTCCAAAATCGCTATGGGCAGATGTGCGGTGAGAGGCACCTCAAAAATAGGGGAATGACCATGATCGATCAAAAGACGATTTCAGCCTACGACGAACACGTTGAAAATTACGTCGAGCTGACAAAACAGTATTCTGAAGACAAGAGATTGACGGCCTTTATTGCCCGATTGAAGGCCGACGACTATGTGCTTGATCTCGGTTGTGGTCCGGCGCAATCATCAGCGGTCATGCGAGAGCAGGGGTTGCGAGTGGACCCCGTAGATGCGTCTGAGCAGATGGTAAAGCTGGCGAATGCGACCTTTAACATTGGTGCGAGGCAGGCGCTTTTCGCGGATGTGACACTCAGCGATACCTACCATGCCGTTTGGGCCAATTTCAGTTTACTGCATGCTAGCCAAGAAGATTTTCCCAACATTCTATCGGCTCTGCATAGAGCCCTTAAATCTGATGGTCTTTTGCACATTGCCATGAAAACCGGACATGGCTCCAAGCGTGACAAACTCGATCGCCTATACAGCTATTACTCCGAACAAGAACTAAATGAGCATCTGAACAACGCCGGGTTTAAGGTCGACGATGTCCAGCATGGAAAAACTCGGGGTCTCGCCGGGGACGTAGAGCCTTGGATTGCGCTGTTAAGTCGTGCTACTTAATCGAGTACCGATCAGTTTGTAGGGTTTTGTTTTATGCAACACAGTACCGCGCCGAGCTTTATGTGCACAGAACAGTGTGCATTCTAACCCTAAACCGCAATTGTGTTGCATAGGTTGTTGGGATTGACACTGACATAGTCGACTAGAGAGACAACTGACAGATTTACATTTTCTGCGTTATTTCTGCACATTCTCTGCACAATTGAGTTTTAGACTGTTCACGTTACATGGTGAGGCGTTTCCTGCCATTTTTACTTTTTTGAGAATTTTTTATGAAAAACGTGATGCTAGTTTTAGTGGCGATATTCTTAGTGTTTGGCGCAAAATCAGCGCTGGCTAATAATGTAGAGATATACCTTAAAGACATGCTCGACAACACTCAAAGCGGGTACTGTGTTGATATTGCTCGTGCTCAAGGTGTTAAAGCAAACCCCGAAGATGGCCTACAGGGACATACTTGTTATA
This sequence comes from uncultured Granulosicoccaceae bacterium, assembly GCA_937965695.1. GTDB lineage: Bacteria > Pseudomonadota > Gammaproteobacteria > CALCKW01 > CALCKW01 > CALCKW01. The sequence goes on from CALCKW010000010.1 coordinate 6,893, forward strand.
GCCCTAAAGGTGAACTAATGGTGGACCAGATATTCGACAGTGCGAAATTCACTGACGGCATGTTGTTTATGCCTGAGTTCGACGTGTGTGCTGAAGTTTCTTCTGTCGAAAGTGGCTCATCTATTGGCCTTGCTGCATGCGATGGCAGCGACAACCAGTCATTTCAATTTAGTGGTGAAGGAACTATCGTTCCGACCGCGGCGCCAAATATGTGTTTAACTTTGGCTGAAGCGACTCGCACCGGCAAAAGCAATGTGAATCAGATTAAAATATTGACCATAGAGTCGTGCTCTGACGATTTGGCTGGTTACCAAGAATGGGCTGTTCGAAGTGAGCTCTAGGCTAGTCTGGATGACACTCGCCAGAATTGTAGAATAAATTCTGGGATTTTTATCGACGTTGACACCTTTCATATGCTTCATGCTCTTTGATAGGTGTCAACGCTTCTATGCTTGCAAATTTTTAAACGGGTAGAGAAACCTCGCCAAAAACAGCTTTCTGTTAATTCTCAGTCCTTGTGGTAGATGCATCGATAAAAACAAGAATAACCTGTAACCTTTGGTTGGTAGATTATTCGGTTTCATATGAAAAAACCTTTTCGATGCTTTTCCCAAATACAGCTGAAATCTTAAAAGCTAATTCTAATGAAGGGGAGTACTTGCAGTTTTCTACTGCAACAATTGTTTGTCTTGTTACTCCTACCTGTAAGGCCAGCTCTTTCTGCGTCATTTCCCCGTGCTCGAAGCGCAGTTTTCTGATCGCGTTTTTAATAGAGTAGTTTTTCAATTCAAGTACCGCTTTGGTATAGGTAGAGTTTAGCTCCCAGTTCGGCCACAACTGAAAAAAGAAAAGCCAGTACTAAGAAATTGAATACCCAAAATGGCTCAAACCCAATGGCAAGGGCCCCCATCGACGCAAATAGCCCTGCGCACAGAACAAGGTGAGAGAGATGGATGGATCTGTAAAAAATCTTCATGTCTCTTTCATCCAATGTCCAGTCATGGCTCATGTCTTTGAGTAGTTTTGGACCGAGAAGCAAAGCGCCAAAGACAATCGAGAGTTCGAAGGCGTAGCCGCCAACGATGAGGGTTGTTATTGCTTTGCCTATACGGGCCAGTGCTTCAGGCCCCGTAAAGTAATCGACACCTAGCAGTCCAAACACACACCAGCTATAGGCACCAAATATCAAAACAGCGGTCACTATGTGGATGTAGGTGTTCTTTAATTGAATGGGCATTAGTCTGTTTCCCGTTATGATTGATGTGCAAGTAAAGTATAATATACTTTACTCTGTGTCAAATATATTAGACATTTGATAGTGCGAAGAGCAGATAAATTGGCTCGCTATGGTTTGCACTGTGATAAGTGCTAAGTGGTGTTTGCGCACGTGTTGCTTAGCGAGACCTACGTTAGTCTCCGCTATGACGATCAACTAGCGTTGACGGGGTACCAAGGTTCAACACATGCGGTTCTCCGTTGTTGAACAACTTGAACTGTCCTATCAAACTGTGTGGTAATACAGCACGTGGACTAGTCCAAATGGTCAGGGGACAAGGACAGTATGCATAAAAACGGAGTCACTGTTGCCGACCAAGAATTCGCCAATCCTCGATTAGCCCAGCTTTATGACTTTTTAGATGACTCACGCCGTGATCTCGTTCAATACGCTGCGGCAGTAGAAGAATTCAATGCCCAATCAGTTCTGGATATTGGATGTGGGACTGGCACTTTGCTGTGTCTTTTAGCTGATAAGGGTTATAAGCTTGTTGGGGTTGATCCTGCTGCGGCTTCGTTAGATGTCGCCAAACGGAAGGATGGTGCTGATAAGATTAAATGGATTCTCGGTGATGCCGCAGCTGTTCCTTTGATGAGCGCAGACATTGCTTTTATGACTGGAAATGTGGCGCAAGTGTTCATCAAGGATGAAGATTGGCTGTCGGCGTTATGTCGTATAAGAGAAGCGTTGGCCCCAAAGGGGTATTTTATTTTTGAATGTCGAGACGCCAAAAAACGGGCATGGGAACAGTGGAACCGCCAAGCCACATTTTCTGAGACACACATTCCAGGTGTGGGCACGGTTGTATCATGGGTGGAGCTCACGGATATATCACTGCCGTTGGTCTCTTTGCAATGGACATATGAATTCAAACAAGATGGCTCAGTGTTAAAATCTGACTCTACGTTGTGCTTTCGCGAAGTAAATGAAGTAGCCTGTTCATTGCAAGAAACCGGCTTTAATCTCGTTGATATTCGTGACTCTCCAGACAGACTAGGCAAGGAGCACATTTTTATTGCGCAAAAAAATGGGTATTAAAAATGTTATGCACTTCAACAAAAGATACGGCGTTCAGGCCTAATTTAGCAGTCGCGGTGAGTCCCGCCAGTTTAATATACACAAAGCTATAGGTGCTTTTGGCGTATATTTATGGACGGGCATCGGTGTGCGATCAACAATGTTTGAGCTGATAAGTACCAATGAATAAAACGCTAGTTATCTATAATCGCTTGTCAAAACTCCCGATGGGCAAAGCACTGTTTAGTCGAGTATTGGGGTTTCGTGCCCCTTATTTCTCTACGATAAGGCCATTAGTTGTAGAGCTGCGTGTTGGATATTGTCGTGTAGTGATAAAAGATCGCCGTAGTATTCGAAATCACATTGGATCGATAAACGCAGGTGCATTGTGTACTCTGAGTGAGTTGGTAGGTGGGCTTGCAGTGGAGGCCTCTGTTCCTTCCACTTTGCGGTGGATACCGAAGGAAATGACGGTGAGATATTCCAAAATGGCAAAAGGTAGTTTAATCGGATCTTGTTTGTTTGATCCAAAGATACTAGAGCCTGGTGATGTCGAAATCCCTTTCGAAATAAAAGACAGTGCTGGGGACGTCGTACTAAAGGTTAGCGTCTCGTTTTATATCAGCCAGCGAAAATAGTCGGTATTTGATAAACGCTCTGACAATAGAGATTGGCTTAAGTATTTGTAACTTATTGTCGACTCTCGACAGTTAAAGGAGATAGCATTTTGAAAGTATCATTAGTGAGTTTGCCTGTTCAGGATCCCATTGAAGCTCATGAGATTTACACGAAGAAATTGGGTTTTAAGTCTAGAGAATTCGACGCTAATGCTTTATTAGCGATAGTCGTTTCAGCGAGTGATCCACAAGGTACAGCTATTCTGTTAGAACCTTGCAAAGGTAGTTTCGCTGAGAGTTATCAGACTTCTGCTTTCGCAGCAAATTTACCGCTCATGGCTTTCGGGGTTAAAAATGCAAAAACTGAATTAGAAAGACTGCGAGTTAGTGGCGTAGTTTTGAGGCCCGAACTAGATAATCCTGATTGGGGTATTCAGAATGTGTTTGAAGATGGCTGCGGAAACTTACTCATGATTGAAGAAAAAAATGCGGACTAAGCTATTGCCAATAGATTGTGTGCAATAATTCAGTGTTCATCCACACTTTGCTTTACCGAAACATGCTTAGCGCATAAAATGGCTCAGGGTAGCGCTTTAGACGTGGGAACCTCAGATCAAAATATGCTCGCACCGTCAACGCTCTAAATTCGGCCCAGCCGAGTTGCTCATCTAGTCAATAGCACTAATATTGCCGTCGACTCGCGCCTCGCTGGATACAAATTTTTTACGCCGACGTCACTGACCGGACTTAACCTGTGGCTCCTTTGGTAAAAAAGGTTCTGTGGCTTAACGAAGCAATAGTTGATGAATCAGTGATAGTTCCAAATTGTTTTAAACACAAGGCCACACAATAAAGGAAGAATAATGTTTGATCATGTCAAATTTGGTGTCAGCGACTATGTAGCGAGCAAAGCCTTCTTCGTCAAAGCATTACATCCACTCGGCGTAACTGGTATCACAGAATGGCCGCCAAACGGGTTCGAAATCTACGACCCTAATGCTGAAGTTTCGCTTTGCATGGATCAAACAGATGAAAAGCCCGCTCACCTCCATTTGGCGTTTGTCGCAAAGAGTAGGCGGCAAGTAGACGAGTTCTATCGTGCAGCGTTAGAAGCAGGTGGCAAGGACAATGGTGCGCCTGGTCTAAGACCGAACTACCACGCAAATTACTATGCTGCTTTTGTTATTGGCCCAGACGGGCACAACATAGAAGCGGTTTTTCAAGAGCCGGAGGCATAACCTTCTGTCAACCTGGCTTGTTTACATTGCGTCATGTTGTTCAACTGGCTGATTAGGTTTATCGTTTTCAAGCATTGCACCATTGTTGGAGATATAGCCCGCGTTCCAGTTGAACTGATATCTTCGATAATCGGTATTTAGCGCTCTTTGCCGCACAGCTACTGATAGTTTTGGCGTAGGACTGTCGCAGTTAGCTATCGAGTGGTGTGTACTTAAGGTAGTCGCTTAGAGACGCTTTGTTCCATAGAACCTAATCTATATGTCAGTGATATATTGAACAAGGTCAACTTTGTAGTGGGTAATTTAAAATGCAAACTCCTGAGTTAGAAACACCTCGATTACTCTTGCGGCCTTTATCGAAAACGGATTCACCGGTGATACAAAAATATTTTGATAACTGGAATATCATAAAATATATTGGTGCAGAGGTACCTTGGCCATACCCAAGTAACGGTGCCAAAACTCATCTCAAAGATATTCTACAGAAAGTAAAACTATCGGAAACCTATTTTTGGGGAATAGTGCTGAAGGATGCGGGTCCTGAAATTATTGGAGTAATTGAATATCGGTTGTCTGACAGTGAAACTGACAACCGCGGTTTTTGGTTAGCGGAACCATTTTGGGGTCGTGGTTATATGACGGAAACCGTAGTTGCAACTCAGGACTATGTGTTTCTTGAACTGAAAGTAAATCGGCTAGTAGTTAGGAACGCAGAGTCGAATTTGGGATCTAGAAATGTAAAGAAACGGTGTGGAGCAGAACAGTTAGAGCGTGTCCCGGGTGAGTACCTTGCCGGAGATGAATGGGAAGAGGTCTGGGAGATAACAAAAGAACGATGGATTTCAATCCGTGATAATTCGTCGTTCAGAAGATATAGATTATGAGCTCACTAATTTGAAAGCTCTTATGTTGATTAACGTCTTTATAAGTGATGTTTAAGTGATGAGCCTGACTACTTAGCTGCAATTATCCGTGTTCAAGGCACGACTGAATTCAGAAACACTCAGTTGATGATAAGGCTCGTTTTTGAAAGCAGGGGGCACAAGTAGGTTGCACTGAACACTCTCGAAGTCACAGAGCAAAATATACAGAGACCACTCATAAGAACTTGGGTGGGATGAGTATCAGGAATATAGATTCTAAATTCGGCTCTGATGCTTCTTCATTCAAATCGAAAAACGGTTAAAAAAATGGAGCATTCCGCATCTAGTACCCAACGAAAAAATATTTTGGCTATGGGGCTTCCTTAAAGGAGTGACATTCACTTGCACTGGTATTGCTGGGGTAGCAGATGCATGTTCGGAATATTAGCTCTACTTAGTAGCATTTTAATTTTACTGCAGCAATGAGTGAGTGGTTTTTAGTAGAGCGTTAGTTGTTGGATGTTTGGTCGTATCTGAGTAATGAGACTATCCAGCGTGGTAAGCTGGCCGGTGTGAGGTTCGTACGCCATATCAAGTAAACATTGTGTTCGTCACTGGGGCAGGGGAAGAACATATAAAACAGTATTCGTACTTGTATTGAATTCGAAATACCACCGTTTGAGGATGATTTTTTTTAAAACTGATCCAGCATCTGCTGTCGTGCCTTGAGCTTTGCGTTGAGCTGCTGCAGTTCTAATCTAGGCATATTGGTTATCCCTGCAACGCCTTCATTAAGATTCAATTCGTATTGATTTTCAGGTTGTAAGGCTTGCTGGTGGGCTTTGTTTTCCGTGCTTTGAACTTGAGCTATCTTTTCTGGCTTTTTTGGAGCTTTGAATCTTTGCACTACATTTGCGTCGGGATCGTAGCGTTGCATCTGTGCGTTGATACCTTCAGGCCTGCTAGAGCTGTAGTGGGTAGTACCGTTTTGGTCTTTCCACGTGAATACCTGAGTCTCTGACGCAGATGAAGGAAGACCAATTTTTTGTAGGTTGTTCTTAACGCCACCGAGCGAGGAAGCGGTGTTTGAAGCGGTGCTTTGAATACTCGCTAACATGTTTTGGCCAACACCTTTCCACAACGCCAGAGGGTCTCCGCCGCGAAGATAGACGCCATAGTTAAGAACGCCTATCAAGAGGAGCAACGGCAGCAAGGCCTTGAGAAGTAGTTTTCCAGTTATTTGCCAGATCATAATCAACGTAGTCTCTTTTCATCCATAGCGGCGGAAGCAAAAGCTGCTTGATGATGTATGTTTGACCTAGTGGAGCATTGCCAAGTACTTACTGATTGGCTGATAATGCGGTATTTGGTCGGGATGTGCGGCAACGGTATCCACTTCAGTTTCGTTTAATAGTCAGGGCCGACTAAGTAGCTACGTGCTTCAATCGGCGCATAAATCTCCCTCGAAATTTCGTACACTCGTCAAGGTCGTAGTCCTCACTCAAGCTACTAGGCTAATTCTTTTTCATTAAGAAATAACAACTGCTGAATAATATATGGAGAATACCTTGCTGAATTGGCGGTCAGTATAATCGCAGGCGCGAGCTGCGGAAAATCAGCTCTATTGTAGAAATCACGTTGAGAGTTTTTAAGCATGCGGCCGTATGATTTCCGGTTTTTTTGTAAATACAAGCATTGATGTGGAAGTCTGCAGGGCGCAAATTAGAAAACCCCCGAGGGTCGCTTTTTGCGTTGTATCAATGCGTGGCTTGCCACCGCGACACCACGCAGCATTACTTGAATGACTATTTGTTCATGAAAAACCCATTAACTGTTATGCATATCGGTTCGCTATTTTGCTGAGCAGTACTTTTTTACTGCAAAAGTATATGGAGTAAGAGCATGGCTAGCCGACTATTCGCCACCCTGGCATTTGTTTTTGTTTGCCAAACGGCACACGCTGATATCTACAAATGGGTAGATGACGAAGGTGTTACACACTTTGGTACCCAACCACCTGCTCAGCAAGCCGTTGAAGGTGTCGATCTCAGTTCTAGCGGTGTAAAGTTGAAGACTATCGGCACTGATCCTTATGCTGAAAAAATTCGAAACTCGGGAGCTGCTGTGCTACTCGATCAAGAAGTTGATGTTGTAGCGGGTGCTCTTACCGGTGTTTTGAGTGAAATCTCAGAAAATGAAGTCGATCTTGATTGCAAGGTTGCTGTAAAGAACGGGCAGCACTGGGCCAGTAAGATGTATGAAGCCTCAGCAAAAAATAACTCCGACGGCTACGTCACTGATGCTAAGTTTAACGAAATGGCTGCTAGCATCCGTCAGGCACAACAACTAATGACAGTTGATAGCTGTGAAAACTCTACGGGCACAGAAGCCGAGTTTTACCGTTGCTTGAGCAATGATGAAAACCATCTGATCGCGTGTGACAAGCTGCATTAGTCGATCTACCGAAAGGGCAAGCAAGCTAGGCATTGAAAGAAGCACCTAGCTTGCTACCGCCTATCCTCTTTTATTCTTACGCCGTTCTGGCGTTTTGAACGTTTAATACAGCGTATCCGTTATCTCGACCCCTCTCTCATAAGATTTCTAGCCCACTTCGAAAATAATTCGGAGCCCAGTGTTAATATATGCACTGGTGATCGCGGCACTTGTTGGTCTAATCTATAATTTTAATACCTTGTTTTAACCATGAACACTGAGAGTGCTATGTCCGATTTATCAAAGGGTGCCGCGCACGTTTATGGAGAAATAGTGCCTGTGTCAGAGGCCAAGATTTCGATTCTAGACTGGGGTTTTTTGCACTCTGATGCGACCTACGATGTCGTGCATGTTTGGGACGGAAATTATTTTCGCCTGGATGACCACTTAAATCGTTTCTATGCGGGTATGTCAGAGTTGCGTATGTCTATCCCCTACAGCCGGGAAGAACTACAGCAGATTCTGAGCAGCTGTGTAAAAGCGAGTGGGTTGCGTCATGCCTATGTAGAAATGATCACTACACGCGGGCTTCCGGTCCCTGGTTCAAGAGATCCGAGAAGTTGTACCAATCAATTTTTCGCCTTTGCTATTCCCTTTGTGTGGATAGCTCCGCTTCAAACGGGCCTCGATCTCGTGGTGAGCCGCAAACAACGTATTGCTGCAGAATCTGTTGACCCTCGGGTTAAAAACTACCATTGGCTTGATTTGGTCATGGGGCAATACGAAGCTTACGATCGTGGTGCCCAAACCGCTGCCTTGGTTGACAGGGTTGGCAATATAAAAGAAGGGCCTGGCTTTAATATTTTTGCCGTGAAAAACTCGATTATCACGACCCCCGACAAAGGCGTTCTTCGAGGTATAACGCGAAAGTCGGTAATTGAATTGGCTCGCACAGCCGGCTACACCGTTTTAGAAAAAGAGCTAAGCCCAGCAGCAGCGAGAAAAGCCGATGAGTTGTTTGCGACGAGCACAGCAGGAGGGGTTATGCCCATCTCCTCTATTGACGGTCAAATTGTTGGAAATGGGCAAATAGGCCCGGTGACACAGCGTTTGAAAGATGCGTATTGGAGCCTGCATGAAGATCCCAAATACACCACACAGATAATTTACTGACAGCATTTATCAAAGCGGCTTCAGTCTGTCTACCGCTTCGATCGCAATCGAGATTGGCCGCGCTAACTACGCTAGGGATCGCGAAAAATCTCGGATGTCCTGTACCAACGATTCGGGTTGCTCCATCGCTGCAAAGTGACCACCGCGCTTGAACTCAGTCCAGTGCTGAATGTTGTAGATTCGCTCCACGTAGCTGCGTGGAGGCCAAGCCAACATCTCTGCGGGAAACAACGCTGCGGCCACTGGAACTTCTACACGTTTGCCTTGTTCGCTGAGCAGGCGTCCACCTTCTTCACGTCGGCCAAAGTAAATCCATGAAGCGGTGCAGAAGGTATCTGTCACCAAATACACCATAATATTGGCGAGTAAGTCGTCTTTGCTGTGGACCGATTCGATATGGTTGTTGTCTAAGTCTGACCAGCCGTGAAATTTCTCAGTGATCCACGCGGCAACCCCGACAGGGCTATCCATCATGGCGTAGCTCAAGGTTTGTGGTTTAGTCGCTTGTTGGGTACGGTATCCGTCTTGCATTATTTGATCGCGGTCAAATTTATTTGCCCAGGCGATTTCATCAGGGCCTTGCGGACCATCTCTGTGCCGCATCGTCAGTATGTTGATATGAATCGCGCTGCAGGCCGAGTGCTCATATCCGAGCCAACTGCAAATAGCTCCTCCCCAATCGCCGCCTTGTGCGATGTAGCTTTTATAGCCCAGTGCTTCAGTCATCAAACAATTAAAAAGTTCCGCCATACGGCGAGGGCCGATTGGCCTTTCCGGTGCCGCTGAAAAACCAAAGCCCGGTAGGGATGGTGCGATGACATCAAAGGCGTCTTCAACTTTTCCACCAAAGCGCTCAGGGTGGGCGAGTGGTTCGATGATGTTTTTGAATTCTAAGACTGAACCTGGCCAGCCGTGCGACAACAGGAGGGCCTTAGGGTTGGTACCGCTTCCGCGCTCGTGAATAAAATGCAGTTCAATGCCGTCGACGTCTGCGACGAATTGATTGAACGCATTGCACTTCGCCTCATGGACACGCCAGTCAAAATGATTAATCCAGTAGTCGCACAGTTCACGCATGTAGTCGATATTGCTACCGTACTCCCAGTCTTCAAGCTCTGGTATCTGCCGCCATGGAAAGTCTGCGACTCGCTGCTGAATTGAAATGAGCTTGTCTTCGGGAACATTGATTTTGAATGGCTTAACTTGTGACATAAGGACTGTTCGATAAGGTTTTAGGTTGGCAGCAAGGCAGGCAGTGAGAGCAGTTGTGCGTAAAAATTGTGATTAAACATCTATTTGACTGGTTTGATTCATTGGTTTCATGAACCTAACCGCGACAAGCTGCGCGCTCTGTGCCCTTTTTTCCAAAGGATATGCTGGCGCGTTTGATTTGTCTAATGTCGGAATGGGCAGAGATTATAATTGTTGCGATTTATTTCAAAGCTTAATGAATGAAATTGGTTGGGGATCTATTTGAGCGGCAGTGTGAGGTTCCCTAGGTCTTACCTAAAGTCGGATAATAAGAGGGACGTCAGGGAAGTCACCTCTGACGCCACTGTCTGGACAGAAGTTTTACTCTTCGTAAACACCCTTTACACGGCTTTTAGTTGGATCAAAGTGGGGGAAAGGGCAAACAATTGCTTTCAACCGTTTTTGTTGTCCGTCAAGCTGGCCAATTTCCAAAGGTGTACCCAATTCAGCGTGTGTGTTGGCCACTCGACCCAGCGCGATGACTTTGCCCAAAATAGGAGATTTAACGGCCGATGTGATCTCACCCACTTGCGCTTTGCCCTGTCGCACACAATCGCCCGGACTTGGCACGGTTCCACCTTCGATCTCAAAACCCACCAGTTTGCGGTGTGGGTGCAGTTTGCGTTCTTCGATGGCGGCTCGACCGATAAAGTGATCTTTTTTTGACTTTAACGGTACCGTGAAGCCGATGCCCGCTTCCATTGGATCGGTGGTGTCGTCGAACTCGCTGCCTGCGAAGATGAGACCACCCTCGATGCGAAGCATGTCCAGAGCTTCTAGACCAAGCGGCACAATGCCGTAGTCTTCGCCAGCCGCCCAGACTTTATCAAAAACCTCTTCCGCGTCTTTTGGGTGGCAGAAAATCTCGTATCCGAGCTCTCCGGAATAACCTGTGCGTGATATCACCACAGCGGTTCCGTGCACATCGCCCAAGCGGGCGATTGTTAGTCGGAACCAAGGCAACTCTTCGACGGTAGCTTGCTGTGGGGGAGTCCAGAATATTTTCTTCAATAAATCTCGTGAGTGGCGTCCTTGCACAGCGATGTTGTGTAACTGATCGGTGGAATTCCGTACCCATGCATTGAGGCCCTGTTTTTGTGCTTGCTCCTTCAGCCACAAACCTGAATTATCGTTGCCGCCAATCCACCTGAAGTTATCTTGTCCTAGACGATACACCGTACCGTCGTCAATCATACCGCCGTGCTCGAAGCACATCGCTGTGTAGACAACCTGACCAACGCTGAGCTTTTTCATGTCTCGCGTCACGCAAAGCTGCATCAATTCTTCGGCGTCCGGTCCTGTCACTTCGTATTTGCGCAAGGGTGAAAGGTCCATGACTGCTACTTTTTCGCGGCATCCCCAGTACTCGGCAATCGCGCCGTGATTACTCATGGTGTTGGGAAGCCAATAGCCGTTGTACTCGATGAAATCGCGGGTATGGCGTGCAAAACAATCGTGAAATGCAGTCTTTTTAGTGTTTTCCACATCGGCCTCAGTTGATTTTCGATAGCCGATCGAGCGGCTGAAATCTTCGTTCTGTCGGTAGGTACGGACCTGTATATCGGTAGGGTTCCAGCCGTTCGCAGGGTCTATGTCACAAGGGCAAGCCGTGGACACGCAGAGCAAGTCTGTCTGGGCGCGCAGCAACATAAAATCACCCGGTCGTGACCAAGGATCGTCCATGCCGATGGCATTGGTCTCATCGAGCATCGTGTTGAAAAAGAAGTTGATGGCTGGCCAACCCGCACGTGGACGGATGTCGTATTGCGCCATTTCCAAGTTGATGTTGTCCGAACAATTAACGTGGCCGGGATAGCCCAAGTCTTCGTAGTAGCGCGCGGTGCAAGCAAGACCAAATGTGTCGTGACGACCACAGGTATCTTGAACAACTTCTATCAGGGGCTCTTGATCGACCGACCAGTACTTGCTGAATATCCCGGGCATCGGATACAGGCTACCCATCAATGACCGTGTTGTTGTAGGGTCAATACCGTGTTCCAATCCTTGGTCGAGCGCACGCATCGAGAACGCTTGAAAATCACTGCATTCGCGCCCCTGCACATCCATTATTTGGATATATTCGCCTTTTTTAACCTCAAAGCTTGTTGCCTGACCCGGTTGAATGTTGCGGTCTATCAGTGGGTCAGCTAGCGGATCAGCAGCGGCGATAACTGGTTTTTGTGGGCTAGACGCCGCACGTTGTATGTAGAGAATTATGTCAGTTGCTGTATTTTGCAGCTGTGGCGCCATAGGCGTCGAGATGGCCGAGACAATCAAGAGACCGTCACGCTCAGCAGTGAAATCTTCAGAGTTACCCGCCGGAGAATCGGTTTCAAAAACTTTAATCGAATCGCTTTGAGCTAGGTCGAAGCCAGCATGCGAAAGGGCATGGAGCACCTTGGCACCAGATCTCGATCCGTTATTGAGTGCATTGCGTGTAGCCTCTGCAGGACCACAGCTCTTTGCGCCTAAATAGGCAGCAGAGGAACTTTTGTCGGCAGCAAAATAGACAAGTTCACCCGGTTGCAGCCCGTCGAAATCTAACACGGTTATTTGGTCACCCCTATACAGAGGCACCGCACGCGAACCCCCGCCTGGCACAGGGTGGCGTTCAACGCCAGGAGGTAGCACTGGTGTGCCAGGTATTAGAATGCCTTGACGCTCAAAGGGTTTCTCAAAATTTACGCGTGCGTTCATCAGTCTAGCCCTAGTGCTTTTTTGCGTGTCTCAGTCCATTTACGAACGATGATGTCAAAGCTTAATGCCATCAACGCTACGTCCATACCGAGTACAAAGTTTTTGCCCAGATCCGTTCCTGCAAGTGTGCGTTGTAGCTCTTGACCCAAGTCTTGGGTCCCTATAAATGCTGCGATAATGACCATGAAAAAAGCGAAGTTGATCGCTTGGTTGAAGCCAACCGCCATCGTAGGCAGTGCTAGAGGAAGTTGAACAAAGCTAAGTTTTTGTTTTTTGTTGGCGCCTGACATATCAGATGCCTCTGTAATCTCAGCAGGCACCGTGCGCAAACCTTCGATGGTGTATCTAGTCAGTGGCACAGTGGCAAAAATAAGAATAGAAAAAACTACCGCTACATCATTGACCCCAAAAAGCATAATGGCGGGGATAAGATAGATGAAGCTAGGGAAAGTCTGTGCGGTATCGCAAGCGAGTAGTGTTCTCTCGGCCCAGCGAGGAGAACGCGAAGCAAGAATCCCCAATGGAATGCCGATTAGCGTTGCAAGAGTCACGGCAGAAATCACGGTGTAGAGCGTTATGACGGCGCGATCCCACCAGCCTGTGCTGGCGATAATAGCGAAGAATAAACCGGCGATAAGCGCCTCACGCTTGCCCGCTAACCACCAGCCAAAGGCCATAATGACAAGGATAAAAGCAGATGTTGGAATCCACAAAAGAGCATTGCGAAAAGGAATCAGTACCCACACATTGAGGAACCAACGCAGCCACTCAGTGACAGCTCTAATTCCATCAATGGCCAAGAAACTCTTGATGGCTTTATCAATCTCTTTACCTTGCGACAAGCTTTGCTTTCGGGTGACTTCCGAGAGAATCGGGAACAGCTCCGAGAGCAGAATAAAAACAACAAATAATGCGAACCCCAGTAGCGCGAACTGGTGTTTACGCCACCAAGGAGCCCCGCGTTGAAAGTGAATGGGTTGTTTGTATACCCAAGCTTTGGACATGCGGTCTAGCATGATGGCCAGCAAGACGATGGTTATGCCAATCTCGAAACTGCGACCAATTTTAAACGACCCCATCATCGCTAGCAGCTTGGCACCAAGTCCGGGCATGCCAATGAAGGCGGTCAGCACAACCATGGCTAAACACAGCATAATGACTTGGTTAACACCCACAAGTATCTCTGTGCGAGCCGACGGTAGCTGAACGCGGAAAAGCATTTGCCACTTGGTACTGCCGCACATTTTTCCCGCTTCAATTATCTCTTCGGGTACCTTGCGCAGCCCCAATGTCGTCATCAAAATCATTGGAGGTATGGCGAAGACAATAGTAGCGACTGCGCCGGCGGTTGGGCCAACTTTGAAAAATATAACGGCCGGCAGCAAATAGGTGAAAAATGGCAGCGTTTGCAGAACGCTTAAAACAGGGCGTAGTGCTTTGTCGAAGGTGCGATACCGCCAAGCCAGAATGCCAAAAATTAACCCTGTCAATATTGCAATAGGAGCCGCCACCACTAACACCGACATGGTCTGCATGGCGAGGTCCCATTGACCGATGCTAGCTGTCCAAATACAGGTAAAAGCTGCGAGTGCAGCGAGGCGCCATCCGCCTAGATAATAAGCGAGTACAGCCACAACAGCAGCAACAGCTGACCAAGGGATGGGCCCTATATTTGGCCAGCGTCGGCGACCGTAGAGTAGGTTGGCGGTGACATCCAACACGTTCTCCAGCGCATCTGATAGGGCGCGGGTGAGGTGAATGAGACCTAGGTCATCCTTAATGAAATTGAACAGTGCATCGAGCCACCCTTCATAAGGTGGAATAGCCTCTACGGGGACACGGATAAGCCAAGCAGGTAACCACGGTTTCAAGCAGGCTAATACAACAGCGGCGATGACCAGTAATAATGCGATTTGAGCATTGCTGATCGAGGATTTCGTCGTTCTATATTCAAGGTCCTGGGTTGCAGACATCAGTCAGCCCCAAACAACACGTCTAGCGCGACCTGTCGCTGTAGTTGACCAACGATTGTGCCATCCTCTGCTTGCACGGGTATGACTTCGCGACTATCGTTGACAAGAGTTTTTGCTAATTCACGCAGTGTCGCTTGAGCTGCGACGGGTGACTCCGATGAAGGCATGGTATGCGGCTGCATGATCGCTGCAGCAGTGACGACACGTGCCTTATCAATTTCTTCGGTAAACTTTCGCACATATTCGGTGGCTGGGTTCAACACGATCTGGTCAGGCGTATCACACTGTTCGACCGAGCCGTCTTTCATCACGGCAATTCGATCCGCTAAGCGCAGCGCTTCGTCGAAATCATGTGTTATAAAAACAATCGTCTTACCCAATATTTCTTGAAGGCGTAAAAACTCGTCTTGCATCTCTCGTCGAATGAGAGGATCAAGCGCGGAGAACGGCTCATCGAGAAACCAAATATCGGGTTCTATCGCGAGGCTTCTAGCGATTCCGACCCGTTGTTGCTGGCCTCCAGACAGCTCGCGCGGAAAATACTCTTCACGACCTTCCAACCCAACTAACTTGATCACTTCAAGTGCCCGTTCGCGCCGATCATGACGGTCTTGCCCCCGCATTTCCAAGGGGAAGGCGACGTTGTCTAACACTGTGCGGTGCGGTAACAGACCAAAAGACTGGAATACCATACCCATCTTGGATCGACGTAGTTCGATCAATTCTTTTTCGGACAAAGACATGATGTCTTGACCGTCTACATTGATACTTCCGCCGGTGATGTCGTGAAGCCGTGAGAGGCAGCGAACTAGGGTTGATTTTCCTGAGCCAGAAAGGCCCATGATGACCAACATTTCGCCGTGCTCGACTTCTATCGTTACATCTTTGACTCCGGCGATGTAACCATCCGCTTGAATCTTTTCATACGAGGGCCGGCCTTGCATATTGGCTAAGTACTGCTCTGGTTTAGGGCCAAAGAGCTTCCAGACATTTTTTGCGGTGATGGCGTGGGCCATGGTTTACGTAACTCTTCTTATCTTTGATGTGTGGCAGAAGGGAGTGAGTCGACCACACAAGATGGTGCAGTCGACTCATTACGAGGGCTGAGATTAGCTAGCGCAAGCCTGTACCCAAGGTGCAACTACAGCCTCTTGGTTAGCTTCCAACCACTCAGTGGCCGCTTCTTCAGGCTCTAGCTCGTCTGTATCAACAAGTTTGGCCATTTCGGCTATTTGTGGGTTCGTGAAAGATATGTTTTGTAGCACGCAGTAGGCGTTAGGCCATTTGTCTTTCATGCCATCCCACGCAGCTTTCTTCAAGTAGCCTTCTGCAGGGTTACCACAATCGAACAAGGCATCTGGGTTAGGGCCTACAGCAGGATCTTTGTCACAGCCTTCTTCCCAAGCTGGGAATTCAACAAATTCACCAGGCCATACAGCCTCAGCGAAGTTAGGCGTCCAGTTGAAAACAACGACAGGACGCTTGTCCGCTTCCGCAGCACCGATTTCAGCCCAAAGCGCAGCGGCCGAGCCAGCATTGACGACGACAAAGTTCATGTCCAAAGCAGCTACGCGCTCTTGACCGTGCTTTAACCAATCGACAGGCCCGTCGAGGTACCGGCCTTTGTCACCGGTTTCGGCGGTTGCAAATTTGTCAGCGCAAGCATTGAGTGCCTCCCAGCTAGGCAAGCCTGGGCAAGCCTCTTTAGTCCACATGGGGTACCACCAGTCTTCACGGGTTACTGCGTCGTGATCACCCGCGTCGTGTAAACCGCCTTTTTCAAGAGCGGCCCGAAAGGAAGCACCAAATGCGCCTTCCCAAACTTCCAATTCAAGCGCGACGTCGCCTGTTCTGACTGACTCGTATACCGCTTGGCTATCAGTGGTGACGTATTCCACGTTGTTACCCGCAGCTTCGAAAATCTGGCCAACCACATTGCTCATCACAATCTGGCTAGACCAATTGTGAATAGGGATGACAATGGGGTCGCTGCTGTCTGCTGCATGGCCTGTAACTGCAGCAATGCTCAGTGCAACACAAGCAATGGATGTTTTGGCAAATCTCTTCATTCTGTCTCTCCGAGTAATAACGAGCGAAATAGTGTTTCAACACTAGTGTAAATATATTGCCAAATTATGGGGATATAGTTGCCCATATTGTTTAGGGCCTAAGCCTTAGGATTTTTGAAGAAGGTGAATAGTCTGTGTCCGTGTATGAAATGAAGCGGATTTTTTCTTCGATTGTTGTAGAGGTATTACTCGGCTACATTCATTGGCGGTTCTTTTTCAACGTTCGGAGTCGGAAAGCAGCAAGGGACAAGCAACACCGCAGTCTGGAGTATCGCGTCCATCGAATATGAGCCCTGCAAATCAAAAATTTCTAGACGATTCCTTATTTTTGGATTTCCCTTGCCAAGCCTACTTTTTGTTGCATCAGTAACCGGCTGACATGATCGAGCACAGTCGTATATCGCGCAGATAAACAGCCTGATAGTAGCCTGATATTGTTTCATCTTATGAAACAATATTTCTTAAGGTTGGTATTTGTATTCCTAAGGTGGTACCTTCGAAAGATCGCTCCCCGAAGTTGCAAGCTAGGGGTGCGGTGCATGAGATGCAATAGTCTTGCAATAATACAATACGTACAAAACAAGACTAGTGTGATACTCATTGATAAAGCGTACAAATCGTTTTCATTGACAACGTTTTGACGAGAACAATCTTGAAAGACCCGATATTGCCAATTTTCACTGTGTTTAATTGCGTTAGATGCTGGTAAACGTAAGCAAGCTCTATTGCAGTTAACTCAATTATTAGAATATTTTTGGGGGAGTAATGGACGGAAATCTCAATGCGATAACGACAGTGTTTACCGAGTTTTACTACTGGGTAACTATCGTCTTTATGTTTTTAATACACGTTGGTTTTTGTATGTATGAAGTCGGTGCTAGCCGACGGAAAAACCACATGCATACACTGATGAAAAATGTCATGGTCATCCCGTTGGTCACGGTCAGTTTTTATTTGTTCGGTTGGTGGATCTATTGGGCCTTTCCAAACTTCCCATTCTTTGGTGGACTAGATCTAGAATCTGGTGCCGCTAATTTGCCTTGGGCAGACACCATGGGAACCAATGTTGGTGACCGTATAACAGGTGTTTTTTGGGCCGCATTCTTATTGTTTTCGTGGACAGCAGCATCCATTGTTTCTGGTTCTGTTATAGAGCGTATTCGATCATCTGCATTGTGGGTTCACGCGGTGCTTATTGGCTCTGTTTGGTGGATAATCGACGCCGCGTGGGGCTGGCATTATGCCGGATGGATGGTCAAGTATCTCGGTTATCACGATGCTTATGCCTCTGGTGTCATTCATGCAATCGCCGGAGGATACGCACTTGGTGTTATCACGGTGCTCGGCCCGCGTATTGGCAAATTTGCCAGTGACGGTACACCAAGAGATATACCGCCACACAATCCGTGGATGCTAGCAATCGGCATCTTTTTGATCTATACCGGATTTTGGGGCTTCTACGCCGCTTGTAATGTGCCCATTATTTCGCCTGAAGGTATTGGTGGACAAATTACGGGCGACACGTGGACAGCGACAAATATCTATCTGTCTCCAACCACATTATCTGCAATCACCTTTAACTTTTTGATGTCTCTCTCTGGCGGGTTAATGGCTGCCTACTTGGTGTCCAAAGGCGACGCGTTTTGGACCTTTTCTGGTGGATTGGCTGGCATTATCACCGCGTCCGCAGGCAATGACTTGTATCACCCCATTCAAGCGATGATCGTCGCTGCAGTTGGTGTTGTGATCGTGTATCGATTGCACTACTGGGTCGAGCGTCGTTTTAAGTTAGACGATGCAGTAGGTGCAGTAGCTGTACATGGGTATGCTGGTGTTGTCGGTCTTGTGATTTCAGGTTTTGTACTCTGGGGTCAACCGAGCTCACCTTTTGAAGGCTACGCTTCGATCAATCCACTTGGACAAACGCTGGGTGCCGTGATCATGTTCTTCGTTTTGGGTTTTCTGCCCGCTTACGTGGTGTCAAAAATACAAGCTTCGAGAGGTGCTCTGCGCATCCCTGAAGAGGTGGAGTTGAAAGGCTTGGACTACGATGAAGAATTGACTTATCAAGCTGCAGTTGCTGAGACTATTGCGGTGAATAAATCTGAAATAGCGAATAGATAGGGGAGCTTACTTTATGTCTACTAATGGAATGGAAAACTGGGCAGTGGATCTAGCGGAAGTCACTGCGATTTACCCCTTTCAAGGCACCGAAGTCATTATGGTGGTTGTAGGAGTGGTATTTTGGTTGGGTTGGCACCGAATTCAATTCAAGCGCGAAGAAGAAGAATTGGAGCAAGCCCGTAAGCTCGAGGATCGAGATAAGGTTTCGGCATCTGTAGAGCGGTACTGATGATCGTGATGGCGGCTTTTTCAAGTCAGTAGCGCCGAAAAAAGTGTGCGGTCAATCTGATCGCACACTCTTTATTTACTATAAAAACCACCTCTTGTTCCACCTCTTGGCTAGTTAGCCCAGTCCAGAAAAAGCGGGAAAACCAAGGAACCTCAAATCAAGTTATGCCTGCACAGTTGACGCTCAAAATTCGGCCCAGCCGCGTTGCACTTCTAGCCAATAGCACCACTATTGCCTTCGATTTGCGCCTTTCTGGATGCAAAGTTTTCACGCGACGTCACTGACCTGACTTATTCATAAGGTCCCTAATTTTGTTCAGAGAAGTATCAGGTAAGAAGTTTCACCAAGTGAAATAATTGTTCCTAGTGGTTGATTTCTGGAAATCTAAAATGATACTGTCAATGACTAGATTGCTTGAGTTTAAATAGGGGTTTGAAGCATGTGTGGAATCGTTGGGCTTTACCTTAAAGATAAAGCACTTGAAGCATCGTTAGGTCATATGTTGACTGACATGTTGGTGACCATGACTGATCGTGGGCCTGATAGTGCCGGTATTGCTATATATGGAGAAGATAATGGTCGTGCAAAACTGACTGTTCAATCGGATAACGCTGCAGTCTCTTTTGAGCATTTGGCTGATAAATTGAGCTCAGCTCTTGGCTCCACCATTTCTTTGGATCGCATTGATACGCATGCTGTGCTGAGTATGGAAAAAGACTCATTAGCGAGTGCACGAGAAACTCTAAAAACCATTGCGCCTGAAGTGCGTGTCATGAGCCGTGGCGAAACACTAGAGATATATAAAGAAGTAGGATTGCCAAAAGATGTAGCAGCTCGGTTTAATGTGCCTCAAATGCAGGGGTCGCACGGAATTGGCCACACACGCATGGCGACTGAATCAGCTGTGACGACAATGGGAGCGCACCCATTTAATACAGGCAAAGACCTTTGTCTGGTGCACAACGGCTCACTTTCTAACCATAACTCTCTTCGCCGGAAACTAGCGCGTTATGGGGTGTCAACAGAAACACAAAACGACACAGAAGTCGCCGCTGCTTATTTGACTTGGCGAATGCAAGAGGGTGATCAGCTCGGTGAAGCACTGGAGCGATCCCTAGAAGATTTGGATGGGTTTTATACTTTTGTCGTCGGTACCAAGGATGGCTTTGGCGTTTTACGCGATCCTATTGCGTGTAAACCGGCAGTCATGGCAGAGACGGATCAGTATGTCGCTTTTGGTAGCGAGTACAGAGCAATGGTTAATCTGCCCAATATCGAAAACGCACGTGTGTGGGAACCTGAGCCCGCCACGGTCTATTTTTGGAATCACTGATATGCAAACACTCGATCTTCAAGCCGTGGGCTTGCGTGAATTGAATCAAAAACTGCAATCGCAGAAAGACAGCGTGGAGCATCAACGTTGGCAGGTTGTCAACGCAAAAGGCAGCCATGCGATTGCTGTTGGTCTCGATGCACCCATCGAAGTAACTGTTGAAGGCTCAACGGGCTATTACTGCGGCGGCATGAACCAAAAAGCAACAGTGACTATCAATGGCTATGCCGGGCCAGGCGTTGCTGAAAACATGATGAGCGGAAGTGTCATTGTTGAAGGTGACGCTAGCCAATATGCTGGGGCGACAGGCAATGGTGGAACTCTCGTTATAAAAGGCAATGCGTCGTCTCGCTGTGGCATTTCGATGAAAGGCATCAATATTGTGGTGCACGGTAACGTTGGGCACATGAGCGCATTCATGGCGCAATCTGGTAACTTGGTTGTGTGTGGAGATGCAGGCGAGGCACTCGGCGATTCAATCTACGAAGCGCGTCTATTTGTTCGTGGTTCAGTGCAATCGTTGGGCGCTGATTGCATTGAGAAAGAGATGAAGGAGGAGCATTTGCAGTTATTGAAACAGCTACTCGAACAAGCCCAGTCTGATGCAAAGCCGGAAGAGTTCAAACGCTATGGGTCTGCGCGCAAACTTTACAATTTCAATATTGACAATGCTTACTAGAAAAGGGCAAAAACCATGAGCGACGGAAAAACACAAGGGCCACCGCGCACGGAAGCGATTCAATCTTCGACCTTTTCTTCTAGTATCAATGCGGAAATTAGGCGTGCAGCAGCAACTGGCATATATGACATACGAGGTGGCGGAGCGAAGCGCAAGGTACCTCACTTTGACGATCTGCTTTTTTTAGGTGCTTCAATTTCTCGCTACCCTCTAGAAGGGTACCGCGAAAAATGCGACACAAGTGTGAAACTCGGCACGCGATACGCTAAAAATCCAATAGAACTCGATATTCCAATCACCATTGCCGGTATGAGTTTTGGCGCGCTTTCCGGCCCAGCTAAAGAAGCGCTTGGCAGAGGAGCCACACTTGCGGGTACGTCCACTACCACGGGTGATGGAGGTATGACGGCGGAGGAGCGAGGACACTCCAATAAGTTGGTCTACCAGTACTTGCCTTCGCGTTATGGCATGAACCCAGATGACCTTCGCAAGGCTGATGCGATCGAAGTGGTCGTTGGGCAGGGTGCAAAGCCCGGCGGCGGTGGAATGTTGCTCGGACAAAAAATAAGCGATCGTGTCGCCGGTATGCGTAATCTGCCAAAGGGGATTGACCAACGCTCTGCTTGTCGCCATCCAGATTGGACCGGACCAGATGATCTTGAAATTAAAATCTTGGAGCTACGCGAGATAACGGGATGGCGCGTACCTATCTATATTAAGGTGGGCGGCTCTCGACCTTACTTCGACACGACACTTGCAGTAAAAGCCGGCGCCGATGTCGTGGTGCTTGATGGTATGCAAGGTGGTACCGCGGCAACACAAGATGTGTTTATCGAACACGTAGGGCTTCCAATCCTCGCCTGTATTCGGGAAGCTGTTCGAGCGCTTCAAGACATGGGCCTGCATCGAGAAGTACAATTGGTGGTTTCTGGTGGTGTGCGTACGGGAGCCGACGTTGCAAAATGTATGGCTTTAGGGGCGGATGCGGTCGCTATTGGAACGGCAGCGCTTATAGCTTTGGGTGACAACGACCCTCGATGGGAAGATGAATATCAAAAGCTTGGCACGACTGCTGGTGCCTACGATGATTGGCATGAGGGCCAAGACCCGGCAGGCATTACGACCCAAGACCCAGATTTGATGGCTCGCTTTGACCCCATAGAAGGAGGGCGTAGGCTCAACAACTACTTAAAAGTTATGACGCTGGAAGCGCAGACAATTGCGCGTGCGTGCGGCAAGAACCATGTGCATAACTTAGAGCCTGAGGATTTGTGTGCTCTGACACTGGAAGCTTCAGCGATGGCGAAGATTCCTCTCGCTGGAACAGACTGGTACATGGGTCAAAGCGGGCCCGGTAGAGAATAGGTAAATAAACTCTGTGTAGATCTATAAGCGTATTTCAAAGAACCTAAAAATATTGACTAATCAATAAGGAGATGGCGATGGCGATCATCTGGAGAACTTCGGCACTTGCTCAGCGACACGCAGAAATAGGTGGGGAGCTTGAGGACTGGAACGGCATGGGTACCGCGTGGTTTTATGCTGATAGCAGCGAACGTGCAAAAGCCGACTATGAAACGGTTCGAACCCGCGCTGGGCTAATGGATGTATCGGGCCTGAAAAAAGTCCACTTGGTTGGGGCCGATGCGGCGTATGTCATCGATAGAGTGACGACGCGCAACGTTGAAAAAATCATGCCTGGGCGCTCTACCTATGCAGCGATGTTGAACGATCAAGGTAAGTTTATAGACGACTGCATCATCTACCGATTGGCCGTCAATAGTTGGATGGTGGTTCACGGAACAGGTGCCGGTATGGAGCAGTTGACCTCAGTGGCGGCCGCTAAAAACTGTGCTGTGGTCTTTGACGATGATATGCATGATATGTCTTTGCAAGGGCCGCTATCCGTTGAGTTTTTAGCCAAGCATATCCCGGATATAAGAGATCTTAATTATTTTGGTATTTGGCAGGGGAAACTCTTGGGCTGTCCCGTGATGATCTCGCGTACGGGTTATACCGGTGAACGGGGTTACGAGATATTCTGCCAGGCTAAGCATGCGGTACATCTTTGGGATAGCATTCTCGCCGAAGGGGCGGACATGGGAATCACGCCGGTCCAGTTCAGCACCTTGGACTTACTCCGCACGGAAAGCTACCTGTTGTTTTACCCAGGCGACAATTCCGAAACTTACCCCTTTGATGGGGAGCCATGCGGCGATACTCTCTGGGAGTTGGGGCTTGAGTTTACTGTTTCACCAGGCAAAATTGGTTTTATTGGTGCAGAAAACCACTATGCGGCACAAGGTAAAGAGCGCTTCAAAATATATGGGGTTAAGCTCGACGGAACGACACCTGCGGATGAAGGTGCCACGTTGTTGCAAGGCGATAAAGAAGTGGGTGTCGTCACCTTTGGCATGTACTCAGACGTGAATAAGCACAATGTCGGCATTGCGAGAATGCCTGTAGATTGTGCCAAGCCTGGTACAGCACTGATCGTCCGTAACAGTGATGGTACCGAGATAGCTTGTACCGCTGAGGAAATGCCTTTTTACGACAAAGATAAATCGATTCGTACGGCCAAAGGCTAAAGTGATCCGGTTGCATTTTCACTGACGAGTCGAGCGAGGTTAAACACGCATGTCAAAATTTCAGTTTCCTGAGAGTATCAAAAGCCGGCCGGTGTACGGAACGCTAGAACCTCGGGGTGATGTCGCTTATTTGCTGGTCGCGGATGCGGAAGGTGCCGAAGCGATCTATGACTTGGCTACCGCTGGCGCTCATGTAGCGAGAAATGCTCATATTATCTATCTTCCCAATGAGACGGGTGATAAATACACAGGGATGCTGCAGGCACTAAACCCGGCTCAGCTTTATATAGGACCCAGCTATGAGGCTGCCTTGTCGCGTATACAACGCGTTTTGTCTAACGCACGAATGGGTCTACAAGTTTGTCTGAGTGGTACTGAAGGATTGATGGGCAAGGCACTGATCGAGGTCAGTGCAGCTGGC
This sequence comes from uncultured Granulosicoccaceae bacterium, assembly GCA_937965695.1. Lineage (GTDB taxonomy): Bacteria > Pseudomonadota > Gammaproteobacteria > CALCKW01 > CALCKW01 > CALCKW01. Next base: position 30,874 of record CALCKW010000010.1, read on the forward strand.
ATTCCACATTCTGCTGTGCAGTTTGAACACAGTGGTTCCGTGGCTAGGCGGATGCAGTGTGTACATTGTAAAGGCATTACAGAGAATGTCAGCACTGACCCTTTTGTCTGTAGCCACTGTGGGCTTAACCTTTTTGTCCGTGACCATTACTCGCGTCGACTCGCGGCTTTTCAGGGTGTTTGCATTGACGCTGAAGATCCGGGCAACGTACCTGATCCAGTGGAGTTGTACTCATGAACACAACAACCAAGCCATCCGGATCAGGTGCTCAAAAAATGGACGTGATTGTGGAAGCGGTGACACCACTCAATGATCTGGTCACTCGTTTCGATTTTAAAAGAGCAAATGGCGAAGATTTCCCGACGTTTTCTGGCGGTGCTCACACTGTTATCGAAATGCAAGACGGAGACAGAGTTCGCCTCAATCCCTATTCTCTGATGAGCGACCCGGTGCAAACGGCGAGCTACTCGATCTCGGTCAGAAGAGACGACGAAGGGCGTGGCGGCTCTTTGTTTATGCACAACCATGTGAAAGTGGGTGACCGGATGCGCTTGAGCACTCCAGTCAATTTGTTCTGCCTTGATCTTCGAGCCAAAAAACATATATTTGTCGCCGGTGGGATAGGTATCACACCATTCTTGGGGATGATTGCTCAACTAGAAAGAACGCAGGGTCGTTGGGAGTTGCACTATTCTGGTCGATCGAGGGCACTCGCTAGCTACGCAGAACAACTCACCCGGCAACACGGTAGCAAAGTCCATATCTATTTTGATGATCAATCGCAAACGATTGACATAGACGGCCTACTGTCGGGGCAGCCCTTGGGTAGTCATCTCTATGTTTGCGGTCCGGCTGGAATGATCTCATGGGTACTTGGTCGAGCAGCCGACAGCGCGTGGCCCAGTGATAGCGTTCACAGTGAAGAGTTTCTAGCACCGCAGTCGGGCGAACCGTTTCAAGTGCGTTTGTGTCAATCAGACAAAACCATTGAAGTCGGCGCACACGAAAGTTTACTTGAAGCAATTGAGCGGGCAGGCGTCGCAGCACCGTATTTGTGTCGCGGTGGTGCTTGTGGTCAATGTGAGACGACGGTGCTTGAGTACGACGGTGAATTTCAGCACCGCGATCACTGGCTCGAGGACGCTGAGCACGCAAGCGGCAAGAAAATTATGCCCTGTGTTAGTCGATTTGTCGGCAAGACCTTAGTTCTGGATCGGTAGGAAATATAAACTTATGAGTATTCAATTTAACAAAGAAACTTTCCGGGACGATTACAGTTTTCACAACTCTGAACGTGCGATCAAACGGTTTCCCTTTCCGTTTCATGAGGACAGTTACATGTACGCCGTCAACATGGAGCAACACCAAGGTGGACCTAAAGATTCAGTCTACGAAATGCGCTTTGATGTTGACGAGCATTATGTGGCTGAAATGCAAGACCGTGCCCAAGTACTCGCGGACGATCCGTTACGATGTCAGTCATTGCCACACATGACACTTGCTGGCTGGGACTTGCTCGAACTGATCATGGTCTCAAAGTCGGAAGATTATCCTGAATTTTTTGAGCTCCAACGAGATGGACTGTATTGGCGATGGATAAACAAGCCCTTAGGTATCGACGACAGCTTTACATTTTTGGATGAGAGCACTTTACCGTATGGGCCAATGGAGTACATTTGTCGCCAGACACAAGGTGATTTTTGTGTGCTTGATCAGCGTGATGAAATGCTCTGGATGGATGCGGGCATGGTCACCACGCAGGCTGATTGGAGCTTGGACTTCGATATAGGCATGAATTTCTTCGAGTGGCATGCTCCGGTCCCATTAGCGCATGAAATGGGGATCTTTAAGCGTGCATTGAAGTTCTTGTTAAACATTCAGCAGGGCACACCGGCACGGCGATTGAATTGGACAATGACCGTTAATCCGCTGTTGGATACTAGCCCTGAAAATTATCACAAATGGGGTATCCAAAAAACCTCTTTGACCCCAGAGAATATCGGAGGAAAGCAGTTCCTGCGTGTCGAATTACAAACCTTCTTCCGCTTGCCTCGATCAAATGCATTGGTGTTCCCCATTCGATGCTACCTGATTGCCTTTGAAGACATTGTCAGCGTTCCCAAGTGGGGTCGCCGGCTACACCGAGTGATACGGGATTTGCCCGTAGAGTTGGCGACTTACAAGGGTTTTATTGATAACCGACCGATGATGTTGGACTACCTCAGCGAATACGATGATGGGTTGCCTACTAGCCCAGGTGTTTGGCCTGAGCTGGACACTGAACCGAGTCTGCAAGCAGTCTAATTTACGAGGAGATAGAGATGACGTTAGATCTAGCGAGTTACGCTAAAGAGAAAGGTATCAAGTACTTTATGATCTCTTTCACCGATCTCTTTGGTGGGCAACGTGCCAAATTGGTTCCTGCCGTTGCCATCGCAGATATGCAAGTAGACGGCGCTGGCTTTGCTGGTTTTGCTACCTACCTAGACATGACTCCGGCACACCCGGACATGCTAGCTGTGCCGGATCCAGAAAGCGTCATTCAACTGCCCTGGAAACCCGAAGTCGCGTGGGTTGCTGGCAATTGTGTGATGGAAGGAGAAGACGTTGCCCAGGCGCCGCGAAATGTTTTGCGAAGACTCATCGCAGAAGCTGCTGAGGAAGGCATGCACGTCAAAACGGGTGTGGAGGCTGAATTCTTTTTACTGACACCTGACGGCAGTCAGATATCGGATGAGTTTGATACCGCCGAAAAACCTTGTTACGACCAACAAGCTGTCATGCGCCGTTACGATGTTGTGCGCGAGATTTGTGATTACATGTTGGAGTTGGGCTGGGGTCCTTATCAAAACGACCACGAAGACGCTAACGGCCAGTTTGAAATGAACTGGGAATTCGATGACGCTTTAAAGACCGCTGACAAGCACAGTTTTTTCAAGTTCATGGCGAAATCAGTTGCTGAGAAACACGGCTTTCGCGCTACTTTTATGCCAAAACCCGTGGAAGGTTTGACGGGGAACGGGTGTCACGCTCATATCTCTGTTTGGGATGCGCCTGGCGCTGATGCGAGCGTCAATGTTTTTGCGATGGAGCCTAGCGATGCCAGCCAAACGGCCGAGCTCGGACTGGCGGAGCAGGGGCGTTTCTTTTTGGGAGGCATCATGAAGCACGCTTCCGGTTTGGCCGCTGTAACAAACCCGACGGTCAATAGTTACAAGCGCATTAACGCGCCTCGCACTATGTCTGGTGCAACGTGGGCGCCTAACACGGTCACTTGGACGGGTAACAATCGCACGCACATGGTGAGAGTGCCGGGGCCTGGTCGATTTGAACTGCGTCTGGCAGACGGTGCGGCTAATCCGTACCTGCTTCAAGCGATAATCATCGCCGCTGGATTGTCTGGAGTCCGCAGTAAAGCCGATCCCGGTAAACGACACGATATCAACATGTATGAGCAAGGGCACACTGTCAGCGATGCACCGCTCCTACCCTTGAATATGTTGGACGCTCTTCGGGCCTACGACAGCGATACAGCGTTGAAAGCTGCACTCGGCGAAGAGTTTTCTGCGGCGTATCTCAAGTTGAAGCATCAAGAATGGACGGCCTATAGCTCGCATTTTAGCCAATGGGAGAAAGACAATACGCTGGATATTTAATCGGCGGTCTGGGGGGCTTGCTCAGTCAAAAGTCATCGTAAAAAATGACTTTTGACGGGTTTGAACACGAGAGAAGTGATGTGGTTGCGCTATTAAGCAACCTGAGAAAAAGCGGCTATAACTTTATTTACCCTGAGGGTAGCTGATCACCGACAGGTAAACCGCTGGTAGCTTGACGAGTTTTTCTGGGCCGTGCGGTGCATCTGCATCAAAAAAAAGCGTATCACCGCGGCGCAGGGGGTAGACGTTGTCGCCGTGCCGGTAGTCCACGGCACCTTTGAGCATGTAGATTGTTTCAATGCCGCTATGCTGGAACGTCTTGAAACTATCAGCTTCACTGCTAAGAGTAATGAGGTAGGGTTCGACGATGACACCGCTGTCGTTTGCACCAATGTGGCCAAGTAAGTTGTACTGATGACCGGACCGAGTGCCTTCTCCTTCGACCTCTAGCCCGTGGCCAGTTTTAGTGTGTACACAGGCTCGTCGCTCTTCGTATTTTTTAAAAAAAGCGGTCAGTGGCACTGAAAGCGCATTGGCTAAAAGCTGTAGGGTGGTCAAGGACGGCGAGGTATTGCCATTTTCAATTTTGGATAACATGCCCGACGACAGGCCCGTTAGCTTAGCCAATTCTGAAACGGTCATGGATTGGTGATGACGACATTCGCGTACTTGTTTTCCAATGGCGGACTCTAAATTGTTTTCACGGTTTTCTTTGATCGAGTGGGGATCTTGTTGTGAAATCGAGCTGAGTTCGACACGGGGCATGGGATCTTCCTTTAAACATGGAATTGCAAGTTTTCAGTTCCACATGACGTCATAGAACAAACAGTATTGTATCAGGAATTTATAAACACTCGCTGTAGGTTGTTAGAGAGCTCTTCATTTGATTGATGATTAGCCGGTAGGATCCCCTGGATCTGCGACAAACAAGAAACGATAAAACACTCCTTAGAAGGATAAGCAAGATGAGTTACAAATCAGATATCGAAATCGCTCGCGAAGCGAACAAAAAACCTATCCAAGAAATAGGAGACACACTTGGCATTGAAGCGAAACATCTATTGCCTTACGGGCACGACAAGGCAAAGCTGAGCCAAGAGTTTATCGATTCTGTTCAATCTCGAAAGAGCGGAAAATTGATTCTGGTCACAGCGATTAATCCCACACCAGCTGGTGAGGGTAAGACAACGACAACGGTAGGTCTTGGCGACGGTCTAAACAGTATCGGAAAAAAAGCCATGATCTGCATACGCGAAGCTTCGCTTGGGCCTAACTTTGGAATGAAAGGTGGGGCCGCAGGCGGTGGCTATGCGCAAGTGGTACCGATGGAGGACATGAATTTACATTTTACCGGTGACTTTCATGCAATCACCAGCGCACACTCCTTACTGAGTGCCATGCTGGACAACCATATTTATTGGGGCAATGAACTGGACATAGACATTCGTCGTGTGCAGTGGAAGCGCGTCGTTGACATGAACGATCGTGCGCTACGTCAGGTTAACGTCAGCTTGGGTGGTGTGGCGAACGGTTATCCGCGTGAGGGCGGTTTTGACATAACCGTTGCGTCCGAAGTGATGGCGATTCTTTGTTTGTCAAAGAATCTCGAGGATCTAGAGCAGCGACTCGGAGAGATGATTGTGGCTTATAGGCGCGACCGTACGCCTGTTTTCTGCCGAGACATAAAAGCTGAAGGGGCGATGGCCGTATTACTTAAAGATGCGATGCAGCCCAACTTGGTTCAGACATTAGAAAATAATCCGGCTTTTGTCCACGGTGGGCCTTTTGCCAATATTGCTCATGGTTGTAATTCTCTTATCGCAACAAATACGGCGCTTAAGTTAGCGGACTATGTGGTTACTGAAGCGGGCTTTGGTGCTGACTTAGGTGCAGAGAAATTCATGAACATCAAATGCCGAAAAGGCGGTTTGGCACCTGACTGTGTGGTACTTGTCGCTACCGTACGTGCGATGAAAATGAACGGTGGTGTTGCCAAAGCAGATTTGGGCGAAGAAAACGTCGATGCCGTGAATCAAGGCTGTGCCAATCTGGGCAGGCACATCAGTAATCTCAAATCATTTGGCGTTCCCATTGTAGTGGCGATAAACCATTTTGTTACCGATACAGAAGCCGAGGTACAGGCGGTTAAAGATTACGTTGCAGATCAAGGTGCAGAAGCAATCGTTTCGCAGCACTGGGAATTTGGCTCGAAAGGAAGTGCTGAATTGGCTCAAAGAGTCGCAGAAATAGCGGACAGCGGTGTGAGTCAATTTGCTCCACTTTACCCTGATGAATTGTCTTTGTTTGAAAAAATTGAGCGGGTAGCCAAAGGCATTTACCGCGCAGATGAAGTGATCGCGGACAAAAAGATTCGTGACCAGTTAAAACTGTGGGAAGAGCAAGGTTACGGTCACTTGCCAGTTTGCATGGCGAAAACACAGTACAGCTTTTCAACAGATCCTAATTTGCGTGGTGCACCCGATGGCCATGTAGTGCCTGTCCGAGAGGTTCGTTTGTCTGCAGGAGCCGGCTTTGTCGTCGTGGTGTGTGGGGAAATAATGACCATGCCTGGCTTGCCAAGAGTGCCAGCGGCTGAGTCGATCCGCTTGAATACTTCAGGTGAAATAGAGGGTCTTTTTTAGATACCACAAGAGTGTTAAAAAACGCAGGCGCTCTTAACCGCGCCTGCGTTTGTCTCTGTATCAATAAAGTCGATCAGACGCCCAGATACCCTATAGCGACAAACACGAGTAGCACGGCAATCCAAAGTGTTGCTGTTAGCCTTTCTTTTAGAAAAACTGCCGCGAGTATCACGGTAATGAGGCCAAAAAGAGATGCGCCCACGGCAGCTAAGCTCGGGTGCTCTAATCTCCCCGCACTGATGACCGCCGATTGCGCTGTGGTATCTAACGCCGCCATGAGCAGCCACCAGCCTCGCTGAGTCTTTGCCAGTTTAAAGGGTACCTTAAGGGCCAATGCCACGACGATGATCGTCAACAGTGAAAAAAATCTATTGGGTGCTAACAGCGATAGTTCGTTGCCTATTTCTGAGGCGCTGTGACCACTGCTGAAACTACTAGCAAAGGCAAACGCTGCCAGTAGTGCCCAACCCACAGCGGCTTTTTGTTGATTGCTCGTCGTTGTTTTCTCCCCGCTGGCGGAAACATACCCTGCGGCAATAATAACCACCAAAATAGCAATTATCTGTGAGGCACTGAGCGCGTCTCCACCAAAAGAAGCGTAAATGATAGAGAACAGGGGGTAGGCGCCGATGATAGGGGCGACTGTGCGCACAGGACCGATAACGAATGCTTTGTACAACGCGATGCCGGCTATTGCGTAGAGTACCCCGGACAGCGCTGTGTAGTTCAGGGCGGAAGAAGACGGCAACGCCGATTGCATGGCCCAGAGACTTATCGGCAATTGCATGAGCGTGCCGTATAACAATACTGTCACTAGCGTGCTAAACAGTTGATCTGCTCGGACGAAAATCCTTACCAATAAGTCGTGTATACCCCAGCATAGAGCGGCTACTAGTCCAAGGCTCAACGACAACAACACCAGCTATAACTCCTGATAGAACGGTAGAAAGTCATTCTGCAGAGACCGCTTTTTGCCTAAGGTTGGCGGTACCTGTTGCGTTCTGCACTCATTTGTAACAACCATGTTTTAACGCACTCTCGTTCTGCATAGGCTTTGCGACCTTTGGGAACTAACAAATAGTAGCCATCGTCAGTGCGCACTGATAACTCGCCCAACGGACAGACCAATTTCCCTTGCTCAATTAAATCATCGACCAAGTGCTTCCAGCCCAGCGCTATTCCTAGACCATCCACGGCTGCCTGCATGGCCAACGGGTAGGTGTTAACTTGGGTGGTGCGGTTGAGTCCTTCGTGTTCCAGCTGCTTAAGTTTGAACCAGGTCGACCAGTTCATCCATTCGGTGTGACTGTTGGCCACCTCGATCAAATCTAGATTGTTCATATTTTCTGCAAACACCGCATCAGGGTTTGCATCCAAAAAAGCCGGTGAGCAGACAGGGAAAACTGTTTCCCCAAAAAGCAACTGTGCCTCGTAGCCTGGCCAGTCTCCCTTTCCGCGTAAAATCACTAAGTCGTTGTTCTCGGCTAGGCACTCGGCGTCGTCGTCCGAGCTGAGTATGCCGATATTGATGGATGGATTGTAGCGTTGGAACTGGTTTAAACGAGGCATTAACCAAAGTGATGCCACAGAGTGGGTAGCCGCAAGTGTCACGGTTTTACTTTGGTTTTTCTCCAAGATTTCGATGGAAGCGGCACGCAAGGTTTCAAGGGCTTTTTCGACGGCGTTAAGTAGTTCCGCTCCTTCTTGCGTAATTTGGATCGATTGGTGGCCACGGACGAAAAGTTTGCATTTGTAGTGGTCTTCCAACAGCTTTACTTTGCGGCTCACAGCCGACTCGGAGACACTGAGCTCGCGGGCTGCAGCAGCGAAACTGCCGGTCTTGCCACTGATCTCAAAAGCCAGCATATAGTCGAGTGGTGGCAGAATTTTGCGATTGCTTAGCATGGGTCTGTGCCTTGGCCTAAAAATGCGAGTTCGCCTACACACTCCATATAGGATGTGTTATCCGACGATGCTGTCTTTGCCTCTCCATTGGCCGAGCACTCGGATGTAGGTAAGTTTTACCGGTTTAATATACCTCAGTTTTGCTCTGCTGCGAACGCTAGATCAATCGGTACTGTCTTTGGTAAACCGTCAGATACAACCATGAATCGCCCTAACGAGAGCTTCTTATCAAGGGCTTGATGCGCGAAATGGTGCTCCAATTTGCAGGTGGCATTGTCCAAAGGTGCGGCTCGCCTGAATCTTTGACTTTGGGCTAATTTAAGCGAATCCAATAACTAGTATTTGAATAACCGATAGAAAAAAGTCTATTTATAAAAAATGTGTTTCTATCGGCCTAGAGTTCGCGTTTTTGTTGAGAATTTCATCATTGAATTGAAGTAAACTGGAGCCCGTTTCGTTAGTAATGAGAAGTGGACGATATGCTGACTTCTGTAAGTAGTTCAGCGGCGACAAAACCCTACCGAGTCGGTATATTGCTTATGCCTGACTTTCCGTTAATGGCCTTCAGTAGCACTATTGAGCCCTTGCGGGCGGCGAATTTGTTGCGCGGAGAAATATTGTTCGAGTGGCAGTGCTTGTCATTAGACGGCGAACCTGTGATGTCCAGTAGTGGTATATCGATAGACTGTGAGGAAAAACTCTCTCAATCCAAATGGGCTCAAACGCTTATCGTTTGTGCTGGTCCCTTGTGCAGTCCCGAAATATGCGAGCTTTACCATCCTGGTCTCAAACTCCATGCAGAGCGAAACTGTACATTAGCGGGTGTGAGCTCAGGGGCTGTCTTGTTAGGCAGCGCAGGGCTATTAGACGGATACCGATGTACAGCCCATTGGGAATTCATAGACAGCTTTGCAGAGCGATTTCCCCTAGCTGAAGTTGTCGATCAGATTTATGTCATCGATCGTAAAAGAATCACCTGTTCAGGTGGAACTGCAGCTATGGACATGATGTTGGGCTTGATTGATCAGGACCACGATCAAAAGCTCGCCTCGGATGTGGCGCATTGGTTTATCCACGACAACACGCGCGAAGCTGATGAGCGTCAACACAAATCCGAGGAAGCACTACTCGCGCGCCAGTCGACTAAAATGGCAGCCGCGATTCTGCTGATGAGAGACAATATTGAAAACCCAATACCCGTCAACGAACTAGCGGAGAAAGTGCACTGCTCACTACGACAGTTGGAGCGTCTCTTTAAAAAATATCAAAAAAGTACCTTGCAAGGTTACTATCAGGAGCTTCGTCTAAATCAGGCACGTCGCTATGTTACACAGACTGGTTTGCCACTTTTTGACATTGTCGTTGCCGTGGGCTTTACGTCTCAATCGCATTTTAGTAAGTGTTACCGAGAAAAATTTGGCATCACACCGGTGATAGATAGAAAGAATCATAGCGAAATATAACGTTTTAACGAGTACACGGTGCCGATTTTCTGTGTGTAACTTGGGTTACAGTGTAGGGCGGGTTCTAGAGTTCTAATAAAAGCGCTTCATGATTCCAAGCTTGTAATACATGCAAGAGATCAGCGGTGCGCATGCGTGTTGAATGTGTATTTCGGCAAGGGTGCAGATAGATCCATTCTTGCTGTAGAAGTGCTTTTTCGATAATGATTTGCACTTTGCCACCGTGATCGTTTATGGCCGCTAAAGGGGTGACAGACCCGGGCACCACACCCAAAAATTTTGCCATGCGCTCAGTGCTTGCAAAGGCAAATTGACCTCCTGTCAATAGCAGTTTGTCGCGCAACGCTTTTAGATCGATAGACCGGTCTTCCTCAATGACCAGCAGAAACATACGGCCTTTTTTATTGCGTAGGAATAGGTTTTTACTGTGCGCACCAGGGGCGCCGTAGTCGATGCTTTTTGCCTCGTCAACGGTGTAGAGGGGCTCGTGTGTAATGGTGTGATGATCGACTCCAAGGTCAGTCAAGGCCTGCAATACTTGCTCAGCGGTCGCGGCGGGCTTGCCATTGTCTAATACGATGGTTTCGGGGTTAGGTCGATCTGAGTGGCTCACAGTGGTTATAGATCCTACGGTAGGAGTTGGGTTGTTGAAATCGGATAGCGACAAGCATTTTAATATGAAAAGTTGTTTATAGGCCCTGATTTTATGGTTTGTCTAGTGCTGGAGTGCTGATTTTGGCTATCCGCTCTGCAGTTTGGGGCTTCATTGACTGGCCAGCAAAGCAAGCGCTTGTAGTCATTAACCGTCTGCTGAATCTAGCTTCCAAGCCGCCAACAACTTGGGAAGCACTAGATCCCAGTCGACTACACCAATGTTATCTGCCCATTGTTGATATTGCTGGACCATGTCGTTTTTGATCGTCTTGTTTTTTAGCGCTAAGTTGTTCAGTTCGGTGCGGTCTGTCTCCATGTCGTAGAGCTCCCAGTCAGTGCCAAGTTGTCTCACTAGCTTAAACTGTCCCAGTCGCATGGCAGCGTTGCCTTCATGTTCCCAGAATATGGGTTGTTCTCGTTGCCAATCTTCACCTTTGAGCAGCGGGAGTATTGATTCTCCTTGCAGTGGCTGTATCTCATGGCCGCCTAGCTCCGTGAGGTGGGGGCTGCCACAAATCTCTAAAATGGTCGGCAGAATGTCAACCACATGACATGCAGCGTGAGCCTTTGTCGCTTTGTCAAATCCCTCGGGCCAATGTGCGACCAACGGGGTGGAGATACCGCCCTCGTGAACATAGTGTTTATAAAGCTTGAAAGGCGCGTTGGATACATTTGCCCAAGGCTGATCGTAGCTTTGAAACGTAGTAGCGGCTCCAGGAGTCACCGAAGGCAGGTTGCCCATCGTGATTTTTCGGCCGTCGTTAGTGATGTCTGGGTAGTACTGCGCCCAACCGTCTTCGGCCATAAATTCCGCACAACCACCATTGTCCGATAAAAACAGTATCAAGGTATTGTCCAACTCTCCCTGTTGCTCAAGACTGCTCACCAGCCGACCAATGGACTGGTCCATGCGATCCACCATAGCAGCGTAGGTAGCCATCTTGCTGGCTTGCCAGTCACGGTTTTTTTCCACTGACCAAGGATGAACGTCTACGTCTCGCGGTGAGATATCCCAGTTGCTCTGGAACAAACCCAAACTGTTCATCTGCTCGTGGCGCGCAGTGCGAGTGACATCCCAGCCGTGTTTGTAGATGCCCTCATACTTGGCTATGTCACTTTCGAAAGCGTGCAATGGCCAGTGTGGAGCCGCGTGTGCTAAGTATAGGAAAAAAGGTTTCTCGTCATTAACGGCCTCAGTGACCATGTCGATTGCTTTGTCGGTAATAGCATCCGTGAAGTAAAAATTATCGGGAGATACCTCCACGCGGCGGTCGTCTTCTAGGATGTAGTGCGGTGAAAAAAAGTTCGTTGCACCATCCATTATGCCGTAGAAATGATCAAAGCCTCTTTGGCGCGGGGTAGGGTGATCAACATCGCCAATACGCCAGTTGTCAAGGTCACGCGCTTCGAAATCTCCAGCCACATGCCATTTTCCCGACATCAACGTGCGGTAACCATCGGCTCGCAGCACCTCGGCAATGGTGGCGCTGTCGTTGCGCAAAAAACCTTGGTACGCCGAAGTGCCAAGGTTGGCACCCATGTGACCAACCCCGGCACTGTGAGGGTACAATCCGGTTAAAAGAGAAGCGCGAGTAGGGCAGCATCGCGCGCAGTTATACATAGCCGTTAACAGTGCGCCATTGTTTGCAAGTTTGTCGATATGAGGCGTGTGAATTTCACTGCCGGTTATACCCAAGTCAGCAAAGCCCATGTCGTCAGCCAGTATCAATACCACATTGGGCTTTTTTTGGAGTTTCATGGCGGGCTTCTCAAGCTGGGTGAATAACATTAGCAGAGTAAATAAATAATCAAACTATTAGCTGACTCTTTGATTGCGACGGTAGGTTGCAGGTGCCACGTCAAAGTAGCGCTTAAATACTCTGCCAAACGCGGCCTCCGACTGATAACCCACTGACTTCGCCAACTCGACAATTGCCAACTCAGATTCTGCAAGTGCGACTTTAGCAAGCTGCATGCGCCACAAGGTTATGTAGGCCATCGGAGTAGAGTTCATCTTTTGCGTAAAGCGCTCAATGAACGCAGTTCGGGACATGCCAGCTACACGAGATAACTCATTAAGTGTCCAAGCAAATTCTGGTTTCTCGTGAACAGCGCTCAGCGTTCGAGAGATATTGGGATCGGCAAATCCTGCCATAACGGGTAGGTCTGTTCCTTCACCATTGAGGTAGGTGCGCAGGGCTTGAGCGTAGATGATCTCTGTCATCTTCAGTGCAATAAGGTTACTGCCCATTTGCTTGCTGCCGGATTCAGCACCTACTATGTTGATTGTACTGTCTAGCCATGCTCCTGCGACTTCGCCGTAGTTTCGGATATGAATATAGTCGGGGAGTGATTCGATTAGCGGATGGCTTGTATTTTCTCCGAAGGCAAAGTGGCCACAGAGTAGCTGTGTTTCATGGTTAGTGCCAAGCATGCCATATACTAACGCCCCGCGACCGGTGAATCCGCTTTCCTCTACGACTCGATCCAGAAGAACTACATCGCTTTCGCTGGATAAATCGCAAAAAAGAGTGTGTGCCGCTCCTCGTGTGATGATGATTAAATCACCTTGTTCGAGAATTGCAGGTGGCTGGTCTGGGGCAACTCGAACAAAGCACCTGCCACGATGGGCGAAATGGAAGCGGGACACTTGCTCATAGGCAGGCACCCGAACGCTCCATGGGCTGGTAAACGATGTACGGAAGTACAGCGTGCCGCTGAGTTTCATGTGGGAAAGAATATCGCTTAAAACGTCCATGAATACCTCTCTAGGGGACTTATAGCTTACCCTAAGCTTCATACCGTTGGGACAATCAGCGGATGGTTTATGCACTTTTGATCAAAAAATACGAACGTATGATCATTCAAAATTTAGCTAGCTTGATATTAAATAACTCCACCGCAATTGAAATCGATCAGCGGCATCAAGTACACCTATTTGGAGATCAGTATGACCAGCAAACTTAATTTAGCGGCAGTAGTTCTTATCGCAATCACCACTGGGTGCGCAGCAATTGCAAAAACGCCAGCAGAGCTGAATGACCTAGAACTGGCGCACGTGGCCTATACGGCGGATGTTATAGATATTCGTTACGCTCACTTGGCGCTAGCAATTTCTGAAAATCCAGCGATTCATGAGTTCGCTAACTCAATGGTTAGAGACCACACAGCGGTGAATGAGCAGGCATTGGCACTTCTTGAAAAACTGGGTGCTCAGCCCGTTGACAATTTTTTAAGCCAATCCCTGACAACCAACAGCGAAGGCATTATCGATAGTCTTAGCCAATTACGCGGTGCCGATTTTGATAAGGCATACGCCGCGAATGAGTGGGAATATCACAAAGCTGTAAACGATCTAATGGAAAACGCGTTTATTCCCAATATAGAAAACCCTGAGGTTAAGTCTCTGTTCGAGGCTGGATTGGTTATATTCAAGGCCCATGAGCAGCATGCCGAAATGATGGTTAAAGCGGTTCAGTAGCTGTGGAATTAGTGAGACGAAACTTCGTTAAATCCCTATTGGCAACTGTGGCATCTGGTTTTACCATGACATCAAATGCTGACTCGTCAATAAAGGACCACCTGGTAGAGATATCAGGCGCGGCTTTTCTGCCAGCCAAGTTGCTTATCAAAGTTGGCGATTCGGTTACTTGGATCAATAAGGACATTGTGCCCCACACGGCTACTGCAGTTGACGGCAGCTGGGATACCGGTTTTATTGGATCTGGTGAAGAGCGGCGGGTTGTTTTTGACGGAGAAAAGGGCTCGGCCTATATCTGTACTTACCATCCGTCGATGACAGCAGTACTAGAGTTTGACTAAGTGTTTAAGACAAGTCACTCCTTTTAACAAGTAAGCGTCGCCTATCGCCATATCATACTGCCGAGCAGGCTAGGCTGCTCGGCATCCCAATTAGGGCTGGTACAAGGCAATCGAAGGTTGTGTATACTAACTCTGCGGCAAAGCGGGCCAATTGCTAGCCGCCGGTGTAGGTGCTAGCTGGAATTTCCAAGCGGTAGGCATTGATACTGCCCGATCCGTCCCAGTCCGAATTGAAATACGCGCGGAGGCCATCACGGCTTATCGTGCCGTGTGGCTCAGCGTAATATTGCTCCCCTGAACTGTGCGTACCCGTGAGTTCGATGATACGTGGATTAGCCGTGAGTTCTATGAGGCTGAGTCTGTCGCACATAGCGGTTTCGATGTTACTGCTGCAATTGTAAGTTGACATCAGTGCCCAGCCCGGTAAATCCAGTGCACGCCCCGACAAGTGCAATGAAGTATTGCCTGTGCCAAAAATATTGACCAGCGGTGTGACGTTTCCGTTGACAAGGTCAGTGACAAATACCCAGCCGTAGTTTGGATCGTCTGAGTCGTCAAAAGACACAGCCACATAGCAGTCGTTGCCCTGAGCTGTAATACACAAATCAGAGTGCTGGGTTTCGTTAAGTAATATTTGTTCTGCTGAAAAGTCCACCGGATGGGAAGTGGTTTTGCTGGTGGCGGAAATCACCACGAACTCGCCGGACGGAGAAATACTCAGGTGGTCGTGATTGCGGCCGTCGTAGGTTAAAGTACCGAGCACTTCGCCCCCATTGCGAATATCAAAAGCGACATAGCCTACAGTCGTCTCTGCATTATTTTCGCCCGTTTCGATGATCCACGCCAGTCGTTGGCCGTCTTGACTGAAAGTGCCTTCAAGGCCGGTCATACCATATAGCGTGTTGCCCCAAGCTGCGGGTAGTTTTCCCGTCAAATCGGCAATTTCGCTGACACTGTTGTTGGAGATGTTGTACTCGAACAATTTTAAACTGCCCAAGTAAGAATTTTGACCCTGAATAAACCGCAGACGATTAGGGTCGGTTGGATGCCATCTGGCTTCTGTCTCATCGTGTAGATAATTTAGACCAGACACATTGCCCTCAGGCAGGGTAATAGGCCGCGCGGCACCACCGGTGGTGGAAAGCAGTGCAAACTGAATTTGACTGTCGTCGTTAACCGCATAGACCAAGAGTTCAGAGGCATCCGCATTCTCTGCTTGAATTCGTGAGTAGTCAGTCTTAATCAATTTTAAATCGGCGCCCGCTGTGGGTCGTGTAGCACTATCGCTAAGTCGTGTGATGAGCCCACCGATTTCTGAATTGGTTGATAATGCGCCCAAGGGCGGTACGCCGCCAGTCGTTGTCAAAGCGCCAGTTTCAGGCGTCGAGTTTTTGTCACTTTGACAAGCGTTGAGTGCAACTGCTAGCAAGACGCTGGTGATCAATCTCGTGGAAGAAAAAAACATAGGTTTCGAGTCCTTTTTAGGGTGACAAACAGCGATAGTGGTAGCAGTTACTGGCGATTGAAATTGCTTGTAGCGATGGCGTTTGTCGCGCCTAGACGAAAGGGAATGTAGTGGAAGTTCGGCGCTGAATTTGACTGATCGGTTGCAGTGCAATGTTGCTGGGGCTGAGATGTAGAGAGTATAGACTGGCCTGACGAGTTGCAGTTCCGATTAAATTTGATACTTGCCGATATTGGATGTAAGTGACTGAAATAATGCCATATTAATTATTTGCATCATTGTAAAGTAGGTCATTGACATGAATTTGATTTGCCACTAATTCGCAAGAGTACCTGCCTCTTTAATTCTGAACATTTTTGTTTGGGCTTCTCTGCTCGTTAATGCGATAAATCACTGAACTGCCTTACTGCGTCAGAGGGTCGTTTTTTGCGCAGATTCTTCGCATATGTGCAGGTAGCCCACGGCTCTGACTGTTAGCTTGTTCTAAATTACTGGAGAACTCGCAAATGCTCGACAAACCTGAAAGGCGTAACCCACGAGCGGGTGGGCGTGCTGCGCACCGCGCCAAGCGCTTAAAGCCCAATTTCACGATGCTGCCAGGACTTAAAAACACCTTGCCCCTCTGCGAGGTCATGGACGGTTCACAGGTTGCGCGCATTGACGAAGCCTCGATGCACATTCTTGAAAATGTCGGGGTGGTGTTCCGCGATGACATAGCCTTGGCAGATTGGAAACGTGCAGGTGCCAAGGTGGAGGGTGATCGGGTCTACCTAGATCGTGGGCTGGTACGAGAGCTGATAAAATCTATACCCAGTAGCATCAGCTACAAGGCGCGCAATCCTGCTAACAATGTAGAAGCGGGCGGCCGCAATTCAGTTTTTGTGCCGATGACAGGCGCGCCTTATCTGCGCGACTTGGAGGACGTGCGGCGCACACCCACGCTGGACGATCTGGCGATGTTTCATAAGCTCTCCCATATGCTGCCATCCATGCACAGCTCGGCGCACCATATTGTTGAGCCTTACGACCATCCAATCAGTCAACGGCATTTGCGTATTACATACTCTTCAATGAAATACTCGGACAAGATGTTCATGGGTATGACCACCAGCCCTAAAAACGCCGAGGATGTAATAGAGATGTGCGCCGTGTTATTCGGTGACCAATTTCTTGAAGAAAACGCGGTGACCACAGGCAACTGCAACGGCAACTCACCGTTGGTTTGGGATGAAACCATGCTGGGTGCTATGCGCGCATTTTGTAAGCGCAATCAGCCGGTGCTGTGTTCACCCTTTGTGCTGGGTGGCGCGAATACTCCTGCGTCAGTAGCGGTGTCAGTGGCACAGCTCAATGCGGAAGCTCTGTCGGCCTTGGCATATACACAAGTCATTCGCAAAGGTGCTCCCGCTATTTACGGTCATTATTTGTCGACAGTGTCTATGAAATCCGGTGCGCCTATGGCAGGCACACCTGAAATTTCACTGATGAACTTTATGATCGGTCAGATGGCGCGATATTACGATGTACCTTGGCGCACCTCCAATACCTTAGGTGGTTCCAAAACCTTCGACGCACAGGCCGGCTATGAGTCCGCGACGACGCTTTCAGCGGTTATGCACTCAGGCGCCAATTACATCTGGCACTCAGCTGGCTGGAGCGAGGCGGGTATGCATTGTTCGGTTGCTAAGTTTATTGTCGACGCTGAGCAATGTGCAATGGCTTATCGTATGGCCGAAGGTGTCAACTGGAGTGACTTCGACGAAGCACTCAGTGCCGTGGCTGACGTGGGCCCAGGTGGTCATTATTTGGGGCATCCGCATACGCTGGAGAATTTTCAAACCGCGTATTTTATGCCCGAGATGTTTGACAACAACTCTATTGAGCAATGGGTGGCCGACGGAAGTGTAGAGATAACTGAGCGAGCGTTGAAGCATGCAAAAAAAATGCTCAGTGAATATCAAGAGCCTAAGTTAGACGAGGGTGTTGATGAGGCATTGCAAGAGTACATGGCTAAAAGAGAACGTGAGATTCCGGCAGCAGATGAGCTGAATCAGAGTTATTGATTAGATGGGAAGGTATAAATTCTAGCTTATTTTAACGTTGGCCCATAGAAAGGCTTTGACCAGTGTTGGTTGTGTTTTTTTGAGGAGAGCAAAACTAAGGTTAGCGCGTAAAAGCGTATTGTTGAATGGAGCCTGTGGCGAAAATGCTACCTCGACTGTAGAGTCTTTGCGTTCGGCAGGGGCGCTTTTCGCCGCTGCAGGTCAACTCAATCCCAGTTGCCTTTCGAATAGAAATCAGGTGTGTTCGCCTGCTTTGACGCACTGACGAAACGCAAGAAGTTGCATCGTACGTTGTTATCATCGCAGCGGAAGGGCACGGTTTCTTTACTCAGAATTGAGTCTCCCTTAACGCTGATTCATCGCTAAGCCGTGGATGTATTTCACGCATTGCACTAGGGTTAGGGTACAGAACCAATCTTAATAGGTCCGCTCGTGCTATTCGACACCGTTTTACAGTTAGTTGCCCAGAATTTTTGGGTAGTCGTGTTGCTTTACTTATTGTTTTTGTGGCGACCTAGTCGAATATTGTTGTGGATAGCTATCGCAATCGCCTTTTTGTTGTCTATCAGCTTAATCACAAAGCCTGAAGCCTTTGTGTTTTGGGTTGAAAAGTTACTTAGCGCGTTTCATCTCCTGCCTGCACGACAGGACTTTGATGTGAGCGAGGCTTCAATGGGAGCGATTCATCGGGCGTTTTCTGCGGGCTTTTTTTGGGCACTCGCTTCGGTAGCGATATTTTTTATGCATTTTGTTCCTATTCGAAGACTGATGCGGCCTGTGCCTGAATCCTAGCGAAAATTGACTACACGGTTTGCAAACAATGCAAGAGTAACCGGTGATCCCGTCCCCGGTTGAGTGTGTCGCCTTGAGTAAGGCGTCTTTTGATTCTCGCACTTTGCACGTCGCGCCGATGAGATCCCAACCACAGGATATTCGACGGTGCGAACGAACGCACTGTAGCTGACCTGTTTTTTCCAATAGTGACTTTATACCGTTATCTACTACTCAGAAATTAGTATACTCGTCTGAATTAGCCCTCGATTCAGACTCTGGTGAACGGTATATGGCTCAGGCGAAAAACACAAAAAAAGTAGTTATTCTTGGCGGCGGTATTGGTGCAATGACCGCGGCTTTTGAGCTGACGAACTCAAAAGCCTTGCGCGAGCAACACGAGGTAACCATTTATCAGCTGGGCTGGCGTCTGGGTGGCAAAGGGGCCAGTGGTCGAAATCCGGTAGACGGGGCCGAGCTCATCCAAGAACACGGCTTGCACATTCTCATGGGCTGCTATGAGAATAGCTTCCGCATGCTACGTCAGTGTTACAAAGAGCTCAATCGTCCCCGAGGAACGCCGCTTCGTACTATCCGAGACGCTCTAAAACCACATAGCTCGGTCGATGCAGAGCAGCAGTTTCATGGCGATTGGCATCGTTGGAACATCAATTTCCCCGAGGACAAAACCTGGTGTGGCTGTGTTCGTCTGCCCGGTGATCGCAAGGAGCTACCGGGTTTTCTCACCTACATCAAAAGAGTTTTTCAGTGGATGGAATCTGGGTTGTTATACGCAGATGCTGAACTCGTTAAAATAGTGGGCCTTGTTAGCTCGAACCTACACAGCCAACTCAAAAATATAGGCAGCCATTTACATCCTTACCTTGATGGATTGCACAAGTCTGCCACTCAAAGCGGCAAAGATTCGTTGTCCCATGACACTGCAAAATTTACTTATATCCACCAAGAATTGGTCAAACTGCGAAAAACCTGCCGTGAGCATTGGGAAGGATCAGATGGGTTCGACATTGAGCTATTGCGCGCCTTTATTCTGCTTGATTTAGGGATGAGTAGCCTTATAGGTGTGTTTAAGTATGATCTGTTCTTTAACACCTTCGATACGATCAATGATTTCGATTTTCGTGACTGGTTGTTGGACTGTGGTGCGGCGCAGGTGACGGTCGACTCTCCGCTCGTGACGGTTTTATACGAGCTGGTGTTCGCTTATGAAAACGGTAAAAGCGTCGGTGAGGGCGTGGTACCAAACTTAGAGGCGGGCACGCTGATGCGAGCCTTACCACACATGATGGCCGGATACACGGGTGCCTTTATGTGGAAAATGCAATCGTCTATGGGAGACACTATTTTTGCGCCGATGTATCAAGTGCTCAAAAAGCGGGGTGTGACGTTTAAGTTTTTTCACAAAGTTGAAGACTTGCACGTCAAAGACGGGGAGTTGAACTCAATCGATATCTCCACCCAAGTTGAATTGAACGGCCACGAGTATGATCCACTTATAGACGTCAAGGTTGATGGTTTCAAACACCCCCAGCCTGCTTGGCCTGCTGAGCCCATATACAGCCAGATCAAAGAGGGGGATAGACTACAGAAAGAAGGCATCAATCTAGAGTCTTTTTACAGTCCTTGGGTCGACACCGGAAAAAAAATCACTTTAAAGGTGGGTGAAGATTTCGACCATGCCATTCTGGGAATTGCTATTGGCGCATTCCCTTACCTGTGCAAAGAGCTGATCGAGAACGACAAAGACTGGAAAGCGATGGTTGATCATGTGAAAACAGTGCAAACACAAGCGGCCCAGTTTTGGTTGAAACCGTCGTTTAAAGACCTTGGTTTTGCAGAAGATGGAGCTGTGGTTGGAAACATCGCCGCGTCACCGCTCGACACTGAGGCTGACATGACTTTTCTGCTCAATAACGAAGGTTGGTCTGGCAATAAAGTTAAAGCGCTTGCGTACTTTACAGGCCCGATGGAGGGTCCTGATCAAGCTCCCCCTGCGAGCAATCAAGAATACCCTAGCGAGTCGATGCAAAAGTTGGAAAAAACAGTTACTGCGCTACTGCAGGAGCAAGTACAAATATTGTGGCCGAATTTCAAACCCGATTCTGATGTTGTCGCTCGCTACCTTAGAGTAAACGTTGATCCCTCTGAGCGTTATGTGATGTCAGTGGCGGGTAGCAGTAAGCACCGTCTAAAAGCCAACGACTCAAAATTTAAAAACCTGTTGCTAGCCGGTGATTGGACAGAATGCAGAATCAACATGGGGTGCGTGGAAGCTGCTGCCATCAGTGGCATGCAGGCTTCACAAGAGTTATGTGGGCACCCTAAAAAAATACTTTTATATAGCAACCGTATTTTATAAAGGAGCCTCAGATTAAGCCCAGTCAGTGATGTTGGCTTGAAAAACTTGAACACAGCAAGGCGCGAATTGACGGCAAGTGTGGCGCTGTTGGCTAGATTTTAGCGCGGCTGGGCCGAATTTAACGCGTCGACCGCGCGAGCATGACTTGATCTGAGGTTCATAAAGCACTTATTTGATAAAAAGATCACTGACTTAACATCCCGGTATTCTTGAGGTTCTCATCAAGAGAGTAGGGGATTTTCGAGTGGGAAAGCGGTGTCAGGGTAGAAAAGCGTAAACGTCAGTTGTCCGGTTCACTGGCGTAAATAGAAACAAAGAATTCATCAAAAGGACAGGGAGAAAATCGTGTTTTCCAGAATTTTGCACTGCCTCAAATCAAGAGTAAAAAAACTACCGACGTATGTAGAACACGGTGGAGAACTTTCGTTTCCTGGTCCAATTGTTGTTGAAGACGCGGCATTGAATTGTTTTTCCATTAAAGTCGATTCAAAGCGAATAAGTGCGCTGCTTGATAAAACATTCGCTGCTCCTTCCGGTGGGAAAGTACGTTATGTACCCATAACTAATTATGCGTTTGTTGTTTTGGGTGATATGCCTAAGTTGTACTCGTCTACTGTCGATGTCGGATGGACTTCTGAAAAAGAATTGACGATTTGGATTCTTGCAGGTGCGGTAAAAGAGAACAGCCGAGACAACGAGATTGAACGTCTGGTTTTATTTCCTGCGTATGTTGTAGCTGACGACCCGTATTCGCTAGCTAGCGGAAGAGAAGCTCTTGGCTTTTTTAAAAGTTGGGGAGAGCTGCAAGGTGTCGAAAGCACTAATCAAAGCCCAGATAGCTTGTCTGTATCTGTTTTTGCCCACAAGCAACTAGGTGACAAAGCGGCACACCATGCACTGCTTAGCTTCCAGAAAATCCAAGATTCACTGGACGAACACTTGTCGGTGTCCAGTTTCGAAGATATATCAAAGTTGTTGCTCAAAGTTTTGCGGGAAAGAGATGATATATTTCATGCAGACTGTAAGTTAAGTTGGGAGCTTTTCGAAAATCTCTTTTTGGATATGTGGAAAAGTGAATTTCCCATCGCACTGCTAAAGCAGATTCGTGCTTCTGGACAATCGGGTGCAGTGTATCAAGCCATTCTTGAATCAAACTCAGTGATCAAAAAATTCAGAGGCTTTCAAGATCTTGGTCGGTTCAAGTTTTCATTTGAGTCGCTGCAGAGTTATAGGCTTGACGAAACACTGGGATTACAAGCGGATGACAGCGGCCACCAAGGATTCAGAGTTTTACTCGACTTTCAGATTGATGGCGGTAAGGAAATATGGAAAGCATAGTCAAAGTAGGCTGCTGAAAAATATTCTCCGTCTATTTGTTCGACCCCTAAAAAAATGTCAGTTGAATGTTGACAGAGGAATAAAACATGGAAAAGAAAAAAATAGCCATATTGGGTGGCGGCATGGCTTCCCTGACAGCGGCCTATCAACTGAGTAAAAGCGACGACTACGAAATAGACATCTACCAAGTCGGCTGGCGATTAGGAGGCAAGGGTGCCAGTGGCCGAAACGCTGAACTTGGTGATCGCATCGAAGAGCATGGCTTACATGTTTGGTTGGGCTTTTACGACAATGCTTTTTCTGTTTTACGCGAAGTATATGATGAGCTAGACCGTGCGCCGGACTCGCCTCTGTCACGTATGTATGCACATGGCGGTACTGCGCGCACAAAAAATGGCGCGCCTATGGATGCTTTTTCCCCAGTTAACTGTGTGGACTGCCTTGAGCGTGCGCCTGATGGTGAGCGGAAGTCTTGGCGCATCGATTTTCCAAAGAACAACTTGCAACCTGGACTACACAACGAAATAGTCTCCTTTTGGGGCTACTTAGAATTGTTTCTCAAATGGGCACTGCGGGAACTTGTCGGAGATATGTTTCAACCTGTCGGATGCTCGCAGATATTCAAATCGGTATTTCAGCGCAATAAGCTCCGCAAGCATTTTCAGAATAAGCTGCACACACTTGTTCAGCCAACGGTTGAAGTCACTGAAGTTCTGCACAAAAGAAAAGTGGATACCTTGCCGGTGACCGAAAGCCGCGAGACTGCGCTTTGGCACTTGGTTGAGAATCTCTCAGACGCTATGGGTTCTGACCCTAAAAAGCATCATCACACGGAACACAGTGTGTTGGTTTGGCTGATCAAAGAAGCGGTTAACGAGCGCTGGAGCAGAATCAAAGATACGATCATGACGGATGATCAAGAACGTCGGAAATGGGTGATGCTCTACTTGGCCACTTCCTACTTCGCGGGCTGCATTCTCGATCGAGTTGTTTTTGATGGCTTTAAACGCCTGAACGACCTTGAATTAAGAGAGTGGTTCTACAGGGTACAGCTCGTTGACGATGCTCTTGCTAATGAACTTGCAATTGAGTCGGCTCCCATGCAGGCGCTCTATGATCTGGCATTTCACTACGAGGACGGTGATACCAATAAACCACGATTAGCCGCGGGAATAGCCATTGAAATTCTGTCACGCATGATAATGGGTTATAAAGGCTCGATCTTGTATTTCATGAACGCCGGTATGGGGGACACCATTTTTGCTCCACTCTATCAGCTATTAAAAAGAAGAGGGGTTAGGTTCCACTTTTTTAATAGAGTGACAGAGCTTGGTCTATCCGCTGACAAAAAATCAGTGCAAACCGTCAAAATAAGTCGGCAGGTTAAGCTTAATGTGGGGGAGTACGAACCACTTGTGCCAGTCAAGGATTTAGCCTGTTGGCCCAATAAACCTCTATACGAGCAGATTGTCGAAGGCGAAGCACTTAAAAAATCTGGGCAAAATATTGAACATGCTTGGAATAATTGGCAGGACACCGGTGGTGAGTTTACCTTGGACGCTGATGCTGGAGATTTTGATCACGTAATTCTGGGAATCACTCTTGCAGCGCTTCCAGCGATCACCGCCGAGTTGAGCCAACCAGATAACCCTAAATGGGGCGAGATGCTGCATGGTATCAAGACGGTGCAAACCCAAGCGATGCAGCTTTGGTTTAACGGCGATGCAACATCCCTCGGTGTTGAACATACCCGGCCCGTATTGGGTGCCTATGTAGAGCCATGGTCAAGCCTGACTGATTTTACGCATTTACTTGAACGCGAAAATTGGCCGGCAGATGGACCTCAGCATCTTGCTTATGATTGTGGTGTCTTATTGCAAGTCACAGCTGAAACTCAACAAAAAGCCAATCAACGCGTGCACGCTAATGCACTTGATTTTCTCAATGGGCACGCTGCCAAACTGTGGCCAAAGGCGGTTAATGCTCAAAATCCAGAGGGCCTAGATTGGAATTCCCTCTACGCGCCAAGCAATGCACAGGGCGAGGAGCGATTACAGCATCAATACCTACGCGCAAACATAGACCCTACAGAGCGCTATGTACTGTCTTTACCCAACACACTTCAATACCGAATAAAAGCTGACCAGTCAGGTTATGACAGACTGATACTCACAGGAACCTGGATTGATTTAGGTTTTAACATAGCCTGCATTGAAGCGGCGGTAATTTCAGGTATGCAGGCTGCCAGAGTGTTGACTGGAGAACCCGTCAATATAGTGGGCGAGACATACAAAGAATTTCTCTAAGAAAATTCATTCTTAAAATTGGGTTGAGTCGATATCAAATGGGAAAAGAGTATTCAATAGGATTTCAAACTCTCAACGACGAGCTATCGCTAGAATCGTTGCCAATAGAGGGGAATATACCTGACTGGTTAAGTGGCACGCTGATCCGCAATGGACCCGCGAAGTTTGAATTTGGTGACCGACGCTATAACACTTGGCTTGACGGGATGGCCATGCTGAATCGATTTTCGATTCACGACGGGAAAGTGTCTTTCTCCAATAAGTACTTAGACAGTAAAACATTTAAAAAAAATAGAAAGACTGACTCGATCTCTGTTGCTGAGTTTGCAACGGACCCTTGTCGTACAATTTTTCAGCGCGTGTACTCGGTTTTTTTTCCTGACTTCACAGACAACGCCAGTGTCAATATCGCCAAAATAGCCAACAAATTTGTGGCAATGACTGAGACATCGGTTCCGATAGAATTTGACCCAGAAACGATTGAATCGTTGTCGCATCTCAATTTTTCGGGGTCTGTTAAGGGCGAGCTCACCACGGCTCATCCGCAGTACGATTTTGATCGCGATGAGACATATAACTACACCACTGACATGTCAGTCATCAGTCACTACAAAGTCTTCAAACTCTCAGGGAACAGCAATAAGCGAGAGTTAATAGCTTCTGTTCCTGCGCTAAAACCGTCTTATATGCACAGCTTTGCGATGACTGAAAACTATATTGTGCTCGCGGAGTTTCCACTGAAGGTGTGTCCTAGCCAATTGTTGCTTGGCTTTAGTTTATTAGACCGCCCTTTTATCGATAACTTTAAGTGGCTACCGGAAGGGGGGACACAATTTCAAGTAATAGATAAGCGTGATGGAAATGTCGTTGCGAAACTCAAAGCTCCGCCGTTTTACGCCTTTCATCACATAAACGCCTTCGAGCGCGGTGAAGAGATTGTCTTGGATATTGCGGCTTTTGATGATGCTTCTGTGATATCAGAACTTTACTTAGATCGCCTGTGTGGTGACCAGCCCGACGCTTTATCTTTTAGCCAATTTCGCCGCTACACCCTTCCACTCGACGGGTCCGAAACCTCATTTGAAGTGCTTTCTGATGAGGCGATAGAATTGCCACGTATCAACTACCGTCACTTCAATGGCAAGCCCTACAGCTTCGCTTATGGCATTAGTTTTATCAAGGATTCACCGGGAGATTGGTATAACCAGCTAGTCAAAGTCAACGTTGAAGAGAAAGTCTCCAGCGTTTGGAACGCTGAAAACTGTTACCCCGGTGAGCCCGTTTTTGTACCCGCTCCCGAGGCAAGTAGCGAGGACGACGGTGTTATCCTGTCTGTTGTTCTCGACGCCAAAAAGAGATCGTCCTATCTTTTGGTGTTGGATGCAAAAACCTTTACTGAAATGGGTCGTGCCATTGTTCCACTCGCCATGCCATTCGGGTTTCACGGTCAGTTTCTCTCTTTGTTAGACTCAAATAACTAAGTGGCTCCACTACCATTTCGAGTTTTGCATGTGTTTATCGGATTGGGCTAAAACTTAGACCGTGCTTGCAGTAGGGAATCAGAGGTTCCCTAGTGCTTGCCCAACCTCGTAGATGCATCGAATTGCGTCAGCGTTGTTCTAGCATTTTTCATGTGCTTTTGCTGAGTGGCACTATCACCAACATTCTGGCCCAATTCAAAATTCAATAGCCCGGCCTCGTAAAGCATGCCCATTTTTTCCGCGCGCTCTAGACCTTGCTTCCAAGTTGCTAGTGCTTGAGTCTGTTGCCCCTGCTGTAATTCGAACACACCTTGCCAGAGATGGGCACGCGGTGCAGCAATGCTAAAAACACTGGAAAAACGTTTGAGATGGTGCAAAGAATCAGTCGCTAGCTGGGCATCTGCTGGGTTTTTTGTTTCTAGCGCAAGATGATTAAAGGCTTCGACCGTTCCCGCGTAACCCTCCAAAACGTAAAAGGCGGTTGGCGGCGCTTTTGATAATCTGTTGAATGCCTCCTGAGCCGCACTCCTTGCCAGATCTAATTGCCCCAAGTTCAGATAAATATTGGCTAACATGCCGTGTAACCAGATTTCTTCCGGTCGACCAATAACGGGGCCAAGCTCTGCGGCAGTTAACGTGAGGCCTCTTGCGTTTTCATAGCGTTGTTGATGGATGGCAATTTCTGCTTGTTCCAGCAAACCCCATCCTTGAATTTGGATATCGTCGTCACGCACGCCCGCCTTGTAGAGTTGTTCACGCAGTGCGAGTGACTCTCGAACATCACCTAGTGGATATCTGGTCAAAGCGTTCATGGAAATATTCTCATTCCAGCGTCTGTAGTCTCCAATGCGCTCGCTGATCTGCATTGCTTCCACGCTGAGTGCGTTTGCCTCCGCCCACCGACCAACGCCTGCCCACGCTATTGCAACAAACTCATTGGTCATCGCCTTGTCTGTCAGAGGGGTGTGGTCACTCATCGACTTCATCGCACGTTTTGAATACATTTTGGACAAGCGCTTCTTATTCATGATGGAAGTCGTCAGCGTCATTTGTCCGTAGGCACGGGTCAATTGGGGCGAGGGACCTATCTGCTCTGCTAGGTTAAGTACATTCACGCTGGTGTAGAGATTACTCAATGGATCGTTAGCGTGGTAAAAGAGCTGTCCGAGGTGCTCGTACGCACGTGCGGCAGTGAGGTTTTCTAGTATTTTCTGCTCGTCTTTCACTGAACCTAAAAATGCAAAAGGAAGCAGTCGATGTAAATACTGGCGTTTAACCTGTTTTTTAAGACCTTTTTGAATATCGGCGACATTGTCTGGTAGAGGCCGATTAAGGTGTTGAAGCGATGCAGCGAGATTCTCGCGGCTACCCTCCAGGTTACCGATTTTTAAATTGGCGATACCGAGGTCAGCTTGCCTCTGGGCAAGCATCAGGTCGTCGTTAAAAATTCTGTGTTGCTGGCTCAGCTCATAGGCTTTTCCTACAAAACGAATCGCCTCTCGAAATGCCCCACGCTGAAGAGCCTGTGCGCCGGCTTTGTCCATGTACTCGATAGCTTTTTCGCTCACTTCCGCCAACGACCAATGATGAACAAGAACAGGGTAATCCGGGTTGCCCTCTTGGGCGTAAAAAGACTCGTACCACTGCGCTGCCTCACGGTGCAAATTTCTGCGCTGAGAGAAAGTCAGTAGATTGTAAGCAACCTCTTGAGTAATGATGTGCTTAAAAAAGTAACTAATCTCCGGTTCTAGTGACTCCAGGCTCACAAGGTCTAATTCTGCGAGTGCATCGAGCTGTGGCGTCATCGAATCTTCTTCGAGGTCACTGGGGTGGATTTGACAAAGAGCAGACAGGCCAAATATCCGACCGATGATACTGGCGATTTTAATGCTGAGTTGCGGTGTTGCGGGCAGTTGATCAATACGGCTAATAATGACACCTTGAATAGTGTCAGGGAAATCAAGTGAGTCAAGTTCTACGTGGTGTTTAATCTCGATAAGGCCGTCAGACACCGTTATCAGACCTTTGTCACGCAGAGCAAAAGCCAATTCTTCACTGAAAAAAGGATTTCCTGCAGCCTTTTCATGAATAAACTTGGCGATTTCCACAGGGATTTTTGATGCGCCTAGTCGGCTACTAATAATCTCCTCGATAGCTGCTCGGTCAAGGGTATCAAGACGAATCAGTTGATGGTTTTTTGCCTCCTGCAGGCGCTCGTATTCACGAGGCTTTGTTTTCATTTCTCTGGAGGCAACCACTAATAGCATCGGCTCTACGCGTTCCCTGATTTGGTTCAGAAGACCCCAAGACGCAGAATCAAGCCAGTGTGCGTCTTCCATCAAGATAAGCAGTGGTTTTTTGGCAGCTGCCTTTTTCAAGAGACCTGTAAGCAGTTCATTCGTATTAAAAGCCCGAAGACTGCCACTCATTTCTTTGGTCAGCGCAGATTCTTGTGCTTCAAAGGGAAGTACCACGTTCAGCAACGGTGCCAAAGAAATGTTTGTTTGATCATCGGCAAAAACGGACTTGGCGAATGTCTCTGCTGAATGCGCGGCCGCGTGAATTTCTTCAGCGAAAATCGATCTGAATACAGGTCGCCAAGCGTGGTAAGCCGTCGAGATTTCAATAGCGCTACCAGCACCGTGCAGGCAATAGACACTCTCGGGATCATGGTTGCTGACGAGGTCTGTCATCAAACGTGACTTCCCTATGCCCGCTTCACCCTCAATTAATACGACCTGGCTGTGGCGGTCTTGTAGTTTACGCAGTGCGTGCAAAAGGATCTCCCGCTCCTTTTGGCGTCCCGCAACTGGCGCTTTATTGTCTTGGCTAAGAATACTGTGTTTTTCTTCGATCTGACTTTTGCTAACAAGAGAGTAGGGAGTTAACGGGTCATCAAAGCCTTTTAGTTTTGTTTGGGAAAGCTGTTGGAATTCGTAATGTCCAGCTACTGATTTGGCAACCGCGGGTGAAACAAGCACTTGTCCAGGCTCTGCTGTACTCATAAGTCGGGCAGAGAGATTCACGTCTTCGCCGTTAATGCCGTAAGTGGCTCGTTCATCACCTCCGTAGGCACCGGCATGCACCATACCGCGGCTTACACCAACCTTGACGCCACTGAGAAAACCGAGTGCAGCTGGAATCGAAAGCATGTCTTGCGCGGCTGCGACGGCTCGAACGGTATCGTCTTCGTGCAATATCATTGCGCCAAAGACAATTTCACAATAACTGCCTTTGTCACCAATGCTTAAGTCGATCAAGTGTCCTTCGTAGCGTTCCGCTATGCCCTGCAGCCATTGCACAACTTGGTCAAGCCTCTCCTGTGCATTTGGATCGTTGTCGTAGTCTATGCCAGTGAAATTGACAAATATTGGGCTGACAGGCCGGAGCTCAGAAAGAAAATGGCCATCTGCTTGCGAAAGCCGCTGAAAGACGGGAGCTAACACCCAGTGCTGAGTGAGTTGTTCACTGAGTTCAGGTGCACTAGGCCAGAGTTTCTCGGCGATCTCTTCACTGAGCGCTTCGACGAGTGCGTATTTTTCGCCATTTTCTCCGTCGCGCCATTCCTTCGTTGAAAGCTTATCGCCGAACAAGCTGACAATCTCAGCGCCAACGATCACTTCGTCGGGTTCCGCGAGCTGTTCCGCTGCTGCCAGACGATCGAGTAGTTGACCGGCTAACACATCGATGAGTTGAATGTCTTTGTTGCCAACAACAAAGCGACGGGTACTGCCCTGTACAACAGCCACTTTGAGCCGTATCGAAACCACACTGGACGGTGCAATAGTGATCTCTTGAAATTGTTTCATGGTGCTTTGCATCAGCAGGGCACACGCAGTACTCAAGGATCCGTCATCACCTTCAAACCAACAGGTTATAGCATCACCGCCAAATGAAATAACGCTTCCGTGAAACCGGCGTACGACATTGATCAGGGCGTTAAAGACATTATTGATCTGTATGTTTTGTTCTTCAGGACCTCGGTGTGAACCCATCGTCTTGGCTAAGGTATTAGTCAGCGATGTAAACCCAGATATATCTGCCAGGAGCACCGTGCCGCTAGTTCTGTCGGCGAGCGGTTTGTCCTCGGCAAGTGAAAACCGTCGGTCGATAGCGAGATAGGCGTTTGATGACAGCACGAGAATATTCCTTTGAATATCGTTTATCGGTGATGCTTAATCTGAGTATACGGTTATTCTTGATGGTGTAGTACAGTTGTGAGTGTGTAGAGTCTCCGAAACCACTTGGCTAACGGCGCATCATTACAAGCTGTGTCTATTATGCTAACGGTTTTGATTTAAGTTGCCAATACAACACTGCTGACTCACTTGTTGGTGTTTTCTTGAGGTGAATATTGCAAAAGCAAGTCTTTTCTAAAGGCCGATCGGAAGAAATAAAGCTAGGTGTTGAAGACACGAAAAATGCCTATTGCGTTTGTGTACTGAGTGTTACTCTTTTTACTGGCTCCTCTACCAATAACACCCAATATCTTTTTATTTGTTTGGAGGTTCCCTGTTCACAAAGAACACGGCGGTGTTCTTTGCGAGATTATTTCTCAAGACTGATGCTTAGCTGAATAAATGACTCGGCTAAGCTTGCAAGTCTATACTTGCCAGCCACCG
>CALCKW010000011.1 GCA_937965695.1 uncultured Granulosicoccaceae bacterium
GTTGCACGCACGGCCAACAAAGAAGACGACTGCACTGGCAAGTTTTTTGAGGCGCGGTTCAAAAGCCAAGCGTTACTGGATGAGCAAGCACTGCTATCTTGTATGGCTTATGTTGATCTCAATCCCATTAGAGCAAACATATCCGAAACCCCTGAGAGCAGTGATTTCACTAGTATCAAACGCCGGATAGAAGCAGCAGGAAATGGCACTATCCCAAGACGACTCGCTCAATTTGAAGGCAATGAAACCAAAAGAAAAACCCATCACCCGATACCCTTCGCTAGCAAGGACTACGTAGAATTAGTTGAGTGGACTGGTAGGCAGATTCACCCGAACAAACGCAGCTATAGCTCGGCTGACTTACCTCCCATATTCAAACGCCTCAAGATCAGCCCAGAAGACTGGACAGATCTCGCTATGCGATTCGAAAAACACTTCACCCATTGGGTGGGCAACGACGAGCATCTACAGCAAGTGTGCGAGAGCCGGGGAATACGCCACGTGCATGGCAGCCAAGTCTGTCGGCAAGTGTTCAATATCTAAGTTCTACGATATCTTAGCGGTAAATCATTTAAAGCCGAAGGGCTAGAGTTTAGCGTGTGTGCTTTCCGGTCATGTTGTTTCACTTCGGAAACGAACCGAGAAAAGAAACTAGATTTAGAATCAAGTTATCTAAAATTCAGATCTCGGAGTTGAGTAAGCCGTTTGTGAATTAAACAATGCCTGTCTATGTCTGCTAGTTGTTGCTTAAACAATGCCTGTCTATGTCTGCTCCTGTCTATGTCTGCTAGGTGAGTCGATGTGTTGACTACGGAGGATAGAGTTTTCGGTTTCCTTGGTTGGAGCAGATTCAGTGTTTCCCCGTATTAGCGCAGGCCTGTTTAATTCGATTCTTTGATTCTACCCACGCACTGCAACTGTCTTCAAAGGTTGTGGTTATATCGATCCAGGTTTAGGGGTCTATCTACAGTATTTGCAGAATGGGGGGCTGAGTGGCAGAAATCACCCTTAAGATATTAATCTGGTGCTTATATGTCAAATTTCGAATCGATGGGTGTCCTAAGAATTGTTTCTACCAAATATATATTCATACCATTGCTTTATGAGCATTGTTAGAATACAGGTCAGCCTCGTCGTTGAGTCAAAGCATATGGATTCGCTTTTAAGATGGTGCCAGAAAAAAGCTCGCTCTCTGGGTTCTACTAGGTGCATTAGTGATGATGTCAGCACGCAATATACGCTAAGAAATAGAACACTAAAGCGCCACCACATGTCAGTATCACGACTGCACATAACTGTGTGTATTTTGCTTTGTCAGTTGGTGATGCCTGTCACCATTCTCGCTGACGAGCTTCGAGTGTTTACACCTCGATTAGAGCCGCGCATTCTAAAAAACAATGCGACACAGGAATGCCTGCGCATTGTTCGATTCTCCAATTTACAATCAAACACTCAGGCACAACTTTCTCCGTGTACACACAGCGCCACAACGGATGGTGTCATCGGCGAAACTTGGATAGTCACTAAGGCTTCGCGCAAGGGTTGGCAAATCAAATCGAGGCGCGATGAATGGTGTCTCAGTATAGAGGAGAACATAGTTAGCCAAAGGAGTATAAGGGGTCAAGTCTTGACATAGCACATTATGTCTACACCCAAATTATTGAAACCCGAACATGCTTTTTAAGTACATGAAAGTATAAGAGGGGTCAAAAAGGGGTCAAGCCTGTTTCATTATCTATTAAACCAAAAAAGCCCCGCTGTTGCGGGGCTCCTTTATTTATCGACCATCTGACCCTTATTGGCTCAGCACAATATCCACACGTCGATTTTGCGCTCGTCCTTCCGCGGTGTCATTGCTGGCAATCGGGTTGTTAGCTCCGTGGCCTGCTGCAGCTAGCCGCTCTGTTGGAATACCTTCGTTCTGAAGGAATTGCAAAGTTGATGCAGCCCGTGCAAATGACAATGCCTCGTTACTGCTGTATCGACCGCCTTTTCCCATTGGGATGTTGTCGGAGTGCCCTACAACCATGAGCTGCCCTTCTACCTTTGATAGTTCCTTCGCGATGTCCGACAGCAGAGAGCTGCCAGTGCCGCTCAGTGCAGTACCACCCGCACTGAACAGACCGTTGTTACCGACTTGGATCGTCACGCTGTCGTCGTCGTTGGCACTGACTGTTGTGCCTTGTATACCGCCGACAGCGGCGTTCAGAGAATCGCGTGTGCTTGCCGCCCAGTTATTTCCACCGGTCAATGACTCGATTTTTGCCGCTCGGGTCTTGGAGAATGAGATCGCATTGCTTAGGCGCTTGCTTAGAGCCATTCGCATGCTTTGCTCTGAGTCAACTTTGGCTTGCAATTCTTCGACGTGCTCTGCTCGGGTTTTAGAGAAGGCGATAGCATTGCTCAGACGCTTGCTCAGTGCAATTCGCTTGCTTTTTTCGGATTCAGCCATGGCTTGAGATTCAGCCAACTTCGCCCCGCGTGTCTTTGAGAAAGCAATCGCGTTACTCAAGCGCTTGCTCAGCGCCATGCTCTTGCGTTGCTCAGAATCGGCCATCGCTTGTGCGGCTTCGAGCTTTGCTCCGCGTGTCTTAGAAAAGGCAATCGCGTTGCTCAAGCGTTTGCTTAACGCTGTGCTCTTGCGTTGCTCAGAATCAGCCATCGCTTGGGCGGCTTCGAGATTGGCACCACGTGTTTTGGAGAAGGAGACCGCGTTGTTCAGGCGAGTGCTCAGAGCCTTGCGATTGCTTTGTTCTGAGTCGGCTTTGGCTTGCAATTCTACAATTTGTGCGGCGCGTGATTTGGAATAGGCAATAGAATTGTTCAACCTTTTCAGCAGAAAAGATTTCTCTTGTTGGAGTTTATCTATTTTTGCCTGCATATCTCCATGCGAATCGGCATGAATAGAGCCAGAAGCAACTAGCAGGGCGATTGAAACTGATGTGACGAACAATTTAGACATTGGGACCCTCTACAACACTTTAGATTATTAGACTTCCTATACGTAAAGTAACTTAAAGACCAGCGTGCCAGAAAACAGCGTCTGCCTCATAACGATATTATAGTCGTGGATTTTAAAATGCCTATCTGTCTATTTCGGGGTGTCAGCTCTCGTCGTTTGCCATGCGATCTGCACTAGGAAGACAAGCTGCTTCTGAAACGGTATAGAGCAGCCAAACACCAAAGGATAGGGTTGCAATAACAGCGACATTTATCACCATTTCCATAAAATTCTCCGACGTGATCCGGGGCACTTAAATGCAAGTATATTAATAGTCCACCCGTCCTTACTATGGCGTCTGGCGAACCGCTCGGATGCAAATGTAGGGAAACACAGCGACCAAAACTGAGTGAGATTTCACAGATCAAAAGCAGTTTGGGTCTGTTCCCGGTTGATTGACCTAATCTGAGACACTGTAGTGTCTTGATAAGAGACTTAGGTCACTCAACCACAATAGTAGAGTGTTGACCTCCTTTATTTTTGCGCATAAAGCTGGGACTAAAAAGCTTGATATTGTTGCGGTTTCTGCGGCAATAGTGGTCGTCTATCTATGCGCCGCTTGCGCTTCAACTCCAAGCAAGTTGGTCATTCAGAAATCGGCAGCGGCGATTGATAATTCTTCATCCCATAGGACCTATCTTGTTGCATTTAGTTAACAAGAAAATGCAATCTAAGATAATTGAAGTGCCAAAATTGGACGTGTAAAACCTTAATGACAGTACGGTGCGTTTACTTTAGTACAATGCCGGTCTATGTTAGTTTTTTCTCTTGCTGCTTTAGGTGTTAGCCATGCGTTCTCAGTATCTCAAAACTCCAATGCTCGCCTTGTCCATTTTACTTTTGGTGGCTTGTGGCGGGGGAGGCGGTGGCAGCGATGAAACTCCTTCAGATAACCAGCCAGACGAAAATGCTCAGCCCAATGATGCCGAGGGCAGCGTAGCTGGTTCTTCTTGTGCTGAGGTCATAAGCTCGCAGAGCAACACAGAAATCGCATTGAAGAATTTTAGCTCCTACTGCGACTACTTTGTTGACGGTGAAGTGGAGTGGGAAGACGTAGAAGTCACGGTAGAGCCTGGGACAGTTATTGTATTTGGTGAAAAGTCAGAGCTTGAAGTTGACGGCGGTACATTTGAGGCAATCGGTACACAGAGTGACCCCATTTTAATTCGCGGCGAGCTGAATAACCCTGGGTATTGGTACGACATTAGATTTTCTGACATGGATGATGTAAATCTCGAACATACGAGTATTCAAGACGGCGGTGGTGTTAGAAGCTTTTATAGCGTTTGGTTGACAAGCTCAAATGCGCGCTTAGTTAATGTTGAAATCTCGAACAGTGGATCCAGTGGCCTACTAATGAGCCACGGCTCTGAACAGACTCTCAGCGAGTTTTCACAGAATAAATTTTCTGGCAACCGATTCCATGGCTTGGTTTTAAGTGTTCCGCCCCAGACAATCGCTAAGCTGGACAACACAACTGACTACATTGGCATAGAGCGTCCGAACGGCACCAATAGAATTGACATCCAAGGCTTAAGTTTGGGACGCAACGATCAGCTTGAGCTGCCTGATGATCTGAACGGCGTTTACTATTTCACCAATCGGATCGAGCTAAATGATAACGGAATACCTGACATTGCCAGCAAAGCTAAATTAACCGTCAATTCAGGGACTCGGATGGAGTTTTCCTATCGCGGCAGTGTTTATGTGCGCAGTGGTTTTCTGTCTGTCAAAGGCACAGAGGAAGATCCGGTTGTAATGACCGGTGTATTGGGAGACGACGAAGAGGTCAAATTTTTTGGTATCACAGCAGTTGGTACGGATGATGTTTTCAGTCAAGGAAAATCATCGGTGGTGATGGAAAACGTTTTGATCAATCACGGCGGACTGTTGGACTCTAGCCAATCCGGTGAGGTTGGTGCCATACAAATTGGTGGGGACGCACAAATGAGTTTGTCCGATGTCATCATCAGTAATGCAGTGAGTTATGGTATCAGTTGTGGCAGATTTTCCAGTCGAGAGTTCCCCCCGGAAAACCTGAAGCTAAACAATGTAACATTTTCAAGCAACGGATCGAGTGAATTCAGTCCACTGTGCGGTAGATGAACGCACTAAAACTGATTGGCTGAATCTTCACGGGTATTAAAAACACAAGACTGGTCAACATGACCGGTCGAGTAGCTGCGGTTTCAATTATTATTCATGTGGCTAATTAAAAATGCGGATCTGTAATTGGGATCCGTGCCTCGATTTCTCGCGTCTAATTAACAAGGCGATTTTTACCATTTTCTCCCGCTTGCCACCAAAGCATTTCTATTGCCTTGGTGTGATGACACTCAAGTAATGCGTTTTGACTTTGCGGCGACTGAAGAGCGTTGGCGGAGCCTGGTGGACTACATGACTGTGATATACGTATAGTTCGGCTGCACTCGAATTGAATCTCTCAAATTTCTCGGTGTCAGACTGGCCGTAGATTGGCAATATCTATGCGGATGGCATCTATAGAGATCGCTACAACGCTTTGTTGTCCGAGGTGATGGCAGGAGCCTTTGAGACGTCCAGTGTTCAAGCGCATTACGATAATTACGCGACTTTGATTGGGCTATATGCAACAAGCGAACTAACCGGTTATACATTTCTGAGAAATAGATCTGACTTCGCTGCTGAAATCAATGTTTTAAAAGCCCACGCGAGAAGTCGAGTGACAGTTGTTAGCGATTACTTTAACACCCAATAGCCTTTGCAAGGGTTATAAGTTGTCTCTTGGTCTGTGGCTTTTATATTAATAGTTTCAAACACTTGCCAAGATTTTTGATGATGAGTGAGGGATTGCTGTCTCTAAATTTGTAGGCGTATCTATTCCCTGCTCACCTCGCGAATATCAAGGCAAAAGAACCCAGTGTGTTTAGCCTGTTATTTTGTTAGTGCGGATTTTGCTATAAACAAATGGTTGCGATGGCCGCTGGCTTGGTTAGTCATTACCAAGTACTACGTGGTCAAAAATGCATAAATGTCGTATTCCATTATCTAAATCAAGCAATAAAGGTTTTAGCCTTATAGAGCTTATGATTGTGCTGGCGATTGTTGGAGTGCTATTGGCTGTTGGTATGCCTGCATACCAACGATATGGCGTGAAAGTCCGTATTGCTGATATGCAAAGATACGCGCTGTTATTGACCCAGAATCAAAACGCCTACTACGAAGACAACGGCCGTTTTTATGGCAGAGACGCCGCCGAAAGAGCGACAGTTGCCGTTGATGGTGATGATGATAGAGGTTTTTATCAGTACCACAATTGGACAACATCCAGTAAGGCGACAACTGGGGCGATAATTGAGATCTATATCACGGAAGACTTGTACCCTGATGCTGATCGGAACGATAGGTTCATCTATGAAGGCACTGCAGATACCTTTGGGAATATTACGTGGAAGTGTGTTCAGCATAAGAGTGCCAGCCTCAGGATGGATGCGGCATATGTCCCTGATGATTGCACCGATATTTTTTCCGCCATTTAAGTTTATTTAATTGGCGAGTCCACACGCTTAGACCCATGCAAGATATTCTTTCCAAGGTGTGTTGGGTTGCGGGCGACTTACCCGTCACGCCTTATACACCTAGCTTGAAGTATCCAACGGTTTTGGTGCTATACAAAATTTACGGTTCAAAATAAGGGTCTGCAATGTTGTTGCTTGGAAGCGCAATATTGAGATTCTGTTTGGCCTTTTCTTTTGTGTTTTCGTGAATCCCCCAAACTTATTTGTCTCTGTCCCTTTAGAATATTGACATCGATCTAAAGACGAATCGTGCTCTTGGTAAAATTACCACCAACTTTTTTAATTCGTCTCCCATATGGTAGATGCGGCTCGCTGAAATAATTTCTAACCTCGTGATCTGAATTTCATGGGGGATTTATGTTTGAGATTATTCAGTATCTGAGTGCCATTGGATTACTCCAGATGATAGGCCTCTTAGGTTTTCTGGTGTACATGTTGGCATTTGGCTGGGTGCAGCTGGGCTGGATGGACGGGAACAGCGCGAAGTACTCCTTGTGCAATGTGTTAGCCGCTTCATTAGTTGCGGTTAGCCTTTTTGCAGAATTCAATTTGTCCTCTGCACTTATTCAGGGCAGCTGGATATTGATTGGCCTATTTGGGTTAATTAAAAGGCAGTTGTGTAAAAGTACCTCCGCATCATCCCCCATTGCGCCACTTTCTTCGCACGAGGTGGTGTAGTGTCTTATACAGATGTGACTTCATACGTAGTTACGTTGATAGCGATTACGCTTGCACCTGGCCCTGTCGCTCTCATGCTGATAGTGAGATCTGCGAGCAAAGACGTAAAAGGTGCTATCTGTTTTGGGGTAGGATTTGCGCTCGGCGGTGTACTGATTATTACCTTAGTGTGTTTTGGTCTTGGCACTTGGCTGAGTGCTGTTCCCGAGTTATTCGAGTACAGCAAGTACGTGATGATGGCCTATATTTTTTGGTTGGCCCGTGGTGTTTGGCAAGGCGGTTATGATCTTTCGGGAGAGTGTTCAGCGCCATGCCATTCCGTTTTTTATGCGGCGAGTGCAGGCTTGGTGACATGCTTTGTCTCGCCCTATATGATGATTTTGTTTCCCTTAGTTTTACCGGGCCTAATGGATATCACAACCATTGAATTACCGGAGTTTGCTATTCTGGCGGTGATTACTTTTGCAGCGTTGATTGCCGGATCGGCGTTGATCATCGCGTTTGCAGCGCAGATTAGTCGCATCGCTAGGTCTCCGCACTCCATGATGATGCTCAGGCGTTGCTTGTCCAGTATTCTAGTCCTAGGTGGAAGCTGGATGGCATTTTCTTAGATTAAGTATCAATCTAGGAAAACTCTGATCCATTCTTGATCGTGCCGTCGACGTGCTAAATTTGGTCCAAGTGCCTTGCAGGTCTAGCTAGTTGCATCAGCTAACCGAGAATAAGAAATTTAAAATACCGATAGTTTGTTATAGGTTTTTTAGTCGATGAAAAAAGTGCAACATCCACAATAATAATTTGGAAATTCTGATTCCCTACCAAATTAATTTTATTATTAATAGAGGAATATTTCACTAGTGACAAAAAATGACGGTGATACCATAGATATTGATCGTGACTTGGTTTTGGATCGTATCTATGAAATTGCTCTGGAACCGTCTTCACTTGAAGGCTTCATTGACTTCTGGCACGACTCTGAGTTAGCGACGCAATTTAATATCACTGAAGGACGAAACCCAGGAGAATTTGACAAGTCCTACAGGTCTCATTTGGAACGCGCGCAGACAATTCTGCAACGCGGTGAGACCGCTCGCCCTGATATGAAAGAATTTCTTCGACCGTATGACAACCTCGCCGCTTTTGTTGTCAACAGTTCGCTCCAGGTTGAGGCATCTAATCAAGGCGCTCTTTCTGCATTTGGGGTCAAGCTAGGTGACAGCCTTGATCAGCTGGCCCTGCCATTAGAAATGCGAAAGGCTTTAACTCGATCGACACATGAAGTCTTACACAAATCAAAGCAATCTGAAAAACTTCTCAAAGCAGAACTGGCGACGAAGAGCGGAACCATGCTCTTTCGTATTATGCGAATTGCCAATACGTTTGAAGACGGCAATGCAGCGCTTATCGTATCGACGCACTTTTACTGGCGCGAGACAATCGCCAGTCTACTTGGTAGCGTTTTTCATCTAACGGAAGCAGAGCAGAATGTAGTACGTCTGCTTGTAGAAGGGTATAACGTCAAATCGATCGCCACGGCGCGTCATACGGGTGAAGGTACGGTTCGCGGGCAAATAAAATCGATCATTGGCAAAATGAATTTGCGCTCTCAAACGGATATTGTGCGTCTCGTGATGACACTGGGGGATTTCCCTAAGAGCTTGAGTGGGCACGATGCGGCAGTTGAAATTGATGCACCTACGCTCTCTGACAACTGGCTTGAATCCGAAGTCTGGAAACCGTTTAAATCAATTACCCTACAAGATGGCAGGAAGCTGGCCTATCACGACATGGGACCACTAAAAGGAAACCCGCTCCTTATTTCGCATATGGGGTCTTGCATGGTGCGTTGGCCGCGTTCGATGATTCGCTCCGCTTTTGAGAAAAATTTGCGAATTATTTGCCTGATTAGGGCGGGGTACGGCCCAAGTGACAGCCTTGAGCTGGACGCTGACCCTTTTGATGCCATTGGCAAAGATTCCGTGTCTCTGCTAAAAGCCCTTGGAATCAATAAGCTCCCTTATGCGGTACAAGGCAGTGATTTCCCTTTTGCTGTTGATTTGATTTCAAAATACCCTGGCCTGATAACCGAGTTGATCAGTGTTGGTGGCCGACCTTGTCTACCTGGTGGCGTAAATGTAGACGGAGAAGGGCGATGGCAGAGATTTTTCGTGTCGATGGCCCAGAAAGCTCCGCACATGGTTCGGTTCTCTTCGAAAGCGCTAATGGCCATGAGTAGAAGGATTGGTCCCGAAGCGATGTTACGTCAATTGTGCAAGGAATCACCGTCGGATCTATTGCTTCTTGAAACGGTTGAAATGAAGCAGATTCTCGAAGCAAACATTAGTCTGATGGCAGCGAAATCGACAAACGCTGCCGGCGCTTTCGCCTTGGAGTATATCGCTTTTCAGGCCGATTGGAGCGACAGGGTGATGGCCACTAAAGTTATTCCCGTCCGGATATATTTAGCCGAAGAAGACCCGACCGTCGACTTGCGCGCCATCCCGAAACTTCGAGAGGCTTATCCGTGGATTGAAATCGAGGTGCTGGAAAATGCAGGGCTGGCTTTGATGTATCAGAAACACGAAAAGCTTATACCGTTGATGGCAGAGGCTGCAATGCGTGCCGCGTTGGCGGCTAGATAGGTTGATTTTGGGTGGGGTGGCATCCGACAAAAAGCAACGGAGCCTAAGGTCATTTTATACTCGTGCTGTCGAGGCACTAAATTCGGCACAATCGCGTATCAAATCTAGCCGATAGCACCTCTATTGCTGTCGACTTCTCTGACTGGTTTTAAGCTGACGCCTCTTTGTTACCTACGAGGAAGTTGGCTTATTGATATCGCTTGTCAGCGAAAACTCTTTGATGATGTGTCGAGACCAAAAAAACAATAGAGCCAGCGATACCACGCCAACTAGTGCGGAGGTGGCTAACGCTTGAGAAAGCGCGTGCCAGTTAAGTGCTTCTGCGCCGATGACGAGCATTGAGAGCATAGCTAAGCTGATGGAAAATGTCGCTCGGCCTGCAAGGCTTAGTATTGAGAGCAAGGTTGCTCTTTGCGCGCTGGGAACATGCGGGGCGATGGCACCTAACATGGGTCCTTGTGCCATCGACATTGAAAAATTTCGAAACATGACCAACACCAGCATGATCGGATGCAAAACCAGCGACAGGCCTGCGATGATAATTAGCTGAATTGAGATGCTCGCAATCAGCAATGCACGAAGGCCTATGTGGTCAATTAATCGTTGGCTTATAGCAGCACCAATAGCTCCACCGAACATGGAAATACCCATAACTACCCCGGAGACCATAGGGGCTGAATCGCTGCTCAACCAACCTGTGACCGTGTTTTGGCCCAGTAGCTTTAGATACGGTTGGTAAAACTCATACGGGACGTGTTCTA
Source organism: uncultured Granulosicoccaceae bacterium (assembly GCA_937965695.1). Taxonomy (GTDB): domain Bacteria; phylum Pseudomonadota; class Gammaproteobacteria; order CALCKW01; family CALCKW01; genus CALCKW01. The sequence goes on from CALCKW010000011.1 coordinate 10,640, forward strand.
GTGAAAAGCCGAGCACGAAAAAGGCGAGTATCCAGCCTAACAGCGGATGCGCGAAATAGCCTACAGTGCTGCTTATTTGTCTAACAAAACCATTGGGTTCTGCTTCAGTTTCCATCGGTGGCTCGACGAACATCACACAATAGATTACTGCGGCTATCGCTGCTACCAGTGCGATGGCATAGGCCAATCGCAAATCAAGCACGCCGAGAGCGCCACCTACCAAGCAAGAACAGGCCAGTGCGGTCATGCTCCATTTTTGCGCCACGGTCTCGTGTAGGGTGTATTCATGTTCGCGTTTCAGCGTGCGTAACGAGTCGTATAGCAGAGCGCTGTCGCTACCCGACTGAAAAGCTATTCCTGCAGCCAACATTATCTGGGCCGCAACCAAAGCACCGAAAGAATTAGCAACGACAAAGATAAAGCAAGAAATGACGGTCATGATTGAAGCGAGCATCAACGTCGGCCGCCTGCCAAAACGATCAGAGCAGTAACCTGAAGGTACCTCCAGTATAAACACTGCAAAGTAATAGGCGGAACCGAGTAAAACCGCATCGCCCATTGACACGCGTTGGATAAAAAATAGAAAAAATACAGGCAACCACGGCAGTATGCTAGTTGCCGCTTTATAGCGCGGATACAATTCAACGTTGCGCTCAAGCGCCGAGTGTCCTTTTTTCATGCAGCTATTATATCCCTAAACGTTGTTCACTATGTTTGATTGCTTGCGACGACATTCATCAATGAAACTGCGGTTTGTATCCTAAAAAACACTCTGGATTAGCTCTATCACAGAGGTGAGAGACTAAAGTAGGTGCTAACAGCTAATAATTTTCCTAGTGGTGTGTCGTGTCTGGGCAATCTGATCGTATTTTTGAACAACTTAAAAAGAACGGAGAAACGCCGTTGTCGCGCTCCGACCTCAATGCACGTGACCCTGGCATCGACGCGGAGAATTTCTCTGCTGGGGTGGCTGTCAGTGCAATGACACTGGAAGACGTACGCCGCGTGGTTGCTTGGTGTGCAAGGCAATCAGTCAGCTTGGTGACGCAAGGAGGTCGTACTGGCCTTGCCGGTGGTGCAGCGTCGTCTCCCGGCCAACTGATTCTTATGATGGATAAATTTGATTCCATTCGTGAGATAGACGCCGCCTCAGGCGTGGCTGTGGTCGATGCAGGTGTGACGCTATCGCAACTTGAAGACGAGGTGCGTGCACTTGGCCTTAGTGTTGGTGTCGATTTTGGAGCACGTGGCTCTTGCACCATAGGTGGCATGGTTGCCACTAATGCCGGCGGCGCCGAGGCATTTCGTCATGGAGTTATGCGCCAAAGGGTACTTGGGCTCGAAGTTGTTCTACCTAATGGCGCAGTGCTGAGCGATTTAAAAAAGGTGGCAAAAGCAAACGAAGGATATGACATCAAACAGCTATTTATCGGCTCTGAAGGTACCTTGGGTGTTATAACCGGTGTGGTACTTAAGCTAGTGCCTGCAATACAACGTGGCGAGACAGCGCTTGTGGCTGCGCCAGACGCGCGTTCTGCTTTAGCTGTTTTTCAACAACTGCGCCGGGTGTTTGGGTCAGAACTCTTGGCCGCAGAAATCATGTGGCGTGATTATTTTCTCACAACAGCTGGTGAGCTCGGAATTGCGCGTAAATTTGGGCACTTACAAGGAGAGGTATTTGTCATTTTTAGCGTTACTGAAAATGTAAACGCCGATGACTTCCTCGAGACTTTAGCTGATTGCATGGAGCGTGACGAAATAACCGATGTGGTAATCGCCAAAAACGAACAAGAACAGAAGGGTATCTGGCAGGTCCGCGAAGAGAGTTTTCTTATTGATCGTGTTTATCCAAGTGGTTGCTGGTTTGATATTTCAATTCCGCTGAGCAGTCTTGATGAGTTTGTACGTGAGAGCAGTGCTAGGCTTCGTGCGCTTTGTCCAGAGCTGGGTATTTTTATCATGGGACATCTCGGTGACGGTAATTTACATTACACCATTGCCAGCGAAAAACCCGTTGAACACCTCTACAAAGAAATATCAAAAGTGCTGTTTGCGGGATTAGCGGAAATCGGCGGATCCTTTTCTGCGGAGCACGGAATCGGGTCCGAAAAAAGAGAGTCACTTGTTGAGTTTGGTGATCCCGTCAAATTAGCATTGATGGCTGCTGCAAAACAGACAATTGATCCTCAGAATATGATGAATCCTGGCAAAATCCTCAAGTTGAGTTGAGCCATGAATAGCTGTTCGTTTGAATGTATAAACGTCGGGAAAATATGTTGAATCGTCTGCTCCCCGCCGCAAACGCAGCGGCGTTAGTTGCGGCAGTGGTACACGTCTTTTTATTAGCTGTCATAACAGGCAGTTTATCCATTGAATCGACAGTCATCGCCTTGATGACATATGTCATTGTGGTTGTAGTGGCGATACCTTTTGGTGTGATTCTGTTGTCAGTTGTCGGGTTTTTTAAAATCGGTTTGGTGCTTTCATTGGTACTATTTCAAGCCGCGGCGCTGATGGCTGTCGCCATGATAACCATGTACCTCTTTGAATTTAAACCGGCTGAAATTCCTTGGCGATACGCCTACATTTCTGCTCCTTCCGCAATAACCGCTTGGGTTTTTTCTGTGTATCACTCATGGCGAAAAGACAGATCATCACCTTGATGAAAAACCGAATTTATTTCGGTAATTCAGAATAGACAATCCGATAAAAAATATCCCATCGTGTAAGCGAAATGTTCTTATTAAAAATGAGATGACTAATTGCCTGCGCGTCAATCTCTCAGAGTCGATTCAAGGTACAATGACTAGTAGGTAAACATGTTTGATCTACAAAATTGTTTGCCGTAATCGCAGGCTTAAATACCAATTTAAAATGACAAAGCAATGACTAAAAATAACGCTTCGATCACTCTGGCAATAACGCGAACAGTGATAATTCTTTTGGTGGGTTTTGCCATCATTAGCCCGTTGCATGCCCATGAATTGCGACCCACAGTTGTGGATATTGCTATCACTGGCGCAACTGCTAGTGACGAACGTCGTGCTCTTGTTTCTGTCCGTGCAAACCTTGAAAAACTGATAGCAGAAATAGCGCCCGACCACGATGACACGGAAAGCTCACCCAATCGAGCCCTTTATGATGTCTTAAGAGCGATGGATGCGGATCAGTTAGCTGCTGAGTACATGGGTTTTGAACGCACTGTTATTGATGCGATTGACATTCAAAGTGGCGTGGGACGGCCAATCGAACTCCGTAAGCTTAACGTTAGCATTCCTCCAACTGGAGATGTCGCTATCGCCAGAGACTCCATGCTTACATTCGAATTAGGTTTACAACCCGATGACCGGAAATTTTCTTGGCTGTGGGACAAAAAATTTGGTGAGATCATTGTCAGAGCTGATTACGACAATGAGCAAGATCCCTACAGTGCTCTGCTCGCCGGTGGGCAGCGCAGTAGTGCAATTGAGCTTGGTTCTTCCACAACAGTTTCTATACTGGAAACTGTGCAAAGCTACGTTGTTGTGGGCTTTCAGCATATTATTCCACTTGGGTTGGATCATATACTATTTGTGGTGGGGATATTTCTGCTGTCCGCTAAGTTTAAGCCTTTATTACTACAGGTAACTGTTTTCACCATTGCCCACACGATCACGCTCATGCTGGGCACACTGGATATTATTCGGCTGCCTGGCAGTGTGGTGGAGCCGTTGATTGCGGCGTCTATCGTTTTTGTCTGTGTGGAAAATCTCTTTCGTCAGAGTGCTTCTCGTTGGCGCTTGTTATTAGTGTTTGTCTTCGGGTTGCTACATGGTTTGGGGTTCGCTAGCGTGCTTGGCGATTTTGGCATCAGCGCTACGCATTTTGTTGCGGCATTACTGGCGTTTAATATAGGTGTGGAGTTAGGTCAGCTTAGCGTGATTGCTGTTTGTTTTTTGTTACTTGGAGTTTGGGCGAAACAGTCTTGGTATAACGCTTATATTCGTATTCCAGCATCGTGCATTATAGGTGGGATAGGTCTTTTCTGGTTTGTTGAGCGAGTATTAGGTAACTAGCTAGGTTTAAGTTCCACGCTGCTAGAGTTTTCCAAAGCCACTTCTTTCAAACGTAATAGAAGACCAAAGGCTAGACCAATGTGCATTTTCTCCGGCTTTGGGTTCTCTGAGGTGTACAGCGTTAAACAAATAGTCACCATCGCCCAGTAGTTTGAACGTGGCAATGCCGTCGTTATTGGTTTTTTGTGTAAAGCGGAACATTTGTTCACCGCGCCAAAACATTTCAGTTTGCCTGTTAGCTAACGGGGCTCCTTTAAAAAATAGCTGTACCCGCATTTCTGGGATATCGTTGAGCGGGTTGTCTAGCAGCACCATCTCGAATTCCACGCCTGACGTATTGAATACTGAGTTGGCTGTATTATGTGATTCGGCGTCTGCTTTGGTCGTCTCGGATGTTTTGACGTCCGTTACTTCAAAGAGTGTTTTGGCATTCCGCCAATAATGTTCTTTTATAAAGCTGTTTGGAAGGTTTCGTGATTGATGTAGAGCAGGTATTTCGTCGAGTGAATGGTAGTTGAGGAATTTGTTAAATTTTTCCCACGTGTTGTACTTAAGTGTGTCTTTGTTGGTGTTAACAGATACGGCATAGAGGCCAATCGAATCTATAGTCTTGTGAATAGCAGGGTAATCGCCTAGCCGACCAGTGTAAGGTTCTGTTGTTCCATTGCTCGAAAAATCAATCGATAGAAAATCTGTCAGATTGTAGGGGTAAGCCGAGCCGGCAAAGTTCTCTCCGTTTCGAACGTCGACGATGATTTTTTTTCCTTTGCTTATTGAGGGATCAACAGCGTCTAGCCAATATTCGTGGCCAGACGCTGTGCCCTGAGCAAGAAACAGTGTTGCGGCAAATGAGGTACTGATAGCGGTCTTCAACTGTTTCGTGCCCCTAATGTTTCAATGCGCAGAGCGATACTCTACACACTAACTGATGTTATTGCTTTGGCAGAAGAACCGCGTCAATAACGTGTACAACACCGTTGCTCTGTGGGACGTCGGCAATCGTGACGGTTGCAACCGTTCCGTTTTCATCGCTAAAGGTAACTTGGTCGTTTTCGTATTTGGCAACGAGGTTGCAGCCGCCTACCGTCGATATCTGATGCATTCCACCGTTGTCAGCTGCCATTTTTATCACGTCAGCTGCCATTGCTTTTGCAGCTACTACATGACACGTCAGTATCGTAGAAAGCATTTCTTTGTTTTCTGGTTTGAGAAGTGTGTCAACCGTTCCGGCTGGCAGTGCATCGAATGCTGCGTTGGTCGGTGCCAACACGGTGAAGGGTCCGTCGCCCTGAAGTGTTTCCACTAAGCCAGCCGCTTGCACTGCAGCGACAAGAGTTGTGTGGTCTGATGACCCTGATGCATTTTCAATGATGTTCTTTGAAGCAACCATTTCAGCGCCACCGACCATCACTCCGTGACCACCGGCATGTGCAACAAAGCTAGTTGCGGCTAGAGAGGTAACAAGTGCAGCTGTTGCTAGCGTATTTTTAATTCGCATGTTGAAAGTCCTAATAGTTAAGTAAGAGAGTTAGATTTCCTGAATGGAAATTTTGGTGTCGATTCTTATACGTGACTCAGTTGCTGTTTGGATGCAACTCAATAAAAAAACTGAGCACATTTTTATGTTCTGCTCTTTGGGACAAGGGTGCTTTTTTATAGTTCCGCGTTTTCAACGAAATGCTTGACATTCAAATTTTAAATTGATGCACACTGAGAAGCGCGCATTAAAAATACACTTATTATTTGACAGGCTTCGTTGTGTTTTTTTTGTGAACCTTTTATTTTCTAAGAAACAGTATGCCGGCTGAATCATTCGCGCAATAAAAGCGTTGCTTTCAAATGGTGGAGGCTGCCTGCGTTTTTTCTGGTCGGTTAATATATTTTCTGCGGGCTTAGGCCTTAGGTGCTTAGCGAGGGATGCTCAGATCAAGTTGTGCTCGCACCGTCTACGCGCTAAATTCAGCTAAACCGCGTTGCCAATCTGGGCAATAGCACCACTATTGCCGGCGATTCGACCCTTGCTGGGGTCAAATTTTTCACGCCGACATCACTGACTGGACTTAAATTGAGGCCCCCTAGCGTGAAAGACGCTTGAGCTGGTGTTCCCGCCACATCATGTAGACGCCTGATACAACGATAAGACCTGCACCAAATATTATCCAAACTCCTGGTCGTTCACCGAACATGACGATGCCTATGATCAACAGAAAAATAATGCGGGAGTAGCGGAATGGCATCACAACTGAGACCTCTGCCATGCGAAGAGAGGCTATTAACAAGAGGTAGCCTAGCGAGCCTAAAAACACCATGGGTATGATAATCAACCAATTGGCTTCGGCTGGGAAAAAGCTCTCGCCGTTGAACAGTACCCAAGCAATGGTCACTGGAGTTGCCGCTGCCATTGTGTAGGTCGCGAGACTCGCTGAAGTCATGTCGGCAGGCACCATCCTTGTCGTGAGGTCTCGAACAGACAGGGCGACGAGAGCGAGAAGCGCCCAAAGCACATTGGTATCGAAGGCGACGGCTCCTGGCTGAACGATCAATAAAACACCGATAAATCCGACAATGATTGATGCCCATCGCCGCCAACCGACTTTTTCATTGAGAAAGAGCACAGCGCCTACCGCCGCCAAAATAGGCGTAGCTTGAGTGACTGCGCCGACGGTGGAGATGGGTATTTTTGCCAGCGCGGTGACCATACCCACCATGCCAACTATCTCCGCTAAATAGCGTAGCAGCAAGACGGGAGCTAAGGCTCTTGGGTCGTTTAGTCTATCTCCTTGAAATTTCGCCATAGCGGTAAAAAGAACGAGCGATCCACCGAGCAGGTAAAACATGAGCTGAGCGGTCGATAGCTGCGATGTTGCCAGTTTGACCAGCGTGTCAGCTACTGAGAAAACAGCCATAGAAGCAATCATCAGAAGAATGCCGCACAGATTTGTGTCTTTGATCATAACCACGTAATTGCTAATAAACTTATGAGGATGAAGCTTACGTTGAAGGTGGCGCTTAAGATAGGAACTTTGCCGTTACACTGGTGACAAAGTAGGGGCTAGAAACGTGCGGATTGTGCTTGTGGTGTTGTCAGTAACTGTCATCGAGTAAGCTGCTCTGCAACGGAAATGCTTGCTAAACTCTAAGCGCCGTGCGGGATACCTGACTGCTAAGGCTAAAACAAAAGACGATGAGTGAATGATGAAGCAAAAGAAAACGGGCGTTTTTTGGTTCACAAACGACTTGCGGCTACACGATAATCCAGCGTTGACGCAGGCCAAACTGCTGGTTGATGAGCTGTTATGTGTCTATGTAATCGATCAGCCATGGCAGTCCGCTAGTTTGTACCAGCAGCCTCATGCCGATCGGAACTCTCGTCGCTTCCTGCTAGAGTCTCTCAGTGATCTTTCCAAAAGCCTAAACAAAATAGGTCAGCGTTTGATCGTGCTTGAATCTGAAGCCACTGCTGCTTTGAGCAACTTGCTGAAGAAAGTAGACGCTTCTGTTGTCTTTCGCAGCGAAAGTGTGGGGTGGTACGAAAACCGTGTGTGGGAAGAGCTCAAGAAAAACAGGCATATAAATTTCCATTCGGTCGACACCCGCACGTTGTTTACCACCAATACCTTACCGTTTGATCTTGCGGATTTGCCAGCAAGTTTTACGCAGTTCAAAAACAAGGTGGGCGACCTAGAGCCGTCTAAACCCATCCCGACACTTGGGTATCTGCCGCCTGCACCAATGGTTGATTTTCCCGAATTTAAACCACTTGCCACTGGTTCTAAGAATCATGCTTTTCAGGGTGGGGAGAGTCAGGGTCTTGAAATTCTGAGGGACTATTTCTCAAGTCAAAAGCCACTCTCCTATAAAGAAGTTCGCAACGCCATCGATGGATGGGATAACTCCTGTAAATTTTCACCCTGGCTAGCGAATGGGTGTTTGTCTGTGCGACAAGTGGTTGCGTCGCTCGCCGACTATGAAAAACGCAATGAAGCCAATGAATCGACATACTGGATCTATTTCGAGATTCTGTGGCGAGAGTTTTTTCAGTGGTACGCCCTCAAGAACGGGGTCAAGCTGTTTTCATTTACCGGAATTAAAAATCGAAAGCCTCTGACTAGCTTTTATGCTGAACGATTCCAGAAGTGGGTTAATGGCACCACGCCTTATCCGTTGGTGAATGCCTGCATGAACGAATTACGAGAGACCGGTTACCTGTCGAACCGTGGGCGTCAAATTGTTGCTAGCTGTTTCGCGAATGAATTGTCGATGGACTGGCGCTACGGTGCGGCTTACTTTGAACAGGCACTGGTTGACTATGACGTGGGAAGCAACTGGGGTAATTGGCAGTACTTGGCGGGGGTCGGCGCAGATACACGAGACAAAAGACGCTTTAATTTAGAAAAGCAATCGCATCAATTTGACCCTGACGGCCGATACACTCGAAAGTGGGGCGGCGACAAAGGCATTCAGTCTCTTGACTCTGTGGATGCGGCCGATTGGCCCATCGGTTAGACGGCTCTAAGACTAAAATTTGATGAAGCAGAGAATAAACGTCGTATGGTTTAAAAGAGATCTTAGACTCTCTGATCACATGCCACTGAAACTGGCTGAAAGATCGACGTTGCCCACACTGCTGTTATATATCTTCGAACCCTTATTGCTCGGTGATCCCCATTATTCTGATCGTCATTGGCGGTTTGTTACAGAATCCCTGACGGACATGAATCGCCAACTTAATGTCAAGATCACGGTAGCCTACGGTGAGGCGATAGACATACTAGAGGAAATTAATTGCAGGTATTCTGTGGAGTCAATATTTTCTCACGAGGAAACAGGCCTAGCAAATACCTTTGAGCGAGATAAGTTGGTATCTCTGTGGGCGAAAAATAGCTCGATCAATTGGACCGAATCCCCGACTGCAGCTGTTCACCGACCTTGTGCCAATCGAGATACATGGAATGCCGATTGGCAGCGAGTGATGAACGCTGAGTTGATTGATAATCGGCTAGAAAATCTAGAGATCGTTCGCACTAAATTTGATACCAGCAGTCTCTCAGACAGTTGGAAAAACACAGACCCAGCAATGCAACGCGGAGGTTCAAAGGAGGCGCAAGAAACTCTGCTCGATTTTTTTAATGAAAGAGGTCAGGACTATCAGCGGTATATCTCCAAACCATTACTGAGTCAGATTAGCTGTTCGCGAATGTCACCGTATTTGGCTTGGGGCAACATAAGCTTACGCCAAATGGTTAAACATCTTAATACTCAAGACAATCGAGAAGGGTGGCGTAGACCATTGTCGGCATTAACTTCTCGCTTACATTGGCATTGTCATTTTATTCAAAAATTTGAAAGTGAATGCAAGATGGAGTTTGGTGCTGTCAATGCCGGCTACCGAGATATGCCTTATCGAGATGACGTTGCATCAGAAGAAGATCTTATTGCGTGGTGTACCGGAAACACGGGATATCCCTTAATTGATTCTTCCATGCGGTGTCTTATAAAAACAGGCTATATCAATTTTAGAATGCGAGCTATGCTGGTTAGCTTTTTGTCCCATCATCTAAATATTGATTGGCGCCGGGGTGTAGCGCATCTGGCAAGTGTTTTCCTTGATTTTGAACCGGGAATTCACTATGCACAGTTCCAGATGCAAGCGGGTGTAACAGGTATTAATACTATCCGTATTTATAATCCAAGCAAACAGGCCATGGAACATGACTCGAGCGGTGAGTTTATTCGTCAATGGTGCCCAGAGCTCGATTCGCTTCCAGCTGTTTTATTGTTCGAACCTTGGAAAATAACCGCGATGGAAGAGTTGATGTATGACTTTTCTGTGGGTAGAGACTACCCCGAACCGATAGTGGACATCAGTGTAAGCTATCGGTTTGCAAGCGACCGTCTTTGGGCTTGGCAAAAACGGCGCGACGTTAAACAGGAAGCCAAACGAATACTCCGTAAGCATGTGAGTGCTAATTAGTGGCCCATAAAAAACCGAATTTACCCAGCAAAGTTTGTGAAGCGTGCAATCGTCCTTTTACGTGGCGAAAGAAATGGGAGAGAGATTGGGTTTCGGTTAAATATTGCTCCAAACGATGTCAAGGAAAACGTGCTTGTAAAAAAGTCGACGACAACTCAATTTGACTAACTCTCAAAATTTTCTTGCATCGATTAGAGACGCCTATTGGTTGGTTTTAAAAAGCTATAAATTCAAGGTCGGAGGCTGAAGGAGTCGCTACAGTTTTGCAAATACACTGTTTGTGCATAAATAATCCCAATAAAAATAGTAAATGAGAATCTATTTGCATCTCTGGATTGTATTTATTATGTGTTTTAGGGTTTTTATTATTTGAGCTTTCTATTGAATCATGCTTTACACGCATTAATACGAATATATAGAAAACAGGCACTGATTCTGCTTACGCCTATAAGTATTAGTTTAAATTCAAATAGCTAGGAAGGCCAAATGCCAAATACACTTTCTCGTCCCGCTTTGTTTCTATGCCTTAGCACTGCAGCGCTAACTGTGCAGGCAGCCGATGGTGCTCGATCTACTGGCATGGGTGGCGCTAACGTAACGGCTGGTGTTTCGGCTGAAGGCGCTTTCTCCAATCCAGCGCTGTTGATGCGTGACCACCGCGCGAATAGGACTTTTGGCTTTCGGATAGGCATGGAGGCTGAGCTTCGTGACAGTGCGGCGTTGATTAGTGAACTAGAAGACAATCAAGATCTCGCTGACAACATGGAGACGGAGATAGATTCTCTTGTTGATCTTGCGCTGCTCTGTGATACTTCGAATCCCGATCTTAGCCAAGTATGCTTGAATGGCACCGATGCCTTGGGGCAATTGGCGGGCGATTTGGACAAATTTCTAAAAGATGCTGACTCCGAGCCTGTCGACGCGCGGTTCAATATGGGTTTGTCTGGCGCATGGCCATCGGCCAGAATACCTTTTGGTGTTAGTTTTAACGTGAGAGCTACTGCTACAGGATTGGCAGATGTCGGCGATTCTGATCTAGAGTACACCACGGGTTTGAGTAATGCTCTCGCAGACGGCGTGCTGACTCTCCAAGAGATTACGGACTACGCGGCAATTTCCCTCGATACGGGCGACGGCACCATTAATATTGAAGCGCCAGATGATGAACTGACATCTGAAGTACGAGTGACCGCTTCGACCCGCGCTGAAATTGCGGTAAGCATGGCGCACCAGTTAACGCTGGGTGGCCGGGATATCGATGTCGGTATTACGCCTCGTTTTTCAAGGCTTACAGCGACGAATACTACTGAAAATGTTTCGGACGATAATTCAACTGATGTCGCAGATGAATTTGAAGAGAATGAGAACGAAAAAAGTAGTTTCACTCTAGACGTGGGCGCAGCTTATGCCTTACCTGAACGAGCTGGTTTGACAGTGGGTGGGGTTATTAGGAATCTCATACCTGAGAGTATTCGCACAAAAAATGGCTATGAAGTGGAGTCAACACCTCAAGTGATTGTCAGTGCTTTGTACGAAAAACCTGCGTATGTTCTGACTGCAGACTTGGCATTGAACGAAGGCACGTATGACAACTTTGATACTCAGATGCTCAATTTGGGTGCGGAGTGGAACAAGAATTTGTTCAGCGTTCGTACAGGTTTGCACGCAGACCTGTCTATTGATGAACCCCTTGCCTTTACCGTCGGTTTAGGCGTCGGTGTCGTTGATCTTGGACTGCGATTGTCAGAATCTAATGCTGAGCTAAGTTTCCAGATTGCTCACTGAGATTTTGTTAATTGACTGGAGAGACCTTGAACTGAATGCTTAATCGCTAGTCTATTTGCTGGATTAGAGCGATCATGGGTCATGAGCTGGCAGAGGGCTAACTCGGGTCCAATCAAATAAAAGAAGGGTTATTGGTGATTGCACCAATAACCCTTTTTTATTGGCAGATTCCTGCGCTAAAAATCCACGATCTGCTTTTTTAACTGGAAATCCATGTGAGCTAATTGGCGCTAAAGTAGCCCGACGCCATTCCCTCAACCGATCGATACAAAAACTCAACATTTACCGTCGATGTATGAGATTTTGCTCGGATTGACGCAACGGGTCGAACACTTCCTAGGCCGGGTAGAATATCGGTGACAAATTGAAGCTGACTCTGGTATTCGCCGACGCAGTCTCTGCCAGATTGATTGAAACCCGCCACCCAGTTGGGGAATGCCGCAGCTGCATTTGAACTGCTACCAGTAACCCAGCACATAATATCGCCTGTTCTGTCTGCATTATTGCCATGCTCGTCGAACAAGCTATTAGTGCTGGGCAGGTTATTGAAGAAGTATGCGCCTGATACTGCGTTGTTAGGCTGACCGGTTTGCACTGATAAAACAACAGCAATAGCATCTGCCACTGATTCGAAATTTCCACCGATGCCTATGTCGTCGCGAATGTCGTCTAAGGCGTGGCCGATTTCGTGAAATATCACGAAGTCTGTCATTCTAATTGCGTTATTGAACCCATAGGAATGTGCATCTTGTTCACTGAATTCTGCGTTTAATGCGTTTTCTCTGAACAAGCTATAAGCGAGCTCGCCGAGCTCATGGCAAAAAGTGATCCCCCGTTCCGCTGGGGAATAATACGCATTTTCGAATCCACACATTTTATACAATATTGGCACTTGGTTATTGTCAAAAAAGTTAGGGATTTCGTTGAGCACGGTAATGCTAGAGCCGACTTCATTTTTTATCTGTGTCACAAAGAATTCAGTTGTTTCCTCAGTCACACTGTTGTCAATGTTGAACGTGAAATTCTCAACCGGTGTCGCTGGTGTAGTATTTTCGTCTGAACTACCACCTCCGCCGCTACTGCTGCCTCCGTCACCACCGCCACTACAGCCTCCTAAAGCGATTGTTAACGTCATTGCTACGCAGAATTTAAAACTTGGATTTAGCATAGTGATAATTCTCATGTTGCTATATGAAGGCGTGCGATAATCGTTCTAGGGTTGCGATCATCGTCGACGATTCACTTGACAATATACGGGGGGAAGTGGAAATACAAGGGCACAACAACGACCTTAATCGTTGATTTCAACGTGGTCTAGGGGTGTATGAATAGAGAAAATACATGAGTACTTATTCCCGCCAGCAGTTCGATTGCCTGATTGGGTTGAAATAGTGTTCTGTATTGGGTGCAGCGCTCCGGCTGCATCTTTCTTTGCTTACAATCATCGCGACCAAGGTTGAGAGAAAAAGGTGCTTAAAAAGCGACCAATGTTTTACCGTGAAACTCGGCATGTAAATACGGCGGGCTTGGTCTTCAGCGCCTCAGTCCCATCAAGTCTATCGTGTGTACACGATCACAATTTGTGGGATCTTCTCGCCAAAAAAAATCGAGCATGAAACATCATGATGTACATCCCTGATGGCTTATAATGTTCCTTAAGTCAACCATAGAACGTTTCAATAGGCCTCACAATGAAAAAAACACAACTTGGCAAGCATGGTATGGAGGCGTCCGCGGTGGCGTTCGGTGCATGGGCAATAGGGGGTTGGTTGTGGGGCGGTACAGACGCTGAAACCTCTGTCGACGCGGTCAGAGCTTCACTGGATGCGGGTGTCGATTTCATCGACACAGCAGCTGTCTACGGTTTTGGTTTGTCGGAAGAGATTGTTGGCAAAGCCATTCAGGGTCGGCCTCGAGACAAGATTCTCTTGGCCACAAAGTGTGGATTGCGGTGGGATATAGAATCACCCACTTTGCACGCTGAAAGCGACGGGCGACGTATCTTCCGTTCATTAAAAAAAGAATCCATTCGCTGGGAGTTAGAGCAAAGCCTGAAGCGCCTTGGTACTGACTATATCGACCTATACCAAACACATTGGCCTGATCCAGAAACTGAAATTGCAGAACTCGTTGATACGCTGGAGGAGTTGCGAGCAGAAGGCAGAATTAGAGCTTGGGGTTTCTGTAACGAGACGCCAGAGCATCTAGCGCAAGCGGCAAAACTTGGTCGCATCAGTACCGACCAAGAGCGTTACAGTCTGCTCGATACAGGGCAAAACACCGCTAATCTCCCGGTCTGTGAGGCTGAGGAGCTTGGCTTTCTCTGTTATTCACCTATCGCGCAAGGGCTTCTCACGGGCAAAGTCGATAGTAAACGTCAATTTCCGGCGGGAGACCTTCGCGCCACCAGCCCTCGGTTTACACCAGCGGTGTTGGAAGCACTCGAGGTGGTTTTGCCCCCGATAGTCTCGATGGCGCAGGATCGCGGTGTAACGACCGAGCAACTTGTGTTGGCTTGGACGCTAATGCAACCGGGTGTCAGCCATGTTCTTGTTGGTGCAAGGTCGATTGAACAAGCCGTGTCCAATGCTGCTGCCGGCTCAATCGAATTGAGTAAGGAAGAATTGGCAATGATATCTAAAGCGGCAGACGCGTGGCCAGGCTTTGAAGCATTGGGCTAGCCAGTAACAGCTTGGGGCTGATTGTTCAATTAGCCGGTGGCCCTGCGCTATAAACAGAATTTGGTTATCTCGCGATTGATCATATACTGCAAGCATGGGGGTATCACAGTGGTCGATTACGCGCTTTCATTGCTATCGTCTGCTGAAATTTTCAGACGATATTGCTGAAGCCCTTGTTGAACCAGTTCGTAAGTTTTAGCAATATTTTCTGCGATAGATCCTTCCAGTACAGAAAGCTCCTTGAGGATATCTTTGGCTGCATTAAATCCTTGTTCAATGCCTGAGCTTATCAGCTCGAAAAAACGATCGGCCTGGTCCGACTCAGACATCTCGGGGTGATGCGCCTGAAATTTTCCGAATGACCTCATGCTCAAGCTGATAATCCGATCAGCCGTCGCCTCTGGGGATATGTCCAACTCCTCTTGTTGCGCCCGCTCGATGGCGTTGTCGCCCATAGTCGGTGCTAGCTCTGCATTAATTGCTTCGATTGCCGTTTGATACAACAGGCTTAGCGGCTGACCGGGAATGGATAAACTTGCTTGTCGATTAGCTTCTAGAATATTGAGATTTTGTTGTTTGATTCTTTGTTGGCGAGACTCTGTGGCGCTGAGTTCATCGGTTTTGGGATTCTTTTCAGCTGTATCTATTTGTCCGGTTGGTTGCTTCGTCGGCGGTGTCGTGTTTTGTGTTGATAGAGTTGTAGCTAATGCTGCCATTGGATTGCTCACTGAGATGTTATAGGCCCAGCTCTAAACGCAACGATAGCGTTGAGTGGCCTTACCTTTATCGGCGATTGCACATTTGTTCTTAGGCGTACGGTCGTTTTGGACGCCTGCGTGTTTACTTCGCGGAAGCCGTTGAAATATCAGGTGTTAAGCAGTTTGCGCTTCATGGGTGTTCATGGAACGTCAGGACTCAGGAGCAGTGCGAGCTGCCTCGGGTTGTCTGGAAGTGATGATCTGCGTCTTTTGTCTGTTGAGTGTGGATGTCAAAAATGCCTGTTTGACTTGTCCTTTTTTATTCGCTCAATGCCAGTTTGTTGACCATGAAATGACAGTCGTGCCATAGCCTTAAATGCTTGTTAAACTGTCGACGTTGCAGCATCTATTGCTCGCGGCGTGTAGCCTTTAACCAAGTGAGAACATCGATGTCGAGTTTTGAAAGCGCGGTGGTCAGCGTCTATCGAGCCATAACTGATATGCAGTGGTGGGAGAATTTTAAGCAATTGGAATCATCCAATGAATTGCTGATTATCTTCGGTGGCTTAGTACTTATTATCGGCGCTTTGAAAATCGTACGCAGTGGCATGAAAATGCTTTTTTGGTTTGTATTGTGCGGTGTAGGCTTGGTCTCGGTTAATTATGGCCTCAACAATAGCACCGTTCAGTTGCCCTTTAACGACAGTAATGAGTTATCGGAATATGTCGGTACTGGCAAAGACCTATCTGCCGATGCGCTCGAGCTCATGTGCGCAAAGCTTGAAGGTCTGTGAGCTCTCATTCTTTTTAGAAAAGGGTTGACTGACGAGCTTTTGCGGTCAACCTGATTGGCCATATTTCTTGTCCATTAGGCAGCCAACTTTAACCTTGGTCAATGTTGTACCCATTCTCTTCCTTCAGGCTCCCTATATTTATCGTAATAGTTTTCTTTCATCGCGGGTGGTTGATGGGGAGCTAAGCCTCACTGACGTCAATGCTGCTCTGGCATAGCGTTGCTAACAGGTTGTAGCAGATGAAGGCAGTTGTATCTGATGATGAGCGCTGAAGACAGAAGCTTCCCCAGACCTTATCGTCACCGTTTAATGAAGGGGCTTTGGCCAAGAACTTGCTGATTTAGCCATAATTTCAGCTTGCGAAATCTGCCCATGCCACATTCTAAAAGCGCTCTGTCTAAGCTCCTTCTACTGCTGCCAGCGGGGCTTGGTGTCGCTGCCATTGCCTGGTTGTCTGTCTCAACGGATGAGCAAGACATACCTGAAACTCAAGCGCTGACTGTGGCAGAGCACTTTGAGTTCGATCAATTGGCTGGCGATGGGCAACAGCAAGAAGCAACTTACCAGCGCATGTTGGCTGATGGCATTGGCACGCTAGCAGCCGATGACCTGCAGGTTGCGGGAGACCCGCAGGAAAAAGGGGCTTGGGAACCTGCTTTCGAGCTACCGCTGATTCCGATCCATGCATCTTTGCTGACAGATGGGCGGGTACTCAACTTTGGTTTGTACAATCACGACGGCAATACGGTGTCTCCTGTTGCGATATGGGATCCTCTGACAGGTGAGACGACCCGTGCTGATCTATCAACGGGCGGAAACGGGTACCTGTTTTGTTCTGGTATGAGCAAGATGTCCGACGGGCGCCTATTTGTTGCCGGTGGCACAGTGGGGAACAATGTTCCTATCCGTAAGACCAATATTTTTGATTCCTTAACAGACACCTGGGAATGGGGGCCAACTATGGCCTCTGGGCGTTGGTACGACTCAGTAACTGCGATGAGTAATGGGGAAATGCTCATCGTCGGTGGTGGACCCAGCACGCCAGAGGTGCGGCAGGTCAATGGTGCATTAAGGCGACTCACTGGTATCAGTAATAATGTCACCGGGAATATCTCTCAGCATCCGTGGGTGCAGCAGTCTCCGCGCGGTGGCGCAGTTTATCTCGGGCCACGGAAGGACATGTTCCACATTGATACTGAAGGCAGCGGCAACATTGAGTTCTTAGGATCAACCAGTGGCACCAGAAACTACGGCAATGCGGTGATGTATGACGAGGGGAAGATGTTGCTAGTCAGTGGCAACACCTCGAACACCGCAGAAATTGTGACCTTAGACAGCGCGACTCCGACCATTGAACAAATTGCAGGTCCGGCTAT
Source organism: uncultured Granulosicoccaceae bacterium (assembly GCA_937965695.1). GTDB lineage: Bacteria > Pseudomonadota > Gammaproteobacteria > CALCKW01 > CALCKW01 > CALCKW01. The sequence goes on from CALCKW010000011.1 coordinate 28,003, forward strand.
TAGGCGCCACCAAGGCAACAGCACCCTTCTGGCCGATGGTAAAGTTTTAGTGACGGGCGGAAATAATACGGGCTCGCTCTACGATCCCAATAGCTCAGTTTTTGAAGCGGAGATTTGGGATCCAGAAACGCGTCAATTCAGCACCATGGCGTCGATGAAATTCACTCGACAGTACCACAGTACCGCTTTGCTTTTGCCGGATGGGCGCGTTTACTCGGCCGGTGGTCAACAAGGCCAGAGCTATGCATTGCGCAATGCTGAAATCTTTTTGCCGCCTTATCTATTTGACAAATTTGGCGGCGGTGAACTCGCAGATCGCCCGCTTATTGCGTCTGCCCCGTACAGTGTTAACTACGGTCAGTCTATCGATCTCGACGTGCAGACTGATTTGCCTATTGCGAAACTTACTTTGATTCGTCCTGGCTCCGTGACACACTCAACCAACATGGAGCAGCGAGCCGTTGCTGCGCCTTCGGTGTATTTGGGTGATGGCAAAGTCCGCTGGACGACACCTGCCAATAGTCTGCTGGCACCTCCTGGATTCTACATGCTGTTTGCGGTCGACAGCGACGGCGTACCTTCCGTGGCGAGAATGGTTCAGATTGGAGCCAACCTGGCTAACGTCTTTGAAGAACTTCAATTTGCCAACCCTGGATTTCAAGCCTCTTCGGATCAGGAAGAGGTAGCGCTTCAACTCAAAGCTTTTTCCAGTGGTGGTCTCGACTTAACTTACAGCAGCGATTCACTTCCTCCCGGTTTGGAAATCGACAGTGCGACTGGACTAATCACAGGTACCCCTTATTTGACCGGCACCTCAAGCGCTGTGGTCCAAGTGACTGACAGTGCGGATCGAAGCGAGACGGTTACTTTTCAGTGGCAAGTTGTCGGAGTACCTCCAACCGGAGAACCATTAGAGAGTGACCTGAGTGGCTATTGGCCAATATACGATTCTTCGTCGGTAGAGAGCGATGCGACCGATGGCGTTGATGTTGTTGGTGGTGATGACGCTGTCGCTGAAGCGCAGGCCGTTTTTGTGGACGACGCAACACGCGGTCGCGTAGCGCTGCTCGACGGTGATAGTTATTTGAGATTGCCTGTCGATGTCAGCGAGTCATCCGCCAGTTACAGTCTTTGGTTTAAAACGGCGGTAGGCAATCGTCCGCTCTTAAGCAGCTCTACCGATGATGCTGGGAGCAACACCGATCGGATTTTGTTTTTAGAAAGCGATGGATTGAGTGCTACCTTAAACGGTCAAAAAATATCGGGTGGTCGAAATTACGCAGACAACAGCTGGCACCACGTTCTGTACAGCCACGGCAGTAGCGGCCAGTCGTTGTATGTCGATGGAGAGTTAATCGCGGACGGTAGTCGCAACAGCTCATCGCAGTCTGCACAGCGTGTACTTTTAGTAGGCAGTAACCCCGCTGATACAGCTTTGCGTTTTGACGGGATGATCGACGACATTCGTTATTACGACACCGAGCTGGACGGCAGTGATGCATTCTTGCTTCGAAATAACGAAGACAATACCGCACCTACCTTATCGGCGATTGCCAATCGCACTGGGCTAGTTGGCCAGACAGTGAGCTTGCAACTGCAGGCTTCGGATGCTGAAGGGCAGACCCTGAGGTATTTTGTGCAGTCGTTGCCCAACGGTCTGCAGCTGGACAGTAGCACGGGATTGGTCAGTGGAGTGCTTGCGAGCGCCAATGTTTTTACCGTGAACTTCACTGTGCGTGATACCACGGGGGCGACTGCCGCACAGTCCATGCGCTGGACAGTTGATTTGCCTGTGCAGGAAAACCGTTCGCCAACGATGGTTCCGTTTGTATCGCAAAATTCTATTCAAGGTCGTGCAATAAGCATGGCGACGCAAGCCAGTGATCCAGATGGTGACAGCTTGCAATACAGTGCTTCTGGTTTGCCGGCGGGTCTAGCTATCGCGCTTAGTGATGGAATTATCAGTGGCACGCCTTCTCAAATTGGTGACTACGGTGTCACCGTGACAGCGACGGATCCTGATGGATTGAGCGTGTCCCAGACTTTTACTTGGTCTATCACTGATGATCCGGCCACATTGGGTCTGCCAGTATTGACGACGGAAAATCCGCCCGTTCCCGTTGAGAGCGGTGAAACAGCACTGTATTCGGCCACAGCTGCCTCCGGCTCAGCCGTGCAGTATCAGTGGTCGTTTGGCGATGGCAGCACCGATACGGCTTGGAGCAGCAGTGGAAGCGCGAGCCATACTTTCGCAAAGCCTGGATTATACAGCGTGACAGTTTTTGCCAAAAACGCAGCGGGCAACGAAAGCCGTTTGCAGTTTAGCCAAACAGTTTACGCGACACCGACGCCCAATCGCCCACTCAGCTCTAGCGGATTGGTGATAGATGACGCGCGAGGAAGAGTCTGGGTGGCGAATCCAGACAATAACAGCGTTAGTCTGGTTGGAGAAGCTAGCCAAGAACGGTTAAGAGAAATAACCGTTGGCGAACAGCCGGTATCACTTGCGTTAACCGATGACGGCAGCGTGTGGGTCAGTAACAAAGGGTCGGCCTCCATCAGCGTGATCGATGGGAGTTCGCTCTCTGTTAGTCGAACCTATAATCTCGCGGCAGGTAGTCAGCCGCATGGTTTGTTGGTCGATGGCAACCGAGCCTACGTCGCGCTTGAAAGTACCGGTCAGGTGCAAGTGATCAACACCACTAATGGCCAGACAATTCGCACAGCGATTGTGGCCCCGCGTGTTCGTGGATTGGCAATGAACAGCGATCGCAACCAGTTGATGGCCAGCCGTTATATCACGCCGCTTGTTGACGGTGAGAGCACGGTGTCGGTTGATCTCAGCGACGGCGCGGGTGAGCTTTATGTCTTGTCCGCTGACACGCTTGCGCAGCAGCGCGTGGTCGAACTGCCGGTAAGTTTTGCGGGTGATAGCGAAGTCAGTGGCAACGGTCTGCCCAATTACTTGGCTGCTCCTGTCATATCGCCTGACGGCTTGGCCGTGTGGGTGCCGAGTAAGCAAGACAACATCGGCCGAGGCACTCGACGAAACTCGGCTAGCTTGAATCATCAAAATACGGTTCGAGCTGTAGTCTCTAAGGTTTTGCTTACAGATTGGAGCCACACTTGGCAAAACCGAGTGGATTTAGATAATTCCAGCGTTTCTTCTGCTGCTGCTTTTGACTCGAATGGTAATTTCTTGTTAGTAGCATTGGAGACCAGTGCGGAGCTCGCCATCATTGACGCCCACGACAACGGTATCCTTGGTCGGGTAGCGGTGGGGCGCGCGCCCTCGGCGGTAGCTGTCAGTGCCGATGGCAGCAAAGTGTGGGTTCACAACTTTGTTGATCGCAGTCTCTCGGTGATCGATACTTCGAGCTTTTTTGCAGGTAGTTCTGCCCAGCCTACGTTGAGCGCTACCGTGTCGTTGGTCAGTAACGAACAGCTCGATGTGGAAGTGCTGCGAGGTAAGCAGTTATTCTACGATGCGTCTGACGACAGACTCGCCTTGGAAAACTACATCAGCTGCGCGAGCTGCCACAACGACGCAGACCACGATGGTCGTGTATGGGATTTTAGCCAGTTTGGTGAAGGGCTACGCAGCACAACAAGCTTGAGAGGCAAAGGTGCTGCTGCTCATGGCATGCTGCACTGGAGTGGTAACTTCGACGAGTTCCATGATTTCGAGGGGCAAATTCGTCAGTTTGCCGGTGGAACAGGGTTGATGAGTAACGGCGACTTCGCCGCAGCGAATGAGCCGCTGGGCGCGACAAAAACGGGCAGAAGCGTTGATTTGGATGCGTTAGCTGCCTACCTTACATCACTGGATAGCATGCCAGTTAATCCGCAAAAAGGCGCAGATTTCAGCGACGCTGCTGAGCGTGGCAAGCAGTTGTTTGATGATCAAAGTTGTGCGACGTGTCACAGCGGTGCGGCAATGACCGATTCCGCAACAGCGAGAAGGCACGACGTTGGAACGATAAAAGCCAGCAGTGGCTCTCGTCTCAGTGGTGATCTCGACGGTCTGGATACACCGACACTTCTCAACTTGCATGAGAATGCACCTTATCTGCACGATGGATCGGCATCTACTGTTGCTCAAGCAATTGCTAGTCACAGTGAAAGTGCCTCATTAACTGCTTCAGAACTAGCGGACTTGCAAAGGTATTTGCTTGAGATCCCCGCTGATGGCGATACCCGCGCTGCGCTTTTAGAACTTGCTGATGGTGACTCAAAGAGTGCCAGTGTCGGTGAGGATGAGTGGCACTTCTATCGCTTTGAAGCCGGTGACAACATCAACGAAGTGATCTTTGAACTCAGCGGTCTATCGTCTGATATTGATCTATATGTTCGTGCCGATGTTAAGCCCAGTGGCGGTGTCGAAGAGAACGGAATTTACGACGCGGCTTCCACAAATGGGGGTATCAGTAGTGAGCGTGTTTCGGTTGTAAACAGTGCTGCGACAACATGGTACGTCGGTGTGCACGGCTACCGGGCCGGTGATTTCACTGTGAGCGCACGTGCAATTGAATCAGTTGAACCAGGTGTAGAAACCCTATTGCAATCGGGTGTACCCGTGAGTGGAACGGTGCTCACTTCTCAATGGCAGTATTTTAAAATATCCGCGGGAGACAATATAGGCAGCATTGAAGTAGATCTGTCCGGGTTAACGGCGGACTCCGATGTTTATGTTCGGCGTGGCGCACGACCAACGGGTCACGTTGGAAACAGCGGGGTTTATGATTGCCAGTCCATTTATGGTGGAACTGCGAGTGAGCGATGCGTCCTGAGCAATTCCGAAGCCAGCGATTGGTATATCGGTGTTTATGGTTACCAGGGCTCCCCATTTGCATTGAAAGCAACCTTAGTTGAAAACACCGGCGGCGGTGGCGGCACAGACGATGATAATCGCGAGCTGACAATTGCACAACGCACGAATGACAACATTGCGGCGGGTGATTGGCATTACTACGCGCTGACACTTCCCCCTGAAGCCATCAGCGCAACGGTGACGCTGACGGGTTTGACCGCAGACATAGATCTCTATGTGCGTCGAGATCAACGCCCGAGTGGTTCCGTGGGCGAGGGCGGCACCTACGATTGCGGCTCCTTTGTAGGCGGCAGCAACGATGAGCAGTGCATCGTTGGCAACGCCGCCGATGCGGATTTGCTGATAGGTGTGCACGGTTACCAGGCTGGTGCCTACCAGTTGATGGTCGAAGTACAGTCTGAGGCCGGAGTTGTCATTACACCGCTTGCAAACGATGACGTTTCGCTTTCCTCGGTAGAGCAGGCTGAGTGGCGCTATTACAGCTATACCGCCAGTGCAGCCGAATTGAGGGTCGATTTTGTACTGGATCAAATGAATGCGGACGCCGATCTCTACGTGCGTAAAGATGAGTTGCCCAGTGGTGACCCAAACACTGGTGCCAACTCGGATTGTGTGTCATTACGTGGTGGTACACAGGCAGAAAACTGTACCTTGGCAAACACAGGGGTCAATACCTGGTACGTTGGGGTATATGGTTATCAAGCATCGCCTTACCGTCTGCAGATAAATGGCCTTAGTACACGGGCCTTGCAAATCAGCAAGCCGTCTCTGATGAGCAAAGGTGAGATGCTAAAAGAGACGGCCGAACCAACAGATGGCAGCAATGTTGTGAAAATTGGCGGCGGTGGTTCTGGTGATTTGGCGCTGTTGTTATTGACCACAGTAGGTCTATGGCAGAGACGCCGATTGCAAGCGCGAGCCGCAGTCTAGCTCTGGCGACGCTTTTTTTGCTAGCGAGCGCATACTCGAATGCAAGTAATTTATTAGAAGCGGCTGACAAATTGACAGCCGCCGCTAAAGTCTTTGGCGTTGTGCGTTTATAAACCTTGGCTGTATTGCGCGTTGGTAGACACGGTAACCATACTGCTTAAGTGTTGCTGCGCCTGATCATCACCGTTTAAGAAGTGCTCAAATTTCTCGACCAATACCGCTTTGTCGAGCTCTGCTTTTGAACCAGCACCAATGTTGGTTAGGTCGACAAAAAATTCATCAAACAAGCCTTCTAGATCTCCGACGATATCGAAGTTTAGAAATTGCTCGTTGTTGTAGATGCTAGGGTAACCACCTTTTTGTTTGTCAACAGCAAACGAAACACCTTTGACGTTAGTGATTGTTGTGGCCTTTTTGCATTTCAACATGCAGCCGTCTTCAATGCTGGGCTTTTTACAGCCAACGGTTTGCTGAAAAAAGCACTGGCGGCTCGTCATCATCAAAATAGGGTGGTAGATGCTGTACAGCAGTTTAAAGTTGTCTGGCCGCACGATATTCTTGATTTGTAAACGGTTTATCTCATTTGAAATAAACGCACCAGCACAGTTCAGTTCTTCCTTGAGTGTTAACAATGCGTAGGAGTTGGTTGTGTTAAGGAAGGGCCCCGCAATCCATTCGATGCCCATCTCAAATGCCTTAAACGCAACCCCAGTGTTATTGCTAACAATGCGTGTTGGACGTACCTCTTCGAGTAAACGCACGGACTCGTCGTAGTCCTTGCCGATTAGCACCGCTGGAAACCAAGGAATCAGCTGCGGGTTCTCTAAGAATATATTGATGTGTTTGTTGCAGTCTTTTTTCCAGCTCTCAGGAAGCTTAAAATATACGTCTGCGTTGCTCAGATCACACAGGTGGATGTCTTTGATGTCAGCGATCAAAATAGACATCGTGGGTTTTTGGCCGCTCTTTTTACTCTTGCCAAGTGAGGGTACGTCCACGTTGGGTACAAGCGCTACTTCGTTGTTAAGCAACACTGCCGCACGGTTTTTTAGTGCGGTTAGTTCCTTTATCGGGAGCATAAGCCCTTCGGCTAAATCGCTGAAATCAAAACCCTCAACAATGTAGTCTTTACTGGCAATGTTTTTAAATCGCTTTTCAAAAATAGCGCTGTCCATGGCTGCTTTCTCGGCGGCCTGCAGCTTTGACTCGGTGCGCAAGACATGCACCTTGTCATTGTTACCGATTGTCATCGTTAAGCACAGAGGCTCATCGAGCTCGCCAGAAAATGCCAGGTAGAGCGGTTGTTTGGCAATGCTCAAATATTTTATTTTTTCTGCAAGCTCGTCACCAATGTCTTTGCGCTGGTCTTGCAGCTGCTTTTTGACTTGATCTATGTGCTGAATCGAAACGGCACCTTGAATTTGAACCGCGTGATGTGCACTGTAATCTCGGGGATTATCAATGAACATGTCTTTGGTGAGATCACCTTTTAAAAATGAATTGGTGAAATCGCGATTAAAAACCCGATGTAAGTTGGAATCGTCCGCTAGCAATTTGCCTGTTTCGACAAACTGGTCAATCTGCTTGCGCCAGGTGTCGACCACGGTGTACACGTAGTGTGCACCTTTGATTCGGCCTTCTATCTTTAGAGAGTCAACCCCAGCCGCTACCAATTCAGGAAGGTCAAAGTAGGCTGAGTTATCTTTTAGATTGAGCGGGAACCGATGCCCCTCTGCCGTGATTTCATACTCATCGCGACAGGCTTGACTGCAACGGCCGCGGTTGCCCGAGTTGCCAACGCTGACGGAGCTTGAATAGCACTGGCCAGAAAACGCAATACACAGTGCGCCGTGAACAAATACTTCTGTCAGGATATCGTGCTCGTGCGCCAGCGCTGTTAATGACTCGATTTCTGTAAGATTCAGCTCACGGGACAAATTGACGCGGGAGGCCCCGATTTTCGATAAGAAGTGAATCTGCCCTTCGTTGTGGGTAGTCATCTGAGTCGAAGCGTGAACGTCGAGGCTGGGGAAATACTTTTTGACTAAATTGACCAGCCCATAGTCCTGCACAATAATCCCATCAAGGCCCAGATTCACCAGCTTGTTGAGCAGCTTCACCATCGTCGGAATTTCGTGTTCTAAGATGACAACGTTTAAGGTCAAAAACACTTCGCAATCGTACTTGTGAGCTAATCGCAGTACACCGGTCAATTCGTCAAACGAAAGATTAGATGCGCGGTTACGTGCGTTGAAGGTGTCTAACCCACAGTACACAGCGTTAGCGCCTGCGATAACAGCGGCTTTGATCGCTTCAACATCCCCGCCGGGCGCAAGCAACTCTATCTTTCTACTCATGGCGCTAAACTCGTTTGATTCTTAAAGCTAAGCCAAAGCATAGCAAACCAACATTTTAACCGGAACGGAGCGCTGATGCGGGGTCAATATGGCACAAAGCTATAAGTATCGAAAATTTGTAAAAAATTGAACTGATTCAGGTCTCTTTATTGATCATTTTGGCTTGCTGTTCGATTGGAAGCCTCACATCAGACATATACTTAAAGCCCTCAATTGCCGAAAACAGATAGGTAGCCATGTTCGATCTTGTCCGATATCTCGAGCGCATTCAGGTAGCAGGGCCAATAGATACGGACTTGGCCTCCCTCGCCAGGCTTCAGCTAGCGCACCTGAAGGCCGTGCCTTTTGAGAATCTGGATATTCACTATGGTAGGCCCATATCACTTGGCGCCGAAGAGGTATTTGAGAAGATTGTGCTCAATAAAAGAGGTGGGTTCTGCTACGAACTCAACAGTCTGTTTTGTGCTCTTTTGAGCGAGATTGGTTTTGAAACCAAAATCGTATCTGCCAGAGGAGTGAAAAGAGACGGGGGACTTGCACCTGAATTCGATCATCTAGCCATAGTTGTATCAATTGGCGGAATGGAATACTTAAGTGATGTTGGATTTGGTCGCTTTGCAATTACGCCTTTGCAAATTGGTTCTGGTCTTCGGGTTTCTGATGGGGTGGGTGAGTTTCAGATTGATAATCACGATGATAGTTCTTTTATAGTAAATCGTATTGAGCTCGGCCAATCTGAGCCCGAATACCTATTTACAAATACGGAGCGACGTCTGAGCGAGTTTGAAGAAATGTGCAGCTTTCATCAGCAGAGCCCAGATTCACATTTTTCTAGAAATAAGCTCATCTCTGTTTTAACAGATGATGGCCGTATAACTTTGACAGACACTCAACTAAAAATATCTGGGCCGAACAGTTCCCGCACCGAAGATTTTGAGCCGAGTGAATTTGAATACTATTTGAAAACTCACTTCGGCATTGACATGGCTCAGCCGAGTTGAGTTTTTTGCCAATCGAATCGCCACTGTTCGATTATCGCTGAAATTTGTTATTCTCGTGCAGAGATAGGGCTTTAAAACATAACACCAGTTGATCTGCTAGTGCTTTCACACGTCGCGGTTGTGCTCGACTTGGCGGGTATAGTATTTGTAGTGGGGTAGCAGCGGGGGCGAACTCTGTGAGTATTTCGATAAGCCTACCGTTTTGGATGTCTGACGCAACATCTAGTTTGGATTTTAATATTATACCGTGACCGGCGATGCCCCATTGGCGTGCTAGTGCACCGTGGTTGCAAACTCTATTTCCACTGACAGTGAGTGACTCGGGTTTTTCTTCTCTGGCAAAATGCCAAATATTGTCTAGCTGTTCCCCAAATCGCATTACTAGACAATTGTGGTTTTTCAAATCCTTAGGGTCAGTGGGTGTGCCCCATTGCTCTAAATAGCTTGGGGATGCGCAAACAACACGTGGTATTTTTCCCAGCGGCCTGACCCGCAATGAGCTATCGGTTATTGATCCAAAGCGCAACGCGATATCAACGCCTTGCGACACGATATCTACGTATCCGTCCGATAACAGCAATTCGACAGAGACGGTTGGGTGTTTGAGTAGAAAGCGATCTATCTCAGCGCTAAGGACAATTCGTCCGATATCGATTGGCGCGCTGATGCGGATGGGGCCGGAGAGGGTTTGTGCTCCCAGTCGAATTCGAGTTTCAAGGTCTTCGACTTCAGCCAAAACGTTTTTGGCCCCTTCAATTAAAGTGCGTCCTTCGTCTGTTAGGCTGATTGCCCGTGTTGTGCGGTTGAGAAGAACTACACCAAAGTGATTTTCTAAGGCGGCAAGCCGTTCCGACACTGTTGTAGAGGACAGGCCCAGCTCGCGGCCAGCCGCCGCGAGGCCTCCCTTTTCGACGATCTGTTGGAATAATGCGATATTATTGAGCAGCATTGTACGAATAATCCGGATTGTTACTCCGTATTTTATCTGTTTATCCGCATCAGGCAAGTGCCTATATTTATGGCTTACTAACCGAGGAGATACACAGATGAGTAAATTGACGATTGTTGCCAACATTCACGTGAACGCCGATAAGATAGATTTGGTCAAGGCTGAGTTGGAAAAATTGATCCCCATTACAAGAGCTGAAGCTGGATGTATTCAATATGACTTGCATCAGGACAATGATAATCCTGCGCATTTCATGTTCTACGAGAATTGGGAATCCCGCGCACTGTGGCAGACGCACATGCAAGCGCCACATTTGGCCGCTTATATGCAGGCGACTGATGGTTCTGTTGCCGAGTTCACCCTCAATGAAATGAAGGTGGTTGCATAATTTTGTAGGGCTGCCAAGATTAGTGATTCTCGCTTGACTTGTTCTTCGTGCGGCCAAGTCTGTATAGGATTATTTAGACATTTTGCTAACTGGAGAATTTTTACGTTATGCCCATTCATAAACTTGACCATGTCAATGTACGAACAACTCAGGTCGAAACGATGGCTCTCTGGTACAGCGAAGTCTTAGGTCTGCGCCGCGGCGAAAGGCCAGCATTTCCGGACGCCGGTGCGTGGATGTACGCGGGTGAGACCGCCCACGTGCATCTCGTCGAAATAGAAGGGCAGCCTGGCGTAGGTGCAGAGGTGGCTTTGAAGCTAGAGCACTTCGCTTTTTCTGCAACGGGTTTGGACGCGTTTGAAAAAAAACTGCATGCGCTGGATGTCACCTATAAGCGCAATGAGGTATCGGTGCTTAATCAGGTTCAGATTAACGTTTGGGATCCGGACGGCAACCATATTCATGTCGATTTCCCCGCCGATGAATAACAGTTAAGTTGAACTCAGCTCAATGTGCATACACAGAGAGCTTACAACTGTTGCCGTTACTTGTTCCAATCCAAAATAACTTTACCGCTGTTGCCACTTTTCATGGTGGCGAAGCCTTTAGCAAAATCATCGACATCAAACTGATGCGTAATCACTGCACTGACGTCGAGGCCGCTCAAAAGCATGGCGATCATTTTGTACCAAGTTTCAAATATCTCTCGTCCGTAAACACCTTTTATTGTTAAAGCCTTAAAAACAATACGCGACCAATCAACGGGAGATTTTCCTGGTGGAATTCCGAGCAGGGCGATTCGCCCGCCCATCACCATGGATTCCACCATTTGATCTAACGCTTGCTGGTTGCCAGACATCTCCATGCCCACATCAAAACCTTGTGCTAGTTTCAGGCGGTGGATCACATCATTAAGGTCTTCTTTGGTGACGTTGACCGGCACGACGTCGGCTACCTTCTCTGCTAGGGCGAGCCTGTCATCGTTGACATCCGTGATGACCACGTTGCGGGCGCCCGCGTGCCTTGCGACAGCAGCGGCCATAATGCCGATGGGCCCTGCACCAGTAATCAATACATCTTCGCATAACAAATCGAACGATAACGCGGTGTGTACCGCGTTGCCGAGTGGGTCGAGTATGGCGCCAATGTCGTCGCTGATTTCATCCGGGAGTTGCACCACGTTGAATGCAGGCAGGCTCAGGTATTCAGCGAAAGCACCTTGCTCGTTGACACCGATTCCTCTTGTAGCTGGATCGAGGTGGAACCGCCCTGAGCGGCTCTGGCGGCTGTCTTTACCAATTAAGTGACCTTCACCTGAGCAACGTTGGCCAATTTTCAACCCGCTGACGTTTCGCCCTAATTCGACAATCTCTCCCGCAAATTCATGTCCCGTGATGAGGGGCACGGGCACTGTCTTTGCGGCCCATTCATCCCAGTTCCATATATGAATATCAGTACCGCAGATACCTGTTTTGTTGATTTTTATGAGAACGTCATCGGCGCCGATCTCTGGAACAGGGTGTGATTGCATCCAAAGGCCCGCCTCGGGCTTGGCTTTAACGAGGGCTTTCATTTGATTGCTGATACTCATGAGAGCACACCTGTTGTTCGTCCAGCCTTGGCAAATGCGTCGAGAGCTTGGTCAAGATCATCGCGGCTCAGCGCAGCATTCATCTGAGTGCGGATGCGTGCTTTACCTTTGGGAACAACAGGGAAGAAAAATCCAGAGACATAAACACCCAAGTCGAATAACTCGTTGGCCATCTGTTGGGACAAAGACGCATCACCCAGCATTACCGGGACAATGGGGTGTTCTCCGGGGAGGAGATCGAAGCCAAGGTGGTTTAAGCCATCACGCCAATAACGGGTGTTGTCGAAAAGATGGGTGCGCAAGTCGTCCCCGGCTTCGACTAAGTCGAGTGCAGCTAGCCCGGCCATCACCACTGAGGGAGGTAAAGAGTTGGAGAAAAGATAAGGTCTTGCCCTCTGTCGAAGCAGGTCTATAACCGCCTGTGGGCCGGCAATATATCCGCCAATAGCTCCGCCCAATGCCTTGCCTAATGTGCCCGTCATGATGTCTACTTTCACGCCTTGGTGTGCGGGCATGCCGCGTCCTTGAGGGCCCATAAATCCAGTGGCGTGGCAGTCGTCGACCATCACGATAGCGTCGTATTTGTCGGCGAGATCTTTGACTTCTGGCAGCTTAGCCAGATAGCCATCCATCGAGAAAACACCGTCGGTGGCGATCATGATATGCCGTGCGCCTGCTTCACGCGCCGTCTTTAGTTGGGCTTCCAGATCTTCCATGTCGGAGTTGGTATATCGATAGCGCTGGGCTTTACACAGGCGAATACCATCGATAATGGACGCGTGGTTGAGCGCGTCTGAAATAATTGCATCCTCTGGTCCGAGCAGCGGTTCGAACAAGCCGCCGTTGGCATCAAAGCATGCGGCGAACAGAATTGAATCGTCCATGCCCAAAAACGATGCAATGCGCTGCTCTAGCTGTCGATGGATATCTTGGGTGCCACAGATAAATCTTACCGAGGCCATGCCATAGCCCTGTGTATCGAAACTCCTTTTTGCGGCTTCGATCAAGGCGGGGTGGTCGGCTAGGCCTAGGTAGTTGTTTGCGCAGAGGTTGATGACGTTTTCTCGTGTTTTACCATCTTGGGAAACACTGATGCGATTCTTCTGAGCCGACGTAATCAAGCGCTCTTTTTTGAACAATCCATCTGACTCTATCTGAGCGAGGGTCTCTCGGGTGTGGTCGATAAACTGCTTAGTCATTGTCGGCTCCTGTTTATTGGATAATATTCCGATAAACAGGATATCGTCAACTATTCTTTGAGAATTGTTTGGCTAGAAGGCAGGTGCACGGGTGCAGGTATGTTGGAACGGAGTAAATTTTTAAGGTCCCTAGTTGCTTTTGACGATCAGAACAATTCGAGATTTTTTCTTGGCCCTTATTGAGTGCTCTTGATCTGCCTTGTAGCGAGCAGTGTCCCCTGCGTTTAATTCCGCGCTGTGCCCGTCAGAGGTGACAGTGATCGAACCGCTGTAAACAGTCAGATGTTCAATGCAGCCGCTTCGATGCGCCGAGCTGTCCAATAGGCCGTTTTTTTCAAAAGATATATCGTAAACCTCTGTGTCGCCAACGTCCTCTGGCGCACTCAAAATACGAATAAGGAAGCCGTTCTCTTTACGATGAATCACGGGAATCTGACTTTCTCTTAACACTTCTATAAAGGGCTGTTCTTCCTGCTTCTCAGCATCCAGCAGCTCGGCGAAATCTACGTTGAGTGCGTTGGTGAGATTCCATAGGCTCGCAACAGTCGGGCTTGCTTCCTCGCGTTCAATTTGCGACAACATAGATCTTGAGACGCCAGAGAGCTTGGCCAGTGCTTCAAGGCTGAGTCCTTTTGAAGTGCGCTCATTTTTTAGGCGCATTGCCAACCGCTGGGTGATTTCGGCATTTGAGGGCATATAAAATATTCTCCAACAAAGCAGGGAAGATGGCCTGAGTGACGAACCCTGTAAAAAGACATGTTAGCTCGGATTATGGTGAAATTGTTAGTACAAGAATAAACGGTATTTTATGAATAAAAAGAAAACAGAGTTTATCCGGTACTAATAGATGTTTTTTCTCCATCAGTCCTGGTGTCTCCCACTGAGTTGGTCAAGAGAGAAAGTTCAGGTTTTCACGCTTGCAATAAAATATGGGCTAGATAAAAAATGTATAAAGCACCATTAAGTGTGCGTTAAACGCTTAGGTACAGCGCGGATACAACATCGGAAATTCTGGGGCAACCAGTGGATCCCCGTGATTCAAGGTGACTTGATCGAATGGCGGTGAGGTAACTAGGCCGGGTCTGCGTGCAAAGCGAATTTCATCACCGACTAGCCTGAGTGAAAACGCACGCCTTTGCGCGACGGCGCTGTTGTTGGCTGGTGCACCGTGCAGGGTTCGGTAATCGAAGGCGACGGCGTCACCGGGCGTCAAGTCCCAGCCGATAATATCGAACTCCTCTTTGTTGGCGTCAATGGCAGGGATTTCTTCAAGGCCATCATTTTGATTGAGCGGCTGGCCGTTGAAACGCTGAGGCCGGTAGCTCTTTCCCCACAGGTGCGAACCGGCAACAAATTCTAAGGTGCGTTCTCGCGGAACTTCATCTAAGGGAATCCATAGACTGACAGTCTTAGGCCCGTCCACACAGTAATAGGGCATGTCTTGATGCCACGGTGTGGCGACCCCTGTTTGTGCCTCTTTGACTAAAACGTGTTCATGAAAAAGCTGAACCTTTTCGCTGTCCATCAGTTCGGCTGCCAGTGCTGCGGCAGGCGAATTAAAGATAAAGTCACGGTATTCAGCAATACGTTGCCAACTGCAGTAATCGACAAAAAATTTTCCACCGCCTTCGTCGCCTTCATAAATCCTGGCATCAGGGTTGGGGTTGGTCATGTTAGCGGTGACGCCTGCGCGCAGCGTGTCCACCCAATCCGAGAACAGACCCCGAATGACTGTGGCACCTGAAGTTTGGAATTGATCAAGCGTTTGTTGCTCGAGTAGGCTTGTCATCACTTGCTCCCAGTCTTTCGATTGTGGATCGTTACTTTGCACTTTAGCGATATATAGGGAGTTTGAGAAGACAATTGTATCTTCAGTAGTGGTGAAGCCATCATCCTATACGTTCTGACAAAGTGCATTGCTCATGATGGCTCATAGATGTCGCTTCGAAACCTAAGGCCTTCGAGAAAAACGTAGATCTTCCGGAGATTTATCGTGTCCTCCTGTATTCTTAGATGTTTTCAATTTATGTTTAAATCGAGGAACTAGGAATCATGTCTATTATCCGTAAATCTACAACACAAAAAGTCAGTAAGGTCGTTGTCCATAACGGCATCGTCTACCTGTCTGGGCAGGTTGCTGTGGATGTCAGCGAAGATGTTGTCGGTCAGACGAAGTCTACATTGGAGCGGGTTGAAAATTTCTTGGCGGAAGCTGGCACAGATAAGTCGAAAATACTATCTGCTTTGATTCATCTTAAAGACAAAAAAGACGCTGCGACTTTCAATGAAATCTGGAACGCGTGGTTACCTGAGGGCTGTGCACCTGCACGGACCTGCGTACAGGCAGAAATGCTGCGGGATGTGGTTCTAGTGGAAGTGACCGTGGTCGCTGCTCTTTAGTGCTTTGGAGAAAAGCTAGTGTCATAAATGCTGTTCTATGTGAGTTTGAGTAAATGACAAACATGACACTGGTAAGCTAACTGCCTGAGTTCAGGCGATAGCGCTATAAACGATGATCTGGGAGGGAATATAGCTTTCACTCCAGATGGTGGTGGACCGAAGACTTATGGCCTAGGCCGTAGATTTGTGATCGAGCCCGAATTTACGGGGGCGTGGGAAATAACCTAAGCTGTTAAAAAATTTGATATCAAGGTTAAGGGGTCACGTCTGAGAAGGCCTGTTTAACCCATTTATCAAATGGGCTATTTTGCCGTTTTTTTAATCAAAGCCTCAAAACACGCCAAGGTTTCTTCACTGACATGATGCTCCACACCCTCAGCGTCCAGCTCCGCAGTTTGCTCTGATACGCCTATTGCGCGTAAAAAGTTGTAGACCAACTGGTGGCGCTCTCTTGATGCGACCGCCATGGCTTTGCCTTGATCGGTGAGAAAGATTGACCGGTAGGGGGCGGCATTGAGGTAGCCTTCGCGCTGTAGGCGCTTGACCGTTTTGTTGACGGTGGCGGCGCTTACGCCCAGTCGTTCCGCAAGGTCTACCGCACGGGCTTCTCCTTTTTCTTCAATCAGGTCGTCGACCAGTTCTACGTAGTCTTCGGCGACTTCTGTTTGGTGAGCCAGCCGCACATGGTTGAAGGCGGCGGCTTGGTCAGCGACCGAGCGCAGGTTTTTGGCTTTTTCCATGACAATCGATGTTCCGGGGCCCAATCGTGAATTTTGTCCATTGTATCCTATTTGGTTCAAATGTTCCCTATTGCTTAAAAAGATAGCCAAGGCTAAACTTTAGGGTGTTGGCGAAATGCCATTCTCAGATCTACTAGGTTCTTCATGATTAAGCTGCAATTTGTCACTCGATCCGTCAGTACGTTATTGCTAAGCCTGTTTATGCTCAATATCGGTCAAGCGCAGGCACGCCCGTTTAAAGTGGTGACAACATTTACGGTTATCGCGGATATGACTCGTGAGGTGGCGGGTGATGCTGCTGAGGTTGTGTCGATCACCAAACCCGGTGCGGAGATTCACAACTACAAGCCTTCGCCCAGAGATCTGATTCGTGCGCAAAAATCTGATCTCATCTTGTGGAACGGTTTAAACCTAGAGTTGTGGTTTGAACGGTTTTTTGAAGAGCTGAGAGGTGTACCTGAGGCCACGGTAAGTGACGGTATAGAACCGATGGGTATTGGTGATGGGCCCTACTTGGGCAAGCCTAATCCACACGCGTGGATGTCATTTGATGATGCCCTGATATATGTCGAGAATATCCGTGCTGCTTTGGTTGAGCACGACCCTGAGAACGCGGATACCTACAACAAGAACGCTGCGCGTTACAGCGATGAGATAAAAACACTTAAACAACCCATCGTCACGGCGCTTCAGCAGGTGCCTGAACAGCGGCGTTGGTTGGTTAGCAGCGAAGGTGCTTTTAGTTATTTAGCGCGCGATCTTGGCTTGAAGGAGCTTTATCTTTGGCCCATCAACGCAGATGCTACCGGCACGCCCCAGCAAGTGCGCAAAGTCATCGACACCATACGTTCAGAGAACATCTCGGTCATCTTTAGTGAAAGTACCGTATCTGATCGGCCGGCGAAGCAAGTCGCGCGTGAGACGGATATTCACTACGGTGGTGTATTGTACGTGGATTCGTTGTCACCGGCAGACGGCCCTGTGCCCCATTATTTGGATTTGCTGCGTGTAACGTCCGAAACAATTGTTGATGGGCTGACCACACACGGTATTGCCCAGTGACTAACTCAGTTGCTTTGTCGGCCACTGACTTGAGCGTTACTTATCGCAATGGTCACGTTGCACTGAGTGATGCAAGTTTCGAAATTCCCAAAGGCACTATTTGTGGATTAGTTGGTGTCAACGGGGCAGGTAAGTCGACGTTGTTTAAAGCGATTATGGGGTTCGCTCCCGTTTCAAAAGGCTCTGTTTCGGTCTACGGTCAAACGGTGCGGCAAGCATTAAAGCAAAACATGATCGCCTATGTGCCGCAAAACGAGGATGTCGATTGGGATTTCCCGGTGCTCGTCGAAGATGTGGTGATGATGGGGCGGTATGGCCATATGGGTTTGCTGCGTAGACCTAGGGCCGTCGATCGAGAAACTGTGGATGAAGCATTGTCCAGGGTTGGCTTAACGGAGTACCGCGAACGACAAATTGGCGAACTGTCGGGTGGACAGAAAAAGCGCGTATTTTTGGCGCGTGCATTGGCACAAAACAGTCAACTCATACTACTGGACGAACCGTTCACCGGCGTAGACGTACAAACCGAAGACCGAATTGTCACCTTGATGCGCGAGCTACGCGACGAGGGCAGGGTCATGTTAGTCTCGACCCATAATTTGGGTTCAGTGCCTGATTTTTGTGGGCAAGTGGTGTTAGTCAATCGAACGGTTTTAGCGGCCGGCCCAACCAAAGATGTATTTACGCAGGCCAACCTAGAGAAAGCTTTTGGTGGGGTTTTGCGGCACTTTGTACTGGGTGGCAGCGATTTGCACGACGACGAGGATGAACGACGCGTGACCGTCATTACCGATGATGAACGCCCGGTGGTGTTCTACGGCGGCGAAGAAGAACAGTCTCCCAAAGGCACCAGTGATGGGTGAGCTGCTGGTACCTTTCCAGTATAGCTATATGCTCAATGCGATGTGGGTGAGTGCGTTGGTCGGTGGCGTGTGTGCATTTTTGTCTGCGTATCTGATGCTAAAAGGCTGGTCGCTGATTGGTGATGCGCTTTCGCACTCTGTTGTGCCGGGTGTTGCGGGTGCCTATGTGCTGGGCTTACCTTATTCATTGGGAGCTTTTATTTCTGGCGGGCTGGCCGCAGCGGCCATTTTGTTTGTCAGTCAGCGTACGCGCCTGCGCGAAGACGCGGTGATCGGCCTGATCTTTACCGGTTTTTTTGGCATTGGTCTTTTTACGATTTCAATATCGCCAACTCCCATTGATGTGAGCACCATAATTTATGGCAATATTTTAGCGATCACACCAGAAGACACGTTCCAGTTGTTGTTGATCTCCGGTGTCTCTTTGTTTCTGTTGGCACTACGTTGGAAAGACCTACTGGTGGTTTTTTTCGACGAAAATCATGCGTGGTCAGTCGGCTTAAACCCGCCGGCATTGAAGGTTCTATTTTTTGCCTTGCTCAGTGCATGCACTGTTGCAGCAATGATGACTGTGGGTGCGTTTTTAGTTATCACGATGGTGGTGACGCCCGGCGCCACGGCCTACTTGCTGACCGATAGATTTCCACGTCTCATTTTATTGAGCGTTGTCATTGGTGCGACTTGTAGCTTTTTGGGTGCGTATATCAGCTATTTTCTCGATGGTGCAACGGGTGGTGTCATTGTAGTTCTGCAGAGCTTGTTGTTTGTTTTGGTTTTCTTGTTTGCACCGAAGCACGGCATATTGGCCGCAAAACGGCGACGGTTAAAAGCCGAGACCGCTCATGACTGAGTTTTTTTTAGAGCCCTGGCAGTTTAGTTTTATGCGGCAGGCGCTGCTGATGGTGGTTTTGATTGCTGTCGTAGCGGGGATTTTGTCTCCCTATTTAGTTTTGAAAGGCTGGAGCCTGATGGGCGACGCCGTTTCTCATGCCGTGCTACCGGGTGTGGTGTTGGCTTATGTCGTGGGTATCCCTCTTTCTATTGGCGCTTTTGCAGCTGGTTTGTTGTGCGCATTAGCTTCGGGCTTTGTCAGTGACAACAGTCGGCTCAAGCCTGATACTGTGCTGGGGGTGGTGTTCTCTGGCATGTTTGGGTTGGGTGTTGTGTTGTTTAGCCAAATAGAAACCGATGTGCATTTGGATCATGTGTTGCTCGGCGATATTCTTGGGGTGGATCGCAGCGATATTATCGAAGCCGCTGTTGCCGTGTTGTTAGTGCTGGTGCTGTTTTATGTGTACTGGCGTGATTTGATGGTCTTTGCGTTTGATCCGGAACATGCGCGTGTTATTGGCTTGCCTGTTAAGTGGTTGCACTATGGTTTGTTGGTCGTTTTGTCGTTGACTGTGGTTCTAGCCCTACAGGCGGTCGGCTTAATATTGGGGCTTTCCTTATTGATAGCGCCGGGGGCAATTGCCCATCAATTTTGTGACCGTTTTAGTCATATGCTCGCGACTAGCGTTGCGGTTGCTGTTACTGCGTCTGTCGGTGGTGTTTGGCTCAGCTACTATATTGACAGCTCTCCCGGACCGACAATTGTGGTTTTGCTGACGATGTTTTTTGTCGTCGCTTTTATTTTTGCGCCTAAGTACGGACTGATTTGGCGAACTGGCAGGCAGGCCTGACTGTGGCAACACTTCAGCATGCATCGGTAGTGATTGGTTGTGGAGCTGTTGGCCAGCGGCTGCTAAAACGGCTGCCCAGTGATGCCTTGAGCTTAGGGGTCAGTCGTAGAACTGTCTCCATGGGGCGCCCTTGGTTGAGCTTGGATTTAGACTCAGATCCACTGGACGGATTACTTGCCGCATGTGCTGGGGCTGTTGTTTATTATTTTGCCCCGCCGTCTTCAACCAGTGAGCAGGACGACCGCGGTCGACGTTTTTTAGGGGCTTTGGATAATGCATCTACGGCACCTATTGCCGTGGTGCTGATTTCAACAACGGGTGTGTACGGGGATTGCGCTGGAGAATGGGTAGACGAATCCAGAGCAATAAATCCGCAGGTTGCGCGTTCGCGACGCCGAGCCGATTCAGAACAGTGCTGGCGAGCCTATGGTGATGCCGCTGGTGTGCCCGTTGCTGTATTGCGGGTTGCAGGTATTTACGGGCCAAATAAGCTGCCCGTTAGTCGTCTCAACCAGGCGCAGCCTATTTTGTGTGAGGAGCAATCCCCGTATAGCAACCGCGTACATATCGATGATCTCGTCGATATTGCGCTGGCCGTTGCAGGTAGCAATACGCTGGTCAACGTTGCAGATGGTTCGCCCTCGACAATGACGGCGTATTTTCACGCCTTGGCTGATGCACTGGGGGTATCGAGATTAGCTGTAGCCTCCAGAGAACAACTAGAGGCTGAGTGGAGCGAAGGACTGCGCAGCTACATGAGTGAGTCTCGCCGGATCGACAACTCTTTGATGAAAAAAATATTGGAGCGGCCGCTGCGTTATCCACAACTGGCTGCCGGATTGGCAGCCAGTGTTGCTGAACAGGCCTAAGCTCTGCCAGGTGGAATGACTTCAAAGCCCTGTTCTTCAGGTTCGTCGTCGTGCATCTCAGCGGGAAAACCAGGTGCCAAACATTGAACTCCAGCAGGTTCTTCCAAGCGTTTTATTATATTTGGCGACAGCTCGCGAGGACCAAAACGTTTTTCACCGTCTGCAAAAATATCGACGAGCATGGGAGCCAGCTCTAGATCTAGTCCGTTGCGTTTGGCTACTTCCGCGAATAAGCCGACGTCTTTGCTGACTAAATCCATGGTGAAGCTGATGTCGCGACTGCCATTGAGAATGACCTGGCTCTCGGTCTCATGCACAAATGAGTTTCCTGACGAAATGCGAATGGCCTCAAAGGTGGTGTTGAGGTCCATCCCTGCCACTTTGGACGTCACTAGTGCTTCAGCCACGCTGACTAGATTGGCGGTTGCCAGATAATTGGTCACTACTTTTAAGATGGAGGCGGAGCCGAGCTCGCCTGTGTGCAAGATGCGTCGTCCCATGGTGGTGAGCAGCGGCAAAAGGCTGTCAAAGGTTTCGCGTTCGCAGCCGGCAAAGATAGCGATATTGCCCGTAGCGGCGCGATGACAACCACCGGAGACGGGGCAGTCGACAGCCTGCGCGCCAGTGGCACGAACTTTTTGACCCAGTCGAACAACTTCTTCTTGATCGGTTGTGCTCATCTCTGCCCAAATTTTGCCGGGGCCAAAGCCAAGCAGTGCACCGTCAGTGGGATCTTCAAGCACAGCGGCGGAAGCGGCAGGATTGGGCAAGCAAGTGATGAGGACGTCAACCTGTTCTGCCATTTCACGCGGGCTATCCGCCCACTTGGCACCCTTATCTAAAAAGGGCTGCGCCAGCGATTTATCGAGATCACGCACTGTAAGATCGATGCCGTTGCGCAGCAAGCTTCCAGATAGCTTGGCGCCCACATTGCCAAGTCCGATGAATCCTACTTTTATAGACATGCTGCCCTTCTCCCGTTGACTCTATTCTCAGGGCATACTTCCACAGATTGCGCCGTGCCATTTCCAAATTTACGCCAATCCAGCCTTAAATCATCACAGATGCGACATGGTTTACAATGGTGTTTTTGAAGGAGTGAACCTCATGACTTGGACTGTCTATCTATCCGGCGAAATACACACCGATTGGCGAGAGCAGATTATCGCGGGTTGTGAGCAAGCGGGCATGGATCTTCGATTTGTGTCTGCCGTGACTGACCATGAGGCGTCTGACGCCGCTGGCGATCATCTTGGCGAGCAGTCAGATAGCTTTTGGCGAGATCACCAAAGTGCCAAGGTTAACGCCATGCGAACGAGTAATCTTCTGAATCAAGCAGATATTGCCGTGATTAGATTTGGTGATAAATACAAGCAGTGGAATGCGGCTTTTGATGCGGGCTATTGTGCGGCGGCGGGTACGCCGTATATCACGCTGCATGATGACTCTATCGTACACCCCCTAAAAGAAGTTGACGCGGCTGCCAATGCTTGGGCGCAAACACCTGCGCAAGTGGTTGAGACGCTGCGTTATGTGTTGCAGGGTTTGTAAGTGAGCAAGGGCGAAGGGACGCAACTGCAGGCCTTTGAGCATTTGCTGACAAACATGACTGCCGAACACCGAGTGGAGCGGGGCACCATGATGGGTTTTCCGTGTATGCGGATTAACGGTGATTTTTTTGCTTCAGCTAATCACAAAACCGGTGATTTAATCGTGAAGTTACCTAAGCAGCGGGTGGCCGAACTGATAGAGGCAAAACACGGTGAGGCCTTTGCACCGGCGGGTCGCACATTTAAAGAATGGGTGAGCATTCCTAGTCGAGACCCAGTGCAGTGGCGAGCATTGGCTGAAGAAGCTTTGGCCTTTGTGGCTAATAAGTAGGTCAGTTAGTCAGCGTAGATTGTTAACATTTCTCATCGCTGATTTTTACCCTAGGCCCTCCATGAAACTGAATGGTTATTGGAGGGCTAAAGGTCTATTGAACGGACTTGGCAAAAGCGGTTGGGTTAGTTCTGCTTAGCTTTGTAGGCCTTCTGCGCCAGACCACCATCGCGTTGAGCTGGCGTTTACGTCTGTTCCGTGGAAGCGCGCTTTTTTACCGGAAGGTGGAAGCTCTTCGTTATAGAAAAACTGTGGAAGTTCGTCATCCGAGTCACTGAATCCGGCAGCCTTGTTAAAAGCCTGCTCCATCGCCAAGGTCTCTTTGCCGATTTGGTGATAAAAATCATCTGCCAGGCTTACACCGTAGGCATCAATAAAAGTCTGGCGCAAAAAATCGAGTTTTTCGTTAGTCACTGCTCGCCCAAACACACACAGGCCCAACGAATCGGCTGCGGCGCAGAGCACTTGCATATCAATGCTGGCAGCCATCAATTCTTCTAGCGATTTACCGGCGCATTCAAACGAGGGTGCGTTACCTGCTGTGTGGTCGGCGCCCTGTGCTGTTGTCATCATTGACAAGCCTGTTACTTCAATCACCCGCGGATCGTAGGCGCTTATCGCTTGGTTTTTTATAACCGGAACACGATCTACCCCGTAGTGCTTGCCAACAGCGCCTGTGCCTTGCGCCCAGATTTTACCTTGTTCGGTGCCCTGGCGAACATGCACGTCAAGCGCTTCAATCATAAAGTTGGCATCGCCAAATTCAGCGACTCCCGCTTCCATCAATACAGCAAGCATGGCGCCTGCCTCAATGGTGTCGATCCCTAGGTCGTTGGCAACCGCGTTGACTCGTGCCAGGTCATCTGGATCAACTAGCCCGCAGTTGGTACCCATCAAACCCAGTGTTTCGTATTCGACGGGGGAGACCATCTCTTGGCCCTTGTCGTCGAAATACACGTTGGAACACTTGATTTGACAGCCGGGCATGCAGGCGTGCGACGGTTCACCGCCGCGACTCATGTTTAGCTCGCGGATGTGCGCGCCACCTAGACGAAAAGCATCGCCGTCAGGCTCTTGGCGTCCGGCACTAAAATTTAGTGTAGGTAGGCCACCGACTTCGTTGGTGTAGTCGCCAACGCTAGCGGTGCCAAGGTTTTTAAGCGTTTGAATGGCAGGGCTTTCGTCGAGCCAGCGATTGTATTGTTTGACGCTGCCCATGAGTTTTTTGCGATCTGAAAAAGGTGGCATACGGTTGCTTTCAACGACAATTGCCTTGACCTTTTTACTGCCCATTACTGCACCTACGCCACCTCGCGCGGCAAAACGGGTAGGGCGTTGATCGGTGTCGGAGAAGGCGATGGCAGCCATCAGCCCGCCGTACTCGCCCACTTGGCTGCACAGTGCGACGCTGGCTTTTTTGCCGTATTGCTCGTGTAGCTCGGCTGCGACTTCCGTGTTGGGTCGCCCAACTAAGTGCGCTGCATCGTGGAAAGTCAGCTCGCCTGCTTTGTCGATGTAGATTAGCGTCCAATTTTCACAAGCACCGCGCAGCGTGAAGCCAGCCATTTCAAGTTGACCCAAGTTGAAGGCCATCGTGCCTCCCGCGTTGGATTCTTTGATACCACCAGTCAGTGGGCTTTTGCACCCGACACTGATGCGATTTGCGTTCGAAAAGTTGGTACCAGCTAGAGGTCCAGCAGAGAATATCAATGGGTTCTCAGGCGATAGCGGGTCTACTTTCGCGGCGCCACATTCAAGCAAAGTTTTGGCTATTAAGTGACGGCCACGATTGATGATTTCGTCACCGGCGATGACGCGACGCTCTACACGTTGCGCATCGAGGTGGATTTCTAAATGGGTGCGTTGCGGAGACTGTTCCAATGGAGTGCTGCCAATTTGGTCGATAGTAGAAGGGTTTACTTTATCATCAACTGTATGCTGGTGAGATTCCCTTGAAGTTTAGGCTATTTTGCTAAGCCTAAGTTCACCACTACAAGGCGCAGCACCGTATTGGACGACCAGCTTTTGCGTGGCTAAGTCTATTCCTTGGTCTGGGTGCCAACTGGCACTTTCAAGTGCGATGGCGGCACTGGCGCTGACTTCAATGGTTGCGGGGCCTATCGTGATTTTCACGCGCTGTGGCTCTAACTGCTCAACCACAGCCTCTGGGTGGAGCAGCATAACGGCTTGCGCTATTTGCCCGTCGCCCCCTTCAATTTTGTCCTCAATCAATATGCGTTCTGATGTGACGTCAAATTGCCGGCGGTGTGTAGGCTTTCCCGCGAGTCTGGTGTATCCGTCATGGCTACCAATCAGTTGAAAGCCGTCAGCATCGCTTTGGTAAGAGCACTCGGTGATATGCGCGCGTCGTCCTACGCGGAATGCTTTCCAAAATTCACTTTGGTCTTCGCCATCTAGATTGACGGTGTTGTGTGAGCTAGTGGCCCGGGAATAGGCGCGTTTTGGTCCTGGGTTGTACTCAAAAACCCCTGCATCCACAAAAACTCGTTGTCCCGCAACGCTCCACTCAAAGGAGAGCGCGTCGCCGTGGCCATGTGCAGGTAGGTAGCTCGGTGCAAGCTCGGCGCAGTCCACAAGGAAGAGGTCTTGGCCGCTGCGTAGACCGTAGTAGCCTGATGTCTCGAGCGCGATGTGTTGCTGCGCTTCGACGTCGCGACCACGCAGGGTTTTGTAAGCAGCGAGACAATCATCGGCTTTGTAGGCGAAATACAAACCGCAATCATTAAACAAGCTAACACCACCGTCTGGGTGGCGGAAGTCAGCAGCCAATGGGGCCATTTTATCTAGTGTGGCGCCTAGGTCATTGCGCGCATTGCCGTCAGGCAGGGCAGCGTAACAGTCGAGCAAATCGGCAAAAACTTGGTTGTGATAGGTGGGGCTCAGCTCGTAGTGCATGCCGTCCGCGAGGATTTGCTCTTTGATTTCACGGGTAAGCAATTTTTTGCCAAGCTCGCCCCACTCATCGGCTTCGGCGCCATTAAAAAATGCGGACGCCCAGATCAGTGCTTTGATGTTCTTGATCAGGTGATTGCCACCAATATCCAGCTCTAGGTTTTTGTTTAAAAAACGCAGCTGTGCAATGAGAGAACCTATGACCAGCGCTTTTTCGTCGCTGCTGAGGGCTAAGTCACGTGCTGCCAATTGCTGCATCCAAACGACGACACGTATCGATAGGCTGTAGCTGTTCCAATTGTCTAGCCAATAACCTGGCTCAAAGGGTTTTACCTGATTAACCCAGTCCAGCATGACTTGGCCAGCCTGCTCTGGCGGCAAACCTTCGAGGAACTCGGTGTAGTGAAGATTTAGAAGCCAAAGCCGGGTGCCTGTTTTTAATTCTTCTGGGCGCCAGTCGATGCGGCCTGAACTGTCCCGCAAAGAGCGCACCCGATTGAGAAAGCTCAGTTCAATGCCATTGTCTAAGCTTTTAACCAAGTAGGTGCGCGGTGCCAAAGGCGCCTGCGGTGGTTGCGCAACTAAGTCTAGCTCGCTCGCATTGGCCATCGCCGTGCTTTCGATCATTGCAGGTTTGGCAATGCGCACCAGTGTTTTTCGCTTAATTTGTAACGTTAGGCGGTTAAAAAGCTGGTGAGGACGTGTGTACCTTAGCGAGTAATAGAGGAGCTGTAGCTTCTTCAGGTTCATTAGGTGCGACTATTAAGTTTAACTGCAAGCAATTCGGTCAGTGCTTGCCCAAGTGGAAAACACTGGCGTCCTGCCACTTGGCCAATGTTGTCGTGGGTGTTGATTTCAGCCGGAGTTTTTATTGTTTTTAGTGCTTCGCTGAGTGCGCGTACACCGGTAGCCACTGCTTTGGATCGCAGAGTGTCAATGTTGTCATTATTGTCTACTGGCACTGCTGTTTCGGCGATAAGACGGCCCGTGTCTATGCCTGAGTCTATGAGGTGCACGGTTACGGTCTGGCGGAAATCAAGCAGTGTGGCCCATTCAATAGCGTTCATGCCACGAACCTCAGGGAGAGGCCCTGCATGCGGGTTGATCACATTGCCATTGACCGCTTCAATGATGTGGCTGCGCAAAATACCGCCGCCGCCGTAGACCAACATGTCGGCGTTACCGTCGGTGATGGTTGAAACGGCCTCATCGCTGTTCAAGCTTTTGACAACGTGGTAGCTGACGCCTTTTTCGGCGCACCAAGCTTTGAGTGAGCTGTCTTGTAAGTTTTGCTCGGCTTTTAAAACTTGCAAAGGATTCGGGCCTGTTGAATCGCTGGCTTCTACACCTTTAAGCATTTTGTTGATGGCTTTTTTAACGCCGCTAAAACCACGTGACACCAGCATCTGGCGCACGCGCTTGATGCTATAGGGCGAAACGACTACCACTGCAGTTATAGCATGGCCATCGGTCAGTAGTCTGTCGGCCATCAGAAGGGCGGGTAAGGATTTATCGAACCCAGCAGTTAGCGCGATTTTCATGTGGCGCCTTCCGTTTGCTTACCCAGCTCTGAATTGACGCGTTCCTGTGTCATCAATAGCGCATCACAAAAGTACTTAGCAGCCCAGTTGGGGTAACGGCCAATCATGTACTTTCCCCATAGAGGGTAAGACCCAGCGACAGCACCGTTAACGCCTGAAATTGGGGTCGATTGTCTTTGTACATTGGCGACAAAGTCGACCAGTTTAGTGGCGGCGTTGACCAGACGTAAATCAGGTTTCTGCGCCTCCATGAGCAGCAGACAAATTGCTAATTGCGCGTTGCCTGTCAGGCAGACAAAGTCACCGGTCGCGTGCCATTTTTCGTCGAATGATCCGGCAAGTTTGCCGTTACTCATTTCGCTTTTGCGGTAGATCACTTCGAGTGCGGGTTCCATCGGTGCGGCGTAACGATCGTAATCATCGATCAGTCGCGCAGACTCTTGGAAACCGCGGATGGTGTAGGCAATGGTGTGCGTAAAGGCAGGCCCGCTGTCTTTAAAGCCCCAATGCGATACCACGCCATTGTCTTTGATCCGGGTGAGCATTTTGTCGAGATAGCGCTCTGCCGCCTGGCGAACGCTCACTTCTTGGTTGAGCTGCCAAACTTCAAGCATTGGCCACGCGACGTGGGTGTAATAGGAGGGCGTTACACTCGCCTGATAGTCTCCATTGGGCCACAAACCGCTTGCGCTGACGTCATCAGCTAGCCATTTAGCACCACGGCTGGCCGCATCTAGCCAGCGCTGATCGTTGCTGTCTCGATAGAGTGCAGCCATGCCTTTAAGGATTTGACCGGTATTGAAAACCGAGCCTTCAGGCTGTTTAGCAGGGTGCAATCCACCGTGCCAAGAGCCGTCATCGTTTTGAATATCGAGCAGCCATTGCCCAAGCTCTTGAGCTGTTTGTCGATAGCTTTCATCACCGAAATGTTGGTGCAGTTTTAACAGTGTAGGGATGAGGTAGCCAGTGGTCTCAGGATACGGATTGGACCAACCCAAAAACGGACTGAAATGCGCACAAGAACCGCCCTTGCCTTTTTCTGCGCTGCGCTGGCACCAGCGTCCGGTGATATCTAAGTGATGCTGGTAGCGCTGGAGGCTAGGTAGTTGAGGCTCTGACAACGAATAATCTCCTGGTCAGTCAAGGAATAATAGAGAACGCAAATCAATACCTGCGCACAAAACAACGCAGAATTTTATCATAGGGCTAACGATAAACAGCGGAAGAGTGGGCGGATGGCAACAATAAAGTGCAACTGAGCGGGGCTAGCCGAACTGCTTAAGCATCAGCTAAAGCTATACTGATACTTTTTTGTATCAAATCCAGTCTTGGTGTATCAAAAATTGCTCGTACAATCTGGCTTCGGGTGTGCCGGCGACAGGCTTCCATTGATAGCGCCAACGGACTTCAGGTGGCATCGACATCAGAATTGATTCAGTACGCCCACCCGACTGGAGACCGAATAACGTGCCTCTGTCGTAAACAAGATTGAACTCCACATAGCGGCCTCGACGGTAGAGCTGGAAGTCGCGTTCGCGCTCACCGTATTCAATGCTCGCTCGTCGCTCCACTATGGGTTTGTAGGCACCGATGAAACTGTCACCAATGTTGCGCATAAACGCAAAAGCATTCTCGTAACCACCTGTGTCAAAGTCGTCAAAGAACAAACCGCCAATGCCCCTAGGCTCGTCTCGATGCTTTAGGTAGAAGTACTCATCACACCATTTTTTAAAACGCGGGTAGTTGTCTTCACCAAAGGGATCACAAGCGTTTTTGGCGCTTTGGTGCCAGTGCACACAGTCTTCTTTAAATCCGTAATAGGGGGTAAGGTCATAGCCGCCGCCAAACCACCAGACGGGGTTGCGACCAGGTTTGCTCGCTATAAAAAATCGCACGTTGAGGTGCGTTGTGGGCACATAGGGGTTGCGTGGGTGCATCACCAGAGAAACACCCATTGCCTCAAAACTGGCGCCCGCTAATTCTGGACGAGCAGCAGTTGCTGACGGGGGAAGCCCGTCACCGTGTACATGCGAGAAATTTATGCCACCTTGTTCAAATATGGCGCCATCGCTGATCACGCGAGAGCGTCCGCCACCACCGGCTGGGCGTGTCCAGCTGTCCTCGATAAATTGGGCCTTTCCGTCGAGTGCCTCTACAGCTCTGCAGATGCTATCTTGAAGGCCATTGAGGTAAAAGATTACTTCTTCTGTGTCAGGTGTTTTTTCCATGCCCGAACTGTACTGCTTAGGCGGTCGTTTATAAAGTGAAAACAATGGTTTTAATGGGTTTGAGGCACTTGATCGTCGCAATAAAAAAGCCCCCAATCTTACGACGGAGGGCTAGATTATCTAAGTGTTAATCGCTGTTTTCTGGATGGGAATTCTTAAGCGGCCTCGCCGGTCTCTGCCTTTTTACCATTTTGGGGTTCATCGGCCGTCGTTGATGAAATGCCCAGAATCTCGCGATAGGCCGCTGCCGTTTGCTCTGCGACAACAACACCTCGAAAACGTTTGCGCGCAATTGTTGCTGACAGCGCTGCTGCAGTGGGAAGGTCCAATTGGAGAGCGGTGACCAGTCCTGCGGCGATAGATTCAATATCCATAGGGTCTACAAGAGCCCCTGTAACACCGTGTTCTATCATAAATGGCATGCCACAGATGTTTGACGAGACCACGGGCATACCAGCGGCCATTGCTTCTTCAATGCTCAGTGGTGCTGTCTCTTGCAGAGAGGTGAGTGCCATGATCTGTGAGCTACGCAGCTGTTCCTGCATTTCATCAACGCTCAAACTACCAAGAAACTGCACGTTGTCCTGAAGACCTAGTCGCTCTACCTCCGCCTGACAGAAATCTGAGTAGCTTTTATCGCTTAGGCTTCCGGCAATCCGTAACTTTGCATCGGGTATGGATTTCTTAACACTTGCCATGGCCTGCACCAACCGGGCGACATTTTTACGCGAGGTGACAACACCAGCAAAAATTATGGTATTCGGTTCAGGTTTTCGAACAACGTTGAAAAAGTCCTCGCGTACGGGGTTTTCTATATCCCAGCTTCGACCTTTTAGTGCTTTGCCAATAGCGCTTCGCACGTACGGGCTGATCACAATTAAGTTGTCTATAGTTGCGCGCTTGCGCTGCTCAGACCAGCGAATCAGCGGCCAAGCGAGTTTGCGTTTTAAGGCATTACCACCGCGGAACAGCATGTCTTGCTCATTGATGCCATGAATCGTCGTGATGATGGGTTGCTTTATGTGTGTAGACCACTCTGGTGCAGCCTGAATGTGCACCAGGTCGTAGCCGCCTTCCTCGGCGAACTCACCAATAACACGAGCCGCTGCAGGTGCTAGCACTCGGGCGACTGGGTGCTGCTTTATTTTCGGCAAATAAGTGACTTTGATGCCAGAAATGACACGCTGCTCAGTCTTAGTGCACTCACAATCTGGGACCAAGACGTCCACTTCGATGTCTGAAATCTCTGCAAGGTGTTTACAGAGATAGTAAGCCACACCAGCAACACCTCCGACCACTTGATCTTCGACCTCTGGAAATGGGGTAACCATCAGTACGCGTATCGGGTTGTTTTCTTTCATAGCTTCGACTCAAAGTTTTTTTCTGCCAGTCCAGCGGCCACGACTTTAGTGTTCGAGCTTAAATTTCGACCCGCTAACGTCACCCAAACGGGATCGTGAGTTATCTGGAATTAAACTCGGTGCTGCTTAGACTGACATTTGTTTTTAAACAAATGGAAAATCTGCTTTGACAGTTATCGGCAAAATAAAAGAGAGCTAAAACTCTATGCGCGCAGTTGAATACCAGTAGAGACATCGAATATGGGTGTCGGCCCAGCTAAATGGCCAATTTCTGCGTTGAGACAGGCATCTAAGCCATTAAGGCTGAGCAGTTGCTCAGGATGACGGGCAGGGGATTCACCACTGAGATTTGCACTGGTAGAGACAATGGCGGTTTTAGCGGCAAGGCAAAGCGCTACCGCGGGGGGATGTGCAGTCACACGGGCTGCAAGCGTTGCCCTGCCTCCAGTGAGGGCAGCAGGGGTCGTGGTTTTCGCGGGTAGAATCCAGGTGACTGGACCGGGCCATGTATCGCCAATGCGCTGACGTTGAGCGGGTGTTAGCGGTTCGATCCACGTGGCTAGTTGCTCAATGCTGGCTGCGATCAGTATCAACCCTTTGGATGGATCGCGGGATTTGACTTGTAGGAGCTTTGCTATTGCATCGGTGTTGCTAGGGTCGCAGCCTATGCCAAAGACACCTTCAGTGGGGTAGGCGAGAATACCGCCGTCAGCGATGAGCTGTGCGGCGGTTTCTGTGTCGACTAGTGCAAGATCAGTCTTCTTTTTTTGCACTGGCCTTCTTTTTAGCAGCGGCTTTTTTCTTGGCGCTACTTTTCTTTTTGCTACTGGCTTTTTTCTTAGACGTAGCCTTCTTCTTAGCGGCTGGTTTTTTGGCAGTGGCCTTTTTCGCGGCTACTTTTTTGCCTCTACCACGCTTCTCAGGTGCCTCTTCGATGTACTTTTCCGCAGTCGCCACATCCATGGCTTTCAAGGCTTCGAGGTCTTCTTTGAGCTCTTTAGGTAGCTTGGCGTTTTTAATGCCGTCACTCAGGTAAGGGCCCCAGCGACCATTGAGAAGCTGAATATCAGTGCCTTCAAAGTTTTTGATGATCCTGTTGCGATCCGTTTCTTGCTTTTCGGCCACCAGTTCACGCGCACGTTCTTCACTGACGGTGTAAGGGTCGTCCTCTTTGATGGAGGCATATTTGAGCTTGTCTTCATCAGAGCAGTGAAACTTGACATAGGGTCCAAACCGACCAATTGCCACGGATATCTTCTCTTTACCCTCACCAAAATGACGCGGTAACTGAAACAGCACCATCGCCTGCTCATAGGTGATTGTGTCCATCTTCTGGCCGGGTTGCAGTCCTGCAAATTTAGGCTTTTCTTCGTCTTCCTTAGTGCCGATTTGCACGTAGGGACCATAGGCTCCATAACGCACAGACACTGGTTTGCCCGACTCGGGGTCCGAGCCCAGCTCGCGTGCCTGGACGGCCTCTTCACGGGTGACATTTTCTTCTGCGTTCTGGATCTGTGCGATGAACGGTGTCCAGAAATCCCGCATGAGCGGAACCCACTCTTTTTCGCCCCGCGATACCGCATCCAGCTCGTCTTCTAAACGGGCGGTGAAGTCGTAGTCAACATAGCGTGTAAAGTGATTGGACAAAAAGCGATTGACTACCATACCGCCGTCGGTAGGCGTAAAGCGACGCTGGTCCATGTCGACGTACTTTCGGTTTTGCAATGTCGAGATGATCGCCGCATAAGTAGAAGGGCGACCGATGCCGTGCTCTTCGAGCGTTTTGACCAAACTTGCTTCCGTGAAACGCGGTGGCGGCTCGGTAAAGTGTTGGCCCAAGACAATCTCGTGAAGATCGATAACTTCGCCTTCGGTCAACGCTGGTAGGCGCTTTTCATCTTCTTCTTCTTTTTTGGCTTTGCTGTTTTCGCCTTCGCTGTCGTCCTTATCTTCCATGTACACCGCCATAAAACCTGGGTGGCGCACGGTTGAGCCACTGGCGCGAAAGCTGTTACCAGCGCCGCAGGCCAGATCGACAGATACTTGATCGAGTGTGGCGAAGATCATCTGCGAGGCAACAGTACGACGCCAAATCATGGTGTAAAGCTTGAGCAGATCTGGCTGCAAAAAGCTCTTCATTGATTCTGGGCTTCGGGATACATCCGTGGGCCTGATGGCCTCGTGGGCCTCCTGCGCGTTTTTACTTTTAGTTTTGTACTGGTTTTGCGTCTCGGGCACATTCTCGGGGCCATAGCGCTCGCCGATATAGTCTCGAATTTGCGCGACGGCCTCTTGCGAGAGGGTGACAGAGTCAGTACGCATGTAAGTGATAAGACCGGTGGTCTCACCGCCAATGTCGATTCCTTCATACAGTTGCTGGGCGACGCGCATAGCGCGGCTGGCAGAAAAACCAAGTTTCCGTACAGCCTCTTGTTGCAACGTAGACGTGGTGAACGGTGCTGTTGGATTACGTTTACGCTGTTTTTTCTCGACTTTGGCGACGGTTAACTTGCCACCGGCTGCATCATTTAATTGTTTGTGTACCTGGTCAGCACGCTCACCATCCGTGACGGTGAACTGCTGAACGCGTTCGTTATCGAGTTGGTAAAGTCGCGCTGTAAAAGGGGTCTTATCCTTCTCTACTTGCGCTTCAATACTCCAGTATTCACGCGGCTCAAAGCGCGATATTTCATTTTCTCGTTCGCAGATCAAACGCAGAGCAGGGCTTTGTACTCGCCCGGCAGACAGTCCGCGAGAGATTTTTTTCCAGAGCAACGGAGATAGTTTAAAGCCGACGAGGTAGTCGAGCGCGCGTCGAGCTTGCTGCGCGTTGACCATGTCGTAGGAAATCTCACGTGGATTGTCGACAGCATCTTTTACGGCACTTTTGGTGATCTCGTGGAACACTACCCTTTTAGGTGCGCTGATGCCTTCAAGCAGATTGCGTTCTTTTAGTTCTTCAACCAAGTGCCAACTTATTGCTTCACCCTCGCGATCCGGGTCAGTCGCGAGTAAGAGGTGGTCAGCTTTTTTGAGCGCTTTCGCGATATCTTCTATGCGCTTCTCTTTGTCCTCAATGGTTCTGTACTTCATCGCAAAGTCATTGTCCGGATCGACAGCGCCTTCCTTGGGCACAAGATCACGCACGTGGCCGTAGGAAGCTAAGACCTCGAAATCGGGTCCGAGGTATTTCTTGATGGTTTTGCCCTTTGCGGGGGACTCGACGATTACCAGGCTCTTAGTCATGTTGTACCAATTGTTCTCGTGAAGCTCGCGAGCTCCGGTTGTATTCTTTGCGTTTAGTAGCGCTGATTTAGCAGCCAGATGCAGCCTTGTCAATTGCGCAAAAGGCATTTTGTCGCCCTAGCAATTGCATTGATACGCAAATAAGTTGCTGATAATTAGTGTAAATATTGTTGTCTGGTCGCGGCCTTAGTGGCCGAGCATAACATCTTGTGCTCACTGATTTGGCTCGTGCACAAGATAACTAAATCGCTGAGAAGCATACGAGTGGTCAGCGCTGCCGTCTACCCTTGTATGCTAAAGCTACACATTTAATGCGTAGCGACCACCACTAGCTTTGCTGACTCTGCCTGTCAATTCCAGCATTAAAAGCATGGAGGACAACACGGCTGTCGAGAGCCCAGAACGTTCAACAAGCGTATCCATCGACACCGGATCGTGTCCCAAGCAAGCAATGAGTTGCTCGTATTCAGGGTCGTTTTTTTCCGCGTTGCCAACCGGGCTTTCAGCGGCAATTTCCGTCTGACTTTCGGTGTGTTTCAACGCATCTGTGTTGATCTGAGAGGCTAGTTCTTCCAACACATCGTCGGCAGTCTCGACAAGCTTTGCCCCTTGGCGGATCAAAGCATGGCAGCCTCGTGCCATCGGATTGTGAATAGACCCGGGCACCGCCAGCACCTCGCGCCCTTGCTCCGTGGCTAACCGAGCGGTGATCAGTGAGCCGCTGCGCACCGTCGCTTCGATGACGAGCACGCCACAGCTGAGAGCACTGATGATGCGATTTCGGCGTGGAAAATTATGCGCTTGGGGTGGCGTGCCTATTGGGAGTTCGGAAACCAACGCTCCGTGCTGCGCCAAACTGTGCGCGAGCTCGCGATTACTGGCGGGGTATACCCGATCTAACCCCGTGCCAGTCACCGCTATGCTCAATCCATTGACGGACAGCGCACCTCGGTGTGACGCAGCGTCAATACCGCTGGCGAGGCCACTGGTAATACACAGTCCACGTTCGGCGAGCTCAGCGGCAAATCGTTCTGCGTTTTCTGTGCCACCAGCACTGGGGTTTCGGCTACCGACCAGTGCGATTTGAGGCGTTTTAAGGACCTCAGGGTCACCCGTGACATACAGAAGCAGTGGCGGGTCATTGATATCACGCAGGCTATTGGGGTAGTCCGAGCTGTCCAGGGGGATAAGGTGGTTGCCGTCTATGGCCGCCCATTCAAGATCGGGCGCAATGTCTTCTTCACTAAGAGCGCGAAGAGCAGAAACCTGACTGGACTTGAGGCCAGCACGTTGCAGGGCCGAATCACTGGCTGATAGAGCTGATGCTGCGTCGCCAAAATTGTCGATTAATTTTTGCGCGGATCGGGCACCAATGCCAGGAGATCGTAATAAGGTGAGGGCTGCTTGAATTGAATTCATGAGGCCAGTATAGCGACGGGCGCTGTCATAGACAGCGCCCGTGCATTTTTGAGCGACAAATTAACGTGCTCGTTTTGACCAATTGATGCGTTTTAGAAACCGCGCATCGTATCGCCGACCTGAACTGGAACTGTCGCTTCCAGTATGAGGGCGTAGCTGACGTTGTCAAAAGTACGGAAAACAA
Organism: uncultured Granulosicoccaceae bacterium; assembly: GCA_937965695.1. Taxonomy (GTDB): domain Bacteria; phylum Pseudomonadota; class Gammaproteobacteria; order CALCKW01; family CALCKW01; genus CALCKW01. The sequence goes on from CALCKW010000011.1 coordinate 63,638, forward strand.
TGGCGTTGCCTTTGATACGCTCTGGCAATTCAACGTATTCACCCTCACCGGCGTTAGCCAGATCATCGAATACTGCTGTGTGAGCCGACGCAATCTCAAGCGTTGAACCGTTAACCATGCCACCGTTGCGCCCTTTGTTCAGGACGACCACCTGATGTAAACCCGCACGGGCCATGGCGTCGTATAGCGAGATGACCTTTGCGTTGACTGATGGGTCGACGGCTACTGGTACAGGGTTGTCCATTTCTTCATTGCTTTTGGCCACCAATCGATCACCTTTGAGTGTCTCGATGGCGCTGTTAAATAGCTCTAAAGTCGCTGGATCCCCAGCGCGAACTACCAAAGCGTCAGCGACTCGCGTGGCCTCGTAGCCGAGCGTGACGCCGGTGTCTGGGTCAATGAGAGGCTCACTGGGGCGAAAGACGCTATAGATTTCTTGCATTTGCGCCGGGAAGCCACGTGCGTAAATTTCGTCGCCGTTTGCCGCAGCTAGACGCTCTCCAATGGTGCCCAGTACATAAGCGGCATCCTGCAATTCGTCATTGACCATGACGTGCGGTGATTTGGCAAAATTGCGAATGGCTTCTGCCGCTTCGTTCGAGACCGAACGAACGAGATCTTCTTCACGTACCATTGGGCTCATGACTTCACGGCCGTTACGCATGCGCGGAGCTGCGCCAACTTCGCCTCCGCCTACAGAGCTATATCCGCCCTCACCGTTGGGTCGAAGGACATCGATTACAGCACGTCCATCAACAACACTGAGCCGGATTAAATCCCCTGGGTAAATCAAATGGGGGTTCGCAATTTGTGGATTTTGCTTCCAGATGCTCGGCCACTGATAGGGGTCATGCAAAAACTTGCCGGAGATGTCCCACAACGTGTCACCTTTGACCACTTCGTACTCTCGTGGGCTGTCGGCTCGCACTTGGATAGCCGAGCTCTCATTGAGCTCTGTGGTGATGACCACTTCAGCATTGGAAGCAGGGGCAGCGGCAGAGGCTGCAACTGGCTGGGCTTGCGGTGGTTGATAAGCCTTGATCTGCTTACCGCTGCCAGCGCAACCGCTCACACCAATGGCGACCATCAAGGCCACTGTGGCAGGCCGAAAGCCTCGAGAAAAGCGGATTGACCGCTGCTTGTTACGCAGGTTTAGCTGCTGAGTATTGCCCATGGCTGAGTTCCAATCTTGGTTATCAATTAACGCGAAGCTAAGAGCACGCGATACAATGGTTTTTTTACTGTCTTAGCTTCGTCAAACGTGCTGCTCGCTCGTGTGTTGAAGCGTTCAAATTACTTAAAACTTTAACGGTAGGTACATGGCTCTACTGGATATTCTTATCTTTCCCGATAAACGACTACGCACCGTGGCTGCTCCTGTTGAGCAGTTCGACGACGGTTTACAACAGCTCATCGACGACATGTTCGAGACTATGTACGACGCCCCTGGCATCGGACTGGCCGCAACACAGATAAATGTTCACCAACAAGTGGTGGTCATGGATCTTTCTGAGGCAAAGAACGAGCCGCAAGTCTTCATCAACCCGAAGATTCTTCAGGAAGCGGGTGAAGAAGAGATGCAAGAAGGTTGCCTGTCTATCCCGACGGTGTACGAAACGATAAAGCGTTCGGAGACTGTCACGGTCGAGGCGCTGGATCGAAATGGCAAAAAATACCGCTTGGATGCAGATGGTTTATTGGCCGTGTGCATACAACATGAGGTGGATCACTTACTAGGCAAGATGTTCGTGGATTACCTCAGTCCATTGAAAAGGGACCGTATCCGTAAAAAAATGACAAAACTTATTCGCGATCAAGAGTCGTAGGGGTCGGATTGCGTGGCAAAAATCGTTTTTGCAGGTACCCCCGATTTTTCGGTCAGTTCACTACGGGCGCTGTTGGGGACTGAACATGAAGTTGTCGCTGTCTACACCCAGCCTGATCGGCGTGCTGGTCGAGGGAGGCAACCCCAACCCAGCCCCGTTAAAAATGCGGCATTGGCAGCGAACGTTCCCGTCTGTCAGCCGGAATCTTTTCGCGACGAACACGCGTTGGCCGAACTGCGGAGCTGGCAGCCTGACTTAATGGTGGTGGTTGCCTACGGGTTGTTATTGCCACAAGCCGTTTTGGATATCCCGCGTTATGGCTGTGTCAATGTGCATGCTTCATTGTTACCGCGATGGCGTGGAGCCGCACCAATTCAAAGAGCTATCGAAGCCGGTGACACGGAGTCCGGCGTGTGTATTATGCAAATGGATAAAGGTTTAGACACGGGGCCTGTGTGGCATCGAGTTAGCCAAGCCATTGATAAAAACACGACCGGTGAAGTGCTACATGACCAGCTTGCTGCCACCGGTGCGCAAGCATTGGTGGACGCACTGCCGACTATTTTTGAAGGATCGACATCCCCACAGGCGCAGGATGACGTTGGTGCTTGCTATGCACGTAAATTAAAAAAAGAAGATGCTTGGATCGATTGGACGCGCTCCGCCGAAGCGATCAGTTACCAGATTCGAGCTTTTAACCCGGTGCCTATCGCACAAACACGAGTCGAAGGCGAGACACTGAGGGTGTGGATGGCTGTACCCGTTGACGGTCCTGCTTCAGTCAGTGTCGCCCCAGGGACTGTTCTTGCAGAGTCCAGCGATGGTGTTGATGTGCAGACTGGAGATGGCGTGCTGCGTTTGTTGCAGTTACAGCCGTCAGGTAAGCGACCTATGGCAGTCAAAGACTTTATCAATGGTCGCTCATTGGCGGACAAATTTCTCGAGGCGCCACTTTGAGTATAGATCGCGCGCGTTTGGCAGCTGTTCAAGCGCATGCGGAAGTGCTGAATGGCCGGTCTGTCGATGATGCGCTCGCGGACACCGCTGCAGATCTATCCGTTCCTCAGCGAGCGCGTTGTCGTGCGATCACGTATGAAGCTTGTCGGTGGCATTTGCGTTGGCACGCGGCGCTTCAATTGTTGTTGAGCAAAAAGCTAAAGCCAAGAGATGAAGTGCTCGCCTCGGTGGTGGTCTGTGCGCTTGTTGAAATCGAGAACATGCAGACGCCTAGCCATGCGGCGGTCGATAGCTACGTCGATTTGAGCAAGGCGTTGGATCTGGGCCACGCGCGTGGGTTGATAAACGCTGTGCTACGCCGATTTCTGCGTGAAAGAGCGCAAATTTTGACCAAAATCGATAAGCAACCAGCGGCGCAATTTAGCCATCCGCCTTGGTTGTTGACGATGTTGCGCAACGATTGGGGCGCGAAACGAAGTCCTATTCTCGACGCTAATAACGGTCGTGGACCGATGACCTTACGTGTTAATCGCACCAAAGGAAGTCGACAGGAATACCTCTCACAATTGGTTGCTGCAGATATTTCAGCGCAAGAGGGTGTGGGCGAATGGGATGTAGTACTGGGTGATCCAAAACCGGTAGATTTGCTGCCCAATTTTGATCAGGGTGCTGTTTCTGTACAAGATTCCGCCGCGCAGTTTGCAGCCTTTCTGCTCGACCCCCAACCGGGCCAGAGAGTGTTAGATGCCTGCGCCGCACCTGGAGGTAAGACGGCCCATTTGCTCGAGTGGGCTGATGGAGACTTAAATCTGCTCGCACTCGACGCCAGCGCTAGACGTCTGCCAAGAGTAGAAGAAAACTTGCAACGCCTTGACCTGCAAGCGGTGCAGCTCTGTGCAGACGCAGCCAACGTCGAAAGCTGGTGGGATAGATCTGTATTTGACCGCATTTTATTGGACGCGCCATGCACAGGCACCGGTGTCATCAGGCGCCACCCCGATATCAAACTCTTGCGTCGAAAGGATGACGTAGCTCAGCTTGTCGCGACACAAATTGAATTGTTAGATTCGCTTTGGCCTTTGCTGGCACCAAAAGGGCGTTTTTTATACGCCACTTGCTCTATTTTGCGAGAAGAAAATGACCGGCAAATGGAGGCGTTTTTGGGTAGAACCCAAAATGCGCGTTTGGTTGATTTCTCTCTTCCTATTGGTTGCCAGCAATCCTTTGGTTGGCAAGTTTTGCCAGGAGAGGGCGGGGCCGATGGATTTTTCTACGCACTACTGGAGCGGGCCTAGCATTGGCTCGAATTCACTGGGATTAGTATCGTTATCGATTCAGCGAGCTATGCGGGTTAAGATGCCAAGCATGAACCGTACGGTTATCAAAACAAGGACGGCTGGGTGAGAGCTGATCGTCGACAAAGAAGGTCGATGCTTACAATGCGCGGCTTTTTGCTGTGGCTTATCGTGTGGATGGCTGCAGCGCCGTTGCGTGCTGAAGATGGTGTCGTCAGTTACAACTCGCTTGTCTCTTATGTTGTCGATCAGCGCGTCTACCTCAGTACCGATGTTTCTTTGCAGTTGTCTGGGCTAGCTCGCTCGGCGCTCGAAAGTGGTGTAGCGCTTGAGTTTGACACGGATATCGAGGTTTCGCGTCAGGTGAATTTCTGGCCTGATCAAACCCTGCGGCGCTACCAGATCTCCCATCGTTTGAGTTATCAAGAACTCACTCGCAGCTATCGTCTTGAACGGTTGCAGACTGGCGATCGCGTATCTTTTCGAAACCTTAAAGATGCGTTGCACTCCATGGCGAGTTTGCGCGACCTAATGTTGTTGCCAGTCTCTGAACTCAAAGGCGGCAAGCGCCATTATGGCCGCATGGAACTCAGTCTCGATATCGATGCGCTGCCGTCCCCGTTGCGTACGCAGGCGTATTTCTCCCGTGCGTGGAAACTGCAAGGGGGCGAGCAAGAATGGCGTATTCGGTGATGGACAACAAGACCAGTAGCGGCGCACTTGGGGTGGTGCTGATGCTCGTGGTGTTCGTTTCTCTGCTGTCGTCGCTCTATTTTCTGGGCAACAGCGCCGAAAGCCTTGAACGATTTGGCCGCGCGAACGATTTGCTGCTAGTGATCAATGGCCTGATGTCAGTGATCATTTTTGTGCTGGTTGCCATGAATGCTGTGCGACTGGTGCGTGAGCTGCGGCAGGGCCTTGCTGGCTCGCGATTGACCCTGCGATTGGTTTTGATGCTGGTTTTGATGTCGTTGTTGCCCGCCATCATTGTCTACACGTTCTCTGTACGTTTTTTACGCTCGGGTATCGATAGCTGGTTTAACGTTCAAATCGAACAATCTCTTGATAATGCATTGGACATCAGTCGCGCTTCACTGGCCGAAGAACAACGTGAATTTATGCGCAGCAGTGAAAAGATTCGCCTGACGCTCCGCACCCTAGAGGACGCGTCTTTAGTGCCTGCCATGAGCGACGTACTCAGCGCCTATGGAGCACGTGAAATTATTTTGCGTGACCGACAAGGACTCGTCATTGCCTCGGCGAGTTTAAATCTCTATCTGCCTAATATGCGAGTGGATCAAGAGCTCTCTGAGCGTGTGTTGGACGGACAGTCTTGGGTGTCGGTGATAGAACGGCAGGACGGGAATTTAGATGTCCAGGTAGGGCTTGCATTTAACGATGGCGTCGTTGAGCGCAACGGCCAAATTCTCGAAGTGATTTACCCGATGGATGCTCGACGCCAAGAGTTGGGTCAGGACGTTCAGGACACCTTTCAGCATTATCAGCAATTGACGTTCATGCGTGAACCGCTGAAGACCAGTTTTGTTTTTACACTTTCACTGGTATTAGCGCTTTCGGCGCTGGCTGCCGTTTGGATTGCATTTAGGCTAGCGCGTTTGCTCATGCGGCCCGTTCAAACCCTGGCAGCTGGCACCCGTGCTGTTGCGGAAGGTGACTTGAGTCAGCGATTACCTCCCGGTGGCAAGGATGAATTTGGCTACCTACTCAATTCATTTAATCAGATGGTCCGTCAGCTGCAGAGTGCTCGAGATCGAGCATCGATCAGTCAGGGCGAAGTTGAACAACAACGCGCTTATCTGCAAGCGGTTGTCGGCAGTATCTCTACGGGTGTCATGACGCTTGATCAAAGTGGCCGACCGCGCACTATCAACAGTGCCGCCATTGACATGCTCGGGGTGGATAGAGTCGATGTCATCGGTATCAGCTTAGAAGACGCACGAGACAAAACGGGTGCCTATGCGGCACTCGCCGAAGCGGTTGCGCCGCACCTTGATGCAGACGCTAGTGTTTGGCAAGAGGAGCTGCATCTCAACGGTGCGCGTGGTCGTCGTACTTTTGTCTGCCGAGGATCGCGACTTGGCGAAGTTGGTACGGGGCACGTGTTGGTCTTTGATGATATATCGCCCATCATCCGTGCTCAACGAGATGCAGCGTGGAGTGAGGTGGCTCGACGTCTGGCCCATGAGATTAAAAACCCGTTGACGCCAATTCAGTTATCCGCTGAGCGTATAAGACACCGCTACATGGATAAACTGGGCGAAGATGGTGAGTTGATGGATCGCGCTACTCGAACCATCGTGCAGCAAGTTGAAAGCATGAAGAGCATGGTCAATGCCTTTGCTGAATACGCTAATACACCCGACTTGGCATTTGCAGAGATAGATCTGTCAGACCTAGTAGCCGATGTGGTTGAGCTTTATCGCGGCCTGCCATCTGGCGGCAGAATTGGTTTGAATCTCGCTGATAACTTACCCCTCGTGCGAGCCGACTCTGGTCGTTTTAGGCAATTGCTTCACAACTTGCTTAAAAATGCACTAGAGGCGAAAGAAAACGAAGAAGAAGCAAATATTGATGTGTCGTTGCAGCTTTCTGTTATCGACAATGAGTCGTGTCTTAAATTGCAAGTAAGAGACTACGGACCAGGTTTCCCAGTGGATACGCTCGATCGGGTTTTTGAACCCTATGTGACTTCTAAAAGTCGCGGAACCGGGCTTGGCTTGGCAATTGTCAAGCAGGTGGTTGAAGAACACGAGGGGGAGATTGAATTGAGCAACCCTGCAGACGGCGGGGCTTGTGTCACCCTTTATTTACAGCACATGGCGAGTTGATAGCTCACTTGATTGAGTTTGACTATCGCCGGGAGAGCAACATGGCTGCCAAGACTATTTTAGTCGTGGACGATGAGCCCGATATTAGATTTACGGTACAAGAGATTCTAGCCGACGAAGGTTATGACGTCAGTGTCGCAGAAAATGCGGCCAGCGCACGCGAGAGTCGTGAAAAGTTAAAGCCCGACCTAGTGCTCCTAGATATCTGGATGCCAGATGAAGACGGTATTACTGTTCTCAAAGGGTGGCGAGACTCTGGTGAGTTGGAATTTCCCGTGGTGATGATGTCTGGGCATGGGACCGTCGAGACGGCTGTTGAGGCAACCCGTATGGGTGCCGTTGACTTTATTGAAAAGCCGCTTTCGCTGCAAAAACTCTTGATGACGGTTGATCGCTCATTACGCAATTGGGACCAACCCGCTAATAACCCTGAGCTCAAACCTACTGAAAGGTTGCAACCGCTGGAACTTGTAGGGCAAAGCACTTATATGCGAGCACTACGTGAACAAGTTGAGCGACTGGCTAACACCGATGCGGCAGTGATGTTGATCGGCCCGTCTGGATCACTCAAACACGAGCTGGCGCAGCATATACATCTGAGCGCAGACGCAGACGCGCCTTTTGTCGTTTTGAGTGGTGACATGTTAGACGATCGTACAGCCGCTGCCGAATTGTTGGGCAGTGAGTACGACGGTCAAAGACACAGTGGATTGCTGGAACAAGCCAATGGCGGCACCTTGTTTTTGCAAGACTTTATCGATCTACCTATGGTGGCGCAGCGCCTTCTTAACACGGCTTTAGAGCGAGCTGAGTTTCAGGCCTTAGGCAGTACTCAGCAACGCTCTCTATCGCTTCGCATTATTGCCAGCAGTAACGAGGACCCGCTCTTAGCGGTTAGCAGTGGGCGGTTATTGGAGGATCTCTACTACCGACTAAATGTTGTGCCGATTCAAACCTTAGGGTTGAATGAGCATCGGGAGGACATTCCCGCTCTGGTCGAGTCGATTTCTAGCGTAGAGGCAGAGAAAGAGGGTTTGTCCTACCGACACTTTAATGTCGCGACTCAAAACAAGCTGCGGAACCATGATTGGCGTGGCAATGTGTTGGAATTGAGAAGTTTGGTCAAGCGATTGCTCATATTAGGTGAAGGCAGCGAAGTCTCTACCGATGAGATTGACGCGGCGCTCGTTATGCCTGCTGGGGAAAGCAGTAATCTACAAGATGATTTGATGCGTTTGCCTTTGCATTTGCCTCTCCGCGAAGCACGCGCTGAATTTGAACGCACTTACCTGGCACGTCAGCTGGCAGAAGTTGGCGGTCGAATGGGTGATCTCGCCTCGAGAATTGGGATGGAACGCACCCATCTTTACCGTAAAATGCGGAGTCTAGGAATAGACACGCGACGTGAACGCGAGTGACTGGGTCGATGCATAAGTGAAAATTATAATTTTGGGTGCTGGGCAAGTGGGCACCGCCGTTGCGAAAAATCTAGCGGATGAAGGTAACGAAGTTACCGTTATCGACACCAACGCAAGTGTGCTGTCAGAAATGCAGGCGCGCCTAGATTTACGAGCTGTGGTTGGTGTGGCCTCGCACCCGGCTGTTTTGCGAGAGGCGGGTGCTGATGATGCAGATATGCTGATTGCGACCACCAGCAGCGATGAAGTCAACATGCTCGCCTGTCAGGTGGCGTACACCATCTTTGGCACCCCCACCAAAATTGCTCGAGTGAGAAGCAACGCCTATCAAGAAGTCACCGAGCTATTTGATAACGAACATATACCTGTTGACTATTTGATCAGCCCTGAACAATTGGTGACCCGCCATATGCATCGCTTGATTGAATTGCCCGGTGCTCTTCAAGTTGTCGATTTTGCTGGTGGTCGCTTGCGTTTAATCGGTGTAACCGCCGAGGCCAAAGGTGCGCTTGTGGGTCACTCACTTCGAACCTTGCGTGATCATTTACCCGATGTCGATTGTCGCGTAGCAGCGATCTACCGCGACGAGCACGCGATTATTCCCAGCGGTGACACACGGATTGAAGCCGACGACGATGTTTTTTTTCTCGCCACACGAACAGATGCCTCTGTCGTTATGAGTGAAATGCGAGCTGCGCGTGAATCAAATAAACACATTATGATCGCAGGCGGCGGCAACATTGGCTTTGACTTGGCCAAGCGTCTTGAGAAACAGCACTACAACGTCAAGCTGATCGAACGAAATCACGATCGCTGCGTGGAACTTTCGACGCAATTGCGTCGGGCCATGGTGTTAGAAGGCGATGCTGCGGATCATGAGCTATTACTGGAAGAGAACATCGGTGAAATGGATGTTTTCTGTGCGCTGACCAACGATGACGAGGCGAATATTCTCTCGGCAATCATGGCCAAACGGCTGGGTGCTGGCACGGTCATGTCGCTGGTCAATCGAACCGCGTACGCCGACTTGATACCCAGCAATATGATTGATATTGCTATTTCACCGCATCAGGTCACTATTGGAGAGCTGTTGACGCACATAAGACGTGGTTCTGTTGCGGCCGTACATTCGCTACGTCGAGGGGGGGCAGAGGTCATTGAGGCTGTGGCCAAGGGTGACAAGCAAACATCCAAGCTGGTTGGGCGAAGAATCGAAGAAATTAAACTTCCCCACCACACCAACATTGGAGCGGTTGTTCGAGGTAGTTCCGTCTTGATGGGGCATCGAGATGTAGTGATAGAGCCTGAGGATCATTTGATTTTCTTTCTGACGGATAAAAAGCGGATTCCTGAGGTAGAAAAATTGTGTCAGGTGTCGGCAGCATTTATATGACAACCCTGAACTCAGTTTTTTTTCGCGTCGAGGTGTTGCGTGCAGCCTAAAGTTGTACAGCGCATATTGGGTCTGCTCTTGTGCATTTTTAGCACGACCATGTTACCGCCTGCAGTGGTTGGGTACATCTACCAAGATGGCGGAACTCAAACTTTTTTAATGTCTTTCTTTATTCTGTTGGCTGCCGGCGGCGCATTGGTTTGGAGTGTTGAAAACCAACACGCACAACTAAAACTGCGCGATGGGTATCTGATTGTCGTGCTGTTTTGGACGGTGCTCAGTTTGGCTGGGGCAGTTCCGCTGATGGTGTCCGAACTTCCCAATCTAACCGTGTTCCAGGCTATTTTTGAATCCATGTCTGCACTCACCACAACGGGTGCCACGGTTATTGTAGGGTTGGACTATTTACCTAAGTCCATTTTGTTTTATCGCCAAGAGCTTCAGTGGCTTGGTGGTATGGGAATAGTTGTTTTAGCGATCGCCATTTTACCCGCGCTGGGTATCGGTGGCATGCAGCTCTTTAGAGCTGAGACCTCTGGCGCGCAAAAAGACAGTAAACTGACCCCGCGGATTGCCAGCACTGCAAAAGCGCTGTGGATGATCTACTTGACGCTGACGACTTCCTGTGCGGTTGCATATTATGTAGCGGGCATGGATGTTTTTGACGCTATTGGCCATGCCTTTTCAACGGTGGCGATTGGTGGATTTTCTACACATGACGACAGCATTGGTTTTTTCGATAGTCGAATGGTGGAAGCTGTTGCGATAGTGTTTATGTTTTTATCGGGCATAAACTTTGGGCTGCATTTTCTTGCATTACGCAATCGGTCAGCCAATGTCTACGGCAAAGACTCTGAGTTTAAAAACTACGCAGCATTCTTATTAGCTGTTTCAGTGGTTGTGGTGCTAGGCCTTCTGATTACCTCTGAACTCGGGGCAGGTGATGCTGTGATGCAAGGGCTATTTCACACCGTTTCTATGGCAACCACAACGGGATTCTCTACGGCGGAATACTATACCTGGGCGGGCTCGCTACCTTTTATTCTATTGTGTGTGAGTTTTGTCGGCGGTTGTGCTGGCTCAACAGGCGGTGGTTTGAAGGTAGTGCGAGTGATGATGCTCATGCGCCAAGGCATGCGCGAATTAACGCGAATGGTGCATCCGCACGCACTTGTTGTCGTTAAGTTGGGAAATAAGCGTGTTTCCGATCGGCAGCTAGAGGTTGTTTGGGGTTTTTTCTCGGCCTATGTAGCAATATTTGTATTCTTCTTGATTGTATTGATGACGATGGGCATGGACCAAATAACCGCCTTTTCTTCGCTTGTCGCTTGCATGAATAATTTGGGCCCTGGTCTGGGTGACGTTGCAGCCAACTATGCTTCTGTCGACGACCCTGCGCTGTTGGTTCTGTGCATGGCTATGCTGATGGGGCGCTTGGAAATATTTACGCTGTTGGTTTTATTTACACCTGCCTTTTGGCGTAGATAGCATGGATCTAAAAAGCCAGAGTAAGTGGGATAGTATCTATGCAAATCGCTCCCAAGAGGTGCCCGCTCGTGCTGCTGTCGTTTTGCAGCGCTACAAACATTGGTTGCCAAGGCAAGGTGTTGCCTTAGATTTCGCTTGCGGTCGTGGAGGCAATGCTCTCCTATTCGCTCATGGGGGGTTGAACACACACGCGTGGGACATCTCTTCCGTTGGGTTACAGCAGCTAGATGACGAAGCGAAAGCGAACGGCTTAGACATTGACACGCGCGTTTTAGACCTCCAATCGCACCCATTGGAGACATCTAGCTTTGACACTATCGCTTGCAGTTATTATCTTGATCGAAACAGATTCTCGGCAATTTGCAACGCACTGAAACCGGGTGGTTTGCTGTTTTATGAAACGTTCAATGCGACAGTGCCGATGGGTGAAGGACCAAGTAATCCCCATTTTTTGTTGGACAGATCCGAGTTGCTGCAGAGCTTTTCTGAACTCCAGGTACTTTTTTATGAGGAGTTATGGGATATTGCTGATGCAGACGGTGGGACAGGCATTAGCCGTTTAGTCGCCCGCCAGGTAGCCTTAGATTAAATATGGATCAGCTTTTTACCAAAAGAAACTTTAGCGAACGACCTCACCGTGGCTCTGAGTCCCCTAAATTTGGTTGGCCTCTTTTAGCTGTTACTTGCTGGCCTCACTGGTTGGGTTTAGGGCTTCTAAGTTCACAATGGCTGTTGTTGCCTCACACGTGGCGGGACAAGTTAGCCGCGAGAATTGGCAAACAGTTGGCCAAAGGGCGCTGGCCGCGTCGAGTGCCTGCAAATTTACGGCGTTGTTTTCCACAGATGAGCGATCAAGAAATTGACGCAATAGTTTTAGAATACTGTCAGACTCAAGCTTGCATTATTATGGACTTGCCGTCGCTCTGGTTGTCATCTGAGAAGCAGTTGCAAAAGCGGGTTCGTTTCAGCGGGCTAGAGCATTTGGAAACGCCTTTTGCTGAATCCCGGCCTGTGTGCTTGCTGGTTTGCCACTCTATGGGAATGGAACACGCTGCACATATTTTGAAAAAATCCTTTCCGCTGTTGGGCTATTACCAGTCTTTTGGATCAGCTGTTGTCGATTGGTTTTTTTATCGGCTTCGAGCGCGTAATGGAGGCTATCTGCTGCAACGTGGAGACTCGATGCGACAGCTAGTGCGAGATATGCGGGACGGTTGGATGCTGTACATGATGATTGACGAAGATATGGGTGAAAGAGAGGGCCATTGGACGGCTTTCTACGCGACAGAGAAGTGCGCAATAAAAGCTCCAGCCAAACTTGCAGCAATTACGTCAGCTGCCGCAGTACCGGTGTACAGTTGGTACAACCGAGAAGAACACTGTTATGAAGTGAAAATCTTGCCGGCGTTGCAAGACTTTCCAACCGATGATGAACCTTCCGATGTCGCTCAACTCATGAGCAGCTTAGAAACGATGATCGATATTAACCCGGGGCAGTACGGGTGGCGTCAGCAGCTATTTCGCTCTGAGCGCCATCGCACGAATTAGCCTTGTTCTACGAAGGCTCTTTCTACAACGTAGTGACCCTGCACACTTCGTGTAGCGTTGTTGTAGCCCAGATTGTCTAGTGAGTTACTGATGTCTTTCAACATAGCTGGGCTTCCGCAGAGCATAAACCGATCTTCGTCTACATTAGGCGCGGGTAATCCCAGATCTGAAAATATTTTGCCACTCTCTAGCAGCTGAGTGATTCTGCCTGTGTTTCGGTAGGGTTCGCGCGTAACGGTTGGGTAGTAGTGCAGCTTTTCACGGACAACGTCCCCAAAAAACTCATTCTCTGGTAGCTCGCGTTGGATGAAGTCCTGATAGGCGAGTTCGGAAACGGTGCGTACACCGTGTACCAAAATCACTTGCTCAAATTGTTCATAGACAGCTGGGTCTTGGATAATGCTTATAAACGGAGCGAGACCTGTTCCTGTGCTGAGTAAGTACAGGCGCTTTCCGGGGAGCAGGTTCCCTGCGATCAACGTGCCTGTGGGCTTCGTTCGCAGCAAAATTTTGTCGCCTTTGCGTATATGCTGCAAACGTGATGTCAGCGCACCATCTGGCACCTTTATGCTGAAAAACTCTAACTCATCGGCGTAGTTGGCACTGGCTATTGAGTAAGCACGCATAAGCGGCTTGCCTTCCACTTCTAGGCCGAGCATCACAAAGTGGCCATTTTCAAAGCGCAAGCCCTGTTGACGACTGACTCTAAAACTGAAAAGAGAATCGTTCCAATGGTGAACGTGCGTGACTTGCTCTGAAATCAAGGAATCCATGGTGCGGCGACTGCTGTTATTTGAATGGCATAGACCATATCGTCAATGCATACCGTGAGTGAAAGAGACTTCCGCTATAAGCTTATAAAAAAACAGCTTATACGGCTCGCGGAACCACCAACTGTGCGTATTGGGTTATCAATTGTGTGGTGATCGAACACCACGACGGCACGAGATTTCTCATACAGAGCGTGGTCTGAGCTTTTGGAGGTCACTAAAAAACGTAACGAGGTAAGACTCTGCATTGACGGCCAGCCAAACCGCGCTTAATCACAGGAGAAATAGAATTATTCCAGTGTAGGTACGTGCACGCTTTAAGCTGTGTTATGCATCGTTTTGCATACCTTTCTTCTTGCGGCGAACAGGTTTCTGTGTCTTTGTGCGGTCAGAAGTTGGGCCCATTGCTTTGAACATTTCCGTCGGCGGGAGATAGTTGTCAAAATCCTCGCCTATCGATGTGACCAAAGGCTTTGAATTGATATTCCATTGCAAAGCGGGGCCTCGCCAATTTTTGCTTAGGCTCGGCAGATAAATGGCTATTTATCTATAACGGCAGACCTTTGGAATCGTTTCTTTAGGGTGACAAGTTTGACGGAGGGGTTTTTAAGTCCCCGCCATGGTGCTGTAAAATGGCGAGTGCAGCGATGGTCGCGGTTTCTGTTCGTAAAACCCTCGGGCCAATTTGACAGGGTTGCCATCCCGCCGCTAAAGCTTGTGTGACTTCGATGTCACTCAGACCAGACTCAGGCCCGATGAGTATCACTACCTGAGATGAAGGCGGAGAAACTGCCTGCGCCAAATGCGGGTGATCACCAATAGTAAGAACAAGCGATGGTTGCTGTACGGCTTTTTCTAGTAGCTTTGTTAAGTTTACCGCAGGCCGTATTTCAGGTAGCTCACTACGGCCGCATTGTTCGCATGCGCTAACGGCGATGGCTTCCCAGTGTTTTGTTTTTTTCAGAAGCCGGTCAGCATCGAGTCTAACTTTCGTTTTTTCTGTGAATACCGGTTGGATGATATGCACCCCAAGCTCAACCGCTTTTTGTACGCTGAAGTCCATACGATCTCCACGCGAAATGCCTTGTACTAGTGTGATTTTAAGAGGAGATTTGGGCTGTCCTAACAATTGTTTTTCAATCGTTAAAGTAGCTCGCTTGGCCGCTTTGCAGATGATAGACAAATAATCGTGGCCGTCTCCGTTGAACAATAACACTGAGTCGTCAACCGTGTGGCGAAGAACCTTTAGTAGGTGCGTGCTGGCAGCTGCCGAGAGTTCCACGGATGTGTTGAGTGCTAGTTTTTGATCAGTGAATATTCTTGTGGTCATGGCTCTAACTTTTGCTGCGCATCAATAATTGGATGTAGTGCTTTTTATCGGTCTCAGACAGCTCGCTGAGTGTGCGCCCGTACAGCAGTTGTTCCGCCGCTGTCGCTGCGGACTCACGCCTGAGCCGAACCAAGCTGTCGTTAAGCATTTCCTCAGCGGTTGCCTCTTCGATTTCATCGCCATTGGGTAATCGGTAGGCAGCGAGAGAAGCCATTGCATCGGCATAGGGTTCACCCCTAAATTGTTCCAGCAGTGAGGCAGTACTAGTGTTGGGGTTTGCAGAAACCAGTGCTACAAGCTTGTAAAACACCGCAGCAGATTTTGGGTCTGTCGAAGGACATTCAATGTTCTCAGGGTCATGCTTGGCAAGTAGCGCTGGATACTGCAGCATCATTGCCAGCGCCGCACGCATCGAGCTCATGCGCTTTTCGCTGTTCTTTGTCTTCAGTGGGCGCTGCGCCTGCAGCGGTGGGGGTGGTGGCTCAAGTTTGACCCTTGTGCCCACCAATTCCGTGAGCTTCTGGCTCATTAAATCGCGATAGATACCTGCAGGTATTTTGTTGATCAGTGGGCGTGCTTCGTCTGCGACCTTGGCGCGATCGCCGATATTTTCTAGGTCGCGATCTTGGGTTAAATGATCGAAGAGAAACTGGCTAAGAGGGGTTGCAGCAGCAACCATTGTCTCAAAGGCGGCTTGGCCGTTGTCACGCACATAACTGTCGGGGTCGTCTCCGTCCGCCAAAAGCAAAAATCGGGCTTCACAGCCATCGCGCATTGCCGGCAGAGCATTTTCTAGTGCGCGCCAAGCGGCAGCTCGACCCGCACGGTCTCCATCGAAACAAAAAACGAGGTCTTTTGCCGTGCGATACAGCAGATCAATATGGGCGGTAGTTGTTGCTGTGCCGAGCGTGGCTACAACATTTCGCACACCGTATTGTGCCAAACTGACCACGTCCATATACCCCTCGACGATAATGATTTTCTCAGGGTTGCGCAGGGCCTGATGTAGCTCGTAGATGCCATAGAGGGAATTGCCCTTATGAAACAAAGGCGTCTCAGGTGAATTGAGGTATTTGGGCTCGCCGTCGCCCATGATGCGCCCGCCGAAAGCAATAGTGCGCCCACGCCGGTCACGAATTGGAAACATGACGCGCTCTCTGAATCGATCATATCGGCGGCCATTGTCGCCGTGAGCCAACATACCGGCTGTATCCAATGGCTTTTGCTGCATGCCCTGTGAGGTCAAGGTATCCCAACCTCCAGGTGCATAGCCTAATGCAAAAGACTTGGCTGTTTCACCGTCTAAACCACGCTGCTTTAGGTACTCAACCGCATCGGGGTTTTCTCTCAATTGGGCTTGGTAGTAATTCTCACAGCGTTCTAGCACCTCGTAGAGACCGCTGTGGTCTTCTCGTGGTCGGTCGTCTCCCCCTTCACGAGGGACATCAATCCCCAGTTCTCCCGCTAACATCTCAATGGCTTCGACAAAACCGAGTCGGTCGTATTCCATCACAAAACTGATGGCGGTACCGCTGGCACCGCAACCAAAGCAGTAGTAAAACTGCTTGGGCTGACTAACACTGAAAGAGGGCGTTTTTTCGTTATGAAAAGGACAGCAAGCGCCGTGATTCGAGCCTTTCTTTTTTAAAGGCACGCGCGCATTTACCACCTCAACAATGTCGAGGCGAGCAAGTAAGTCGTCTATAAAAGCGCGTGGAATCAAGCCAGCCATGAGTTTATGGTTAAAATAGGAAAAGGTGATTGAGCAAAGCCGCCATGTGGCTGGCATAAGTCCGCATAATACCGCAAATGAACCTATGGCCAATGGATTTACAGCTGCATTGAGGCGATCGGATGAAGATTAGACAAGCGCATGTCGAGGACGCCGCGGCGATCTCCTTGTTATACAACAGGTTTGTGCTCGAGACGAACGTCTCGTTCGAAACAGACCCCGTATCTGCTGAGCAAATGGCTGGGCGAATCGAAGAAAAACTGAATCACTTTGATTGGCTTGTCGCGGAGCAAGAAGGAGAACTGTTGGGTTACGCCTATTATGGTCAATTTCGATCACGTGCAGCCTATAACGGCACGGTTGAAGCGAGTGTTTATATGGCTTCACAGGCAACAGGGCGTGGACTGGCCACAGAACTATACGGAGCGGTTTTAGTCAGTGCTCGCGACGGTGGTTTTAGCCAAGCGATCGGGGTGATTACAGTGCCAAACGATAAATCGGAAGCCCTACATCGGCGCTTGGGGTTTGAACCCGTTGGCGTTTTGCGCGGTGTGGGTCGAAAGTTTGATCAGGACGCGGATGTAGCGCTCTGGCAGCTCAGGCTCAAAGACTTTACGTTACCAACTAAATAACCTTTAGTCTCGGATGAGCACTCGTTGATTAAGCATTTTGTGGACAGGGGGTTCTCATCGTCGGTGCAGTTTTTATAGTTGTACAGAAACCTCATCGACGATCCATTTCTGCAATCAAAACTGATTAATACGTTTAGTGCAATGTGATGGCCATAGTTGAGTTACTTGCATGATGAGTAGCTTACGGTTTGCTCGCTTAGACTTTTAAGCCTCTCAAAACTAATAGGGAGGTCAGCGTCTTCTTGATAATCACACGCTACAGCAAAAGTTGCCTCTCGGCTGTCTTTATCCAGAGAGGAGGCTTTGCATCTTTTGTCGCCTGAGACTTTCTTCACGATGCCCGATATTCCAAAATTCAACGTGTTCATTGTTCTGGTGCGCAGCAACGGTAGTACAGCTGCTTGATTGAGCTCTGATTCTCCGATGTCAGGCGGTCCGTAAGCTGTAATCGAGACAACGATAGCTTTTTCGTTTCTTTTGTCGATGTTCTCCAAACGCACGACGGTCAGGCCAGTATTCTTCTTAGTTTTCAGGCAATAATGTTCTACGTCGTCGTCACTCTCCGTAAGGTTGGTGATACCGAGCTGTTCTCTTAATTTTGCTAGGTCAGTGCTCTTATCCCTGTTTATGCTGTCGCAACCAAACAAGCAGGCAATTGCGATGTTGGGGAAAGATAAAGCGCACACTAAAATGGCGCTGTTCAGACCGAGCTTGACCATTGTTGTTTCTCTCTGATGGTAAACACTTAACTTTTAAAAGTTCTCATTTATGGCGACTTGCCGCCTTCTGTAGCTACAGAATCCCGCAAAATTAGTTCTATGTCAAAGTTCAGGGCAGTGGTCGGATCTCATACTGCAGAATGAATAACGCTGCTCTTAATGTGAGAGCTTCCCAGCAGCAGTACGGTATGTGAGTGATAGTCAAATTCGGGCATAGCTATTAGAATTGAATGAGCTGCAGTGCGATATGCACAGCAGCCCAGTTCAACTAAAATTCTTAGTAACAGGCCTCTATCAAATAAGGTCCTTTAGAAGCCAAACCTTTTTTCACCGCGCGATCAAGCTCTTCTGCAGTGTTTACCTTTTCTCCAGGCACGCCCATTCCCCGTGCTATGGAGACAAAGTCCAATGTTGGCATATCAAGCCGCATCATGTTTTCTGCCACTTTGCCGGTTTCTGCACCGACATTGTTTAGCTCATGTTGCAAGATCGCATAGGCGCGGTTGGCGTAGATGATAGTGGTGACGTCTAGTTCTTCCCTAGCCTGAGTCCATAACGCTTGAATCGTATACATGGCACTGCCGTCCGCCTGCAATGCCAATACTTTTCGGTCGGGGCAAGCTACAGCAGCGCCCACGGCTAGTGGCGGCCCAATTCCGATTGATCCGCCGACGATCTGCAATAAGTCGTGTTTTGCAGCACCGGCGGTGAGTGCTTGCAAACTTCGACCACCCGTTATCGCTTCGTCTATGACGATCGCATTCTGCGGCATGCGGTTAGCGACGACAGCGTTGATAACCTCAGGATTGATTCGATCTTCAGTCGGCACGGGGGGAAGATCATGCACTACAACATCAACGGCGGTGTCGACATCCAAAAGCAGGCTCAGTTTCTTAAGTGCCGACACACCATTTTGCTCTGTGCTGGCAACTTCAAAAACGCTGCAACTTTCTGGCAATAAGCTGCTCGGCTTGTCTGGATAGGCAAAAAAAGCAACAGGTGCTTTGGCGCAAACTGTGATGATTTGTTCGTATTCCGCTAGGAACGCTAGCGCCTGTTCAACTGGGTAGGGAACCGATTCCACGGGAACAATACCGGCGCCACGCGTCATTCGAGCGTTGGCTGTGGGTGCGAGAAGCGTGGCCCCCGTGGTCTGAGAAATTTGGGCAGCGATCAACAGCGGTTGTTCGCGCAGCGTTTCTCCACCCAACAGAATCGCCGTTCGCTTGCCGTTTTTTAGTCGTTGAACAGCTGCCTCAATCGCGAGTTGATCTGGCTCTGGTATCGCGCAATCTTGTACTCGTGGCGCGACACCGTCGGCGGTTTCCCAAGCTGTGTCTCCTGGCAGAATTAAACTTGCAACACAGCCGGGATAACTTCGGCTAGCGGCGACCGCAGCCGCGCCGTCTTTCGCTACATCACGAGACGATTTAGAGGTCTTAACCCAGCGTGACACAGGAGCGGCCAGTCCTTCCACGTCTGCTGTCAACGGCGCGTCGTAAGTGACATGCCATGTGGCGTGATCACCCACAATATTGACAACCGGTGTGCCGGCTTTGCGTGCGTTGTGGAGATTGGCAATTCCATTGGCGAGACCGGGGCCACAATGGAGCAGGGTCGCGGCGGGTTTCTCTGCCATGCGTGCATAGCCGTCAGCAGCGCCAGTGACGACACCTTCAAATAAACCTAATACCGAGCGCATGCCTGGAACTTTGTCCAAGGCTGCTACAAAGTGCATTTCTGAGGTGCCTGGATTGGTAAAACAAGTGTCTACTCCAGAGTCGATTAATGTGCGAACAAGACTTTCTGCACCATTCATGATTGTGAACCTCGGCGTATGTGATTGTGAGAATGTGGTTCTTATCTGTGGAGAATAGACCGCACTATCGCGTTAGACAGACATTGAACTACGGCCCGCTCTTAGGGGCAAGTGTTGTAGAGATCGGGATGCGCTTACTTAGAGAAGTAAGCGCGTAAGAGTGGCTGGTGACTGGCTTTTTCTGCTGTGACGGGCAACGGGATTTTTATCAATAAAGTAGTACATAAATGCTGCCGCTATTAAGCCAATGAATACACTTCGATTCCTAGCTTTACGCACGCGGCCGCAGTCAATGAGACTGCTGCGTGAATTCCAATGCAATACTCTGCACCTATCGCCACTGCGCCGTACACGCCATGCTGAGAGGGTGGTGGTTTGGTCTCCGTTGCCTGATCCACCGCAATTGCCTCTGCGCTATATGCGTCGCTGAGGTCTTGCTGCTAGATCATATCGAAGATAGAGCCGGCACCGGGTAACGTAAGCCTGCGATAGAGCTTCGCGGCAGACACATCAGTTAAACCAGACAGGTAGTCGCATAGCACTCTCGGTGGGTGTTCGCTTGCCGCAAACTTAGCGTAGACGGGACGTGGCAGCAGCTCTTTTGGGTTTGCCATCAAGGTTTCAAACAGTGACAACATGGCGCGCTGCCCGCGATGGCGTACCGCTAGTATCTCTGGGCGCAGTATGACTTCGTCAAAAACAAAACCTTGGCATAAGTCGAGCAATGCTCTAGCTTGCGGTCGTTGTTTTGCTTGTAAGCTCAACAACGGGTGCGCAAACCCAACTTCGCTTTGAAGATCGATATTAATGATCATGTAGTTCACCAATCGACTGATTGCGTGTTTACGCTTGTGCGGTTCGTCACTGAGTAAGCGGTCTGTATAAAAATCGAAATCGTCACACAAGGGGTTGTCGCCCAGCGCTTTGAACTTAGGTGCGAAGTCATCCATCCAGAGTTCGCGGCTTATTAGTCGTAACGCGAGAGCATCTTCCAAATCGTGTATGCCGTACGCTATGTCGTCAGCAAGCTCCATGATACTGACGTCCAATGCCTTGTGCATTGACTTACTGTGTCGGCCTTCAAAATGTTGGGTCCTCTGCAATCGCTCTACGTCTGATGGTTCAAACGGATCAAAGACCCAGTCGAGAATATCTTGCTCGTCATCGTAAACGCATTTGGGTGGGTGCCAATGCTGCAAATTAAGCGGTAGAGGATCGGGCAGCGAATTCTCGTAATTTGCAACACTGCTGTAGGTGACAGGGTATTTTATTACCCCAAGCATGGTACGTCGTGTGACATCAATACCGCAGTTAGCCGAGAACTCCCCTAATCTGGATAGTATTCGCAGGGTTTGTCCATTACCTTCAAAACCGCCATGAGGCATCATGGCTGTATTCAGCGAAACCTCACCTCCGTGACCAAAAGGTGGATGGCCTAAGTCGTGCGCGAGACAGATCGCTTCCATTAGCGGTACAGTGGGCAACCAAGGTTTAGCGTGTTCATCTGCATTGTTATTTAGATGTTCAACAATGCCTGAGCCTATCTGAGCCACTTCTAGTGAGTGCGTTAATCGGGTGCGGTAAAAGTCGTTTTCACCAAGCCCTAGCACTTGCGTTTTGGATTGTAGTGCCCTGAACGCGGCCGCATGAACGATACGCGCTCGGTCGCGCTGGTATTGGCTCTCGTGGTTGTTGGCATTAAATTGCAGTCGGTGTTCTTCTTTGCCACCGCTACGTCGTTCAAGCCAACTGGCGTCGGGATGGTTGTTGTCGAGTGGCATTGACACAGCTCTTTGATTTAGATGGAGCTATTCTACAGTAGCGCGTGATTTATAGATAAGCACGTGCGTATCGCGTGTGGTTAAGCGCTGTTTAAAGGGGATAATAACGATGGGTAAAGGCATTTTGTTGATCACTGGTGGTGGTCGAGGTATCGGTGCTGCGACGGCAAAGTTGGCCGCTGCTTCAGGTTATGGGGTACTGATCAATTACGCCAGCGATGTCCAAGCTGCAGAAACTGTTGTGTCAGATATCGCTCGGTTAGGCGGCATCGCTAAGTGTTTTAAAGCGGACGTCGGCTCTGAGTGGGATGTTGCCGCCATGTTTGATTTCGCCGAATCGATGGGTCGGCTCTCTGGATTAGTCAATAATGCAGGAGTTCTAGAGCAGCAGATGCCACTGCAGTTGATGTCGGTCGATCGCTGGCGGCGAGTGCTGGAAACCAATGTTATCGGTACGATGTTGTGTGCGCGTGAGGCAATTCGGCGCTGGGCTGAACAGCCGCAGGCCGATGACAATCGCGCTATTGTCAATGTGTCTTCGATGGCCGCCAGTCTGGGTGCTCCCGGTGAATACGTCGATTACGCTGCATCAAAAGGTGCTGTGGATTCTTTGACGCGTGGATTAGCCCTAGAAGTTGCAGAGATGGGGGTGCGAGTTAACGCGGTGCGACCCGGTGTTATAAAAACTGATATCCATGCCAGTGGCGGTGAACCTGAACGGGTTTCTCGTGTGGCTAAATCTGTGCCGATGGGCAGGGGTGGGGAGGCGGAAGAGGTGGCGCAGACAATTATGTGGTTGATGAGTAAAGAGTCATCGTATGTCACCGGCACTTTTATAGACGTCAGCGGCGGCCGTTGAATCGGTATAAAAAACGGGCCGAGAGGTGGCCCGGTGATTTGTTATTTTTGAGCGTTAAGTTGAGGTGACAACTACAGCCTCATCAATAATGGTTATGCCGCTTTCTTCAGCGTCGCAAACAATTGTTCTAGTTCCAAAGCCTTTGGTTTGACCAGCCAGAACTGATTGCGGAAAGCGTAAAAATTGTCGACCAATTCTTGCCCCCAAACACTGTCAGTCGCTGCAACGTATTTCTCCAGCATGTCAGTGAGATGATGGCGATAAGCTTCGGTTTCTTCCGTATGAATTCGCGAGATTTCAACCAACTCGTGATTATAGCGATCGACAAAGTAGCGTTCGCGATCGAGAACAAAGGCCATCCCGCCGGTCATGCCAGCGCCAAAGTTGACGCCAGTTTCACCCAACACAACGACGCAACCGCCAGTCATGTATTCGCAACCATGATCACCGATGCCTTCAACCACAGCAGTGGCGCCAGAGTTGCGCACGGCGAATCGCTCACCAGCTAAGCCGCTGGCAAATAATTCACCACCTGTAGCGCCGTACAAACAAGTGTTGCCCATGATGGCTGATTCTTGCGGTTTAAAGGCACTGCCCATCGGTGGTCGGATTACAATTCGACCTGCGCTCATGCCTTTGCCAACATAGTCATTGGCGTCACCGACAAGGTGCATGTTCAATCCGCCTGCGTTCCATACACCGAAGCTTTGGCCGGCAGTGCCACGGAAGTGTACATCTATCGGCGCTTCTGACATGCCGTAGTTGCCGTGACGTTTGGCTATCTCACCCGAAAGGCGAGCACCGATTGAGCGATCGGTGTTGCAGATTTCATACTCGAATTTCCCGCCAGATTTGGCTTCTATCGCACTGAGACAGTCGGACACCATACGCTCAGCTAGTTCACCTTTGTCAAACGGTTGATTGCGTTCTACTTTGCAAAAACGAGGTGCGTCTTCAGCGGCGCCGCCAGTGCTCAGGATAGGGGTTAGGTCAAGCTTGCGCTGTCGATCGGTCTGGCCTTCGATTGGCGTTAAGAATTCGGTGTGGCCAATCAGCTCTTCGATTGACCTTAAGCCAAGCGAGGCCAAGTGACGGCGAACGTCCTCAGCGACGAACTTCATGTAGTTCATTACTTTTTCTACGTCACCATTGAAATGACGCATGCGCAAAACTTTGTGTTGAGTGGCTACGCCCGTCGCGCAATTGTTTAAGTGGCAGATGCGCAGAAATTTACAACCCATCGCAATCATAGGTCCGGTGCCAAACCCAAAACTCTCTGCACCTAGTGCGGCAGCTTTTAGTACGTCACGCCCTGTCTTTAGACCGCCATCGCACTGCACACGAACCTTGTCGCGCAGATTGTTTGCACGCAGCACTTGGTGCGTCTCTGACATGCCGAGCTCCCAAGGGGAACCAGCGTACTTAACAGATGTAATTGGCGAAGCGCCCGTGCCGCCGTCGTACCCAGAGATCGTGATGAGATCGGCGTAGCATTTTGCAACTCCAGCGGCGACAGTGCCGACGCCTGGCTCTGAGACTAGCTTTACGGATACTAATGCTTCTGGATTAACTTGCTTGAGGTCGTAGATTAACTGCGCCAAATCCTCGATCGAGTAAATATCATGGTGTGGTGGGGGTGAAATCAACGCGACACCTGGCATGGAATGACGCAACTTAGCAATCATGCGATTGACTTTGTGACCAGGTAACTGACCACCTTCGCCCGGTTTTGCACCTTGCGCGACCTTGATTTGCAGTACTTCAGCATTGACCAAATAGTGTGGTGTTACGCCAAAACGGCCAGACGCTATTTGCTTGATTTTGGAAACTTTCAATGTGCCAAAGCGAGACGGGTCTTCGCCGCCTTCACCCGAATTGGATCGAGCGCCCAATCGATTCATCGCTTCGGCAAGCGTCTCGTGTGCCTCAGGAGAGAGTGCACCCAGGGACATACCTGCTGAATCAAAACGGGTTAGAATGCTTTCAATCGACTCAACTTCTTCGAGTGGAATAGCCTCGTTTTCAGAGCCTAGTTCTAGCAAATCTCGCAGCATGGCTGGTTCGCGGCCATCACAGAGCGCGACATACTTCATGTAGTCGTCCCAGTTGCCGCTGGTGACAGCCGCTTGCAGGGTGTTGACGACATCAGGGTTGTAGCTGTGGTACTCCCCGCCGTGGATGTATTTAAGCAAGCCACCTTGATTGCAATCGGCCGTAGGATCCCAAGCGTGTGCGGACAGGACTTGCAAATCGACTTGCAAGTCCTCGTAATCTGCACCTTGGATGCGACTGGTGGTGCCGACAAAACAGGTGTCTACGATGACATCGGAGAGACCCACAATTTCGAAAAGTTGAGCTCCGCGATAGCTCGAGATCGCTGAGATGCCCATCTTAGAAAGGATTTTCAAAAGACCCTTATTAATGCCCTGGCGGTAGTTTTGCTCCAGCGTAGGCACATCCATGTCTTCCGAGTCTATCTCCCCGCTACGCAGCATTCCTTGAATGGTCTCGTATGCCAAGTAAGGATAGATGCAGGTAGCGCCAAAGCCAATCAAGCACGCCATGTGGTGCGGATCATGTGCTGTCCCTGTCTCAACGATGATGTTCGCATCGCAACGCAGGCCAACGCCAATTAGTGCGTGATGCACAGCGCCTGTTGCCATAAGAGCGGGGGCTGGCAGCTTTTCTTTGCTGATATTTTTGTCGGACAGGATGATCAGCGAGTAGCCAGCACGCACTTGATCAATGGCCTGTTGACAGATGTCCTGAATGGCTTCTTCAAGGTTTTTCTCGTTGGGCGAATAGTTGAGCTCGACTACCGCATGGCGATACTCGCGTTCGTCACCCATGGCCAACAGCGTGGCGTATTTTTCACGCGATAACATCGGTGATCGAACGACCAGACGTTTGGCGCCTCGTTCTGTCGCTTCAAACAAATTGCACTCAGCGCCGAGGCAAGTTTCCAGTGACATGACTATCGACTCGCGCAGTGGATCGATAGGTGGGTTGGTGACTTGCGCAAACTGCTGGCGGAAGTTGTCGTAGACCGAACGCACCTGTTGCGACATAACCGGATACGGCGTGTCGTCACCCATTGAGCCGATCGCCTCTTGGCCATCTTCTGCGAGTACACGCAGCACTTGGTCACGTGCCTCAAAGCTAATACCAAACATTTTTTCATGAATGGCCAGTTGCTCTGAGTCAAGAGGTGGTGTTTCTTGGATGGCATCGCGCAAACGCGAGCGCAGTTGACGGGCACCGCTTCGTAGCCAATGTGCAAAAGGGTGTTTGCTGGCCATGCGCTCATCTAGTTCGCTTGGCAATAATAAGTCGCCTGTCGCCGTGTCGACAGCCATCATCTGACCGGGGCGCAGGCGCCCTTTGCGCAAAACATCTTCAGGTTTGTAGTTGTGTACACCAACTTCGGATGCCAGCGTTATGTGGCGATCACGTGTAATCACATATCTAGCGGGACGCAAACCGTTACGGTCAGTGCTGCAGGCTGCGTAACGACCGTCGGTCAATACGATACCAGCGGGACCGTCCCAGGGTTCCATGTGCATGGAGTTGTATTGCAAAAAGGCCCGCATATCGGGGGACATATCGTCGTTGTTTTGCCAAGCCGGTGGCACCAGCAATCTCATCGCGTGGAATATGTCCAATCCTCCGTTGACTAATATTTCAAGCATATTGTCGAGGGAGTTGGAATCTGAACCACTCATGTTGATTAGCGGTTGCAGTTCTTGCAGCTCTGGGATTTTATCGGTGATCAGCTTATGGGCACGCGCCTTAGACCAATTGCGGTTGCCACGAATAGTGTTGATCTCACCGTTGTGTGCCAAGTAGCGAAACGGTTGTGCCAGCTTCCACTGGGGCAAGGTGTTTGTTGAGAAGCGCTGATGGAACACGGCGATTGAAGAGGTGAGCTCTTCGTTGCGCAAATCTTGATAGAAAACCGGCAGGTTTTCAGGCATGACTAAGCCTTTATACAAGATTACATCAGCTGACAACGTGGGTACGTAGAAATCTGCGTCTTCCGACATGGCCATCTCGGCGCGTCGACGGGTGACGAACAGCGCGCGATTAAACGTGGCTGCGTCCATATGATCTGGAGCGCCAATGAAAATTTGCTCAATGCTGGGCATGGTGAGAAGTGCTTCTTCTCCACAGGCTGAGCTATCTGTAGGTGGAATACGCCAACCTAGAGGTAACAACCCGCTTTTCTCAGCCGCATCGGTAAGGGCCGATTTGCCTCGTTCGAGTGCTTCATCACTTTGACCAAAAAAACAGATGGCGGTTGCATACTTACGTGGGAGTTTGATCCCTTCTGCGTTAGCTACTTTGCGGATAAAGGCGTCAGGTTTTTTGAGCAGCAGACCGCAGCCGTCACCACTTTTTCCGTCTGCAGCGACTGCTCCACGGTGTGTTAAGCGTGCAAGAGAATCGATCGCGGTTTGAACCAACCAGTGACTGGCTTCACCGTCCATATGGGCGATTAGGCCAAAGCCACAGTTGTCGCGTTCAAATTCAGGGTCATAGAGGCCGTGTTGGGCGAGTTTGTCCAAAGCGTTCATGGCTGTGCTACCTGCGATTTCTGAGTCCGTGCCGATTTACTTTCGGCGGGCATTGTTGCAATTTTTTGCAACAACAGTGCAAATTAGTGTGGTTTTCGAATGTTGCGCTGAAGGGTGTGCAGTCGATTACTTAGCCTTGTCGAATGCAAGACTCGTGTGTCTTGATTCAACAGCTACAAAGCTGCAACGCATGGGTCATTCGATGCTCGAGCAATGCAAGGCGTTAATAAATGCCACTGTCTGTCGAGCTTTGCGCGAGTTCGCGCGCCGTGTGCAGGGGGGTATTGAGACTAAAGACAAGCACATGTCCTCTGCACGGTTGTTACACAGAGGGCCTCACACGGGCGGCTATTATAACTGGAAGAAAGGCTTAACGCCAATTTGAAATTTGCAAATAATTTGCATAAACGGCTGCAGAGGTTAACCGGGGGTTTAGACTCGAACCGTGTGTCCGAGCCCAGTCCTATCGAGGGCTACTGAATGGATTTTTGCACGCTGGCAAAACTGCGAATCCACGGGGCGTTCTTGCGCCAGACAGCCGGTAAAGCTGCAATGGCCACACGTGCTTCAGATGGGCCACTGAAATCACCGTGAACCAGCGAGAACCAACCTTTGCCATCTCTCTCTGTGCGATAGATAGCCGTTTTATTGGTCATACCATTGCGGGTGGCGAAAAGTCGCAGATCGCGTTCGCTCCAGCCAGCTGAGAGCTGAGCAGTAAACCGAGCCGGATCCCGTCGGAGTATCCATTGGTGACCGCTGATAACACCGCTGACAAAATCACCGCTAGTCGTTGCAGTTGCTGTAGGCGTTGGTTCCGCAGCCGTATTTGCAACAACGGTTGGCTCTTCAGCAACTGTTTCAGCAACTACTGGTTCGGGCGCCGGCTCCGCTTCAACCACTGGTGTCGGGACTGGTGCGGGTTCAACTTGTACAACAGGTTCAGGTGCGACGGGTATTGCTGCAACCACCTCAGGGGTGGTTGGTTGAATAGTTTGCTCCACCGGCTCTACCAAGACAGGTTCAACAGCGGCAACCACGGTTTCTGCCGGTGTTGGCTCTACTGGCGGCGGCACTAATTGCAGCTCCGCTGGCTGATTGGCGGATGGAATGGGGATTTCCTTCACGGTCGTACCGGCCAAGTCTGGATTCGCGACACCGCTAAAAAACGCCATGGCTAATCCAGTCAAAAGCAGGGTGCCACCGAGCACTAACCATTTAGCGTATTTACGCGTGGCAGCACGCCAATGAGCCGGTGATAAAAGTGCTTTAAACTGGCGGTTTTGGAAATAGCTATTTAGTGCGTCTGTCGTCGCTCGGTCAATTTCACCGGGTAGGCCATTAGTGGTCTGGGTGATCAGTCTTAAAGCGCGTTCCGATAGAGGGAGTTCTTGGTCGCTGCCAGCCATAAGCAAGCGGGCATCGATGTAGTCGATAACGTGTTCTTCGTCGAGCAAAGGTTGGCGAAATTCCTCTACGCGGCTCTGTCCGATTTGGTCTGAGTGGATACCGTGCAGCAGCTGTTTTGCTGGCAACGCACTAGTGAACAATATTTTTAGCGCACCGTTTAGGCTTTCGTTGACGTGATCTAGGTGGTTTAGCAACAGCTGCATCTCGCGGCGGTCGAGCAGATCGGCGTCTTCCAAAATCAAAATATTTGTCGCTGAAGTGTCTTCGCTATCAGCTAAGTAGTTGCATAGGTGTTCAAGGCAGTCGTCCACGTGAGTGGGTGTGGTACTTCTGTAAGCACCCAACATGCTTCGAATTATTTGCTCCGCCGATTGAGTGGAGCCCCCTCGCGCCAAAAATAGCTGGCATTGGTCATAAAGTGCGTGAACGAGCTGCGCAGCGGAGCATGTTTTCCCGCTATTGGGCTCGCCAGCCAGCACAAGTAGATTGTCTGACTGCAGCAAGGACTCCTCAATGACCTCAAGTAGCCCGTCAGTCATGTTGTCGACGTAGTAACTCTGAGCGCCAACTGGTGGGGAAAAGGGTTGTTGTTGCAGGTGCATGCCGCGAAGCGCGACTTCCGAAAGCCTAGGAAGCGGCACTGAAGGTGTTGATTTCTTTAAGTTTAAATTTCCTAAGCGTGCACGAATCTGTGTAGACAAGCTGCTTAGCTTGTCGTCGTTCTGCCTTGGAGTGGCGCCCGAGCGATGCATTGACCTTTCCTCGCAAACTGCATGTCAAACTATTGTCTCTCAAAGACTAATAGTTATCAATAAGTTGCGTAAGGTTCTTGTGAGAAAATTTAGAAGTACAGACAGATTTTCCTGGTCCAGTCATCAACACGAGTCGCAAATTGTTCTGCAACGTCTTTTTGTCGCGAGCCATCAGCGCCAGAAAACGTTCGCTATCCATGTCCTTCGGCGGGGCAGTGGGCAGCCCACATCGCTCAACCATATTGCGGCATCGGTCGGCTGTCGCCTTATCTATCATGCCCTCGGCCATCGCTAAATCAGCTGCCATCACCATGCCTGCTCCAACGGCCTCTCCGTGTAACCAGGAGCTGTACCCTGTGTGAGTCTCAATGGCGTGACCGTAGGTGTGGCCTAGATTGAGTAGTGCTCGCTGGCCGGACTCGCGTTCGTCGGCGGCAACAACTCGAGCTTTGATTGCACAGGATTGCTCAACCGCGTAAGTGAGCGCTTGGTGATCACGGTCTAACAAGGCTTGCATGTTCTGCTCAAGCCATTCGAGAAAATCAAGGTCTAGGCCAAACCCGTATTTGATCACTTCGCCAATGCCTGCCCGAAGTTCACGATCGGGAAGTGTGCCCAACGTTGCTATGTCCACCAACACGGATTGAGGCTGGTAGAAAGCGCCAATCATGTTTTTGCCCATCTGATGGTTGATGCCCGTTTTACCGCCAACTGATGAGTCGACCTGCGCGAGCAAGGTCGTAGGGACTTGCACAAAATTGACACCGCGTTGATAGCTAGCCGCTGCGTAGCCGCACACATCTCCCACCACGCCGCCACCTAGTGCAACCAAAGTGCAGCTGCGATCAAATCCAAGTTCTAAAAGCTTTGTGAAGATTAGATTCAGCGTTTCGAGGTTTTTAAATTTTTCACCGTCGGGCAGGTTGAGCAATTCGACCCGCCGATCTGACAAGGCATCTAACAGTGGTTGAGCATGCAGGGGTGCGATAGTCTCATTGCATACGATGAGAATCTGTTGTCCTGGAATGTGCTCTTTTAAAAGCTCCACATCTTGCATTAGGCCAACGCCAATCAGAATAGGATAGCTGCGTTCGCCAAGTTCTACGTTTAGTGTTTTCACGGGTATCTAGTGCTCTCGGCTGGGCTTGTTAAGTTGCGTGGTCTAGCTTGCGCTGTATCGATTGGGCTACTTGATTGGGGCTGCGGTCATCAGTGTCTAGGATGAAATCTGATAACGCCGTGTATAGAGGATCGCGTTCGTCGCGAAGCTTACGCAATTTGGTTTTTAGATCGCCCCCCTGAAGAAGAGGGCGATTGCGATCAGCAGACGTGCGCATGTGTTGATTTTTGAGGGACACGCGCAAGTAGATGACCGTGCCACGTGCTGCCAGCATTTTGCGATTTTCTGGGCGCAGCACCGCTCCACCTCCTGTGGCCAGCACAATATTATCTAGCTTGCTGAGTTGATCGATCACCTGGGATTCTCGGTCGCGAAAACCGCTCTCACCTTCGAATTCAAAGATAGTAGGGATATCGACACCGCAGCGTTCAACTAACTCGTGATCGCTGTCGTAGAAGTCGCGCTTTAAGCGTTTGGCGAGCTGGCGACCAATTGTTGTTTTTCCAGCCCCCATGGAGCCGATAAGAAAAATATTCATGCCGTGTTCAGAGACGATCAATCGCGCATTATACACTTAAGGCAGATTTCTAGTAGTAAGCCACCACTTGCTCGGTCCTTGGTTCCATTCGGCGACTCGCTAACAGCAAAGATCCTCTATAAGCCAGTCGGCACTGCAGTTAACTGCGGACAAAAAAAGGGCAGCACGATGGCTGCCCTTGATCAGATCTTCAGAAGAACTCAGCGAGAGGCTGTTTTCTCGCTGATGATCTTCGGTGTAACAAAGATCAACACTTCGTTCTTCTCATCTTTAGACAAGTCAGTGCGGAACAAGCGACCCAAGATTGGCAAGTCACCCAGGAAAGGCACTTTGCGTGTTGAGTTGAGTTTGACCTGCTCGTAAATTCCACCAAGGACGACTGTCTCACCGTTGTCCACCAGTACCTGGGTTGCGACTTCGCGTGTATCGATAGAAGGTACGCTGACGTTACCGGCGCTGAAGATCTCACCAACGTTATCTTTGTTGACGGTTAGATCCATGATGATTGAGTCATCAGGTGTGATCTGTGGTTTGACATACAATGACAACACAGCCTTCTTGAAAGATACCGATGTTGCACCACTGGACGATGCCTCTAGATAAGGAATTTCTACACCTTGCTCAATGTGTGCTTCATGCTGGTTAGCAGTGATAACACGTGGTGATGAAACAACCTCACCTCGACCTTCGGCTTCCATTGCAGACAGTTCAAGCTCCAAATAAGCACCTAGTGGTAGGGTGCCAAACTGAAAGCCTATGCTGCCAGTTGGATTGGAAGCGGGCAGGTTCACATTCCAGCGATTAGGCGATTCGACTCTCTCACTTTCTTCGCCGCCAATAGCTTGGTTGTAAACGTTAGTAACCGCACCCAAGTTGCCTGAGGTGATGCCGTAGCCACCGCTGATGTTGTTATCAGGATATCGGGTAAGTCCGACGCGCATACCCATTTCTTCGTTGAAATCATCGGTTGCGATAACAACACGCGATTCGATCAATACCTGACGAACTGGTACGTCGAGCTTGGCCACGAGGTCGTGGATTTTTTCCAAAGACTCTGGAGTATCTGTAACCAAAACTGTATTGGTTCGCTCATCAACCGAGGCGCTTCCGCGATCGCTAAGAAGACCTTCGTTGGCGCTTTCTTCTTCGCCATCTCCGCTCAAGTTAGTGCCTTGACCAGACTTAAGTACATCGGCGATATCAGACGCTTTGGCGTAGTTGACCTGAATCATCTGTGTACGCAACTTGGACAGTTTGTGTACTTTCTGCGCGGATTCAAGTTCCAGTTGCTCTCGTGCCGCAATTTCATCGGCTGGGGCAACCATCAGTACGTTGCCGTTCTGACGCATTGCCAAGCCTTTTGACTTGAGAATTATATCTAGAGCTTGATCCCAAGGTACGTTCTTCAAGCGGAGCGTGACGTCACCTTCAACAGAGTCACTAACAACGACGTTCTGGTCGGTGAAATCTGCGAGAAGTTGCAGGACAGAGCGAACTTCAATGTCTTGGAAGTTGAGAGACAAGCGCTCACCTTCAAAGGTCTTGGCCTGGCGAGCTGCGACTTCTTCTTCTTCAAGCGGTCGTAGTTCGAGGGTGAACTGATTGTCCGATTGGTAGGCTATCTGCTCGAAGTCCGAGCCATTTGCAGGTCGGATTTCTACGCGGACGTTGTCGCCACGTCGATAGGTATCGATAAACTGAACCGGAGTTGCAAAATCCATGACATCTAGACGCTTGAGCATGGCGTCACTGACGTCAATGTCACGCATATCAATGACTATTTTCTGGCCGACCTGTTTAATGTCGATCGGAGTGTTTGGATCGGTCAACTTAAATGTGACACGACCAGCCCCGTCGTCACCGCGTCTGAAATGCATGTCGTCTAGAGCCCGACCGCCGGTCATAGCCGCACTGGTAACCACCGTTGGTTGAACTGCTGGTTGCACGGCCGCTGCCACTGGCGCGACTGCTGCGACTGACTGCACGGGCGCTGCTGCTGGTGTCAAACCTCCACCCGAGGACAGGCGGATGATCACGTCTTCGCCGTCTACAGCAGTGCTGTATGCAGAGAGTTCGTTGAGGTTGACAATAAGACGAGTGCGTCCCTGAAACTCTACAGCGTTAAGGCTGCGTACGTTCCCACTTTCGACGGGAATAACACGCTTGGCTAAGTCATTGCGAGTATCAGCGAAATCCAAAGCTATTCGAGCTGGATTGTCGATAGTGAAACCGCTTGGTTTTTCAGCAGAGCTCTCCATCTTGAGCCTCAGTTCGAGCATATCACCCGGCAACTGACTGAAGCTCAAAGATTTTAAGGCGTTCTGCGCTGCCATCAGTTCAGTAGGCAATACAAGGCTGCCTGCTAGTGCTGCCAAAGCGAACCAATGTGTCTTGCGGGTGCAAGTGATGTCGCCGTTGACGGAGTTACTTTTTTTCCATTTGCTATTCATTAACATCACTCTTCACCTAGGGTCAGTTGAGCTTCTCGGGTAATCCAGTTGCCCATGCCGTCCTGAATTGTTTCTTCAATATCTATTTTTGATTCTGAGACTGCGATAATTCGTCCAAAATTCTGTCCAGCAAAGTTTCCGATTTTTACTCGGTGTACAACACCTTCTGAATCTTTTACCAATCCCCAGCTGTTGCCACCTCGACCGAGCTCTCCCACCATAAGCAGAGAGTCGAGCGGAAATGTTTCCAGCGCTTCACGGCGGCGGTTCATGTCGGGTTTGTTTTTGCTATTGCCGATTGCCAAGGGTGAACCTGGATCTAAATCAGGTATGCCAAAGGGGTCGCGCAAATCCATCGACACGTAGGAGAAGCCCTTGTAGAGTTCGTACTCTGGCAAAGGTTCAACAAATCCGGCGTGTGCTTGTCGGCGGTCGCTTACATATTGCTCTAAGTCAACCATCTCTTGGTTGCAAGCTGTTAGCAGTGTCGAGACGGCTATCATAGAAAACACAGCTACGGCACTTGAGCGGCGGCGTGTGTTCGACTCGTACGGTTTCATTGCTCGTCCTCCCTCAGGTAACGGTAGGTGGTTGCTGTTAATTCCATCACCAAGAGATCCGATTCTCGGTCAGACGTATCTGAGCCAATCTTGATGTCACTCAAGGTAACTATTCGGGGCAGAGCAGCCAACCCGCTGACAAACTCTCCAAATTCATGGTAACGACCCTTGACGCTCAAGCGAATAGGGTGTTCAGCGTAAAACTCCTTCGGGATATCACCCTGGGGTTTGAAGTACTGAACGTCCAGTCCCGCACCTACACTGGTCTGCGATAAGTCGACCAATAGGCTTTCAATGTCTACTTTGTCGGGCAGCTGGCGAATCATGATCGAGAATTCGTGATGCATGTCTTTCAACTGCTCTTTATAAGCGTCCAGATTGGCAGCTTTGGAGGCAGCGACATCGTATTCTTGTTTCAAAGAAGACTCTTGACGCTTGAATCCTTCAATGCGTTCCATCTGGGGCTTAACCATAAAGAACCAATAAGCTGTAATTAACAGCACACACGCCAGCGCTATAACACCGAGGCGTACGGGCAGTGGTGCAGTACCTATTTTTTTCAGATCATCAAGATCCAGTTCATTCAAATTAGCCATTGTTCTGATCCTCATCTTGGCTTAATTTCTTTGCGCCAGGTGCTGTGTGGGTCAGTACCAATTCAAAAGTGCTACTGTTGCTGTCTTTCTTAGCGGTGATGTTTTTCACGCTGGGACCCGACATCCAAGGAGAGGCATCTAACAAACGCATAAATTCTGAAACTCTAGAATTCGATTGTGTTGAGCCAATCAGTGTGAGTCGTTCGCCTGCTTGTCTCATTTCAGAAAGCTGGATACCGCTTGGAATCGCCGTAGCGATCTCATGAAATAGGTGTACCACTTGCGGACGTTGAGTCTGCAGCTGCTGGATGATTTCCATGCGAGAGAGCAACTTACTTTTGGTTGTCTCCAATTCAGCGATCTCTGTCAGCTGGCTTTCCAGTGAATAAATTTCACCTTGAAGATAGCTATTACGTTGTTTCTGATAGTCAGCATTTCCAGATATGTAAATGTTGGCCACCATACAGCCAACAAGAGTCAGCGCAACACCGCTGGCCACTTGAATGCCAAACATCTTTGACTGCTGCTTGCGTTTGTCTTCGCGCCAGGGCAGTAGATTCATACGAGCCATTATTCAACTCCTCGCAAAGCCAGTCCGCTGGCAATTATCATCGCCGGACCATCTTGCACTAACCTTTCTCTATCGACGCCCTTGGCGAGATCAACCATGCTGAATGGTTGAGCGATTGAAGTCGGTGTACCGATTTGATCTTGGATATAGTTGTCGATGTTCTCGATGCTTGAACTGCCGCCCGCGAGAAAGATTTCATCAACCTGCGTGTCCTGACTGCTGCTGTAGTAGAACTGCAAGTAACGATTGATATGTTGAGCGATGCTTTGCTTAAACGGCTCGAGCACATCTTGCTCATAGCCTTCAGGCAAGCCACCGATTCGCTTTGCTCGACCAGCATCTTGATACGATAATCCGTAACGACGCATGATTTCTTCGGTCAATAACTTGCCGCCGAATGCTTGTTCCCGTGTGTAGATCAACTGGCGATCTTGCATCACGTTTAAGCTGGTCATCGTTGCACCGACATCGATGATGGCGACAGTGCCATTCATCAGATTTTCATCGCCGCCCGTGAGCATTTCTAGCGAATGTTCGATAGTGTAGGGCTCGATGTCGACGATGGCGGGTTTGAGCCCGGCCATCTTCAGCGTTGTGACTCGGTCATCAATATTTTCGGTTTTGGTTGCGGCGAGGAGCACGTCTACTTTGTCCGCGCGACCGGCAGTCTCGCCCATCACCTGAAAATCGATGTTCACATCGTTTATTGAATAGGGAATGTGCTGCTCTGCTTCGAGTTGGATTTGCATTTCCATCTCGCTGTCGCTGAGGCTAGCTGGCATGCTGATGATTTTAGTAATCACCGCTGAGCCAGATACTGCTACGGCTGCTTGAGTCGCTTTCGTGCCGCTCTTCTTAACGGCTCGACGTACAGCTTCGCCGACAGCTTCAATATCCTGGATGGTCTTCTCATTGACCGAGTTAACAGGCAATGGCTCGACCGCGTATGACTCCACACGCAAATTGCCACGCTGCCGCGAAAGCTCTAAGAGCTTGACCGAAGTCGAGCTGATGTCGAGCCCGATTAGTTGGGAACTAGACTTTATACCAAACACAGTGTGTCCTCGTGTCGGGCTCCCGTCTTCGAGAGCTCCAGGTTGCGTGGATCGGCCGTCTCGGTAGAGCGGGACTATATGCCGGAGCGCTACTGAGAAGGTTCGAGAGGTGTAACGGCTCAGTCGTAGAAAAATTAAGGCTTTAGCTTCACGCTATAACCCATTTTCCTGCGAATGATCGCTAGGCCACTCATTTCCTTACAACTTTCATACATTGAATGGCTCGAACTGTCCGCCGAGCGGACTTCGAGTACAATCAGCTCTTTGCAGTTTGTGTACCGACGCATTGCCTATGGCTTTTGTTGGTTGGTGCTTTTTTCGGATGACTAGGCCGAATCCACTTAAAATGACCCCGGTATTGTGAAAACTTTCTTAAAACTGTCAGTTATCTGTTTGTTTTCTTTGGTGTTACTCGCATTGATCGCAGCTTTCTTTCTTGCAATGCACTACAAAAAAGACTTGCCAGCTGTAACCAAAATTCGCGATGTGCAGATGTATGTTCCACTGCAAGTTTTTTCTGATGATGGGGAATTGCTTGCCGAATACGGTGAAAAGCGGCGAATTGTGGCCACTATTGATGAAATTCCGATGCTCATGCAGCAGGCTTTTATTGCCGCAGAGGATGATCGGTTTTATGAGCATCCGGGGGTCGATTGGCAAGGTGTTGCCCGAGCTGTCTATGTTTTGGTCACCACCGGCAAAAAGGCGCAGGGTGGAAGCACAATCACTATGCAAATTGCGCGTAACCTGTTCCTCGACAATGACAAAAAGTACAGCCGCAAGATCAAAGAAATGCTGTTGGCCATGGAAATTGAGCGTGAATTAAGCAAAGACGAAATTTTAGAGCTCTATCTCAACAAAA
This sequence comes from uncultured Granulosicoccaceae bacterium, assembly GCA_937965695.1. Lineage (GTDB taxonomy): Bacteria > Pseudomonadota > Gammaproteobacteria > CALCKW01 > CALCKW01 > CALCKW01. The sequence goes on from CALCKW010000011.1 coordinate 100,542, forward strand.
TATTTTTTGGAAACCGGGCCTGGGGTGTCGGCGCCGCAGCATTTGCTTATTACGGCAAGCCCTTGGATGAGCTCGATTTGGCCGAAATTGCCATGATTGCCGGCCTACCGAAAGCCCCATCTGCTTATAACCCGCTTGCCAACCCTGATCGCGCAGTTATCCGACGCAATTATGTTTTGCGCCGAATGCGTGATTTGTCGATTATTTCCCAAAAAGACTTCGATTTGGCAAGTGCTGCGCCCGTCACGGCCAAGTTGCACGTTGCACAGCGCGCACTGGAAGGTGGGTATGTTGCTGAAATGGTTCGGGCGGAGTTGGTTGAGCGTTATGGTGACGCGGCTTACAGCAATGGATACCGAGTTTTCACGACGCTTACCTCTAAAGCACAGCGAGCTGCCACAGAAAGTTTGCGGCGCTCATTACATGCCTATGAAGAACGCCATGGTTATTCAGGGCCTTTTGCTAACCTAGAAGAAGAGGTGGTCAACGACGAGGTTGCTCTGTCCCAAGCGCTTCTCGCCATGCCGCAGTTTGGTGAGTTGGCAGCGGCAGCCGTGTTAGCTGTAGATGCGGCTAGTGCAACCATTCAGCTCAGTGATGGCGGCACGGCTAGGGTTGAGTTATCAGGCGTCGAATGGGCCCGTGAGCGCTTGTCAATAGATGAGCTGGGGGATGAAATCACGCAAGTCAATCAAGTGTTGGCTGTAGGGGACTTGGTCTACGTTATCCCCGGAGATGATGCGCAGCTTCGATTGGCTCAGTTGCCAGAGCCTGAGGGGGCTTTTGTTGCGCTTGATCCATCAGATGGAGCCGTCTTGGCATTGGCAGGAGGCTACCAGTTCGAACGCAGTAAGTTTAATCGCGTCACTCAGGCGAGCCGTCAACCAGGGTCAAATTTTAAGCCCTTTGTCTACTCTGCTGCGCTAGATGCTGGCATCACTCTAGCCACGGTATTTAACGACGCTCCAGTCGTTTTTGATGACGACAAGTTAGAGGACGTTTGGCGCCCCGAAAATTTCTCGGGTCGTGTCTATGGGCCAACGCGTTTGCGAGAGGCATTAGTCAAGTCTCGTAACCTAGTGTCTATAAGAGTGCTCCGTAAAATCGGAATTCGTAACGCTATCAACTATATTGATCGATTTGGCTTGGATAGGGAATCGATGCCTTACGATTTATCGCTCTCGCTGGGCTCTGGTGTTCTAAAACCCATTGATTTGGTGCGTGCTTACGCTGTTTTTGCCAATGGTGGTTTTTTAGTCGAACCCTACTTTATAAGGCGCATTGAGGATAGAAATGGCAAATTGCTTTACAGCGCCTCACCGCAAATTGCCTGCGCGGATGAGCGCTGCTTGGAGGAATATTTGGCGAAGTCCGATGTAGGCACGCTAGCTACCAGCGATTCCTCTGAAGAAGTTACTGCGTTGGGTGAGGCCAGTTTGGCGCCGCGTGTACTCGACGAAGGCAATGCTTTTTTGATGAATTCGATGTTGCGAGAAGTGGTTCGCCGCGGTACCGCGACCAGTGCAGGTAAGGCGCTAGAGCGACTTGATATCGCTGGAAAAACGGGCACCACCAATGAGCAAATGGACGCTTGGTTTACCGGTTATCATCCCGAAATAGTTGCGACGGCTTGGGTAGGATTTGACCAGATCAAAACCCTGGGTTCGCGGGAGACCGGAGGGCGAGCTGCTTTGCCCATGTGGATAGATTTCATGCAGACGATGCTCGATGGCGTACCTGTGTCAGAGTTGATTCCACCGGACAATGTTGTTCGTCTGCGGATCGACATGGCAAGTGGCAAGAGGGCTCGCGCGGGTGCTGACGGTGCTATGTTTGAGTTTTTTCGAGGGACAAAAACTGAGTCGGTGCAACCTTCAAGCGGGGAGGCCGTTGAATCAGTTTCAACGGGGCAGGCTGCAACTAAGCCTGAACCTATATGGAGTGTCGAACCTGCCTTGCCAGAGGAAGCCGCGCAAGAGGACATTCGGGACCAGCTATTCTAGTAAAAAACCAATGAGCATCTGACCAAAAAAAACCGGCTTTCGCCGGTTTTTTTATGACTAATTCGCCTCAGCTTTGATGATAGGCTGGGCTAAATTTTTGTACGGCTGCAATGGCGGCCCCTACATTTTCTGGGCTGACATCCGGCGTGACACCATGACCTAAGTTAAAAATATGGCCGGTGCCATGTCCATAGCTGGCTAAGACCCGTTGCACTTCTTGTTCAACAGTTTCAGCAGAGCCGTAAAGCACACCCGGGTCCAAGTTGCCTTGCAGAGCAACTTTGTCCTGCACTAACTCGCGAGCACGGCTGAGGTCAGTGGTCCAGTCGACGCCCAATCCATCTGCACCGCACTTTGCCATATCCGCTAAGCGCTCACCCGCCCCTTTAGTAAACAGCATGACGGGTACGCGCCGACCATCTGCTTCGCGGGTTAAGCCATCTACAATTTGCTGCATGTAGTTGAGTGAAAACTCGCGGTAAGCGGCCGGGGTCAGTACTCCGCCCCAAGTATCGAAAATCATCAACGCTTGAGCCCCAGCGGCGACTTGGGCGTTTAGATAGCTGGTCACAGATTGTGCGAGAGTATCTAGCAGTTTGTGCGCACTGACGGGATCGCTGTACAGCAAACCTTTGCTGTGCCCAAAAGTCTTTGAGCTGCCACCTTCCAGCATGTAGGTGGCAAGTGTCCACGGGCTACCTGAAAAGCCAATCAGTGGTACTCGGCCATCGAGTGCCGTACGAATAGTGCGTACGGCATTCATGACATAGCCTAGCTCGTCCTCGGGGTCGGGCACTCCGAGATTGGCAATAGCTGCAGCGCTGCGAAGAGGGCGCTCAAACTTGGGGCCTTCTCCTTCACTAAAATAAAGCCCTAGCCCCATTGCATCAGGAATAGTCAGAATATCTGAAAATAGAATGGCCGCATCGAGTGGGAAGCGTTCCAGCGGCTGCAAGGTTACTTCACACGCGAAATCTGCATTCTTACAGAGGTCTAGAAAGCTGCCAGCCCGCGCGCGGCTAGCGCGATACTCAGGCAAATATCTACCCGCTTGGCGCATTATCCAGCAGGGGGTGCGATCTAAAGGCTCGCGATTTAGAGCGCGCAAAAATCGGTCATTCTTTAATTCGCTCATCCCTTGATGCCCTTCGCTGTGGCTGTAGCTAACTGAGCAACGATACTCTTGGCGGCTTCTCTTCCTTCAAAAACAGCAGTAACCACTAGATCTGAGCCGCGCACCATATCGCCACCGGCATAAACGGCTGGGTTAGTTGTTTGGAATGGGATGGCTGGATTGGTGACTACGCGGCCGCCATCGTCAGTATCGATACCGAACTCAGTCATCCAAGACGCTGGGCTAGGACGAAAACCGAAGGCAATGAGTACCGCATCGGCGGGTAACACTTCTTCAGTTCCAGGAATAGGTTCTGGGTTTCGCCGGCCACGTGCATCGGGTTCGCCCAATTGTGTTGTTATGACACGAACACCCTCAACTTTGCCGTCACCAACAATTTCAATCGGCTGCCGATTCCAGAGAAACTCAACACCTTCTTCTTTTGCGTTGGCAACTTCACGGGCACTGCCTGGCATGTTTTCTTCGTCCCTGCGGTAGGCGCAAGTGACTGTTGAGGCTTTTTGCCGAATTGCAGTACGATTGCAGTCCATGGCGGTATCGCCGCCCCCAAGTACAACAACTTGCTTGCCTTTGAGGTCAATAAATTCGTTTTGCGCCCAGCCCTCTGTCTCATTGATGTTTGAAATCAAGTAATCGAGTGCAGCATGAACACCTGGAAGCTCTTCTCCGGCAAAGCCGCCTTTCATATTGGTATAGGTGCCTGTGCCGAGGAAAACTGCATCGTAGTCGTCTACTAACTGTTGGAAAGGGACGTCTTCGCCGACATTAGTATTGAGCACAAACTCAACGCCCATTCCTTCAAGGATCGAGCGACGATTTCGTACCACGTCTTTTTCCAATTTGAAGGGCGGAATTCCAAAGGTCAGCAAACCGCCGATCTCACAGTGCCGGTCATAAACCACCGACTTGATACCGTTGCGAGCGAGTACATCTGCACAGCCTAAACCTGCGGGGCCTGCACCAACAATGGCAACGCGGAAGTCCGTCGCGACCACGTCGTCCAAGTTAGGGCGCCAGCCCAGTTTAAAGGCTTCGTCAGAAATGTATTTTTCGATCGATCCAATAGTAACCGCACCAAAACCATCGTTAAGCGTGCAAGCGCCTTCGCACAATCGATCTTGAGGGCAAACACGGCCGCACATCTCAGGCAATGAATTTGTACGATGCGACATTTCTGCCGCCTGCGTCAATTTGCCTTCGGCGATAAGCTTCAGCCAATTGGGTATGTAGTTGTGGACTGGGCATTTCCACTCACAGTAAGGATTGCCACAAGCGAGGCAGCGCTCTGCCTGAGCTGAGGCGGTCTCTGGATCGTACTGACCGTAAATCTCGCCAAATTCTTTGATACGCATTTTGGCCGGTTTTTTTTCCGGATCTTGGCGTGGCAGGTCTATAAACTGGAGTACGTTTTTGTCGCCCATTGTGTCTCTCGAAGAATAACTTGTAGGGTGGAGTGCGAATTCCCCACACATAAACGCCCCAAGACTAATTTAAAGGGGCGTTGATTTGGCATGCGACAGTGCATCAGCAAGCCAGCGAGGGGCTTAATCAGCCGTCTTGACTCGTGCAAAGGTACAAGGAAACAGGACTAGGTGCTCAGTTTTGCCTTGATAGCTGCACTGACGGCCGACATGTCGGCACGGCCAGCTAGCTGAGGCTTGAGTACACCCATTACCTTGCCCATTTCCTTAAGAGAGGAGGCGCCAGAATTGGCAAGCGCTTCGTCAATCAATTTGTCGAGTTCAGATGTACTGAGCTGCGCTGGCATAAACTCTTGCAATATGACCAGCTCAGCTTGTTCCTGTACCAGCAGATCCTCACGACCAGCGGCAGCATATTGCTCGCTGGACTCTCGTCTCTGTTTGCACATCTTATCCAGCACTGTGAGCGCGCGTGCGTCGTCCAGTTCAATACGCTCGTCAACTTCTATCTGCTTAAATGCAGCAGAGATGTTACGCAGAACAACCAAACGGGATTTTTCTCCAGCACGCATAGCTTCAATAGTGCTGGATTTGACGCGCTGAATAATTTCACTCATCGAATGTGCGGCTCTCTTCAGTCAAACTAGAAGAGGCGTACGCGGCGAGCTGCTTCTTTGGAAAGCTTCTTTTGATGACGCTTAACAGCGGCAGCCAGCTTACGCTTGCGCTCTGTTGTTGGCTTCTCGTAAAACTCGCGACGACGAGTTTCGGTGAGGATGCCGGCTTTCTCGCAAGAGCGCTTGAAACGTCGCATTGCAACTTCAAAGGGCTCGTTTTCTTTAACCTTGACGTTAGGCATTTAGTGCACAACCTTCGTATGAGCAGAATTCTGCTTGTGTTTGGAGTTGGAAAACAGGAGAGTATAACCCCTTATTCTCCAAGCCGCCAACTGTGAGTTTCGAGCACCCATGCAAGTTCTAGGCATAGAATCATCGTGTGACGAGACGGCTGCCGCTGTCTACTGCACAAAATCCGGCCTTTTAGGGCATCAAATTTACAGCCAAGTAGCACTGCATGACGCCTATGGTGGTGTAGTGCCCGAGCTCGCGTCTCGCGATCATGTGCGAAAACTTATGCCATTAGTTCGTGCTGCGATTGGTCAATCTGGGCTGTCTCTAGAGCAGCTCGATGGAATAGCCTACACCGCTGGGCCTGGGCTGGCAGGCGCCTTGTTGGTGGGTGCCATGGGTGCGCGGGCACTCGCTTTTTCCGCTGGGCTTGATGCCTTGGGTGTAAATCACCTCGAAGGTCATGTGTTAGCGCCGCTGTTGGAAACACCGGCTCCTGCTTTTCCATATCTTTGTCTGTTAGTGTCGGGTGGTCATAGTGAGTTGGTCGCAGTGCGTGGACTTGGTGAATACGAGCTTTTGGGTGGGACCTTAGATGATGCAGCTGGTGAAGCGTTTGATAAAACAGCGAAACTGCTGGGTCTTAGCTATCCCGGTGGAGCTGCTTTATCGGCGCTCGCAGAACATGGCGACGCTTCGGCTTTTAAATTTCCGCGACCCATGACTGATCGCCCAGGTCTGCAGATGAGTTTTAGTGGATTGAAAACTGCGGCGATAACACAATTCAAGGCTGTTGGTGGAGACCGTAAAGCAGATATCGCTGCTTCTTTTCAAATGGCGTTGGTCGATACCCTTATCATCAAGGTCAAGCGCGCTCTAAAGCAGACGGGGTTAAAACGTGTTGTTGTTGCAGGTGGGGTCGGTGCTAATAAATCTTTGCGCGAGGCTTTGAAAGATTTGGCTGGTGAGCTTGGCGGAGAATGTTTTTACCCTCGATCTGAGTTTTGCACGGACAATGCTGCAATGATTGCTTTGGTCGGTGCATTGCGGATGGATGCAGGTCAACGCAGTGAAGATCTGACCGCTGGGGTACTACCGAGGTGGCCGCTTGATCAGTTGCAACCGCCTGAGCTCTCAGTCTCCAGCCGCAATTGAATAAATTACTTTTTCCCGACTTTGGGCTCTTCGCCACTTATAAGTCGGTTGATATTGGAGCGATGTCGCCAAAACAACATGGCAGATATCACAATGGAGGTTGTTGTCAAAACGACCGAATGAGTGAGAAGCCAAAGATAAAGTGGGACGGCAGTAAATGTCACTAGTGCGGCAAGCGATGAAAATTTTGTCACTGCCAAGACCGCCAACCAAGTAGCGGCTGCTAACAGTCCGGCGATCCAATTGGCACCAATAATGGCTCCCAGAGCAGTTGCGACGCCTTTTCCACCTTTGAAACCAAACCAGATTGGGTATAAGTGGCCGATAAAACTTCCGAATGCTGCTGCAGAAGTTGCTTCCAAAGTGCCGAAGTACGCACCGGCGAATGCCGTGGGCAGAAGACCTTTGAGCATATCGCCTAATAAAGTCACCGCTGCAGCTTTTTTTCCGCCCAGTCGCAGAACGTTGGTTGTTCCTGGATTACCAGATCCGTCTTCGCGAGGATCCGGCAAGCCCATTGCTTTACACGTAATAACAGCACTCGAAATGCTACCGACAAAGTAGGCGCCAATTGCGACGATCAAACTGGTGATCAATGAGGTATCTCAACGGTGAAAAGAAGCACTATATTAGCAAGTTGGCTGGTGTTGATGCACTCACTGTTTGTGTTTTAAAAAAAAATGCAGCAAAGTTTGAGTGGATGAAATATTAGGGGTAGCATGTCTGGGCAAAGCTCTATTGCAGAAGCTTCAGAGCCATTTAGATAGTCAGAAAGAATGATAAAAATTCATAACCACGCGGAACAACAGGCGCAGGTGCTGGTCGTTCAAGCAAACCAGTCCCTCAGTTGGCGTGGCAATGTGATTTTCGCCTGTACGCTTGGAAGTGTCAGCGTCATACTGGGTTTGTTTTTGGCGTTGCAAGGCTTTTGGCTGGTGTTGCCGTTTGCTGGTGTTGAGACACTTTGCTTGCTCTTCGCTTTTTACCTCGTCACGCGGCGCTTGAGCCGACGTGAGGTAATAACTGTGCGTCAAGACGCTATTAAGGTGGAATGGGGCAGGTTGCAGCCAGAACAATGTGTCGAAATGAACCGCTATTGGTCTCGTCTCCACTACAATTTGCCTGATAGCCCGTTTGAAACGGGAGATTTAAGCCTCAGATGCCACGGGCGTAAGGTTCCTTTAGGACTTGCGCTAGGGCGAGATGAAAAAAAGAAATTACACAAATTATTGTCTTCAGCGATGCGTCAAGTGTCTTTAAGTAATACCTAGTTTGAGTGTCATCGGCACTTGGGCGGCGCTGAATCGAGCTCAAAATTGAAGAATACGTTATGAATTTTAAATTTAGAACCATCGTTGGAGGAGCAAGTATGAAGTCGACAAGCCTCAAAAAGGCTATCGCAACGGCTATCGGATTGACTTTGGGTGGGTCAGTGATGGCAGCGGATAAGCACAGTACACCGCTGAACATGACACAGGGCGCAACCGACATAAGTCACGAAGTCTATGACTTGCACATGGCGATTTTCTACGTCTGTTGTGTGATTGGTCTAGCGGTATTCGGAGTAATGTTCTACTCCATTTTTAAGCATCGCAAGTCTAAAGGCGCGGTAGCTGCGAAGTTCCATCATTCGACAACAGTTGAAATTATTTGGACTGCAGTTCCATTGATTATCTTGATTAGCATGGCTATTCCCGCAGCCAAGACGCTGATCGCGATGGAAGACACAAGCGAAGCGGATATGACCGTGAAAATCACTGGGCTTCAATGGAAATGGCATTACGAATACATGGGTGAAGATGTCTCCTTCTACTCTCAGCTAAATGCAGAGCACAACATCGCTCGTCAGCTGGATTCTGGCGTCGATGTTAGTCAGTACCACTGGTATCTCAAAGATGTCGATAACGAATTGGTTTTGCCTGTCGGCAAGAAGATTCGTTTTCTCCATACAGCGGCTGATGTAATTCACGCATGGTGGGTTCCTGCCCTGGCTGTCAAGAAAGACGCGATTCCAGGTTTCATTAACGAAAACTGGGCAATGATCAATGAGCCAGGCGTTTATCGTGGCAAGTGCGCGGAGCTGTGCGGAAGAGATCACGGCTTCATGCCAGTAGTGGTACGAGCGGTCAGTCAAGAAGAATTTGATGCTTGGTTGATTGAGAAAAAAGGCGGTACGGCTGAACCTGTTGCTGTAGCGGAAGCCGCGCCTGCTGCGGAAGGCTCAAACACTGCTGTAGCAACGGCAGGTGGGGGTGGCGCAGCTGCCGAAGTGAGCATGGAAAGCCAAATGGCCAGAGGCGGTGAAGTCTACGCACAGCAATGTGCTGCTTGCCACCAAGTAAATGGTCAAGGTATCCCGCCCACTTTTCCTGCCATCACCGGCAGCGCCGTGGCGACAGGTCCTGTGGATGCTCATATCGACATTATCGCTAATGGCAAGCCGGGCACGGCTATGGCGGCTTTCAAAGGTCGTCTGAGTGATGAAGATATCGCCGCTGTCATAACCTTTCAGCGCAATGGCCTGGGTAACAGTGTAGGTGACAGCGTGCAAGCCTCCCAAGTGGCTGGAAATTAAAATGATCATGATTAAGCAGGAGAACCAAGCATGAGTGCAGCAGCTGATTCGCACCACGATGATCATCATCACGGTCCCGAAAAAAACTTCGTTAAACGCTGGTTATACACGACGAATCATAAAGATCTAGGCACGCTTTATCTGTGGTTTGCGTTTGCTATGTTTTTTGTCGGTGGTTTGATGGCGCTAGTGATCCGCGCAGAGTTGTTTAGCCCAGGGCTGCAATTTGTCGATCCTCAGTTTTTCAACAGCATGACCACTATGCATGCCATTGTGATGATCTTTGGCGGTGTAATGCCAGCATTTGTCGGTCTTGCCAATTGGATGATTCCGATGATGATCGGTGGTCCAGATATGGCTCTACCACGTCTGAACAACTGGTCTTTTTGGATCATGCCTTTCGCACTGGCGATTTTCTTATCCACGTTGTTGATGGATGGCGGTGGTCCTGCTTCGGGTTGGACACTCTACGCACCTCTATCATTGCAAGGGGGCGATAGTTTTGCCTTTGTGATTGTTTCCATCCACTTCATGGGAATCAGCTCGGTGATGGGGTCAATCAATATCATCGCGACTATTTTGAACATGCGTGCACCAGGCATGACGTTGATGAAGATGCCTTTGTTTGTTTGGACATGGTTAATCACAGCATTTTTGCTTATCGCGGTTATCCCCGTCTTTGCAGGTGCAGTAACTATGCTTCTGACGGATCGCTACTTCGGTACCAGCTTCTTTAGCGCTGCCGGTGGTGGAGATCCTGTGATGTACCAGCACATCTTTTGGTTCTTCGGGCATCCTGAGGTGTATATCTTGATCTTGCCGGCATTTGGTATCGTCTCGCAGATTATTCCAACCTTTGCGCGTAAACCGCTGTTTGGCTATAGCTCTATGGTTTATGCAACTGGGTCTATTGCATTTTTGTCATTCATCGTTTGGGCACACCACATGTTCACTGTGGGCATGCCGTTGGCGGGTGAATTGTTCTTTATGTTTGCCACGATGATGATCGCTGTGCCGACAGGCGTAAAAGTATTCAACTGGATTGCCACCATGTGGCGCGGTTCAATGACCTTTGAAACCCCCATGCTATTTGCCTTAGGTTTCGTTGTAATGTTTACGTTCGGCGGCTTCTCGGGGCTGATGTTGGCCATGACGCCCGCTGATATCCAATATCACGATACGTATTTTGTTGTTGCTCACTTTCACTATGTCTTAGTACCTGGAGCAATCTTTTCGATCATCGCTGCGTGCTATTACTGGTTGCCTAAATGGACCGGTAACATGTATGACGAACGCTTGGGTAAAATACATTTTTGGAGCTCAACTTTCTTCGTTAACTTGCTGTTCTTCCCCATGCACTTCGTCGGTTTAGCGGGAATGCCGCGTCGTATACCTGACTACAACTTGCAGTTTGCGGATATGAACATGTGGGCATCTATCGGTGCTTTTGGTTTCGGTGGCTCACAGCTGTTGCTTCTGTACATCGTGATTAAATGCATCAAAGGTGGAGAGAAAGCTACAGATCAGGTTTGGGAAGGTGCTGAAGGTCTAGAATGGACAGTCGCTTCTCCTGCTCCTTACCACACCTTCGAAACACCACCTGAAATAAAGTAATGGGACTTTCACCCCTCGGGATTTCTCCCGAGGGGTGAGTAGGAACCAAGAGGTTTTGAATTCAGTGCAACAAACAGAGAGCAAGCTTCAGCGCTATAAGTTACCGTTACTTTTAGGTAGCATCGCGCTGTTTTTCTACTTGGCCGGCATCATTAGTATTGTGTTGTCATAAAGATGGAAATTCTTGAGCGCAAAAGTAGGACGTTACAAGTTTCGATCAAGTTAGTTTTTGTTGTCGTTGGAATGTTCGGCTTTGGGTACTTGATGGTGCCCATCTACAACATTTTGTGCGACATCACAGGCTTGAACGGAAAAACTGGAATTATCAGCACCGTACAAGCAGGGGAGCTTGTCATTGACGAAGACCGTTGGGTGAATGTTGAATTCACCGGCACGGTTAATGTTTCTGGTCCTTGGGACTTTAAGCCTGGTCAAGACAGCATCAAAGTAAGACCTGGCAAGCAGTACAAAATTAGTTATACGGCCAAAAACTTGGCCGATAGAGAAGTCGTTGGTCAAGCGGTTCCGAGTGTCGCACCCAGAGTTGCTTCAAAGTACTTCAGTAAAACAGAGTGTTTCTGCTTTACCAGCCAAGTTTTTGAAGCTAACGAAGAAAAAGATATGCCAGTGGTCTTTGTTGTTGACCCGGCGTTACCAAAATCAGTCGACAGCCTAGTGCTGTCTTATACTTTTTTTGATACTGGCGAAAAGTAAGACCGTCAGTGAAAAATAAACTTTATTAAGCGCTAGATTTAGGGGGTTAGAGCATGTCCACTACAACCGGTTACTATGTACCGCACGACGCTAAATGGTCGATTGTCGGTTCGGTTGGCTTGTGTATTTTCTTCGTAGGGTTAGCAAACCTGGTGAATGGTGGTGGCTGGCTAACCATGCTTGTAGGCATGGCAGTTGTCATATACATGATGTTCGGTTGGTTTGGGCTCGTCGTTAGGGAAAGCGAGAGCGGCCTTTATAAAGCGCAGGAAGACCTATCCTTTAGAATGAGCATGGCGTGGTTCATCTTCTCTGAAGTGATGTTCTTTGCTGCTTTTTTTGGGGCACTCTTCTACGCTAGGACTTTCTCTGGTCCCTGGTTAGGGGATATCAGCAGCACAACCAATACAGTGTTATACCCAGCGTTTGATTACGTGTGGCCTAACAACGGTCCCGGCAACCTTGGCGGTGACTACCAGAAAATGGGCTGGTTTGGGCTCCCATTGATCAACACACTGTTGCTGTTAACTTCGGGTGTAACTTGCACAATCGCGCACCACGCGATTAAAGATGGCGATCGATCTAAGATGGTTCGATGGTTATTGGCGACCGTCATTTTGGGTTTTATCTTCGTTGGTTGCCAAGCTTACGAGTACTACGAAGCTTATCACCACTACAACTTGAAGATGACGACAGGTATATATGGTTCAACATTCTTTATGCTGACTGGCTTCCACGGTTTCCATGTTTGCATGGGGGCAATAATGTTGACAGTTGTCATGCTTAGAGGTGCAAAAGGCCATTTTACAGCGGACAATCACTTCGCTTTTGAAGCGGCTGCGTGGTATTGGCACTTTGTCGACGTGGTTTGGTTGGGGCTTTTCCTGTTTGTCTACATTTTGTAGAACAGCGGATTTGAACCTAAAGAGGGCGCTCTCAAAAGGCGCCCTTTTTTTTGCTTCTCATTTCCTAGAAGAATTTTTAAGCTGGTAGGGTGTTTAGAGTTTGTGCCGTATAAATAAAGCGTTTGAGCTTACATTGGGCTTGGATTGACTTGCAGAACACCGGTAGCAGCGGCGACAATAACAACAATGATTGCTAGCACCGAAAGGCCGATGCGTATCGTTAGGGCGTAAGCGGTACGTTTTGTTTTTCCCTTGTCTTTGAGTAAGAAACCAAGGCCTGCGAATAACGATACAAGTATCATCACCAGTAGAGCGACTAGGACTACTTTGACTAATAGCATGAAAGAGGATGCTCCTGTTGAATCAACAGGCGACAGTATACCTCAGCTAAACGAGCCTATCCGTAGAGCCAATCTGATTCAATTTCAAATCAATGGTTGGCGGTTCTCTGCTCCGCTATTGCCACTTTTAGTTGTACTTGCCCTGCTACCCGGTTTGGCATCGCTTGGTTTTTGGCAGTTGGATCGTGCCGCCGAAAAAGAACAACTACAAGCTGCTTTCGCGGAACAAATGGAAGGTCCGGCTGTCGAGCTATTGAGTAGCGAATTAACGAAAAAAAAGCAGCGATATTTGAAAGTTGATTTGCAAGGACAGTTGCGCAGCGACGGCCGACAGTTCCTACTTGATAATCGTGTTCACAAAGGCCGCGCTGGGTACGAAGTTTTTGTACCGTTGTATTTGAATGATGGCGGCGTGATTTTGCTCAACCGAGGCTGGCTACCCGTTGGATTATCGAGGGTTGTTAAACCTCAGGTCGAACTGGCATCACAAGACGTGCGTGTGATTGGTGTTGCGGCGATTCCTCCTGAGCGTTTTAGTTTGGGTGATGCGCTAAGCGAGGGCGATCGTTGGCCGAAATCTTTGCAGTTTGAAGATTTCTCCGCAATGCAGCTGGCTTTGGGTTTGGATTTGGATTTGGTTCCACGCATATTGCAGCCAGTGGAAGACAGCGCATGGAGTTTCGAACGCATATGGCGCGCTGTTGAAAAAGATTCGACCCAAAATTATGGCTACGCGGTACAGTGGTTTGCACTGGCTCTAGCGTTGGCTTTGCTTGTTTTATTTGTTTGTCTTAAACGTGTTCAACCGGATAATCTTCGATGACTGCAGCAACCTCTAGTAAAACCCTCGGACGCGTCAAGTTGGTCGCTATTCTCAGTATGTTTGCGGTGCCTTTTATCATCGCGACGGTTTGGTTTAATCAGCTTAAAACAACCGGTGAAGCTACCACTAGTCGGGCTAATGGTCTGCTGGTCTCTCCTGCGAGACCATTGGCCGAATTTTCCCAAATGCCGTTAGAAGGCTCTACAGTGCAAACTTTGGCAGATGTCAAAGATCGCTGGTCACTCCTTTATTTCCACAGTGGTGAGTGTGCGGAGCAATGCGCCAAAATTCTTTATGACAGCCGTCAGGTGAGAATATCACTCGGCAGAGAAATGCACCGCGTTCGCCGCGTTTTAGTGACAGATACACCGTTGACAGACGAGTTGCTGCAGATCCACCAACAGCTCGAAACAGCTGGCGCTGACAGCGATTCTAATGGGTTGAAAGCGCAGGTTCGCGCTGAAGTAGGCAATGAAGTTTTTGATAATGATTTGGGGCAATGGTACTTAGTAGACCCGCTTGGAAATCTTATGATGCGTTTTCCCAGTGAATTGCCTCAGAAACTCTTTTTAAAGGATTTAAAAGTTTTGCTAAAAGCGTCGAGAATCGGCTGATGGCTAACCCCTTTCGTTTATTGAATGCTTTAGCTGCCGTTGCCACAGTGATGGCTTTGGTTGTGGTTGTTTTGGGCGCTTATGTTCGTCTTTCCCATGCCGGCTTAGGCTGCCCAGATTGGCCAGGTTGTTACGGACACATTGGCGTACCTCTGGATCCTGATGATGTCGAAGCGGCGAACTCCGCTTTTCCCGAGCGGCCTGTAGAAACCGCCAAAGCTTGGAAAGAGATGATCCATCGATATCTCGCCACACTTTTGGGATTATTGATTTTAATCATGGCAGTAGTCGCTTGGCGTCTTCGTGCAGCAGGTGCACCGCTTAAACATGCTTTTGTTTTACTTGCTTTGGTTATCTTTCAAGGCATGTTGGGGATGTGGACAGTTACGTTATTGGTGAAGCCAGCAGTCGTGACAGCTCATCTATTTGGTGGGTTAGCAACCACTTCACTATTGTGGTTGATGTGGCTACGTACTAGAGGAGTAAGGCCTGCTGCAAGCGGTTTTGCAGGGTTGCGAATCGCTGCTTGGATAGGGATGTTTGTGTTGCTAATACAGATTTTCTTAGGCGGATGGACGAGTACCAACTATGCGGCAATGGCCTGCCCAGACTTTCCGTTATGCCAAGGGAAGTGGATTCCTGAAACTGATTTCGACGATGCTTTTACTATGTGGCGTGGTCTTGGTGTGGATTATGAGGGTGGAGTGCTGGATGCTGTATCGCGTGTCACCATACACTTTAGCCACCGTGTTTGGGCGATAGTTACGGTCTTCTACTTATTGTGGTTGTCCATTCGCGCGTTATCCACTAGAGTGCCAATACATGTGCGTCGTTGGTCAATAGCGCTTGTCGTTCTAATACTGGCGCAATTCACCTTGGGTGTAAGCAACATCTTATTTGTTTTACCTTTATCGGTTGCCACAGCACACAATGGTGGTGCCGCTCTTTGTCTGTTGACCTTGGTTGGCCTGCTTTACTCGCTGCGAAAATCACCGAG
This sequence comes from uncultured Granulosicoccaceae bacterium, assembly GCA_937965695.1. Taxonomy (GTDB): domain Bacteria; phylum Pseudomonadota; class Gammaproteobacteria; order CALCKW01; family CALCKW01; genus CALCKW01. Next base: position 115,687 of record CALCKW010000011.1, read on the forward strand.
TCGAAGCTCAGCCCTAGATGTTGAGAATTAGTTTGAAAGCAAAAGCGCTTGATCCGACAATCGAAAAGCGCAGCCGTCATTGGCGCGATTATCTGGAAGTTTGTAAACCCAAAGTTGTGTTGCTGTTGGTTTTCACGGCATTAGTGGGTATGGCTCTTTCCACACCCGGTATGATAAACATGTGGTCGGTATTGTTCGGCACCTTAGGCATTGGGTTGGCCTCTGCTTCAGCAGCAGCAATTAATCACGTCATAGACCATCGTGCGGATGCTGAAATGGCTCGAACACGCAATCGGCCGATCCCTCAAGGTAATCTCAGCCTGCGTGAGACATTGGGTTTTGCTTTGTTCATTGGCGCTATTGCCATGGTCATTCTCTATTGGTTGGTGAATCCTTTAACTGCAGTTTTGACGTTCTTTTCGTTGATAGGATATGCAGTTGTCTACACCATGTACCTCAAACGAGCGACACCGCAAAATATTGTTATTGGCGGTGCTGCCGGCGCAATGCCCCCCGTTTTAGGCTGGGCTGCGATCACCGGCGAGGTAACGGCAGAGCCGCTACTGTTATTTCTTATCGTGTTTATTTGGACGCCCCCCCATTTTTGGGCGCTAGCAATTCATCGTCGCGATGACTATGCACGTGTGGATATTCCAATGCTTCCAGTCACTCACGGTAATAGCTACACGCGGCTTCAAATACTGCTCTATACCGTATTGCTTATTCTGATCACATTAGTGCCGTACTTAATTGGAATGAGCGGCCCTTTGTACCTCGTAGGCGCCGTGGGTTTGGATGCGTGGTTTCTATATCATGTTTTGCTTATGATGGATGAGAAGCGTGAGCAGCAACCGATGCGAACCTTTGTCGTTTCTATTCAATACTTAATGTACCTGTTTGGTTTTTTACTCTGCGATCACTACCTGCCTGCAGTCATGGGGCTTTTTAGTTAGGGGCATTTAAAATCAATAGGCACAAAAAAACCCGCTGTTTGCGGGTTTTTTTGTGCATTAGCAATTGACTTAGGCAACGAGTACCGTGCGTATTTTGCCCATCGCCGTTTTCTCAATTTGGCGAATGCGCTCCGCTGAAACATTGTATTCAGCAGCCAACTCTTGCAGGGTCGCCTTATTTTCTTCGTTTAACCAGCGGCGTTGCAAAATATCTCTACTGCGTTCATCCAAACCTTGCATGGCTGCAGTTAAGGCGTTGTGTTGATCGTTGCTGTCACTTTCACGCTCGTGCAGAACAGCTGGATCCGCGTTCGCTTGCTGTAGATATTGAGCAGGGGCAAGCGCGGTAGTACCGTCATCATCACCGCTCACACCGTCAAAAGCTGCGTCGTGGCTAGCCAGACGACGTTCCATCTCGAGGACTTGAGCAGAAGTGACGCCGAGGTTCTCTGCAACAGTTTCAACTTCTTCTGCATTGAACCAACCAAGGCGCTTTTTATTGCCACGCAACTTAAAGAAAAGTTTGCGCTGAGCTTTGGTTGTGGCCACTTTAACGATACGCCAGTTGCGAATCACAAATTCGTGAATTTCAGCTCGTATCCAATGCACTGCAAAGGAAATCAATCGCACACCGACGGTTGGGTCGAAGCGTTTTACGGCTTTCATCAAGCCGATGTTTCCCTCTTGCACCAAGTCAGCCAATGGCAGACCGTAGCCGTTGTAGCTGCGGGCGATATGCACCACAAACTTCAATTGAGCCATGATCAATCGACGGGCTGCTTCTAAGTCATTGTTGTCGCGCAATCGTTCGGCCAAATCACGTTCTTCCTCAGCGGATAGAACAGGTATGTCGGCGATGCGTGAAAAATAGCCACTTAGGTCGTTACCAACCGATGGCAGTGATAGCCCAGGTTGCTGGGCGACTATAGCTGTGGTCATTCTTCTAACCTCTATGTAGGGTTGTTATGCTTCATTTTAGCACTCGAGGAGTTAGAGTGCTAATAGTGACTTAAGTTCCTCAAAAGCGTGCTTTTTTATACTTGCTCAAGGCACGCTTCGGACAAGAAATTAGGTGGAATTCAGTCAAATTGGCAGCAGATATCGTGTAATGACGCATAAAAAGTGCCTAAATCCCTTATTGCGCGCCAAAGTTAGCCTTGGCAGAATTATTCTGATCACTGCCCCAAAAGTAGTAAAAAGCAAGCTGCTACTGGCTTTGTCGATCGAACCCAGCCTTAGACCCTTAAAATATGCTGTCTCACTGTCAGCCAAGCTCCACATAGCCCTAGCAAAGTTCCACTTGCCAAAAGTGCAAAAAAACCGCTGACACCAAGACCTGAAAGCCGGAACGAGGATTGATACTCTGCTGCCAGCGCAGCCACCGGGCTATTAAGAAGTGCGATGGCTAGGGTTGTCAGTAATGCAGCAAGCAACCCACCAACAAAGCCATATAACAGGCCAGTAAAAAGAAACGGTTTTTGCACAAAATTATCCGAAGCACCAACGAGTTGGGCCACCGCTATCTCTTCGCGTCTTGCCTGAACATCCAATCTGAGTGTATTGCCGATTGTTATGATCACAGCGATAGCAAGCAAAGACGCTACTATGGCGATGCCAGTGTTCAGTAGGCGAAGCACAGCATTCAATCGTTCGAGCCATTGAACGTCCATGTCGGCGCTTTCAACACCGTCGATGGCGAGCAGATTCACAGCGAGACTTTCTGCAGCTTTTACATCGCTGAGATCTATTGCAGGTTCAATGACGATGGCGCCAGGCAATGGGTTTTCATCTAGGCTCGACAGCAATTCTTCGAAGCCGGTCCATTGCGCAAAGTCGGCCGCTGCTTGCTCTTTGCTAATGTGGTTTGCATGGCGAATATCTTCTCTTGCCGCCATTTCTTGCGTCAGAACAGCCCCAGCAGCGTCGTCCATTGATTGCTCAAGATAGACCGTAACAACTGTGTTGCCACGCCAGCTCAAACCCACGTCCTGCAAACTGATAACACTGCAAAAAAAAGTAGCGGGCAAAGCGAGCGAGATTGCAATGACAGCGATAGTAAGAAGCGTGGCCAACGGCGTGGCCATCAGTCTCTTAGCTGTCGTGATAAGCACTCGCCCTTGGCGTTCAGCGAAGTTTTGTAGCTCTAGACCCGATGCTGGGTCACCCAGTGGTGATGTGCCACTCATAAAACCACCGCTTCAGAGAACTGGTTGTGCACTATTTGCCCGTCTTGCAATTCCAGTATTGGCATTTCCATTTCTGCCACCATGTCTACATCGTGCGTAGCGACCAGAACGGTAGTACCTAAGCGATTAAAATCCCAGAACAGCCGCATGATATCTTGCGCTAATTTACGGTCAAGGTTTCCTGTTGGCTCATCGGCAATGATGAGTGAAGGACGGTTGACCACCGCTCGGGCAATGCTGACGCGTTGCTGCTCTCCGCCTGACAACTGCTGCGGCATGGCGTCAAAATGCTGGCCGAGACCGACTTTTTCTAGCGCAGCGCGGACGCGGCTTTCAATGTCTGCAGACCGCACGTGACAGACTTCCAGAGGCAGACCCACATTTTCTGCGACACTGCGATCGAAGAGTAGGCGGTTCTCTTGAAAGACAACACCTATTTGGCGTCTGAAATCAGGCAGCTCTCGGTGCGTAATTTGTGTGAGATCGAAGCCTGCTACATTGATTTCACCACCGGATGGCTTTTCGATTCCAGCCAGTAGCTTGAGTAAGCTGCTCTTACCCGCACCTGAATGGCCAATGACAAAACCCATGGCACCACTAGGAATTTCCATATTAAGATTGCTCAGCGCTGAGCCACCTGTATCTGGGTAGCGCTTGCTGAGTTTGTGGAGCCGAATCATGCTTCGTCCTCGTTTTGCAGTAGAGCGTCGACAAAATCTGCAGCCACAAAAGTGCGCAGATCATCGATGCCTTCACCCACACCAATAAAGCGAAGTGGGATATTGAGCTCGCGTGCAATGGCGAAAACCACGCCACCTTTAGCGGTGCCGTCCAGTTTGGTCAGCACCAGCCCACTAACTTTGGCGGTTTCGCTGAAAAGACGCGCTTGGCTCAATGCGTTTTGACCTGTGCTCCCATCGACGACAAGTAGAATTTCGTGAGGAGCTGTGCCGTCCAGTTTGCCCATGACGCGGACAACTTTGGCTAACTCATCCATGAGGTTGGATTGCGTCTGCAAGCGGCCAGCTGTGTCGGCAATCAGCACATCGATACCGCGTGCTTTTGCCGATTCTACAGCGTCGAATATGACAGAGGCTGAGTCTGCACCTGTACCTTGTGCAACCACCGGTACGTCGTTGCGTTGCCCCCAGGTTTGCAGTTGTTCCACAGCCGCGGCTCGGAAAGTATCACCAGCGGCCAACATCACGCTCAAACCACCTGATTGCAACTGTTTGGCAAGCTTACCAATTGTGGTGGTTTTCCCCGAGCCATTGACACCAACGACTAAGATGACGTAAGGGGACTTTTCGGTGTTTATCTCGAGGGGATGTTCGGCACCCGTGAGCTGCTCTAAAAGCACGGACCGCAGTAATTCGCGTAAATGCTCGGGAGTTGTTTCACCCCTTGTCAGGCGTTTCTGCAGCTCATCCATGATGGCACTAGTGGTAGGCACCCCCACATCTGCCATTAACAGCTCGCTTTCGAGATCTTCCAAAAGCTCATCGTCAACGACTGCTTTGCCTAGAAGTCTAGCGAGTAGGCCCGTGCGAAAGCGCGAGCCAGTTTTATCAATTTTTTTAGCGAGATCTTCTACCGGCGGATTGTCGGCATCAGATTTATCTCGACCGCGAAGAAAGCTAAACAGTTTCATGAGGTACCGAATGTGGACAAGCAAGAGTCGATAACATGCTTAGGCAAAGATCAAAGCCAGTGATTTTTACTCTAGTGAGCATATGCCTTGGCAGGAATATTTTAGCATCCTTAACTGCTTCTGAGGCACACTTAACTCTACACATTAATTTCACTTGAAATGTTAACAATGGTTCAAGCTAGAAAAACGCAAAAACGAACCGGCAGTGTTCGGATTGTGGGAGGATCATGGCGAGGCCGCCGGCTACCTGTTTTGGATCGGCTTGGTTTACGCCCGACGGGTGACCGACAGCGTGAAACACTGTTCAACTGGTTGCAGGGTGTGCTCCCAGGTGCTGTTTGTTTGGATCTCTTCGCAGGCACAGGGGTCCTTGGCTTGGAGGCGCTTTCTCGAGGGGCGACGTATTTGCAGTCTGTTGAGTTGGACAAAGCGGTGGCTCAGCAGCTGCAAGACAATGTGCGTTTATTGCAGGCTGACGCCAAGGTAGTGCAGGGTGATTGGCGCCGCTTTTTATCCGCTGACCAGCAAAAGTATCAGCTCGTCTTTTTAGACCCGCCTTTTAAGGAGCAATTGCTGCCCGTTGTATTGCCGCTTGTGGATCAAGTATTGGCAACAGAGGCTTGGGTATATGTGGAAGACGATGCGGCGCATCAGCCGCCAGAATGGCCTGCACACTGGAAATTAAAAAAAGAGAAGATATCTGGCGGCACAGCCGTTAGGCTATTCCATATAGTTTCACGCGATACTTGATTAGTCGTCTGAACATCAGGCAATATGCTGCACTGCACCAATCCAAGGTCTAGCAATGGCAAAAATGGCAATTTATCCGGGCACATTTGACCCGATGACACGCGGTCACGAAGATGTTGTGCATCGCGCTGCAGCGACTTTTGAAAACGTGTTGGTCGCGGTGGCCGGAAGCACGGGTAAAAACACGGTGTTTAATCTAGAGCGGCGCGTTGAGTTGGCGAGCGAAGTGCTAGCTGATCTCCCTAATGTGACTGTTGTGCCTTTTAATGGCCTTCTCAATCGTTTTGCGGCCTCGCAAGGTGATTGTGTTTTAGTCCGCGGGTTGCGCGCTATCGGCGATTTTGAATATGAAGTTCAACTGGCTAATTTAAATCGTCGGATGAAGCCAGCTGTTGAAACGATTTTTGTCGCCGCTAGCCAGAAATACCAGTTTTTATCGTCAAGTATGGTGCGTGAAATCGCCAGTTTGGATGGCGATGTTAGTGACTTTGTTCACCCGGTCGTCAATCAAGCTTTATTGAGTGTGTACAATACCGGCAAGTGATGTTTTGGATCTCAAAGAATGGCCCTGTTGATAACTGATGAATGTATAAACTGTGACGTTTGCGAGCCTGAGTGCCCAAACGGCGCCATATTTATGGGCGAAGAGATTTACGAGATAAAACCTAACCTATGCACCGAGTGTGTGGGTCATTTTGACGAGTCGCAGTGCACCGTTGTTTGCCCCGTCGAGTGCATTATCATCGACCCTGCGTGGATCGAGAGCAAAGAAGTTTTACTTGCCCGATATCACACTATAACGGGCGAATAATCCCTCCAAGCAATTTTTTATGACACCTTGTGCGGCGAATACGCAATCGCTGCGGCTAAGCTGTGCATCTTGGACTATGTTTTCTCTCTGCCTGATCGCTTACACAACTGAGCGTGAACTAACTACTAGATTGGCAAAAAGCACTTAACTCGTACTGGCGCAAAGCTGAAGAGGAGTTACTACTTGCCAGATAGCACAGAGGAAAAAATGAATAAGCAGTTCTCTATCTTCGCCGTCAGTTTCGTTTTAAGCGCAAACGCCTCAGCCTTTGATTTTGGCAGTTTTTTTGAACAATCGCTCATGCATGAGGCGGAATACAATTACGCGGATGCGTCTTTGTTGCTGCACCCAGATAGCTTTAAAGGACTTGAGATTAACGGTTCTTATACGATCCGTCCGAACCTTGCGATCACCGGAGTCTTTAATCGCACCTCGGCTGATGTGCTCGGCATTGACAACGCGTTGTCACAGCTAGGCGTTGGTTTAAGGTATTTCTATGCGCTGCCAAATATTGAATACACGGATCTTGACCTCTCTTTGCAATGGCTTAATAACAGCGTAGATGTCGGCCGAATTTCTGACTCGAGTTCATTGTTAGTCGTTGGCGCGCAAGCTCGACATGTTCTTGGTATGCCCGTGGGTTCTACCTCGTTAATGTGGCAGGAAGCCTATGGAGGGTTGCAGCTGGGAGTATCCAGTGAAGATTTTAGTGTGGCTTTTCATGCAGGTGTACTGGTTGAAATCAATGCACAATTTAGCGCCAAGGCTGAGTTGTTACTCGACGATGGAGCATTTTTGACGCTGGGTGCTCGCATGAACTTGGGCCGAGTTCAGCGCAACCCCGAATCAGGGACGTATAAAGCGAACCTGCCAAGCGAAGTGGTGCAGCCCGCTGTAGCAAAACCGCAGGTGTCTGAACCTGTGCTCCCTGTCGTGATAAGCCCGTCTGAGGACAAATCAGAAAAACTCGAAAACCCTTATGGTTTGACTGAAGAAGAAATGAGCGATTTGAAAAAAGCTGCTGAGTAGTTTCGATTGCGCGCTAGTTAACGTTGGCAGCTTGGGCAATAAAAGCTCGAGCGCTGACCTAATACAGTTTTTCGAATAGGGCTGTCACAACGAAGGCAAGCTAGACCATCGCGCCCGTAGACGGCTAAAGACTGGGCAAAATAACCTGGCTGACCATCCGAGTTTACAAAATCACGGAGCGTTGTACCGCCCTGTTCGATCGACTTTGAAAGCACGTGCACGATGCTCTCATGGAGACGTGTGCAAGCTGCCTTGCTGAGCCTACCGGCAGCTACCCCCGGTCTGATACCCGCCATGAAAAGAGCCTCGCTTGCGTAGATGTTGCCCACGCCAACAACAACCGCGTTGTCCATGATAAATTGCTTGTTGCTCTGATTCTTGCGTCTCGAAAGCGAGAAAAGGCGCTCTGCATTAAAGCTTGGATCAAAGGGCTCAGGGCCTAGTTTGCTGAGCAATCGATGAGGCTCTTCGTCTACACCATGCCAAAGCCAGCAACCAAACCGTCGCGGGTCGTGGTAGCGCAGCAAAGTGCCATCGACTGCTTCGAGCTCCACATGATCATGTTTGCGGCAAGGTGATCCATCGTCCACCACGCGCAGGCTGCCAGACATGCCTAAGTGCACTATGGCCCGGCCGTATTTGTTGCCAATCAGCAGATACTTGGCGCGACGCTCGACGCTGTCCAGCGGTGCTTTTTTGAGCAGTTGAATTTCATCTGGAATAGGCCAGCGAAGCTTTGGCTGATGAACTCGAACGCTGCGCAATCGCTTGCCCAGCAGGTGAGGGCGAATGCCACGACAGGTAGTTTCAACTTCGGGTAATTCAGGCACAGGTGCTAACTTATTGTTGGACAAGCCCTAGTGTCGCCGCCTGAGCTGCGCTGATCAAGTACTCATATCCAGTGCCCTGAGGTTGCAGCACCCATAGACCTTTATCAGGCCAAGCTGACCAGTTGATGTGATTGTCGCCTTGCATAACAAGAAGCGTTGCCGTCTGAGGGCTAGAAGTAGCGCTTCGTACACCCATAGCTTGGGCATTTTGCCAGTGTGACAATTGATCTTTTAGCAGTTTATCGTCAGCGAGCTTTATAGCAGTTGTATCTTCAAACGGTAACCTAAGCTCTGCTAGTGCATTTAAGCCACCATCCATAAGTGGCAAGTAGCGATCCTCAAGCAGTAATACCTTTTTGTTGAGTTGAATATAACGCTTGCTTGATACAGGCTCTATTTGGCCAAAGAGATAGTTGTTTTGATTAAGCGAGAGAACACGAGCGCTATCGTCGAGACCAGCTGCTTCTAGATTGACGTCCCCAGCGTCAAAGCCCTCACTGAAATCAAAGTTATTCAGTTCTAACAAACGTTTTATTCTTGAGTTTCGAGCAGGCAGGTTGACAGGACTTAGCAGCATCCACTGGCCTTCAGTGAAACTCAATTCTGTGCGAATATTATTAGCGTTATTGAAAGAGATTTGGTTTATGGCAACCGCGTCACCCGTGTTGTTTGGTCTGCGCTCTGGTAAACGGTCTTTGTAGTCTAACCATGCGACCATCGCCATTGCCATAAGGCCGACGAACATCAATATATTATTGAAACCGCGCTTGCGTTGTTGGTATTTGCTGATCATCCGCTGCTCTGTCGCCACTGCCAGCCGGCCACACCGAACAAACACAGTGGTATAAAACCCAATAAGGTGGCGCCCAAGGCGATCAGCGAATTTTTAGAGATTGCGACTTGTTGATCCAGTGCAGCATGCCGTGGTGGCAGTGGTGCACTTTCAACTTGAGTCAACCAACTCATCAGCTGTTCTCCGACGGCGATGTTTGAGCCATTACCAAGCCAATTGTTTGCCAAAAAATCACCGTCTCCTATGACTACAACTCTTTGTTGCAATTCGCTATCAATGCGTTCAAAGGCAAAACCAAAATTGAGAGGGCCTACTTGTTCGTGTGCAGCATCCGGTTGAATATTGCCCTCCACAGGACTGGTCTCGTTCCAAGATTCACCCGAACTTTGCAGTAGCGAAATCGTTTGCCATTCGTCACTTTGCTCTATCTGCAGCGCGACAGCACGTGGGAATAAGCTCGTGCCACTTATGTTACGTAAAGACGCGTGCATGGGGTAGCTGCTGCCCAGTGCAAAATCTGGTCGTGGTAAGCCAGCGTTTTGTGCTGCCGTATCTACGATAACACCAGGCAATGTACTCACGGGGAGAAGGCGACTGAGTGTTTTGGCTGCATCCTGTCCATCGCTATCTTGCAGCCACAACAAGTTGCCTCCTTGATTTATATATTGCGCCAAAGATAGCTGCTCTGCAGCGCTAAAGCCCCGTTCTGGGCTGGCGACTACAAGGCTAGTGTTGTTGGAGACCTCTGGCAGAGGTGCGCCTTTTTCTAGGGTTTCGATGCTATAGCCCACTTTAGCTAATCGGTCGCTGAAGTCGCCTAAGTCATGATTGGCTTTTCCCTCGGCGTTGCGTTCGCCGTGCCCGCTTAGAAAGACAAGCTTGCGTTCGCCATTAAGTAGTAAGGTGCTTAAGGCATCGGTAATGGCGGACTCTGAGAGTTCGACAATGCGTTTCTCACGGTCTCCCAAACGGATAATGATTTCGCCGTCACGCTGGATATTTAGGTCGCGTGAGACCGAAGGATCGAGCTCGATATTTTTGTGCTCAAACAATACGCGGTCGCTTGCTCGTTGATAGCGACTCACAAGGTCGCGCATCGTTTGCAAGAGAGTAGGGTTGTGCCCAGCGTACAGACTAATTGTTGCGCTTTCGTCGAGTTGTTCTACGACTTTCTGGCTTCTCTCGCTCAGGCTATTACGCGAATCGCGTGTTACATCAAAGGCTACCCAGTAGCGATTACTTAAAACAATGGCCATTAAAACGATTGCTGTGCCCAATGCATAAAAAATAGTTTCGTTAGCACGAGATAAAATTTTCATATCAGGCAGCTCCGTTTGAACGCAAGTTGGCGATACGTCGACTGGCAAACACCAGCGCCATCATTGTCACCATAAAAAAGTAAGTGAAGTCAGCGCTGTGTGCGACGCCTTGCAGACCACGCCCCAGATGCGACGGCAGTGATAAACTCTCGACCGACAAACCTGCTACAACGTTAGTTTTGCTTCCTCCCATGAGCCAGAGCACCAATAGTACTGCGCTGCTGGAGAATGCGGCAGCTACCGGCGAGCTAGTCATCGACGAGCAGAACATGCCGATCGCAGCTGCAGATAGAGTCAAACAAAGCAGGCTCAGGTGCGCGACACCGATAGCGGGTAAGTCCAGTGGAATCAGTATTGATAGTAAAAGTACGTTCAATAGTGCGAGCCCGACGTACGCACTGAGAACAGTGGCCAGAGCTGCAAATTTACCAAAGCTGATAGAGCTTGCACTGATCGGAGCGACAAGCAATTGAGTTAAGCTGCCTTCGCGACGTTCGGCGGCGATGCTTTGCATGCTCAATGCTGGCACTGTAAGTAGCAATGCAAAAGCACTGGGAAAACTAAAATGCGCCAGCAGCCAAGTTGTCAGTCCCGGCCCGCCTTCACTTGATGTGATTTTACTTTGTAGGATGAGATACTGCTCTAAGGCGCTAAGGCAATACCAGGCAAGCACAATTTGTAAAAGGGCCGCAATAACCCAAATGCTTGGTCCACGTCTAAGTCGTCGAATTTCAATGGCGAATACGGCTAACATTATGCGGCCTCTGGTTTTGCGCTAGGACGTGAATGCAATTGGCCTAGCACCGCACTGATGGCATTGTGGTGTGGTGTTAGAGCGCGTAGGCCCCAACCATTCGACAAAACAGCCGCTAGTATTGCATCTGGGTTTTCGCCTTTAAGCTCTATATGCCAAGTATGAGCATCTATTGCTTCTAGGTTTTCGACGCAAGACAGTGCTAATAGTGAATTTTCACTAACGAATTCACGTAGTTCCAACTTGAAAAAGCTTGTGTTTGTTTTTTGATGGTCGCGTTGTTGGTCATGGATCAACTTGCCACTTTGCAACAGCGCCACTCGAGTGCAACAGCTCTGAACGTCAGCAATGGCATGTGACGAAAAAACTATCGCTCGATCCGCTGCCAGTTCTTTTATCAGAGTATTCAAGTGTTGTGTCTGTGCTGGGTCTAGTCCGCTGGCGGGTTCATCCAAAATCAGTACTGATGGTTCATGGACGAGTGCTTGCGCAAGGCCAGTGCGCTGTCTAAAACCCTTTGAAAGAGTGGCGATTGGCTTGTCTTTGACGCTTTCTAGTTGGCACTGGTGCAGTACTTTTTCTAGAGCGAGAGCCCTCTGTTTTTTGTTTAATCCGTGCAGGCGCGCATTTATATCGATCGCCTCAGAGACGCGCAGGCAACCGTGTAAAGCTGGCGGGTCAGGCAAATAGCCCAGTAGACGCCTCGCATCTTCAGGTTGATCCATGAGCGAATAGTCACCGACTTTGATTGTTCCAGCGTCTGGTGCCAATAGTCCGCATAACATGCGCAGCGCAGTTGATTTCCCGGCACCGTTCAAACCGACCAGGCCTAACACTTCGCCGCGTCTGAGTGCCAAGTTGAAGTCCTCAACAGCTGTTTGGCCGTTGAAGCAACAACTCAGGCCCTCAGCATTGAGTAATACTGGGTTCTTAGATAATTCAGGCGCTAACTCGGACACTATTACACTCGTTTGATTGTTTGAAAATGTATCAATGGACTGCATTGCCGGTTCGGCAACTATTGCCACCATTAATGCAAAGAACTGGCCATACCATTCGCGCTCGGGAGGTTATGAGCTATTGCAGTTTTTCGAGCTTGGCCGGTTTTCGAGGAAATGCTGCGAGTGTTGAACGATGTACAGCCGATTGACGGAGGCTGTAACAAAGTTAAGCCGTTGATAATGGCCAGAGATTTGCCACCAAGCGGTCTATTTGTTCAGTGAAAGTAACGAGTTAATACGATTTTTTCGGTCGGGCCTTAATGCTATGGGTAAAGCAGAGGTACAAAATGCAGCCACAAAAAAACCCGACGCTAGGTCGGGTTTTTTACGCTGTATGCAAAGTTACAAAGATTATTTGATCTTCGCTTCCTTGTAGTCAACGTGCTTTCGTACCACTGGGTCAAATTTTTTCATGACCAGTTTCTCAGTCATGGTGCGTTTGTTCTTAGTGGTGGTGTAGAAGTGGCCCGTGCCAGCACTGGAGACCAGTTTGATCTTATCGCGCATTTCTGTATCCCCTAGTTATACGGTTTCGCCGCGCTTACGCATGTCTGCGAGCACAGTATCGATGCCTTTTTTGTCGATCATACGCATGCCCTTGGTTGTCAAACGTAGCTTGACCCAACGGTTTTCGCTTTCAACAAAATAGCGATGAATGTGAAGATTTGGCAGAAACCGACGACGGGTCCTGTTTTTGGCGTGAGAAACATTGTTTCCTGCCATCGGGCGCTTACCCGTTACTTGGCAAACACGTGACATGGTATTGCTCCGAAAATTGGTGTCGACGTCGATTGACGAAACCACTAATGTTATACGATGGATCAACAAGTGACAACACCTAAGATAGATAAAAGCTTAGAGGCAATAGCTCGGAGCTCACTCGCGGTCGGCTTGAACATGGCAACAGCCGTGCCGTTGGAGGCACTGGGCCAAGAAATCTGGTTGGAAACGCCCAGCGTTCATGGCGGCACGATACTCTTGCTGGGCAACGGCGGGCAAGATTTTTGGCAGATTTTGCAGAAAAATTGGCCAGTGGGCGAGCATCCTGTGGATGACTACAGTGCTCAAGTCAGTGAGAAAGTACTGGTGAGTTGCCTGCCGGCAGTGGCGAGGCTACAACTTTTCCCTGATGAAAACTGCCCTCTGATACTGCAACGGCTGATGACCCGTGTGGGTTGGCACAGTCAATCGCCTTTGGGTATGGGTATGCATGCGGACTATGGGTTGTGGAGTGCGTGCCGTGCCGTGTGGTGGCTCGACATTGAGCTGGAAGC
>CALCKW010000012.1 GCA_937965695.1 uncultured Granulosicoccaceae bacterium
AAAAAACCCTCGACAGAAAACTGACGAGGGTTAAAAGCTAAAGCTTTATTCGCAATAAATAATATTACCGAAACGGTTCTATTACTTAGCCAACAAACCTTTAACTAAGTCATACAGCTCTTGCGCTGGTAGACCGCGCGCATTGTTCTCTTCAATCCATGCTGCTGCCGCAGGCCCAGCGGCGGCTTCGCGGAAGGCACTCAACTCATCGTCTGAAAAAGAAACTTGCGAGATTTTTTTACCATCCAGCAAAGGCCACCACTTATCCATGGTCGCACCTTCGTAGTTGGCGACATAATAGTCCACTGCCTCGTCGACAGAGCCCATTAATGCATCACGATGAGCATCCGACAAACCTTCGAGAGCATCTGTATTGACGACTACGGGACAATTTACGGTGCCGGGGTTGAGATTTTTAGTCCACCAAGTGGCCGACTCTACAGTGCCGTAAGACATATGTGCATGCGGTGCAAAAGCGACTGTCTTGACCACGCCAGAGTCCATCGCTTGACGCACTTCGGTGGCCGACATGGACGTCGGCACTGCACCGATATATTTAAAAGCTTGCCCGATACCACCAGTAGCACGCACGGTCAGACCTTCGAAATCGGCCAATGAAGAGGGCGCGTCGCCCGTTCCGACAACGTTGTATTGAGGCATTGGAGAAGGCATTAACAGTGTGGCATTCCAACGCGCCAAATCTGCAACAGTCGCCGGATGTGCATATACCGCCCGTGATACCTCGACTTCCTTTGCTAAACTGTCGACGCCAAGAAACGGGAGTTCGAGGACCGTAATTGATGGGTTCTTATCCGCGTGATAACCAGCACAGAACTGCGCCATTTCAAAAGCACCAATGGAGATGCCATCGAGGTTTTCTTTGTTTTTGGAGAGACCACCGTAGGATATATTAAGGGTGAACTCACCCTTAGTTTTGGCGGACACTAGCTCAGCGAGTTTTTCAACATGCTCGGTAAACGCTCTTCGTTTGCCCCAGACCGACACATTCCACTCTAGAGCCTGAACAGCGCCACTCGCCATCATTAGCGCAATTGCGGCCGCAGCAGTTTTCATAGCTTTCATTTGATATAGCCTCTACATTTGTTAATCCAAGTGCCCTTACGGCATTCCATTAAATAGAATGTGGTACTCCGTAAATAGCAACACCTGCTTTCAGACTAACAAATGAACCCCCCTAGACGCCAGTCGATCAAGGGAGATACGCCTATTTATTATTCAATTGCCGGTTTTAAGCGGCCCGAGCGTTATCGACACTCGCTTCAGCATCGTCCTCGCCCTCTTCTCCGTTATCGAATAACAAACGATCCATGAGGGGCAGCAGTTGATCCACATCACCCTTGTTTAACTGGGCATTCGCTCCGGCTTTTTCGCCTTTGTGCATCTGCTCTTTGGTGATGATTGAGCTGAATAAGATGATAGGTACGCCTCGGTACGCTGGAAACTCTTTTAGTTTGCGAGTCATGGTCAAGCCATCCATCCTGGGCATCTCGATATCACAGATTACGATGCCAGGCCTGTCGTCACCTGTACGGTCACAGAGCGAGTTATATGCATCTTCCCCAGTTGCAAACGACTCTACTTTTTCAAATCCAGCCTTCTCTAACAAATTCAGCACAACCGCGGTCATGTATTGACTGTCTTCAGCCAGTACAACTGAGATCGGCGCTCTTCTAGCCGAGCCGTCTACGTCGATCGTCAACTTGTCCAGCCTGTTGACGCCTGCTATGTCGTCATGAATAGATTCGAAATCTAATATGGGTATTAACTTATCTTCGTACTTCATGATCCCCGTGATAACACCATTGGGCCCCGTGGAACCGGCCGGGGGGCCTACCATTCCCCAATCTACACGCAAGATTTGATCAACAGAGTCCACTAAAAATCCTATTTTCGACTTATTAAAGCTGGTTACGATCGCTGTAGAGCCCTTTTCGGTAAAATCGGTCCCTGGGCAGATATAGGAGCCCAAATCCACCAGAGCAATGTTCTCCGATCGGAGGTTAAACGCCCCGAGGATGGATGGGTGTTGCCCAGGCCATGTACGGGTTTTTGGCGGCATGATTAGCTCGTCGAGTTTGGCAACGTTTACACCAAACTGCTGACCAGCGACCTTGAAGACTAAGGCATGTAATTCGTTGTTTCCGCTGCGCAACAACGCATCTGTATCTTCCTGATCCACCCAACACCTCCATAGCTTTTATCGATGTACAAACGGCTTTGTTTTCCAAACCACGCCCTTTTGTACTCTGCCCTTCCTTTCTCGGCTGTCACAATTGAAAGCTTAAGTAAAAACAACTAAATATCCGGTCCCAATAAGTCTCAAGCCACCCTTCATCCGACCGACAACAGATAGTGCGCAACCTTTTATTTCATTTCGGCGCATCATCCTGAAACAACACGGAAATCGCGGACTTGAGCACAGCAATTCAGCAAAATTTAGAAGACTGTCTACAGACACTTTCCTCGCTGATCCTCGGCAAGGAAACCCAGCTAAAACTGGCGATTTGTTGCCTGCTCGCCCGCGGCCACCTTTTGATCGAAGATTTGCCGGGAATGGGGAAAACAACTCTTGCCCATGGGATTGCCAAGGTTTTCGCACTTGATTATAACCGCGTGCAGTTCACCAGTGACCTACTGCCAGCAGACTTACTCGGTGCTAACGTGTTTGATGCAAGAGACAGCAGCTTTCGCTTTCACCGTGGCCCTGTTTTTTGTCAAGTTTTGTTGGCGGATGAGCTCAATCGTGCCTCACCTAAATCTCAGAGTGCACTACTCGAAGTGATGGAAGAGCGGCAGGTAAGCTTAGATGGAACGCGTTATCCGCTGCCTGAGCCGTTCTTGGTCATAGGTACTCAGAACCCACAGTCTCAATCTGGAACCTTTGCACTACCAGAGTCTCAACTTGATCGTTTTTTGATGAAGCTATCACTTGGATACCCAGACCCAGCTGCCGAGCGCCAATTGCTTCAGGGCAATAGTGGCCGAGCAATGTTAGACGAACTAAAAGCCTCGATGACTGCAGAGCAACTGCAGGAGGCACAAGCGATGGTGCCGAAAGTACGTGTGACTGCGCAACTGCTGGACTATGTCCAACGTTTGATCGCTAGGACACGAGACGGCCAAGAATGTAGCACTGGCATTTCTCCTCGTGCGGCACTAGCACTACTCAATTGCGCAAAATCATGGGCAATGCTACACGGAAGGGAGCACGTGCTGCCCGAAGACATCCAGGCTGTCTTTGCACCTGTGTGTGCGCATCGTTTGGTTGGCAACGAGGAAACCGACGGCGAATTACTCGCACGCAAAATCTTAGCAGCCGTCGAAGTTATCGCTTGAGGCTCAAGCACTAATGATTAGCTTACCGCTGCCTCTACGGCTCAAGATGGATGATTGGTTAAACCGTCGCCTGCCTTGTGCTAACCAAATCACCTTGGACCAAGGACGTATTTTCATCGTGCCCACGCGCTTGTCGCTGGCCATGCTCGCGCTGGTTGCCTTGCTTTTTATGCTGGGTAATTTATTCCAAAACACGATGGCATACACCGTCAGTTTTTGGTTATTGTCACTGCAAATTATAAGTATTTTTTATACCTTTCGAAATCTCAGTGGTGTACAAATAAAAACGGCAGGCAGCACGCCATGCTTTGCTGGCGAGCGCATTCATTTCAACTACCGTATCAGCCACAGCTCTGGTCGCGCAGCACACAACTTAGCTATTGGCTGGCAAGAACAAGACACCACTTCGGTTGACCTACAAGCTGGAGGCGAACAACAGGTGCAGCTGTCTTACCATGCCCCTAGACGAGGGCTAATGCGTCCAGAAAAATTGGAAATACAAACACGGTACCCTACTGGCCTCGCTGTCGCTTGGTCATATTTGCGTTTTGACCTTGACACCATTGTCTACCCCGCACCCCTAAATTCAATCACTAGTCAGGAAGATCGAGCGATTGACTGCGCCGAAGAAGAAGGCCATGCCAAGGCAGAAGGTGTGACCAACTTTGCGGGAGTGCGTGACTACCAAAGGGGCGATTCGCCAAGGCGAGTGCACTGGGCCAAATTTGCCCAAACGGGGGAGCTATACACTAAAACCTTTGAAGACAACCAAAACCAAGAGCGATGGCTTCAATGGTCGGCCCAGCACGGCGATACAGAACGTCGCTTGTCAGCACTCTGCACTCTCGTCTTAGAGGCTCATCAGAACAACGAACGCTACGGCTTGGATTTACCGGGTCAGACGATAAAACCCAATACAGGCTTGCCCCACCGAGATACCTGCCTTAGAGCTCTTGCCTTGTTTCAGCAGGAAATTCCACATGCTTAAAAGGCAAGACGCGCTAGCGGAGCAGATTAATCTCAGTGGATTAGTCTGGCTATTAATTGCACAAGTGATTGTTGTGCTGCCCTATACCAGCGCTCAAGTAATATGGATTATCCCAGCACTTCTCTTTAGCATTTGCTGGCGGGCGCTAACTTTGTCGGGACGGGTCAGCCAACCGTCGTGGCGGATAAAGTTACTGCTGGTATTTCTGGCTTTTGGTGGCTTAGCATTTGGCAACGGCATTGCGTTAACACTCCACTCGATGGTCTCTCTTCTGTTGCTCAGTTTTGCGTTAAAAAGTATAGAAACACACAGCCGGCGTGATGCCTTAGTTGTGGTTTGGGTCGCCTTCTTCCTGATAGCGGCACGCTTTCTGTTCGACCAGTCCATAGTTGCAGCGCTCTATGGAGTGGTATCACTGGTGTGTGTCACCACGACGTTGATCGCTGTACAAAACCCCAACAGCTCAGTGTCTTCATTCCTGCGTTTGCGCATGGGAGCTGGCATGCTATTCACCTGTCTCCCGCTGATGCTCGTTATATTTGTCGCCGCCCCAAGGCTGCCGGCTCTTTGGTCTGTGCCAAATATGTCCAGTGGCCCTCAAACGGGTGTGTCGGACAGTATGACACCCGGTGATATCGCCAATCTTAGCCAGTCGGCAGACTTGGCTTTTAGGGCGGCTTTCAAAGGACCACGCCCCGCCCAAAATGAACTCTATTGGCGGGGAATGGCGATGAGCCACTTCGACGGTAAAACATGGCGCCCTTTTGTGAACCCACTACCCGATAGGGAAATGCGGGAGCTACTCAGCAATAATCTACCACAAGGTGAATCCAAATCCACGGATACATCGCGCAAAGTTGACTACGAACTGCTGCTCGAAGCCAGTAATCAACCATGGCTCTTCACGTTGTCGACTGTCACCGATATCACACCAGATGCTTTGCTCGGATTCGACTATCGGGCGATCGCCGACCAATCTTTGACAGCGGCAAAAATATACCGCGTCACCAGCGAACTCAATACAGCCAGAGATCTAACATTGGATCCTTGGGTGCGAGAGCTCAGTTTGCAGCTTCCTAACAGCGGCAACGAACGTACACGCCAGCTGGCCAAGAAGATGCGTGTGGAGTCGCCTGACGCTGCTACCTATATAGACAGGGTAATGGCTCGTTACACCGCAGAGCCTTTCCACTACACGCTAAAACCACCAACTCTGGGTGACGAAGACACAATCGATTCGTTTTTATTCGATAGCATGCGCGGATTTTGTGCACACTATGCAGGCAGTTTTGTCTTCATGATGCGCGCTGCGGGCATTCCTGCAAGAGTTGTGGTGGGTTATCAGGGTGGAGAATGGAACGAAGAAGAAATGTATTTTTCAGTGCGCCAATTCGACGCGCACGCATGGACTGAAGTATGGCTACCGGAACGTGGCTGGATTCGATTGGACCCGACTGCGCGAGTCGCGCCAAACCGAGTTGAACAGAATTTACGCGAAGCGGTAAAAGACGAGGGAAGCTTTTTATCGGATTCACCCTTTGCGATGTCACGTTATAGCTGGCTTAGCGATGTGCGTCGAGGCTGGGACGCCACACAATATCGCTGGCAAAAATTTGTCATAAACTATGACAGCGAATCACAACTTGAATTTTTAACCGCGTTACTGGGCAAGCTCACCAGTACTCGAGCGGCTCTTTTTGTAGGAGCGTGTCTTATAATAATAGGATTATTCTGGGCACTGGCACTCGGCATGTTTCGTCGGGCTGCCCCTCTTCCTGCACACCAGAAGCTCTACCAGAATTTTCAGAATTTACTGACAAGAAAAGAATTGCCAAAAGACAGGGCTGCGACGCCAACCCAACAGGCGTTATCAGCGTCAAAAATGTGGCCAGCACTCGCCGATGATCTGCAGTCTTTTGTCAGCGAATACAACGCCATTTGTTATGAAGGCCAAGCGGCAAGCAAAGAAAAATTGAGGCGCATGCGCAAGTTATTAAAGGGCCTGTATCGCGCCGACTGGCCACTAAACAGCTAACGGCCGGCTAGTGACACCGGGCAACACGCAGAGCATTTCGTAAAGCAGGTTTGCCGCAATCATCGCGGTGTTGCCCGACATATCGTAGGGCGGAGACACTTCGACAAGATCTGCACCGATTAAATTTAAACCAGCGCAACCTCGTACAATTTCTAAAGCTTGCCAGGTCGACAAACCTCCCATCTCAACAGTGCCTGTACCCGGCGCAAATGCCGGATCAAGGCTGTCTATATCGAATGTCAGATAGACCGGAGCGTCGCCGATTTTAGATCGGATGTCTTCCATGAGTGGTTTCAGCGACTTATGCCAGCATTGTTCAGCAGGTGTAATTGTCCAGCCTTTGTCCCGCCCCCAATTAAAATCTTCTGGGGAATATCCAGTACCCCTTAAACCGATCTGAAAAACCTTGTCGTTGATCAGACAGTTGTCTTCATACGCACGGCGAAAAGGGCAACCATGCGCGACTTGCTCGCCGAACATATGTTCATTGGTATCCGAGTGCGCATCCACATGAATCAATGCCACGGGCCCATGCTTTTTTTCTATCGCACGCAATATTGGCCACGTCAATGTATGATCACCACCAAGGGTCAAGGGGATCGCACCATGCGACAACAGCTCGTCAAAGTATTGCTCGATAATTAGGACCGATTTTTTTAAATCAAAGGTGTTTATAGGCACATCACCGATATCGGCAACCTGCAAGCAATCGAAGGGAGCAGCACCTGTCGCCATGTTGTAGGGCCGTAGCATTCGGCTCTCATCGCGAATCTGTCTTGGGCCCAGGCGAGTTCCCGGACGATTAGAGGTCCCAATGTCCAAGGGTATGCCAATAAAGCAGGCGTCTAAACCCTTTGCGGAATCTTGGGTTGGCAAACGCATCATAGTCGCTGGGCCACCGAAACGTGGCATCTCATTGCCACCGAGAGGCTGATTAAACTCAGACATTTAGAGCCGCACCTTTTAGAAATCTATAAACCACATAAAAAAACACCGACACACCTGAAGTAAACGCGACTTCAAGCGTCAGAGACAAATTTAAGCCCCACAGTACCTACCACTATAAGCACAAGACAAAAAAACCTCAAAACATCGCGTGACTCATCAAACAAGAACAAACCCAATACTGCAACCCCTACAGCTCCGATGCCAGTCCAAACAGCGTAGGCGATCCCAATCGGAATAGTTTTCATTGCAACAGCCAACAACCAAAAACTGATCCCAATGGCACAAGCAGTCAGAACTGTTGGAATGGGCTTGGTAAAACCTTCAGAGTATGTGAGGCCAATGGCCCAACCACACTCCAATTAACCTGCAATGAACAATTATATCCACGCCGTGGTTAAATTACCTCAGGCAATTCATTGCCGTTTTAGGTAATGCAGTGATCAATGCTAGGCTCGCTTAGGATGACTGGCACGCCGCGATTACTTTCGGTATATCGAGTCAGACCATAACATTTGTGTGGATAGCAGTCAGTATCAAAACTTGCTGGTCCGCTCTTTATTGACGGATACTTAGACGAATTCCAAAACACACCTAATGCTGTTACCGATCACAGGCTCAATATGAAGCTCTTCACCTTCCCGACCGCACCCAGCCCACAACGTGTACATATATTTTTACTAGAAAAAGGTGTACAGATCCCCTTCGAATTTGTTGACCTTCAAGCCAAAGCCCAGCTCAGCGAAGCGTACAGAAAGATAAATCCGCGTTGCACAGTTCCAGCGCTTGTACTCGAAGATGGAACCGTTATTTCGGAAGTCATTTCTATCTGCCACTATTTGGAAAGCACCTATCCCGAAATACCCTTGATGGGTAGCAACGCCAAAGAACGAGCACTTATCAGTGAATGGGATCATCGTACCGAGTTAGAGAGCCTGTTAGCTATTGCGGATGCATTGCGGAACAAGAGTGACGCCTTTCAAGGACGAGCCCTACCGGGTGCGCTAGATGTAGAGCAAATACCCGAGTTGGTGCCACGCGGCATTGCGCGCATCAATGGTTTCTTCGAGATTCTAAATGAACAACTCGGTGACAATCAGTATGTCGCGGGCAGCGCATTTAGTATGGCTGATATAACAGCATTCGTATCGGTCAACTTTTCCCGCTGGGTCAAAGTACAAGCCCCAGAGGAACTCATTCACCTGCATCGCTGGCACAGGGACATCTCCCGTCGACCTTCGGTAGCTGAACACAGAAAACTCTGCAATGGTTGATGTTTCAGATGGGCAGTATCGGCCACATGCAGTGACACCCCAATGTATTCCATCGCTATTTCCCCAAAAAAAGCAACGCTCAGCGCTTTGTGGGAAAAAAGCCTATTAAGCAGCCGATGAATCAGTCGTTGTTCTTTCGTTTCTTCGGAGCCTTTTCTGAGTACAGATAAGAGTCTTCGGGTTCAAATTTAACCAGTGGATAGGTCGGCCAAATAACCAGCATTTTTTGGATGACACGGCGCATCGCTGTGTCTAACTGTCTATCTGAAACATCCAAGGCAGGACGATCGAAGCACCGTTTCAGCTCTTCACGAGACATTGTTTCGTCGGGGTAACGCATTAACATTTGCAACAGTTTGTAGTCCACGTCCCGGAAGATTTCGGTTCGACCATGCAACGCGGCACTTTGATCGTAGTTATCGAGTTTCGGGGTTTGCAATGTTTGAACGGAGGCGGGCACAGTGATCTTCTCTGAATCGGGAACGCTGGATACTATGCAGCAGAGTCGCGCAGGGTTCAATTAGAGTCAGTCAATTTAGCCGCTCACCAACGGCGAAGTCGCGGAGAATCGAAAATGACCGGGTTGAACAAAAGCACGCGAGATTTCTATAACCCCTCCGTCTGCTCCCCAGCCCAACCGATCCGCCTGTATGAGCACGTCCCCCTGATTGACATGCAGTGCAGATGCTGTCTCCGCGTCTGCTTGGCAGGCGCTGACGACATCCGTCACTGAAACGACAGGACTATCGAGTCGCTGCGACAACAGCCGATAGAGCGATGCGTTTTCAAGATCTCTTCGATGCAATCCAACCCATACCCAATGCGGTAGATAGACGCGCTGATAAACGACAGGTTTTCTGTCGACAAGTCTGCGACGGCGCAGCAGTACCGGAGCACCCTGAACGGCTTCGAAGTACACATCCGTCTGCAAACTACCCGCGCACAACTCGAAGGCCAGCACGCGCGTCTGAGGGGTTTTACCGCTGGCTTGTACCAACGTGTGAAAGTCGGCCAATTCACTCAACTGTTTCACCACGATGGGGCTAGCTACCCGAGATACCCGCCCCTGCCCTTTCTCCAGTAAGCCCTGCGCCACGAGTTGGGCCAAGGCACGACGTACCGTTGTGCGGCTAGCGCCATAGCGCTGCTGCAGCCGAAGCTCGGATGGCAGTTCCGCTTGGTCACGCCAAACACTGCCTACTAGCTCTTGAGCAATCTGACGCGCTAGTCGTTGATATTTAAAGTTGCCCATGAATGACACAAACCATCAGTATTAAAGACAAGTTAGCCAAATATATTTAGATCTAAGGGTCTTTTTAACACATAAACAGGAGTTTTCTCAGTTGACTTATCTCTTTTTTATGGCGCCTACTGGTGCCCACTGACAATAGAAGCGGAACACACTGCTATGAGCACCGATACTCGCTCCAACTCGCTACGAACCGGCCCCGATGAGAAAGGCATGTTCGGCATATACGGCGGCCAATTCGTCGCCGAAACTCTGATCCCAAATATTCTAGAGCTGGACAAGGCCTACCGTGAAGCCAAGGAAGACCCAAGCTTTCAAGCAGAGCTTGACCACCTTCACAAACATTACACCGGTCGACCAAGCCCACTTTACTTTGCTGAGCGACTGACAGAGCACCTTGGAGGCGCAAAAATATATTTCAAGCGCGATGAGCTCAACCACACAGGCAGCCATAAAATAAATAACTGCCTAGGTCAGATTTTGCTGGCAAAGCGCATGGGCAAAACCCGCATCATAGCAGAGACTGGCGCGGGTCAGCACGGTGTCGCCTCAGCGACCGTATCAGCTCGATTTGGCCTACCTTGTCATGTCTACATGGGAGCGACTGACGTACAGCGCCAAGCACCTAACGTATTCCGCATGAAGTTGTTGGGTGCAGAAGTGACCGGTGTTACCTCTGGTGCCGGTACGTTGAAAGATGCCATGAATGAGGCATTGCGCGACTGGGTGACAAATGTTCACGACACGTATTACATCATTGGCACAGCCGCTGGCCCACACCCTTACCCAGAGCTCGTGCGTGATTTCCAGTCAGTCATCGGCAATGAAGCCAAACAACAAATGATGGAGATTGAAGGGCGCCTACCTGATACGGTCGTCGCCTGTGTCGGCGGAGGTTCAAACGCCATAGGCTTGTTCCACCCCTTCTTGGATGACGAAGGTGTAGAAATCATCGGAGTGGAAGCCGGCGGCAAAGGCCTAGACACCGACAAACATTGCGCTTCACTCACAGCGGGAAAACCAGGCGTACTGCACGGCAACCGCACCTATTTGTTACAAGACGATGACGGTCAAATCGAAGAAGGCCACAGCATTTCAGCCGGCTTAGATTACCCCGGAATTGGGCCAGAGCACAGCTGGCTGCGTGACATGGGCCGTGTTAAATACGTACCTGCCATGGATGACGAGGCACTCGAGGCTTTCCAGTTATTGTGCCGTCTCGAAGGTATTATCCCGGCACTAGAGCCCGCTCATGCCCTGTCGCATGTGGTAAAAATCGCCCCGACGCTACCCAAAGACCACATCATCGTGATGAATTTGTGTGGACGTGGTGACAAAGATGTATTTACCGTGGGCGAAGCCCTTGGCGTTAAACTTTGAGGCCGACAAAATGAGTAATCAATCGCAGAACAATCGACTAGAAAAACGCTTTGCCGAACTCAAAGCAGAGGGCCGTGCTGCTCTCATCGCGTATGTGTGCGCCGGAGATCCAGACCAAGAGACGGCTATTCAGGGTATCAAAGAAATTATCGATGCAGGCGCTGACATTGTAGAAATTGGGATGCCATTTACAGACCCAGTCGCCGACGGGCCCAGCATTCAAGCAGCGACGATTCGGGCACTAGATGGCGGGCAAAATTCTATCAAGACACTTGAAGCGGTAAAGCAAGTGCGCGCTTCGAACCCCAACACGCCTTTGGTTTTGATGGGTTATTACAACCCTATCTACATCTACGGTGTTGAACGGTTCATGAAAGACGCTGCAGCGGCCGGCGTGGACGGTATGATCATCTGTGACTTGCCTCCCGAGATGGATCACGAAGCAGTGCCTGATGCAGAAGCGAATGGCATTGCTTTGATACGTTTTGTCACACCCGCATCGGACGATGCAAGAATCGAGTTTGTTTTAGACGGAGCAAAAGGGTTTATCTACCTGGTGTCCATTGCTGGCATAACGGGCAGTGCGGGACCAGACATGGAACATGTAAAAAGAAACATAGATGTTATTAAAGGTAAAACCGATTTACCCGTCTGCGTGGGCTTTGGCGTTAAAACACCGTCTCAGGCAAAAGAACTTGGTGGAATTGCCGACGGAGTCATTGTGGGCTCAGCGCTTGTCAATGCAATAGCAGACACCCTAGATACCCAAGGCGCTGCTACCAAAGACACGCCTGTGGCCGCGGCAGGAGTCATCAAAGGCTTAGCAAAGGCCATTCGCGAGCCATAAGAACTGCTCCACTAATATCGCACATTGTCTTTATGCAGGCCCTCTAAATCGGGCCTTAAAATTAAGGCCATAATTTTATGACTTAGATGATCTCCTCTTCGTCATCATCGAAGAGGGGGTCATTTTGCAAAGCAATATCATATTGCTCGATACTTTGTTCTGCGTCACTGGGGCGCCGTACTTGCGCTATATGAAAAATTGCATCACCCCGATGCACCAGTGGCAGGTTAGTACGTCCAATCACTAGGCCTGCTTCCGATGCTTCTATATTATGGTCATAGCGACCCGTTGGATCAGAAATAACGCCCAGCAATTCACCTTCTTCAACCACGTCACCCAGCCCCTTAAATGCGCGTAACAGCCCGCCGTGAGGTGCTCGATCCCAGCGGCTACTGGTGCCATGCATCGTTTTAATTTCTGCTTTTCTACCGGAACCGGCAGGCAACATCTGCATAGCGCGCATTACACGCAATATTCCACGCAAACCAACACGAACAGCCGTCTCGTCGTAGCGCAGAGCCTCACCTGCTTCATATAACAACATGTCCACGCCTATTTCTTGCGAAGACTCGCGCAAAGAGCCAGACAAAACTCGTGAACGCATAAAAACAGGTGCACCAAACTCCCGTGCCATTTTCTCGGCAAAAGGTTGATCAGGGCTTATTCTTATTTGAGGTAAGTTGTCACGATGTACCGCTGCTGAGTGCAGATCAATCGCAAGATCGACACGAGCGACAACCTGTTTGAGAAAAATAGCCGCTAACTGCGATGCCAGTGATCCGTTCTCATTACCAGGAAAAAAACGATTAAGGTCTCTACGGTCCGGCAGATAACGCGAACGGGTGAGAAAACCAAAGGCATTCACAATAGGCACAACCAACAGCGTGCCTCGTATTTTTTTTAACGCACTCTGGCCAAGTAACCGGCGGATAATTTCTACGCCGATGATTTCATCGCCGTGCACCGCAGCACAGATAAGAATGCAAGGGCCGGGTTTGCGTCCATGAAAAACATGCACGGGCAACTTCACGGGTGTGTGGTCAGTTAACGTACCTATCGGTAGCTCTACCGTATGCCGACTACCGGGCTCTATGACTTGGTCACCAATTTCAAAGGCGCTGCGTTTCAATAGATTACCCTTTGCCTTTTGTTTTGGTTTTATTCGGCACTGCATTTTTGACAAGAAACTCAATAATTTTGCCCGCTACGTCAACCCCGCTAGCGGCTTCTACACCTTCAAGTCCTGGCGATGAGTTCACCTCCATAACTACGGGACCATGATTGGAACGCAGCAAATCGACCCCTGCGACGTTTAAGCCCATGCGCTTTGCAGAGCGAATTGCCGTGGAACGCTCTTCCGGGCTGATGCGAATACTGCGCGAGCTACCACCTCGGTGTAAGTTAGAGCGAAAATCTCCGTCGGCTCCCGATCGCTCCATTGATGCGACGACTTTGCCACCAACAACGATGACACGTATATCCGTGTTTCCCGCCTCTTTAATAAATTCCTGCACCAATATATTCACATTAGCGCCACGAAAAGCTTCGATGATTGATCGAGCGGAGTTGTTCGTTTCGGCGAGTACAACACCGATCCCCTGCGTTCCTTCCAACAGTTTTATCACCACTGGTGCGCCACCGACCATTTCAAGCACTTGATCGGTTTGCTTGGGGTCGTGTGCAAATGCGGTTACAGGCAACCCGACTCCTGCTTGTGCCAGTAGCTGCATGGAGCGCAATTTATCACGCGAACGACCAATTGCCACCGACTCGTTGAGCGGGTAGACCCCCATCATTTCAAATTGGCGCAACACGGCCAATCCGTAAAAAGTGATTGAGGCGCCAATGCGCGGGATGACTGCATCAAAATGGGGCAGCTTTTCACCGTTATAAAACAAAGCGGGACGTCTCGATGTGATGTTCATGGTCACACGCAGGGTATTGATGATCTCGAGCGAATGCCCCCTGGATTCTGCTGCCTCAATCAATCGCCGGTGGGAATACAAATTCGGATTCCGCGCCATCATCGCAATATTCATGTTTTATCTCCCTCTTGCATTGGTAGGCCCTGTAAAAATGAGCGACCGGGGTTGATCGTGAGCTTCCGCCCTCGAACGGCAGTTCGACCAAGTATAATGGGGTTCAGCATGTTTTTACGGTTACTGAGCGCAATATCAACTTCCCACTGCGCAGCACCCAAGACCATCATAGTGCGTACCACGGTGCGCGTTTCCGACACGCCGCTGGTGTTTCGAACACGTCGTCGCCCATGAACGGGATAAAGCAAACGACGATTTTCGTCAAATGGCAATGAAAAACTCACGTGTTCTACATCGTCAACCATTTGATACTCTAGATCCGCAGCATATAATGCTGCAGTGCGTGCACCGGTATCTATCTTGGCGCGCAGCTGATAGAGCTTAAAATCAGGCAAGGCAATCCATTCGCGCCAACCAATGACGGGTGGCGTTAAGGTCCCGCCAGCTAAGTCGCTTGCCATCATTCTCTGCTCTCAAACGAAGTCAATTGAACAGTCTAGCTCAGGGTGTGCTCTCACACGATATGAATGAGACTTTGCACTAAAATTTGCTCAAGCAACACAAATGGCGAGAAGCTGGAAATGACAGCAAATTGAAGCCTGAAGAAAACAGACTTCGCTTAAATAAAACAAGCCGCATTACAGCTGTTTCACCTGATGAGTTTCCTCTCTCGCCTACAATGCTGGCAACGAACAGCCATTTAGACCAACAGAGCGTGTCGGAAAATGGCCTACCACGACAACTTGGACTGAGAATCTATGAGCCCCAAAATTGCTGTAAAAAAGCCTCTGGTCGTCTTGCATGGCGACGAAATGGCGCAGATTGCTTTCGACCGGATACTTGAACAATTTGTGGGTAAATACCTGGACATACCATTGATTGAGATCGATCTCTCCGCAGAGAATCGCGTGCTTACGAATGGCCAGGCGGTAATGGACGCCATTGAAGCGCTCAAAGAGCACAAAGTGGGGATCAAGAACGCAGGCATGACCGTCAACCGCGATCAGCTCGACGGGCTGCTCGCCAAACATCCCCAGATCAAAGAAGACCAACTGCATCGGTTAGCAACCAAATCCCCAAACGGCGCAATTCGTAAAGGCATTGGTGGCAACATCATCAGAGAGGACATCCCTTTCCGCAATATCGAAGTTAAACGCCCCGAGTGGATCGCACGCGATATCGATGTATTTACCATGGAGAATGGTGGCATAAAACACAGCTTCAACGAGCTTTCAAAGGCCACTGGCGTGGTAAAACTAA
The DNA here is from genome assembly GCA_937965695.1 of uncultured Granulosicoccaceae bacterium. Classification (GTDB taxonomy): domain Bacteria; phylum Pseudomonadota; class Gammaproteobacteria; order CALCKW01; family CALCKW01; genus CALCKW01. The sequence continues at coordinate 15,375 of CALCKW010000012.1, forward strand.
TATTCGTTGGCGCAAGCGGCGATCCCATTGAACTTCACCGCCGCATGATCAACAAGGGTGATCCTTGGTTGCTGGCCACCAATGACATCGACGAAGTTCGCCGTTGGGCGCACGAATTTTTCAAACGTGCAATTGTCGAAAAACGACACGCCTATCTCGGCCTGAAAGACACCGTGATCGCAGGATACGACGGTGTGATGCGCGAGGCGATTGAAGCTATTTACGAACAAGACTACCAAGCCAAATTTGCAGAGCTTGAACTTGAATATCACTACGAACTCATTGACGCACAGGCAGCTAGGATTGTCTCTAACCCACCTGAGCGTGCGCTCTGGGGCGTTCCTGATAACACCTCTGGTCGAAAGCTTTTTAAACTTGTTAATCAACTAAAAGAAACAGGCATTCCGAGTCGCCGAGTGGCAGTATCTATCTCGCGTATGAGCGCGGGGGGTGGGGACCAATACGGCAGCTTCAACATGCCAGCTAAAGAAGACGGTCTGCTTAAGGTTGTACTCGATGGCGAAGAGAAACACGCGCGTACAGTCAAGAAAGGCGACCCGCTGCTGTTTATGTCCAATGATCGAGAGTCAATAAAAGACTGGGTGTCTCAGGTATTTCGCGACGCTTCGGTCAACGATAAAGAAGTCTACTTTGGGCTTAAACGCGAATACATGCAGTACGACGATGTGTTTAGCAATGTCATCGCAGAGGTCCGGTTAGATCTCGCCAAACGCGATACGCCACCGCCATCATTTATGATTATGCGACCCTCCAGTCAACTGAAAAAAATGATCACGGATCCACCACGCAATGCACTTTATCCTGCGCAGAATTTGGACGGCGATATTTTTTCCGACATCTCAGCAGCCTTGGGTGGTAGCTTGGCCACAGCGAGCTCTATCATCGAGAGCAAGGATGGCACCATGCTCTACGAGGCCCCTCACGGCACCGCCCACGACTTGTATCTAAAGTACGTTGAAAGCGATGGTAAAGAAGCCTTGTTTAATTCTTCTGCTCTGCTGTACGCGCTGGCAAATGCTCTAACCACAATCGGGACGAGCGAAGAAAACGCGGCTCTACTTACCTACGCTAAAGCCCTAAAAGAAGCACTTATTGACACGGTTGATCAGGGCACAATAACTGGAGATATCAAGGGAAAAACCACTCAACCAGATAAAGAAAAATTGGTGGATATGTTTGGCTTTTTGGATGCGGTTGAGAGTAATCTGAAACTGAGCTAACTCATACGGGTTTCGAATTAATATTCGAGCAAAAAAAACGGGCCTCTGAGGGCCCGTTTTTTCAACTCGATTTTGTAGTTAGCGCTTCATCGCCGCAAAAAAATCTTCGTTGGTTTTAGTGTGCTGGAAACGACCCAGCAAAAATTCCATCGATTCAATCTCATCCATTGGATGGACGAACTTTCGAAGAATCCAGATTTTTTGTAGCTCTTCAGGAGAAACCAACAATTCTTCTCGGCGTGTACCTGAACGATTGACGTTGATTGCAGGAAAGACGCGCTTTTCAGCAATACGACGATCGAGGTGCAGCTCCATGTTGCCGGTGCCTTTGAACTCTTCAAAGATTACTTCGTCCATCTTCGAACCCGTGTCGACAAGTGCCGTCGCCAAGATAGTTAAGCTACCGCCTTCCTCGATGTTACGAGCGGCACCAAAAAAGCGCTTAGGACGTTGCAATGCATTGGCGTCAACACCACCGGTAAGCACTTTGCCCGACGAGGGGGCAACCGTGTTGTAGGCACGAGCCAGACGAGTGATTGAATCGAGCAAGATAACAACGTCTTTCTTGTGCTCTACCAAACGCTTGGCTTTTTCGATCACCATTTCTGCCACTTGTACGTGGCGAGTTGCAGGCTCATCAAAAGTACTTGAAACCACTTCACCGCGCACCATGCGCTCCATCTCAGTCACTTCTTCGGGTCGTTCATCGATCAAAAGAACAATGACAAAACACTCTGGGTGATTCGTGGTGATGCTGGTGGCGAGGTTTTGCAAGATCATTGTTTTACCGGCTTTCGGCGGCGAAACAATTAGACCTCGCTGGCCTTTTCCGAAAGGAGAAACAATGTCGATGACACGAGCTGTAAGATCTTCCGTGCTGCCGTTGCCCTGTTCCATAGTTAAACGCTCAGTGGCGTGTAACGGTGTCAGGTTCTCAAACAGGACTTTGTTTTTAGCCTGCTCAGGTGGCCCGAAGTTGATTTCATCAACTTTGAGGAGAGCAAAGTATCTCTCGCCTTCTTTAGGGGGGCGAATTTTCCCCTCAATACTGTCGCCTGTTCGCAGGTTGAAGCGTCTAATCTGACTCGGCGACACGTAAATATCGTCAGGTCCGGCAAGATAGGAAGAGTCTGCAGAGCGCAGAAAACCAAATCCGTCTTGCAATATCTCCAGTACACCGCCGCCGAAAATATCTTCACCTTTCTTGGCCTTGGCCTTAAGAATGGAAAAAATAATATCCTGCTTGCGTGAACGAGCAATATTGTCAATGCCTGAGGCTTGAGCAAGCTCGATCAGCTCGGAGGGTGATTTCTTCTTGAGATCACTTAAATTCATAGATGGCGTGTTCGGATCCTGTTGGGAATCTCGGTTCGCGTTATTTTCCGGGCTGTTCGCCTGGTTTTTTGAAGGGTTTCTTCTGGCCACTTGGAGATATATTTTATTTAGAATGTAAAAAAATGGTGTCGGCGAATGCCGTGCATGTGTTCGGGAAAAATCGGATACTACTGAAGGCTAGTTGGGCGGAAAATGCCCGAAATCTAAGCCGACTTTAGCACTAAATTTCCGGTTCGTCTAGCTAATTACTATGACAGACAAGACAGTGATTAACTTTAGGAACTTCAAACGCTAAAGCTAACTGCAACAACGGCTTGATATTGTTGATTCAACAACTCAAAAACAGCAAACCTCTATATTAAGGTGTTGTACGCAAGAACTGCGCCGAATGCACAGCCTTACGCAAATCAACTCAACGTTTTACAGGTTGTCGTTGATAAATGTCTCTAACTGAGACTTTGAAAGCGCCCCTACTTTTGTATCCGCTACTTCGCCATTCTTGAACAACATCAATGTGGGGATACCACGAATGCCATATCGAGGAGGCGTGTTAGGGTTCTCATCAATATTAAGTTTGGCTACTTTGATTTTATCGCCGTATTCAGCAGCCACTTCTTCGAGCATGGGACCGATCATTTTGCAGGGTCCACACCATTCGGCCCAGTAGTCCACCAAAACAGGGGTGGATGATTGCAGAACATCCGTCTCAAAGGATGCATCGGACAAGCTGACGATTGTGCTCACGAGTATTTCTCCACTAGTCGTAAATTTGGTCTTGCTAAATTTTAAGTCGCCATTGATGGCACTGTGCTCAAATTCAGAAGAACAGAGCAAGAAAGCAAATAATTGGCTGGCTCAACGGGCCTCACACTTCACACGCAACAAGTACACACTCAGCCAGAGGTGTGTCAAATTGGGATTTTGCCGACGAAGAGCCGGAACAGAAGGCGAAGAAAGTACAATTTGATTAAATTCAAGCAAAGCGCACTTGACACACTGCATTATACGCAACTCAGATGTAATTTTGCGCTATGCTTCGGCCATGACAGAGACCAATACTAACACACCCTTATTCTCCAGTTTTGAATTGCCTGAATCCTTGCAACAGGGATTACGTGACGCCGGCTTCAGCAACTGCACTGAAATCCAGGCACTGTCGCTGCCAATCGCGCTGCAGGGCAAAGATGTCACAGGTCAAGCTCAGACAGGCACCGGTAAAACAGCCGCCTTTCTAATCGCCACTTATGCCCACCTTCTGAAGAACCCTCCTAAAGAGGACCGCAAAGCAAACCAGTGCCGCGCCTTGATTGTTGCGCCCACGCGTGAGCTTGCCATTCAAATCCATAAGGATGCTGTGCAACTGGGTGCTCACACAGGCATCACCCTTGGCTTGGCCTATGGCGGTGTTGACTACGAGAAACAACGCGACCAGCTCGCGTCAGGTGTCGACATCCTAGTCGGCACACCTGGCCGGATTATCGATTACCTCAAGCAGGGAGTCTTTGATCTTAAGGAAGGACAAGTCGTCGTCTTGGATGAAGCCGACCGCATGTTCGATCTTGGATTTATCACCGACATCCGCTTTTTGCTGCGCAAATTGCCGCCAGCACCAGAGCGTCTCAGCATGTTGTTCTCAGCCACTCTTTCGCAGCGTGTTCTGGAATTAGCTTACGAGCACATGAACGACCCTGAGAGCGTAAAAACTGAATCCGATCAGATGACCGCTGAGAAAGTGGTGCAAACGCTTTACCACCCTTCTAAAGAAGAGAAGAGCAGCTTGCTGATCGGCCTAATGCGCGAGATGAAGCCAGAACGTTCGATGGTATTTGTCAACACCAAGGTGGTTGCAGACAGGCTATTGGGCATGCTGTTGGGCAACGGCTTCAAAGCTGATGTGCTCTCGGGTGATGTGCGCCAGAATAAACGCCAGCGATTACTGGTTGAGTTCGAAGAAGGTAAAATCGACATCTTGATCGGTACTGATGTCGCTGCAAGAGGTTTGCATATTCCAGGCGTGACACACGTCTTCAACTACGACCTACCGCAACAGGAAGAAGACTATGTGCATCGTATTGGCCGTACGGCCCGTGCCGGTGCATTTGGTGAAGCGATAAGTTTCGCCTGTGAAGAATACGCCTTCTCGCTGCCCGCTATTCAAGAATACATCGGCCAATCTATTGAGACCAAGCCGATCACTAACGCCATGTTGCCCGAGCTAGAAAAGCCCGTGCGCGTCAAGCGTGATCCGCCACCCAATCGTGATCGCGATGGAAAAAGTGGCGGTCGAAACTCAGGTGGTGGCCGTGGTCGCGGCAATTCTAGCGATGGCCGCCGAAGCGGTGGACGGGGTAGCGACAGCAGCAAGTCTCGCAGTCAGGGTGATCGACCAGCTAAACGCGAAACAAAGCCTGCTGAAGATCAAGAGATTAAAAACACAGAGAACAACACCAGCCCTCAAGGCGAGGCTGCTTCTGGTGAAGTTAAAAAGCGCCCACGTCGTCGCGGTGGTCGCAATCGTAACAACCGCAACAAAGCCTCTGACAGCCAATCAAAAGAAGCGAATGGAACAGATGGCCAATCGCCATCAAATGGCGAAATGCGTGAAGGCCAAGACGGCAAACCACGTCGTAGCCGTGGTGGTCGAAATCGAAACAACAACCGTGGTGAAAGAAGACCGCGTCAGGAAGGCGGAAAGTCATCTTCTGAGAACAGTGGCCTAGGCAGCAATACAGCAAAGCCCGCAGCTAAACCAGAATCAGGCGGTTTGTTTGGAAAGCTAAAATCGGCTGCAAAGAAGATCTTCGGCGGGTAGGGTCTTCGATAACCAGTCATCTAAAAGGCGCCAACTGAGCGCCTTTTTTTGTGGTCTGATCACCCCTTGGGCGCCACGCTATACGCTCAAAAAAAAACCACAAACTTATTGACCTTACAGCCAAAAAAAGCGCCCTATGAGGCGCTTTTTAAAAACAGAGTTAGTGGCAATTTATGTGTCCTGCCCATGATACAAACGTACCACATGCTTGGCCTCACTGAAGAACAACCAGCGCTCAACGGAATGCCCGGCTAACAATAGCAGTAAAGCCAAGGGCGCAGCACCCATCAAGATAGCGGCTGCTGGCAGTAACAAACTAAATACAAATACCATGGCCCTTAACATGTTTAGCTTGCTCGCATCGATTTGACCACCAAACTCGCGGGTGAGGAAGGTGCTACCAGAGTGCCCTGTCTCTAACAGTTTGACCCCCATGACCGAGCCACCAAGACCAGTTGCGTTGGTTAAATCAACGTCAGCAGGCTTGCCAATCATGGCGTAATAGGCAACTTTCACAGCAGCAGCTGCAATTAATAACACCCAAACCAAAATCCAAGCTTGGTCAAATAATGTCGCGAAGGCCAGCGCACCTGCGCTGCAACCTGCTAACAAATAATAGACGGGAGTTAACGGCGTGTGCCATTGACGAATCGTCTTTAAGCACGCGTAAATCATGCCGGTGGAGTACAGGGTAAGCAGAGCTAGCACTGCAAGCAAACCAGCAAATGCAGCGCTTGCTCCGTTGTCAGCGCCCATCAACCAGAGCAGAAAAGCCGCCCCAATGACAATAACCGCCAGCACCGCTTCGCGTGACAACCAAGACGTGCGAACTCGCATCCACGCACGCCATGCATTTTTTGGATTAGTCAGGTGAAATGAAGACGAGGCCAGCCCTGCAACGAGCCCGATCGTCGACATAATCAACCAAAGACTAGCGTCGCTATTGCTGGGCCGCCATGCACCTGCTACCCACCACAGGCCTCCAACAGAGTACAATCCCAAACCCAAGCCCGACACCACGGTGAAAAATATAACCGACTTTGCTGGATGCACCTCAGCTCTCCTTCTCTTGTTTTGCCATCCATCCACTCAACTTACCGAGCAGACCCGTAGAGACTTCTATCTTTTCTGCTACAGGCGAAGCTTCGCGCGTTCTCGGAGGCAAATAACGGTTGGTCGGCGCGTACCCTAGTTCTGGCATTAGCTGATACCCACCCCGTTCCTTGACCAACTGGCTGACATTTGATTCTTCGTCGTCAAAATCACCAAAGTGGCGAGCATTGGACGGGCATGTCATCACACAACTGGGAAGGCGTTCACTCTCGGGTAGCCCATCGTCGTAAATTCGATCCACACAGAGTGTGCACTTTTTCATGGTACCGCTACTGCGATCAAGTTCGCGCGCACCGTATGGACACGCCCAAGAACAGTAGTTACAACCCATGCACTTCTCTTGATCAATGAGCACAATGCCGTCTTCTTTACGTTTGTAGCTCGCACCCGTGGGGCAAACATCTACGCAGGCCGCATCTTCGCAATGCATGCATGACATCGGGAAGTTGACGGTCTTATTCTCAGGGTAATTACCCACTTCATAACTGCGGATTCGATTGAACCAAACACCTTCTGGATCGGGCCCATAGGGGTTCATATCTGTCAGCGGACCAGTGGTACCCGAAGTGTTCCACTGTTTACAAGACACCGCACAACCGTGACAGCCGACACACACATCTAAATCAATGACTAATCCAAGTTTCATTAGTCTTTACCTCGCTTGAGCACATCCGACAGCGGACGTTCTAGGTTCACAGCACTGTGCGAATGATGAGCGACCGACTCGGGTATCTCAGGCGCCCCTGGTAATGCTTGCAAAGTATCGAAGCTAGGCCAACTGCCCTCTTCATTCTCTGCAGCGGCTGTTATTTTTACACGCAAGTCGTACCAAGCGGCTTGGCCGGTAACTGGGTCAGAGTTGGTGTACCTATCACCATCCACTCCATTAGGTAACAATTCACGGATTAAGTGATTCATCAAGAACCCTTTTTGCGATTCAGGTGCTTTGGCGTCTAAGCCCCAGGCCCCCGACTGTTTCCCGATGGCATTCCATGTCCAAACCGTGTCGCTCTGCACGCCTTCCATCAATTTGAGTTGCACACGAATTTTACCGTTATGAGATTCGACCCAGACCCAACCCTCGTCTTTTAATCCCAAGGACTCTCCGCGCTGACGATTCATGAACAACATGTTTTGATGATTAATTTGACGAAGCCAAGCATTCTGCGAATCCCAGCTGTGGTACATGTACATGGGTCGCTGATTGACTGCGTGGAATGGATACTCCTCGGTGTCAATGCGCTGCTCTTCTAGCGGCGCGTACCACATCGGTAGCGGATCAAAATAATCAGTCAAACGCTGTTTATCATCTTCGCGCTCCGGACAAGGACCATCGTACAAGCCTTGTCCTGCCAAACGGAATTTTTGCAGTATTTCGCTGTAGAGATCCATCACGATCGGGCCACTGTGCCCGTTAAAACCTACCGACTTGGACCATTCCAAATAATCTTTGTTGGCGAAGCGGTAGTAGCGATGCTCTGGCTTGAGATCGACCTGGTGAAAACAACCGTTTTCCGCGTAGCGATCCCATTGCTCTTCGTTAGGCGCACCGACTAAAGATTGGTCTTGGTTTTCACCACGCCAACCGGCCAAGAACCCGATACCTGGTGCTTTTTCCCAGTTGGTGATGAAGTCTTTATAACCTTTGTATTTGGGCTTGCCTTCATCATCAACCAAGGCTGGAAAGCCAAGTCGAGTACCGACATCCAGCATCACTTCTTGCCAAGGGCGCACATCACGATCAGGTTCTACAATAGGTTGCCGGATCGCATCACAAAATGCGTGAGGCTCACTGATAGGACGATCAAGGCCCGAAATAGTATCGAAACGTTCTAGATAAGTTGTATCCGGCAACACCAAATCACTGTAGTGCACCATCTCAGAATCGAAGGCATCGACCGTAACAATAAACGGAATCTTATATTTGCCATCGGTATTTCGCGTGGTTAGCATGCGCTGGACTTCAGCGGTGTTCATGCTGGAGTTCCATGCCATATTGGCCATGAAAAACATCAGCGTGTCGATGGTGTACGGATCGCCACGAAACGCGTTAGTGACAACCATATGCATTAGACCGTGATTCGCCAACGGCGCATCCCAGCTGTACGCCTTGTCAATGCGTTTGGGGCCGCCGTTTTCGTCCAGCACCAAATCTTCTGGCTGTACGGGGAAGCCCAACGGGGGCGATTTAAGCGGCGTATTCGGCGCCGATACTTGTGCGGGTCGAACCGGTGGCGGCAGGTGACGAGGAAACGGAGGTTTTGCCAAGTGCGACCCGGGAGAGTCCACAGCCCCGAGCAAAATTTGCAACATGTGCAGAGCACGCGCAGTTTGGAAACCGTTGCTATGGGCGGAGATGCCACGCATCGCATGCATGGCCACGGGGCGACCAATAAACTGATCGTGCTTGCGACCTGCCCAGTCAACCCATGGCGTATCGATAGTGATGCTTTCTTGAAAAGCCACGTGCGCCATTTCAAGCGCTAAACGCTCGATCGTCTCAGCACTGATACCACAGCGCTCTGCAACGGCTTCAGGTGCGTACTCCTCGGACAAGTAACGCTCAGCCATCAACGTCATCACGGTTTTCACCGGACGACCATCAGCTGCTGTGTAGTCGCCAAACAGGGCGGGCTTGCACTCGACGTCAGCCCAGCGCGCAAAAGTGTTGTCGCGCTGACTCCACGCAAGAGGTTCTTGTTCTTCATCACGCAACAACAAGCCATCGCCTGCTTTGCTAGGGGTACAAACAACCAGCTGTGCAGCATTGGTGTAACGCAGCACAAACTCCCAGTCGAACTGGTCGTTTTTCAAAAGCACGTGCACCATCGCCAGCGCCATCAAACCATCGGTGCCAGGACGAATAGGGACCCACTCGTCGGCGATTGCCTGATAACCCGTGCGTACTGGGTTAACCGCAACAAATTTTGCGCCGCGACGCTTGAGTTTCTCTAGGCCGATTTTGATCGGGTTAGAGGCATGGTCTTCTGCCACACCCCACATCATGAAGTACTTGGCGTGATCCCAATCGGGATCACCAAATTCCCAGAAAGCATGACCTGTCGTGTAAAGGCCTGCGGCCGCCATATTAACGGAGCAAAAACCACCATGAGCAGCCCAATTGAGCGTACCAAACTGCTGCGCCCAAAAACCGGTCAGCGCCTGCATTTGGTCTCGGCCAGTAAAATAGGCCAGCTTATTGGGGTCGGTATCACGAATTTTACGCAAGCGATCAGTCAGAGTAGTGATCGCCTCTTCCCAGCTGATCGGCTCAAATTCACCGCTACCACGCTCAGTGCCCACTTTGCGGCGCATCGGTTGCTGCAGCTTCGCAGGAGACAACTGCTTCATGATGCCAGCATTGCCTTTGGCGCAAAGCACACCTTTGTTGACTGGGTGGTCTGGATTGCCTTGGATGTACCGGATTTCGCCTTCTTCCAGCGTCACCTTAATGCCACAGCGACACGCACACATATAACAGGTGGTTGTCTTCTGCGTCTGCCGGCTGTGATCTTCAAAGGCGGCGGGGTTTTTCATGAATCTGCTCCTTGGTGTAGGCAGAGGTTGCCATCACAAATGCTGGCATTATTATTCTGGTGCTCAGATGATAGCTGCTGTTGAAGCTCAGTGAGAGAGCCAGTCAGCGACGCACGCTGCGGCCATCAGCCGCTCACCTAAGAGCACGAACGCATCGGATCAAAACAAACGAAAATTGAGACTTTTTACTGATTTGACCCCATGGAAATCACGCATTCTCATCACTGACGTGCAGGAAAACCTCACCACTGTGATCCACGCGCACATCAAAGACAATAGGACGGCAACAAACCTGGCAGTCCTCTATGTAATTCTGGTGTTCAATCGAGCAATCCACTAGAACATCTAAAGACTCACCGCAATAGGGGCAACTCACTTCTCGCTCTTCCATCCTATCCTTTCGCTCTGAAAACACTGTGCCCAGATTATAGTGAACAGAAGGCTTGCAAAAACGTTTGTTGATAGCAGGAGAATCTTCAATCAACCAGAGAAACCTTGTGAGCGTGCTTGGCTCAATACAGCAGGCACACTAAACTGTACTGCTCGGACCGCCAGTCAGTAAGCCCTATGCACGAAATCAAAACCGTCGATATTAGCCGCCTTTCCCATCAGGGCGAAGGTATCGCCTTTGTGGATGAGAGCACATGGTTTGTGGCAAAAGCACTGCCAGGCGAACAGGTAGAAGCTCAAGCGTTACAGAAGCGCGGGCGAAATGTTTTTGCTCGTTGCAGCAACGTTGTGCAACCATCGAAGCAGCGTATTGAGGCACATTGCCCACTACACGCCAGCTGCGGTGGCTGTGATTTACAGCATATGAGTATTGCCGACCAACGAGAGCACAAATCAAAGGCGCTCTGCGATCAACTCACACGATTGGGAAAAATTGAGCAGCGCGCATTAACCGCCGAACCTATCATCGGGGATACATGGGGTTATCGAGAGCGAGCGCGCTTTACGCTAGAACGCCAAGCCGATCAAATACACTTAGCCTACCGGGCACCTGCTTCGCGCAGCCCTATTCGCGTACAAAACTGCCCCGTGTTACATCCCCAGCTGGAGGCTGCATTACCGAGAATCACAGACTGGGCAAACAAGAGCGAAGCCTCGCTAATAAACAAGGAGCTACGAATTGCTTTAGGTGACGACGGTCGTGTCGGCATTGCCGTAGACGGCCGCGGGATAGCCGCACCATTCGAAGGCCCAATTATCGATGGGCGCGGCCAAGCAATCAACGAGCAACCAACCCTGCACTACCAAACAATAGATAATTTAAACATTGCATTCAGCGCCGCCGACTTTACGCAAGTAAACAGAGCACTCAACCAACAAGTGACTGAACGTCTGTTGCGTTGGCTCCGCCCCGAAGGCCAACGTGTGCTAGAGCTGTTTTGCGGCATCGGCAATTTTAGTTTGCCACTGGCTTCCCGCGCAGCAGAGCTTGTCGCCATCGACAGCCAACAAAAACAGCTCGACCGAGCGGCCCACAATGCCAAGCAAAACAACTTGCAAAACATTCAGTTTATTCGTGCCGATTTGTATAAGCGCGTAAAACTTGATATCGACGAATACACCCCCGTGCTGGCAGACCCACCACGAACAGGACTAGGCGATGTTTTGCCCAAACTATTAAAGGGAAAACCACCGCGCATTGCCTATCTCAGCTGCGATAGCGCCAGCTTTGCCAAAGATGCAGGAAAATTAGTACAAGGCGGATATGCCTTAACTCAGCTTAGCTACGTCGATTTTTTTGCGCAAACAGGGAAAATTGAGGCCATGGGCCTGTTTGAGCGATCAACTTAATCACTGACTCTTTACTTGTGTCTGCTGTTTTATCCATGTCAAAAAGGCTGCGATAGCGGGTTCGTCTACTCGTTCTTCAAGTACGACCGCATAAAAGGAAAACTGCGTCTTCATACGCAATTCAAAAGGCTTACAGAGCCGCCCTGCTTCTAGGTCGCGTTGCGCAAGCACTTCTCGGCCAAGCACTACACCTGCCCCTGCTACCGCAGAATTCAATGCATGGTCAGGCACGTCAAAATGCAAGCCAGACTTGTCTGGATTCACCCCCGTTTCACCCGCACGCTCTAGCCATTGAGACCAACTGCGAATCCCCAACGCTTTATCACAACTGGAGCTGTGAATAAGCGTATGAAAAGAAAGATCACTCGGCTCTTTTAGCGGCGCGCCATCTTGCAACAAAGAAGGACTGCACATAGGGGTCATGTATTCGTCTACTAGCTTTATCACTCGGCAATCAGGCTGATTGTCAGAACTAAATCGCAGGGCAACATCAACGTCGTCGCGATGTAAATCAACCAAAGTTAAACTGGCTGAAATTCTAGTATCTAGCTGTGGCTGCAACAACAAGAAGCTATGTAATCTCGGTGACAACCAGTTGGCAGAAAAAGTAGGCCCACAGGCGATGTTGAGACACGGCCTGAGCTCTCGCTGCTGCAAACGCCTCAAGGCTCGTTCGAAGTGATCAAACCCAGCTCGTATATCGGTTTGAATCAGTGCACCTTCCGCACTGAGCTGAACCTGCCGACTCTTGCGAACAAAGAGCTCACAGTCAAGAGATTGTTCTAACTGGCGAATCTGAAAACTTAGTGCTGCAGGGCTTACAGACAACTGTTCAGCCGCACGTTTAAAGCTCAAATGCTCTGCGGCGGCATTAAAAGCTCGCGACCCTGTCAGAGAAGGCGTTCGCATTCGATTTATCTCGCAAGTGTTATAAACAAGTATTTCTTGTCTATAGTGACAAATCTTCTCGTTTGAGCAAAGCCCTCATGCTGCCTATATTGCAGATGCACCCAATAAAAACGATGAGAATGACACAATGAATACTTGAGCTGAACTCATTAACGATGATTTCAACCCTCGGATGATCAACAATTACTTGTCAAAAGGGCGGCGTCAGAGATCGCTAGCGGTATGGAAAACACTGCGCGCGGCTAGGCAACAGCTCAGTAAGCATGGATCAGCTTTTTTAACAGCATTAGCAGCAGCAACTTTAATTGCGCTTCTGCTCTATTTCGCTCGGTGAATGCGCTGATAGCTCAAGAATCGCGAGCGGCGGTCACACAGTCAACGCCGCCGCCGATCCACGCTCCACCCATCGATGGGTCAACAATCGGCGCATGGGTAGCCTATCTGATTGAACATTATCACTTAGGTGCACAACGGCATCAGCGGCTTCCACCCCTATACGGCGGGCAGGCATGCGGACAGTGCTCAATCCGGGTTCAATGTGCGCAGAACCTCTAAAGTCACCAATGCCCACCACAGACAGTTTCCCAGGCACTGAAACGCCCTTGGCTATGCAGGCAAAAATAACCCCCTGAGCAATGATGTCGTTACCACACAGCACTGCTGTTGGGCAGTCGCCTTGCAGCATTTTTGAGGCCCTAGCCTTTGCCTCTCCCAAATCGTAAGGGCAATCCAGAAGTCGTTTTTCCGGCAGAGGAAAACCCAACTCAGCGGCGGCTTCAAGAGCACCTTCACGGCGATCTCGTGCTCGGTCATTGTGACCTATCGCTGGAAATAGGCAGGCTATATCTCGATGCCCTAATGCAAAGAGCCTTTCGTAGGCCTCCCTACCCGCTGCCCTGTTATCCGTGCCGACACAGGGTAAAACGCTGTTTTCCCGATAATTCCAGATAGATAGAACCGGCACGGACTGAGTCGCCAGCATTCGCATCGCCACCTCATCGTGATCAAAGCCTACCAATGCAACGCCATCAATTCGCCGCTCTAGCAATGAGCGCACAATAGAGACTTCTTGCGCTAAATCGTAGCCGTGAGCTGCCAACAAAAGCGTGCGATCGTGCTCTCGCAGCCGACCCGCAAAAGCCTCGATCAGCTCGGCAAAAATGGCGTTGTCGATGGTAGGTACAACCAACCCAACCGAACCACTGAAACGGTTGTGTAGTGTTCCGGCCATGCGATTACGGATATATCCGAGATCCGCAGCAGCCGTTTCAACTTTATGACGAGTGTCTCCACGCACCTGTTCAGGGCTGTTAAAACAGCGCGAAACAGTAGCGGGAGAAACACCGGCCCTTTTCGCGACTTCAACGATACCGGGCGCGCCTTTTGGTGTGCGCGACCTACCCATACGTATACCTTAATTCGATTTTTGATCCCATGACTGCTCAACATCCCACCTCGAAACCACAGCCGCATTAAGGCATATTCTCGATGAAAATGAAAACGTTTACATTGCTATTTTCATGTTTACACTGTTAATCGCAGCTAGAGATATCTCCACAACTCAAACGGTGAGGTTTAAGAGCTACACATGGAATTTCTGAACTACTTTGGTGGGGTATTTGAGCCGCTTTCGCTGCTGTTGCTTATCGGCGGTACCATCGGGGGGCTGATTCTTGGCGCCACACCCGGCTTATCACCGACCATGGCTGTGGCACTGCTCATCCCTTTTACCTTTCAGTTGGCTCCCACACAGGGGCTAATTCTGCTCGGTGCGGCATACACTTCTACGGTAGCCGGCGGCGCCGTGAGTGCCATCTTGTTAAAAATCCCGGGGGCCCCAGCCAATATAGCAACTGCGCTTGATGGTCACGCGATGGCAACTCGCGGAGAGGGAGCACGAGCTTTACAACTTTCATTTTTGGCCTCAGGAGTAGGCGGTGTCATCGGTGTGCTGCTGTTAATTTTCTTAACACCGATGCTGTCTCGCTGGGCACTCGCTTTTGGTCCTTCGCATTTATTTTGGCTGGCAATTTTGGGTGTCACCGTTATTGGCTCACTAGACAGCAACTCTTTCGTTAAAGGTTTGCTGTCGGGTTGTATCGGACTTTGGTTATCGATGATCGGCTACGATGATATTCAGGGCGCTCAAAGATTTATCTTTGCCGATGCGTTAACAGGGGGTGTCAATATCATTGCGGCTCTGATTGGCTTATTCGCCATTCCGCAGGTATTAGACATGTTTGCCAAGGGCCGCAAAAAAACAGCCGTACAACAAGTCAACGTTCCGCGATACGCCATCGGTGATTCTCTACGCGAGTTAGTACGTAGCTGGCGCGCCTTGTCGATAGGGACGGTAGTGGGCTCCATCGTCGGGCTTATTCCGGGTGTCGGTGGCCAAATCGCGGGCTTAGTTGCCTATGATCAGAGTAAAAAGTTCTCTCCTGACAAAGACAAATTTGGTACGGGTCACGCTGAGGGAGTAATTGCTGCAGAGTCAGCTAACAACGCGATGGTTGGGCCGTCGCTAGTTCCCCTATTGACGCTTTCCATTCCTGGCAGCCCGACCGCAGCCGTCCTACTAGGTGGCCTTCTGATTCACGGCATTTTCCCCGGCTCTGATTTATTCGACAACCACCCAGAAGTCGCTTGGACTTTTATCAACTCCATGCTCATTGGCCAATTACTCATGGTGGTTTTCGGTATCTACACGGCAGTCTGGGCGGCACGTATTGCTCGAGCACCTGTACCGCTCTTGGCAGCTGCAGTCTTGATTCTTTCAATCTTTGGCTCTTATTCGATTCAGCAATCGATGGGCGACGTGCTTGTCATGTTTGTTCTCGGCATAGGCATGTTCTTTCTTGTGCGCTTTGGTTTTTCAGCCGCACCGCTTGTCTTAGGCCTAATTCTAGGTCCAATTGCTGAGGCAAACTTTATCCAAGGCTCGATGATCGCTACAGCCATGGAAATACCTTATGGCTATTTTTTCGGCGGTGCACTGAATATCTTTTTAGTAGCACTGGTCATCGCATCCGTCGCCTACAGTTTCGTTGCCAACCGCAAAGCAACAGCAGCTGCAGCACCAGCTGGAGCAGCACCGATTATTCAACACCGCATATCATCGGCTCTTATCCTAGGTACAGCCGCTGCCGTCACGTGGTTGAGCTTTACCCAAGAACCTGCAGAAGCGTTTTTATTCCCGCGCTTAATCGCCGTGTTTTTTATCGGCTTTGCCGTTTGGAATTTCTATCGCGCCACCACCGGCCGCGCTCGCGTAGGCGATGGTGTACTGGGTACCATGTTCATCAATATGTTACCCGGGTTACTGTTGAGTGCTGTGCTGGTATTTTTCGCGGCCAAAGCTTTTGGCTTCTACGCCTCAAGCACAGTGGGTTTCTTTTTACTCTACAGCTTCTACGACCCCAGCAAACTAACTGACTTAAACGCCTGGTTTAGACGGGCGCTAGTCACTGTCTGCTTTATGGCTATCATGTACGGTTTGTTTTCAATACTATTACAAGTACAAACCCCTCGGGGAATGTTCCTCTAACGCTAAAGCGGGCGAAGATCCGCAAATTCTAAGATTGACATCAAAGTAGTTTTACGGAGAAGAAAAAATGATTAAGCATGTAAAAAAACTCGGCCTTGCTCTCGCGTGCACGGCACTATGCTTTAGCGCAGCTTCTAACGCAGCATACCCAGACCGCCCTATCGGTGTTGCCGTCTCTTACGGTGCCGGTGGCGCAACAGATTTCCAAGCCCGTATCGTCACTATGGTCGCAGGCAATGAGGATTTACTGGGTCAACCCATGTACATCATCAAGAAGCCCGGTGCCGGTGGACGTGTCGGCTGGAACTGGTTTGCAACGGACGCAGAAGCTGATGGGTATACACTGTCTGCTTATAACATTCCTCACTTTATCGCCCAGTCTATAAAGGGCGGTGTTAAATATAGTGTGGATAGCTTTGAGCCAATCGCCAATTGGGGATCAGACCCGGCAGTAGTTGTGGTAGGTGCAGACAGCCCATACAACACGATAGGCGAGCTCATCGACTACGCTAAAGCCAACCCCGGTAAAACAACACTTTCAGGTGCTGGGCTTTTTGTCGGGCATCACATTGCGGCACTGCAGCTTCAAAATGCCTCTGAAGCAAAATTTGCCTATATTCCCACCAAAGGCGGCGGTGCAGCGGCCATGAAAGCTGTCATCGCGGGTGACGTAACGGGCGGAATTAACAACCTGTCTGATGCCTTTCGCGCACGCGAATCAGGATCAGTAAAAATTCTTGCTGTTGCTGATCTTGAGCGTAACGAATTTCTACCTGATGTTCCCACGCTTAAAGAAGCAGGTTTTGATGTGGACAACTCTTCGGTCAATTTTCGCGGCCTAATGGTACCCAAGGGCACGCCTCAAGAAGTAATTGATGTACTCAGCGCCAAAGTACCTGAGATGTTCGGCAATTCACGCGTCGCTGGAAAAATGAAAGCGGGTGGTTCTCCGATGAAAATCATGGGTAGAGACGAAGTAGCTGCCATGTGGAAGCAGAGACAAGAGACTCTAGCAGAGCTGTTAAAAGGCCTGTAAAGCAACAGAATGTGCACGGCCTACAGCCGTGCACATTGCAAATCAAACGGACAATCGAATATGCCAAGCAATAATCCCTACGCCAGCGAGAACCCTGAAGAACAAGAAGTAGACGCGCTTATAAAACGCGCCCGTCTCGCTCAGCTGGGTTTCGCCAAAGGAGCCACTCAAGCGCGCTATCTTGAAGCAGCCACAGCGGTGGCTTGGGCGTTGATGCAACCTGAGCGTAATAAAGAGCTCTCAGAGATGGCGGTTGCAACAACTGGACTTGGCAATGTCAAAGACAAAATAATTAAAAATCATCGCAAAACACTGGGCTTGCTGCGCGACTTACAGGAGGCAAAAACCTGCGGTGTGATATCGAACAACCCTGCAACAGGTGTCACCGAGATCGCCCGTCCCGTCGGTGTCGTTGGCGCGGTAGTGCCATCCACAAACCCTGTGGCAACCCCAACAAACAACATAGCCAATGCTCTCATCGGTGGAAATGCGATCGTATTATCCCCTTCACCGAAAGGTGTTGCAGTCTGTGAAAAATTGCTCGGATACGTACACGCCGAACTATACAAGTTAGGGTTGGATAGAGATTTGGTGCTGATGGTACCTGCTCCTTCATCCAAAATTAAAACCCAACGCATGATGGAACAAGTTGATCTCCTCATTGTGACAGGCAGCCAAGACAACGTGCGTCGTGCCTACTCCTCTGGCACTCCCGCCATTGGTGTAGGCGCCGGTAATGTCTCAGTCATTATTGACGAGACAGCAGACCTTGCAACTGCAGCAGACAAGATTACCGCGTCAAAGTCTTTTGATAATGCAACTTCATGTTCTTCAGAAAATGCTTTGATCGTTGTCGACAGTATTCACGATCAATTTATGGCAGAACTACACCGTGCTGGTGGTCGTTTGTTAAATAAGCAGCAATCGCAGAAATTGAGCACAGCACTGTTTGAAGAAAAAGGGCTGAATCGCCATATGATCGCGCGCGACGCTAGGACAATCGCGGAGGTGGCCAGACTGGATGTCAGCGACGTTGAAAACGCTCGCTTTTATTTAATACCCGGCCTTGGCATTGGAAAAGACTACCCCGAATCTGGCGAAAAACTTTCGCTAGTCACTAGCGTTTATCGCGTGCCAGACTTTGAAGCGGCCAAAAATAAAGCCGCAGAACTATTCGCCCACATAGGGGCTGGCCATTCTGTGGGCTTGCACTCCGGCACCCAAGAACGCGCGATGGAGATGGGGCAAGATTTACCCACTTGCCGCGTCATTGTTAACCAAGCGCACTGTTTTGCGACAGGCGGGTCTTTTGATAACGGCATGCCTTTCTCATTGTCGATGGGTTGTGGCAGCTGGGGAGGAAACTCCATTGATGACAATCTCAACTACAAACATTTCATCAACATCAGCAAAGTCGTACGCACAATTCCAGCGAATGAACCAAGCGTGGAAGACATCTTCAGTGATTATTGGGCAAAGGTAGGCCAATGAGCAACGTCTTAGGCGTTGAGTGGGAGCAACTGCTCGAGTGCTCTATACGTCACTTAATCGATAGCCGAGCAGAAGAAACACCAGACAGTTGTTGGTTGGTGGATCCGATTGAATCTCGATCTTATAGTTTTCGTGACTTACAGAAGCGCGCTCAATCAGTCGCTGCAATGCTGCAATCGCAAGGTTATTCTGGTGGCGAGAGTGTCGGCTACGCCATGAGTAACAGCCCAGAGGCAGCAGCGGTTTTACTCGGCATTATGTATGCGGGCTGCCGAGCAACGGCGATCAATCTTGTTGCTGGTCCTGACACCATAGCTTACGTACTACAACACTCCGATAGCCGTACCGTTATCCATGACGATGCGGGCCTAAAAGCGCTCGACTCGGCGCTCGAAGGATCCAGCGGTCACCCGCCGCAACTGCTTCGAGCTAGACAGTGCTTTGATCAACCAACCCATGCGATTGACATGCCCGCAGTCAACGCTGATGACGATGCTCTTTTGATGTACACCTCAGGCACTACAGGCAGACCTAAGGGTGTGCGACTCACACACAAAAATTTAATTGCAGGCGGAATGAACACAGCGCTTGCTCACGAACTTAATGCTAGAGATCGAGCACTGTGTGTTTTGCCGCTGTATCACATCAACGGCCTTTGCGTGACTCTCATGGCCCCGTTGGGCTCTGGAGGATCGGTCGTCATGCCCCCTTCTTTTTCTGTATCGAGCTTTTGGAATACTCTAGAGACGGAACAATGCAGTTGGTTCTCTGTCGTACCTACCCAAATATCTTATCTACTGCATGAACCTCAAGACAATTTCCAAAAACCCAAAAAACTCCGCTTTGGTCGCTCGGCATCAGCTCCGCTTTCTCCCGAAGTTCAACAGAACTTCGAGCAGCGTTTTCAACTCCCTATCGTTGAGACAATGGGGCTGACAGAAACCGCAGCTCAGATTCTCAGTAATCCTTTGCCTCCAGGAACGCGTAAAATTGGCTCACCTGGAACTGCAGCTGGCAACCAAGTAATGATCGCGAACCCGCAAGGCAAGCAACTGCCGACAAACCAAGAAGGGGAAATCTGGGTTCGTGGTGCTAATGTCATGCGCGGCTATCTCAACAACCCTGAAGCCACAGCAGAGGCAATTAGTCCCGACGGATGGTTGCGATCAGGTGATTTGGGGAAAATGGATGACGATGGCTACATTTTCGTCACCGGCCGCCTCAAAGAATTAATCATCAAAGGGGGCGAGAATATTGCACCGCGTGAAATAGATGACGCACTTTATAGTCACCCTGCGGTGATCGAAGCTGCCGCTTTTGCTAGACCTTGCGAGAATTACGGTCAAAGAGTAGAAGCAGCAGTTGTGCTTTCAGATGAGCCAGGAATTGACGAAAAAGGCTTAATTGACCATTGCCTGACACGTGTCGGTAAATTCAAAACACCTGACCGCGTTTATTTGTTGAAAGAGCTACCCAAAGGGCCATCAGGCAAAGTTCAACGTCGTAAGCTCGCAGAAACTTATGAGCTGATATCCGAAGGCCAGTCTACTTAAGCACGCGAGAGAGTAAGCTGACTCGCTTAGTGCCACTTGCAGTATCTCGCTGACCAACCTCAATAAAACCTAAAGCCGCGTGGAAAGCCAAGGAAGCATCATTGCGTGGTTTTATATTCACTTCGCAGTTTATACGCGAGTGGTTTTCTGCGAGCACAGAAATAGCATCGTTATAGAACTGCCTGCCGATGCCTTTTCCCACAACAGCTGGATCGATAACAATGCGATCCACGTAGGCAAAGTCGTCGTAACGCTCACTAAACCACGCATAATTTAGGCTTTTATAAGACGCCCCTGGTGGCAACATCAATAAAAAACCGAGTACTTTTTCTTCAATAATTGCCACTCGGAAATAACAAGACTGTGCGGCCAATTGTTCTAAATCAGTCAAACTAATACTGTTTACAGCAGGGATGGCAGCTTCGTTGAGCGCCAAAACAGCTGCAAAATGTTCGTATTGTGCAATTTCAATCAAAGGTTTGATATTCATCAATAGGTCACTAAATTCTCTAGCCCAATCTAATCTCGAAACTACTCGTCACCGACAAGCATCACTAAAAATGCCATTCACTAGTCGGCTTTTAAGGGTGCTGTTAAAGTCATATTATCGCGATGAATAAGCTCTGACTCACGCATTCTAGCGCCCAATACCCCAGGCATTGACTTGCTCGACAAACCTAAAATCAGCCGCACATCAGCGGTGCCATAGTTGGCTAAACCTCTGGCAATCTCCTCGCCATTTTCAGTCTCTACAGCGATCAACTCGCCTCGCTGGAATTCACCATGCACAGACAACGCCCCTACAGACAACAAACTAGAACCACTGTTACACAATACATTTGCGGCGCCCGCATCTACAACAACTTGGCCACGCATCTGTAATTGGTTGGCCAACCACTGCTTGCGGGCTACCATTGGCACGCGCTCGGCATGCAACAAGGTACCTATTTCTTCTCCCTCGTATGCACGTAGCAAAACATCTGGCTCACGACCGCTAGCAATGAGCGTGGATGTGCCCGATCGAGCGGCTTTCTCGGCAGCCTGAACCTTGGTAAGCATGCCACCACTTCCAACTGTGCTACCGCTAGAACCTGCCATTTTTAAATAGGCTGGGTCACCCGCTCGGCCCGTAGAAATAAACTTTGCCTCTGGATTATTACGCGGGTCGCTGTCAAAAAGGCCAGACTGGTCGGTCAGAATGACTAATAAGTCTGCACCGACCAAATTGCCAACCAATGCACCCAAGGTGTCATTGTCACCCACACGAATTTCTGCCGTAGTGACCGTGTCATTTTCATTGACGACCGGAATCACCCCTAACTCAAGAAGAGTGGTCAGTGTGCCGCGTGCATTGAGATATCGGCGGCGATCAGCCATGTCACCATGCGTGAGCAACATTTGTGCTGTGCCAATGCCGTGTTCTTTGAAGGCACTCTCATAGGCCTGAACTAAGCCCATTTGCCCTACCGCCGCAGCGGCTTGCAGCTTATTCACCTCAGTTGGGCGTTGGCTCCAATTAAGGCGATTGATACCTTCCGCAATTGAGCCTGAAGAGACCAATACAAGCTCTATACCCGCGGTGTGCAACTTGGCCAATTGTGCAACCCAGGATTCGATCGCTTCTAAATCCAGCCCAGCACCATCGGCAGTGATCAGTGCACTACCTACTTTGACTATCCAGCGTTTACTCTGTGATATATCACGGCGTTGCATCGCGCTCTCGCTCTGCTTCCTCCTCGCGGAGTATTTCAAAATACTGCATGATTTTCTGACACAAGAGTGCTGTGCCTTGGGCTGCAGCCGCACTGATAACGTGCACCTCACCCTGCCAATCTAAAGCCTCAACCAACGCCTGACGTCTTGTCTCCATCTCTTCATCACTGATGAGATCAGACTTGTTGATGACCAGCCAACGTTCTTTAGTCGCTAGAGATTCTTCATATTTGGCCAACTCCGCAACCAATTTGACAGCGTCTTCGGCTGGATTTACCGTATCGTCAATAGGCGCTATATCGACAAGGTGTAAAAGCAAACGTGTTCGACTGAGGTGCTTTAAAAAACGAACTCCAAGCCCGGCACCATCCGCGGCACCCTCTATCAACCCTGGGATATCAGCCATCACAAAGCTGCGATGGCGCTCAACACTCACGACACCTAGATTGGGAGTTAAAGTGGTGAACGGATAGTCTGCGACTTTTGGCCGAGCTGATGAAACGGTGCTTATTAGCGTAGACTTTCCGGCGTTTGGGTACCCTAACAAGCCTACATCTGCCAGAAGTTTAAGCTCTAATCGCAGACGACGCCTGTCTCCTTCGGAACCATTACTGCTCTGACGCGGGGCACGATTGACCGAGCTTTTGTAGCGCGTATTGCCCAGACCGTGAAACCCGCCTTTCGCGACAAGGGCACGGTCTTCGGGCTTGCTCAGGTCAGCAATTAGCTCGTCAGTCTCTTCATCAAATGCCATCGTACCGACTGGCACTAAAACAACATTGTCGTCGCCCGATTGGCCCGTCATATTGCGACCTTGGCCTTTTTTCCCATCATCAGCGTGATAAGTTCTCAGGTGCCGGAAATCGGCCAATGTGTTGAGATTGACATCGGCTTGCAGATAAACGCCGCCGCCATCGCCACCATCACCACCGTCTGGACCACCGCGAGGGATGTACTTTTCGCGCCTAAAACTGACGCAACCATTACCACCGTCACCGGCGATCACCTGGATGGTGGCCTCATCGACGAATTTCATCGCCCCGACCTCTCTCAATAATTATCCGAAAAATTTCGGAACCTAAACAAAAAACCCCGCCTCTAGGGCGGGGTTTTTTGCGAACAACCCACGCCTTTCTAGGCGGTGGCTGGAATGATGTCGATAAAACGGCGGTTCTTAGGACCACGGATTACAAACTTCACTTCGCCGTTAGCTTTTGCAAACAAGGTGTGATCCTTGCCGCAACCAACGTTGTTGCCTGGGTGAAACTGCGTGCCACGCTGGCGGACCAAGATATTGCCTGCAAGCACTTGCTCGCCACCATATCGTTTCACACCAAGGCGTTTCGCCTCTGAATCACGTCCGTTGCGAGTAGAACCCGCCGCTTTTTTGTGTGCCATTCTATCAGCCTCTAGATTTTCAACCGCTGTACCGCTCGTCGCCGAGCAAATATCAACCGCTGATTGATTCGATTTCTACTTCAGTGTAATTCTGGCGGTGGCCCATCTGCTTGCGATGGTGCTTACGACGACGAAATTTAACAATCGTCACCTTTTTACCACGACCGTGTGCCACAACTTTCGCAGCAACCTTCGCACCAGCCAATGTGGGCGCGCCCACTTTAACGTCATCGCCGTTGGCGACCATTAAAACTTCTGTCAGCTCGACAGTATCACCTTCATTTGCAGAGAGTGTCTCAACCCGAAGGCGATCACCCTGTGCAACGCGGTACTGTTTACCGCCCGTTTTTATAACCGCGTACATGCCAATTCTCCGGCCGCATATAATTCAGCAAGCCGCCAAGTGTAACTACATGGCAGATCCGGGTCAATGCCTTTTTGTGTTTTTAACATGGCCAAAAGCCCACCTCAAAGGTTACACTTAAAGACCTATTGAGGCCACAACTGGCCACCGTCTTAATGAGGGCCCGATGAGTACCGTGCAAGCCAACCCGATCGCTCTAGAGATGGATCACGTCAACACGACAATCGTCGAACGCCTGAAATCTGACGTTGTACTTATCAACCAACTCTCAGCCTACATTATCAACAGCGGCGGAAAGCGACTCAGACCGCAATTGGTCTTGCTTGCAGCCCTTGCTAGCGGCTACCAAGGCAAAGACCACCACACGACAGCAGCAGCGACTATCGAATTCATTCACACCGCTACGCTTCTGCATGACGATGTCGTCGACGACTCCAAACTCCGCCGCGGCCGCGACACAGCCAACGAGGTCTGGGGCAATGAAGCTGCGGTTTTAGTCGGCGATTTTCTGTATTCACGCGCCTTTGAAATGCTGGTTGAAATTGGCGACATGCGCATCATGGAAATCATGG
Organism: uncultured Granulosicoccaceae bacterium; assembly: GCA_937965695.1. Taxonomy (GTDB): domain Bacteria; phylum Pseudomonadota; class Gammaproteobacteria; order CALCKW01; family CALCKW01; genus CALCKW01. The sequence continues at coordinate 39,796 of CALCKW010000012.1, forward strand.
CGAGCACCACCAACCAAATCGCCGAAGGTGAGGTGATGCAACTGCTCAATGTCAACAACGCTGATATCACTGTTGATGAGTACCGCAAGGTCATTGAGGCGAAAACCGCCAAATTGTTTGAAGCAGCTACTCGAGTCGGCGCCGTACTGGCGAACGGCTCAGGCGAGATGGAAGAAGCACTTGCCGCTTACGGCAGCCATCTGGGCATTGCATTTCAGCTTGTTGACGACGCGCTAGACTATAGCGGCGACAGCAAAGCCTTAGGTAAAAATGTCGGGGACGACCTCGCTGAAGGCAAGCCCACTCTTCCGCTCATTGCAGCCCTACAGAAAGCCACCGAATCAGAGCAAAAAATACTTCGTCACGCCATCGAAAACGGTGGTCGAGAACACATCGATGACGTATTGAAAATCGTAGAGGCGACAGGCTCGCTGCAGACCACGCTCGAGATGGCCACTTCTGAGGCCGAGTTAGCAATACAGTCCCTTTCAAAATTACCTGCATCTAACTACAAGACGCTGCTAATCGAAATTGCCCATCAGGCCGCCACAAGGACCGTTTAAGCCGCCACCTAAATTTAGGACAAACGCGCGGCGCTATTCGGTTTCGGTCTCAACACTTTCTTCGAGGCCAGCGGCGGCAAACTGTACCGGCTGATCCAGCACACACGAACGATCCATACCGCGTCTCAGAGACTCCACACTGCAGTGGCTAAAGGCATAGCGCATGTCCGAGCGCAACGTTGCATTCATCATGCGACCATGGTCACCACATTGCGTGTCTAAATCATGCTCCGCACCGATGTTGTGCGCCAACTCGTGCGCAAAGGTAAACACATCACGATCAACCACGCGCGAAACGCCCACATCAAAGCCATCGGTGCGACAAATAGTATTGATGTACGCCAACCCAACGCGTTTATCCCTAAGCTCCGCACCGCTAAAAAGATGAACTGCCCCCTGACCGCGCGCAAGACTGACGTCACCCAAGCGATAATTGCGAAACACAGTCAACAATTGATCTATATCGCCTTGTAAGGCTCGCATCGGATCTTTGCTGGGATCGACAATGAGTCGAGCAACACGCAGCTCTAATCGCAGGCCTAGTTGCTCTTGGTACAAACCGTCCACCGTGTTTACGACGGTGAGCGCCCTGCTTAGTCCCTGCTCACCGTGCGCTTCGTTGTAGAGAGTATCTAAAACAATCGATATTGGAAGCACTTTTAGACCCACACCAGCCAAACCACCGACTAAATGCTGCTGCAGAATTTCATTAAAAACTTCGTGGCTGTCAGTCGCCAAGTCACTGGCCAGCAGCCCACCACTCGCCGCGTCATATTCGATCAAATATAAACGGTCACCGATACGGATAACTCCCTCTGGGCGATCGTCGTTCCAACTCAATCTCGCCCAACTGCCTTCAACCCCAAGCACGGTGCCTTGGTAGTGTACTGGGTCCACGGAGTTTACAAACGCATCTTCAAACATAACCACTGAAGCACTAGCCATCACTTCACTGGGCTCCAAAACTAGCTCGATCTCCCGGCCGCGAATAGATAGCGACAAATATTCAATTTGCTGCGGCTGAGCAAAGCCTTTCTCTCCACCCGAATACACGGTTGATTCAATAATCTTTACAGGGAGGCGCGCCTCGGCCGGAATGGGGGTGCAAGCACCCAACAGCACAATGGACATCAAGCCCAAGCAGAAGACGAAGAAGCGCATTCAAGCAAACCGTTCTTTTTAGAAGGGCTTGAATACTAAGCAGGTAAATCAAGACGAATAGAGACACAGATCTCATTCCAAAACAGGTACCTAATGAGCGCCGAGGAAATCGAAGGCTATGCTTCAGAAACGATACACTTAACGCAGGTCTCTTTGTGAAACGTCTAGTAATCGCGATTGACCGAGCGCAAGACCATCGAGATCCCAGGGCCCAATGCGCGAGCGCAACAAACGCAATGTAGGAAAGCCCACGGCCGCTGTCATGCGACGAACTTGCCGATTTCGCCCTTCACGCAATACCAATTCCAGCCATGCGGTGGGAATAGACTGCCGAAACCGTACGGGCGGATTTCGCGGCCACAACCAGCTTGGCTCTTCAATCAGTTTGGCCTCGCAAGGCTTGGTCATGCCGTCTTTTAGCCGCACACCTGCCCGAAGCTGACGCAACGCCTCAGCACCTGGTACTCCCTCGACTTGCACTAAGTAAGTTTTAGGCATCTTGCGTTTTGGATGCGCTATGCGGTGCTGTAAAGGACCGTGATTGGTGAGCAACAACAACCCCTCGCTGTCTCGATCCAAACGACCAGCTGGGTAATACCCAGGTCGCTGAATGAAATCCGCCAAGGTTGGATGGTTATGCTCAGGCGTGAACTGACTGAGCACACCAAAAGGCTTGTTCAGCAACAAAATTGAAGGGTCCTGGTCACTCATGACAACACTTCGCTCCATCGCTCAATCAGCTGTGGTGGCAAAGCTAAAGCTTCCGCCATTGAACGCCAATCCGAGGGAGGGTTTAGCGCAAGAGATGCAATCGTTTGAGGCATGTCAGGCACGGGCAGAACGCCGGTTAATCGCCGTGATGCCATCACCGTCGACCAGTATTCTTTTAACACCGGAGCAATCACGGTAGCCCCTCGAAACTTCATACTCGACACAGCATCTAAATTGTTAGCCAAAGTTTGAAGGTCTCCCCATTTAACTAACAAGCGCGCCGCCATCCGAGGACCGAGCCCAGGCACACCGTCAATGTTATCCACCTTATCACCGCACAAGGCTAACAAGTCGGCGACTTGCTCCGGCTTTACACCTAACCGTTTTTGTAGCCGCCCGTATTGCAATCGACGGCCTTTACTTGGCTCCCACAACTCGTCTCCCGGCCTTATAACTTGCGCCAAATCTTTATCGGCCGTGACCACTGTAACGGGCAAATGTCGCAACTTGGCTAGCGAAGCCAATGCTGCAATAACATCATCTGCTTCATGTCCAGCTCGCTCAATTTGCACCACACCAATGGCGTCGCACCAATCACGGCATTGCGCAAACTGACTAACAAGCTCGGGCGGACGTGACTTGCGATGCTGCTTGTAGCGCGGGTCTATGGCGCGCCGCGAAGCAGCGTTATCCACTGGATCAAAAGCACATGCAATCAGCTGTGGTTGCTCTGATTCAAAAATCTCCAAAAGAGACTCGATAAACCCATGCACCGCATTAGCTTGCACACCGCACCGATCAACCGTTGTTGAAGGCAACTCACGGAAACCACGATAAACGTAAATACTGGCGTCTATCAGGTAAACACGACCATTACTCGAACCGAGTAATTCAGATTCGTCAAAGCTCACTTAATGATCTTTACCGTTTCCCCGCTGCGCGGCTCACCATTGGGATAGACGCCGTTGATCAAACGCAACTGCTCTACTTTGTAGCTTTCTAGAGAAGAGCTTCGCGCCAGTTTCTCAAAGGACTCACCCCGACGCACCCTATGCAGCTTCACCCGGCGCGGTGCGGCGTTAGCACGATCCCGCCGACTCAACTTGGACATACTTTGGCTGATCGCATCGAATTCTCGTTTGAAGGATTTAAACAGGCGCGGCTCCTTTGCCGCTGAAATAAATAACCACGCCGACTTATCCCTGAACCACACAGTAAATAACGCCGCTCCAGATTGACCCCAAGGCAATTTAGGCACTTCCACAATTTGCTGATAGCCTTGCATTCCATTAGCTCTCAGTTTGCGGCCTCCACCTGCTTTAGGGAGCTCCAGCACCGAGGCCAAGTATTCCGCTGGAGACCTTGCCTTGCCAATTGGCTGAGCTGTCATCTCTGTGTAAGCGTTTTCGCCATCCCGCACAAACACCAACTTGCTCGGACTATTTTTAATGGCCCACTTACTGGGTGCTGAAACTTTTAAATCTAAGGGCCCGTGGTAAAAAACATTTTTACGCACCACACCCTGTTCCAGGCTATCGCCGAAGACCATCCCATCGAGCAATTTAAGATATCGATCTTTTCCCTCATCAACCGTAGGCACACCACCCGCGTATTTACGTGCAGCACGGACAACCTCTTTTAGGCGGGTATCGTTTCTTGGGTGACTCGCAAATAAACCATGATAGGCACGAGGTTCACGGCCCTCTGTTTTAGCAATATCACGATCAAAAACCTCTTGGTCTTTTAAGACACCCACCACATCGATCATGAATTCGGGGTTGCGGCCTGTAAGTGCCAAATACTCAGCGCCCAGTCGATCAGCTTCCAATTCATGATCTCTACCATAACCACTGACCAACGCTTGCGACGCGGTGCCGATGATATCGTTGTATTGACCTTTGGTGCCGATAGCTACGGCTGCACCTAGCAGACCCGTTAGCGCCTGAGTGCTTTGTTGGCGCACACCGTGCCGAGCAGTGACGTGTCCGATCTCATGCCCCAGCACACCTGCAAGCTCAGCCTCAGAATTCATATAGGCCATGATGCCGCGAGTCACGTAGATGTAACCACCCGGTAGTGCAAAAGCATTTATCTGGGGGCTGTCAACCACCGTGAAAGTGAACTTCAAGTTATTCCGATGGCTTTTAGCGGCAAGGGCCTGGCCGATACCATTGACGTACCTTTGCAAACGCTCGTCTTTGTAACGCGGGTATTGCTTGAGAATCTGGGGATGTGATTGCTTGCCAAGCGCAATTTCTTGCTGCTCTGACATCAACACCAAATTATTTTTACCGGTAACTGGGTTTGCTGCGCACCCAGCTAATGCTGTCAATGTTAATGCCACCGCCAATTGCACAAACTTCATCAGATCCCCACCCCGCTTCTCAGTTATTTCAAATAAGCAAACGCCCCTCAAGTGTACCGCTAGAACTCGGTTACGCGCTGACAAATCATTCATATAGAGCCGTTTCCTGCAGTATTAAGGTGCTTTAGCGCAAAACCAAAATCACCACCACGATCAAAACGTCATTTATATCTAGACATAAAAAACCCCACTAAGAAGCGGGGCTTTGGGTCTCGAGCGAATCAGCTGGCGCTAACGGCGCCAGCGATCACTTGGCAACAGCACTACTTGCCGCCGAAACGGCGACGGAACTTGTCAACCTGACCGGCAGAGTCAACGATCTTCTGCTTACCGGTGTAGAAGGGATGACACTGTGAGCAAACTTCAACGCCCAAGTCTTTGCCCATAGTTGAGCGAGTCTTGAAGTTGTTGCCGCAACTGCAGGTAACGTTGATCTCATCGTATGCTGGATGGATTTCAGCTTTCATGGCGACACTTCCAATTCGAGGTGGAAAAACAGGGCATTCTACTCGTACTCATTAACTAAAAGCAAGGCCCGTTCTATCTTTAATTAAATTCCTAGGCCTTACTAAGCCTTAAAACGTGCACTACTAGGCACTTTACCACTAAGTAAGTTGGCCTCTCTGGGCTGGGGACATAGTATGGGCTAAGTTAAAAACTCAAGAGCGAACTCACACCGTGCACACAATAAGCAAATACCTCTGGGGCAGCCTACTTCTGCTCTGTGCCATTGTTCTCGCTGCCTGGTGGGCGCTTCAACAAGGTGGCGGCAAATTGCCAAGCCAAGTGTTGGAGCAGATAGGCTCCCACATTGAAAAAAACACACCTGACATCCAGATGCCGGATATCGCCGCAGCCTTGCCCGATGTGAGCATTCCAGATGTTGGTATTCCTGAAGTCAGCTTGCCTGAGGTTATCAGTCCGTTGCCAAACACCTTGACCTACTATCGCTGGACTGACAGAAATGGCAATACGGGCTATTCAAAAGTACTTCCAGAGCAAGTTAGCTCGTACGAAACCATTGTTCTAAACGGCGAATAGAATACGATCTCTTCCCCTCAACCCTAAATAGGGTGCCGAGGGCTCTACCAAGTGGCTCAATGTGCGGCCAGAAAAGCTTGAAGCACGTCGTCTAAATAGTTCAAGCCCAGAGCAGTACAGGCAATACGGCCACTGTCCGCAGGCTGCAATAATTCTCGCTGTTCCAAAGAGCCTAACTGTTGCTGAATGCTCGAAAAATCCAACCCAGTGCGCGCTTCAAACAACGCCGACTCTACACCGCCAACCAACCTCAGAGCGTTTAGCATAAATTCGAAAGACAGTTGATCACGCTCAATCAAGAAACGCTCTCCAGTCGGGTCGATCTCTTGCATATATTGCCTAGGGTGCCGCTGTTTCCACACTCGCCAGATTTCTCGACCAACGGACAATTTGCCGTGTGCACCTGCGCCTGCTGCCAGATAATCGCCAAACTGCCAGTAATTCAAATTGTGCCTACACAGCGCGCCAGACTTGGCAAATGCAGACACCTCATACCGTGCGTAATCCGAGGAAGCTAATATCTGCAATCCCTCCGCATGAAGATCTGCCAGCGAATCATCGTCGGGCAGACCTGCTGGCACCTGACGGTGAAACAACGTATTTGGCTCTAACGTTAATTGGTACCAAGATATATGTTCAGGCTGCAAATCTATGAGCTGCTGTAAATCCGCCAACGCAGCTTGAGTGCTTTGTTGTGGCAGCCCAAACATCATATCTAGATTTATATTTTCGAATCCGGCACCACGTGCCATGTCGTAGGCTCTGCGTGCTTCATCAGCCCCATGTACTCTCCCCAACAATTTTAGTGAATTATCGCAGAGACTTTGCACACCGAGCGACAATCGATTAACGCCAGCATTTCGATAAGCGGCAAAGCGGGAAGACTCAGCTGTGCCAGGGTTGGCTTCCATAGTGATTTCACAATCACTACCAAGCGCAATCATATCCCGAACGCCGTCCAACAAGGACTGCAATGCCTCACCGCTAAACAAACTGGGTGTGCCACCCCCAATAAAAATAGAACTAAGCTCTCGATCAGGTGCGCGCGCCACTTCAGCACGCAAGTCTGAGAGAACCGCGGCAACGTACTGCTTTTCAGGCAGCACTTCGGCAGCAGTGTGACTATTAAAGTCGCAGTAGGGACACTTGCGTACACACCAGGGGATGTGCAGATATAACGCCAGTGGTGGATTTTCGATCAAGGGTATCTTGCCAGTATTTTTCCCAAACTAGGTACAAAATCGGCCAGCGCTAGTGCTCGATGGCTGACAGCCCGTTTTTGATCTGGCGACAACTGGGCAGCTGTGCAATCCATCCCTTCAGGGATGAAAATGGGGTCATAACCAAAACCGCCTTCTCCTGCAATTGCCTGTGCAATGTTTCCGCGCCAACGCCCTTGCGCTATTAACGGTACAGGGTCGTCCGTGTGCGCTACAAATGCCAAAACACAATAAAACCAAGCACTGCGCGGTGAATGATTTTCCATTGATGCCAATAGCTTTTGCACATTACTGGCATCCGTTGCATCAACACCCGCATAACGCGCGGAATAAATACCTGGGGCTCCACCCAGAGCTTCCACGGCCAGTCCTGAGTCATCGGCTACGGCGGGCAGGCCGGTGTGTGCGGCAGCATGGCGAGCTTTAAGAATAGCGTTCTCAACAAAACTCAGACCGGTTTCGTCAGCGTCGCTTACACCGAATTCTGCTTGAGCCTTAACGATCCAACCGGTTTCAGCCAAGCACGATGAGAGCTCTCCTACTTTACCCGTGTTGCTCGTGGCAAGCACAAGCGTTTTCTTCGAGCTAATTTGATCTGGCATGTGAAACTTCACTCAGCAATTGCTATAAATTGGACTGATCATACAGCGCATCAGCATGCATGAAAACGCGCTTGTAGCGCGTTAGAGAAGAAGTTGAGTCAGCCCAAAGCATGGTGAGCAACGCGCTCACCCAAACACGCTAAGCCTCGACCCTTGTTTCTCCTGGGCGCTTGCCCAAGATAATCATGCTCAACAGTTCGTCATCAGTCACGTCTGCGATATTCACCGTATCGACCAACTTGCCATTTTTCATGACACTGGCGCGATCACAAAGATCCATTACGTCGTGCACGTCGTGACTGATTAAAAATATTCCAATCCCTTCAGCTTTAAGTTGCTTGATCAACTCGCTGACCATTTGTGTTTCTTGCGGGCCAAGAGCAGCGGTCGGCTCATCCATAATCAGTATGCGAGCATTGAAATAAACAGCCCGTGCAATTGCCACTGACTGACGTTGGCCGCCAGACAACGCAGACACAGGCTCTGCGAATTTTCGAAAGTTGGGGTTTAGTCGCGCCATTATTTTGCGCGTTTCAGCTTCCATCGCGTCATCATCAACCGTACCAAATGCGGTCAATAATTCGCGGCCCAAAAACAAATTACTGGCTGCATCTAAATTATCAGCCAATGCTAGCGTTTGGTAAATTGTTTCAATGTTGTACGATCTCGCATCGCGTGGATTTTTGATCTCCGCGCGCTCACCATTGACACGAATCTCCCCGCCGTCTCCAACATAAGCGCCAGACAACATTTTTATCAATGTCGACTTACCCGCACCGTTGTGCCCTAAAAGACCAACAACTTCCCCTGGGTACAAATCGACCGACACATCGTCCACCGCATGAACACCGCCAAAGGCGATAGACATGTTTTTCAATTCTACTAAAGGCGTTTGCGCATTCATTCTTGTGTACTCCTATGCGCCAGTCTTGCGGCGATAAACGATATCTATCCAAACGGCAAAGACCAGCACGATACCAACCACTATTGACTGTAACGGCGCATCCACACCCACTGAAGCCATGCCCGACTGCAAAGACTGCATGATTAGCGCTCCTATAACAGCCCCGTAAATCGTACCAAATCCGCCGGATAGAGCCGTGCCACCGATCACTGCTGCTGCTATGACTCTCAGCTCATCCAAGGTGCCCAAACCCACATCTACTGCCCCTAAACGCGCCGATGCGATGACAGCCGATATGCCTGTCAACGCCCCCATCAGAGCAAAAATTTTAACCGTCAGTAGCCGTGTATTGATACCGGAGAGTTCCGCTGCTTCAGGGTTTCCACCAGTCGCATAAACGTAGCGTCCAAATCGGGTGCGAGTGGAAATGATGGTCATTACAACGGTCACCAACAGTAAAATGATCACAGGGATTGCGACACCGTGGAACAGTTGCAAACCATCAACCATTTCAACGCCGCGTGCTTCAGCGATACGCGGCAATGCACCTTTGGCTATTTTGTAGGAGTTCATCACCCAGACAAATCCAATCACAAGACCGACAACTAGCACCATCAGAATACCTTCCGCCCAAACCGGCTTCATCGCGAATCCATGCTTGGCTTTTCTTCTGCGGCTCATCAGCATCATAACAACCGCAACAACGGAGGCGAAGACCCCAAAACCCCAGCTCAAGGTTTCGCCGAGTGTGCCATCAGCACCGCCACCCAATAGTCTAAAACTAGGGTCTAAAGGGGCTACCGTTTGACCGTGGGTCACCCACCACATAGCGCCGCGGTAAACTAAAAAACCACCCAAGGTGACGATAAACGCGGGCACTGTCAGATAACCAATTATCCAACCTTGAAATGCTCCTATACACGCGCCCATCAATACGGCTACTAGCGCGGCAACAATCCAAATGGCTCCGTGTCCAAGGCCAAAAACATCGGGTAACACATGAACCTGCAGCGCCGCTACTGTCATGCCGATGAACCCCAACATTGACCCGACTGATAGATCGATATGACGAGTAACGATAACAAACACCATTCCGGTAGCCATCACCGCGACTGAGGCAGTTTGTACCGATAGGTTAAAAAGATTTCGTGGCGTCAGAAAACGCCCGCCAGTGATTAAATCGAACATCACCCATAGCACTACAAGTGCCCCGATCATGCCCAGCAACCGAGTGTCTAAACCCAGTTTGCCAAAAAAAGTTTGCTTCGAGACTTGCATTTTCTAAGTGCTCCATAGCTTTAAGCGAGGTTTTCGGGGGCTTTAAACTAAAAGTGGCGCCCTTAGAGAAGGACGCCACTATGTCTAACAGCGAGTTAAAACTTACTCACAAGCCACATTTGAAGAGCCAGCGCAAAGTGCATCTTTGGCAATCCAACCCGCGTCTAAAACAACGCTGAGGTTGTCAGCAGTGACAGGAACAGGTGCTAAGAACATGGAGTTCATCACTGTACCGGATGGTGATGTCCACTCTGAAGCACCTTCAACAGCATCGCCCTTAGCCATCGCAACGGCGATTTCGCCTGCAGCTTTACCAAGTGCACGTGCGTCTTTCCAAACAGAGACTGTCTGAGTGCCAGTAGCAACACGGTTAAGAGCAGCATGATCACCGTCTTGACCTGAAACAGGTAAACCTTCCAAGCCTTGAGCGGTCAGAGCTGCAACAACTCCACCAGCGGTGCCGTCGTTAGAGGCGACAACAGCGTCTACTTTATTGTCTTGAGCTGTAAGAATCTGCTCCATGTTGCGCTGTGCATTGGCTGGCACCCATCCATCGGTGTAAGCCTCGGCGACGATAGTGATATCACCTGCGTCTATCGCAGCCTGCAGCACTTCCTGTTGTCCACCGCGCAAGAAATCTGCATTCGGATCAGTTGGCGAGCCTTTGATCATGACGTAGTTGCCTTTAGGCTGAGCTGCGAGCACGGCGCGTGCTTGCATGCGGCCAACTTCGACATTGTCAAATGTCAGGTAAAAAGCACGGTCGTCTTCAATCAGACGATCGTAGGCTACGACTGGAATACCCTCGTCCGATGCGGCTTGCACAGCGGGGCCAACAGCAGACGCGTCTTGCGCGAGAATGATCAGAGCAGTTGCTCCCTGAGCAATCAAGCTCTCAACATCAGCCAACTGCTTGCCTGAAGATGACTGTGCATCGGCAGAGATGTATTTCGCACCAGCTGCTTCAAGCGCGCTTTTTATGGCGGCTTCATCAGTCTTCCAGCGTTCTTCTTGAAAGTTAGACCAGCTCACGCCCACTGTAATTGCCTCGTCTGCTGCAAATGCAACAGTCGAAACACTGATGCCCACACTGAGGGCAGCCATTGCTAATAACTTTTTCATAGTCCAAAAGACTCCATTTAATTTGATACGCCACAGCAATAGACAGCTGCCGACGCTTGAGACTGTACTTTGCAGCAATTTAATTCGGAAATCAAATTAAATTACACTTCGATACCGTTTTACTTGTCAGCCATCGTCTTTGACCCTTAGGATACGTACGCCGACAAAGGACAAGCTAAGCCTAAAGCGCCCCTAAAGGCAGCAAATCAGCCTTATAATCTGGCATCCGTGAACGAGAAATCAGCATGAATCAGGAACCCAAAAGCGGCAGTCGACATCTATTGCTCAAAGCAATTCGACAGCATGGCCGTATGGCCCGTATAGATTTGGCGCGTGTAACTGGCATTTCACAAGCGACGGTCACAACGGTTACAGCGGACATGCTGCGGCAAGGACTAATTGCTGAACACAGCGCTGACGAAAATAAATCCGAACCCGGTGTTCGCCGTGGACGACCTCGTGTTCAACTAAAGCTGAGAGGCGCGGCCCACCTAGTGGCCGGGGTAAAAATAGCTAACGACGTTCTTTCTATCGTGTTTATGGATTTTGCCGGAAAGTTACTAGGCGACTACACAGCACCTTTAGAAGAAAATGTCATGGCCCCGCAAGTCCTGTGCGATCAGCTGAAAACTGCAATTTTTGCTGCCGCCGAACACAACGGACTCGATGCAAACAATATATCGGCGGTCGGAATTGGAGTCGCAGGAGTCGTCGACACTGAACGCGGGATCGTGCATTGGTCACCGTCATTGACAGAGCGCAACGTACCTTTGCAACAACTTGTAGCAGCGACTATTGGTTGCCCGAGTTATGTCGACAACGACACCAACCTTGTCGCGGTGGCAGAAATGCTCTTTGGCCACGGTGTTGGTGCCAGCGAATTTATCGTCATCACCGTCGAGTCCGGAGTTGGCATGGGCATCATCCTAAACGGCGAACTTTATCGTGGCGCTCGCGGCTGCGGGGCTGAGTTTGGGCACTGCAAGGTGCAACTTGACGGTGCACTTTGTCGCTGTGGACAGAGAGGCTGCCTGGAAGCCTATGTCGCCGACTACGCCTTAATTAGAGAAGCTTCTGTGTGTGGTATCGAAACAAAAGGGAACGTAAAACCTATTTTCGACGCAGCACGCGATGATAATGCAGCTGCAAAGAACATAATCACTCGTGCCTCCAGAATGTTTTCAATGGGCATTGCAAATGTCATCAATATTTTTGACCCACAATTAATCATTCTTGCCGGTGCTCGCATGCAGCACAAAGATATCTATGCCACAGTTTCTTCAGCTGTCCGCGAGCAAATAGTACAAGTCGATATTGATCCACCGGAAATAATCGAGCACGATTGGGGTGACTTAATGTGGGCTAAAGGCGCTGCCGCCTATGCCATTGATCGGGTGGCTGAAACATCACTGCTCAGCAAGGGTGATCATGCAGTTTAGATTTTTTTTATTGCTCTTATTATCAGCGCAAGTAGCGGCTGAAACGCATTTTACGCCAATAAAAGTTCCTGACCACAGTTATACCGGTGGATGGCACTATTATGTAGGCGGCGGCATTGCAAGCTTTGATTGCAACGGAGACAATTTACCTGAACTGTATGCAACTGGCGGTGCCAGCTCAGCTACGTTATTGCGCAATACATCGATACTCGGCGGTGAATTAAGCTTCCGTGCAGATACCGCTCCTGAACTAGCTATTGTGGGCTTGACTGGCGCCTACCCATTAGACATCGACTCAGATGGCGAGCTAGACCTTGTCCTACTTAGCACTGGCAAAAACCAACTGATGCGAGGATTAGGTGACTGCGAGTTTTCACCTTTCGAAAAATTGGGTCTAAGCCAAGAAGCCAAGTGGAGTACTAGTTTTTCTGCAACGTGGGAACCAGAAAAAGCCTTGCCAACACTAGCGGTGGGCAACTATGTCGATCGCAACGACCCTACCGGCCCGTTTGGCACCTGCGACAGCAACATACTCTACCGACCAATAGCAAATAACTACAATTCACCCATTATGCTAGAGCCAGGCTTTTGCGCGCTTTCCATGCTTTTTTCAGACTGGTCTCGCCAAGCTAAGCCCGAGCTCCGTATCAGCAATGACCGGCACTACTATGTCAAGGGTGGTGCAGAACAGTTGTGGAGAATGGGCGAAATTCCAAGTCTCTACAAGGAATCCGACGGCTGGCATCGGCATCAATTGTGGGGTATGGGAATCGCAAGCCGTGACATAACGGGTGACGGCTTTCCCGATGTCTACCTATCTTCCATGGGCGATCAGCGTCTGCAAATCCAAGACACTCCTGGCCACCCCACTTTCACTGATGTTCCTTTTGATTGGGGCACCAGCGCACATCGTCCGCACACCGGAGAAGACGGCCGCCCTTCCACGGGCTGGCACACAGCCTTTGGCGACGTCAACAATGATGGCTTAGACGATATATTTGTAGCGAAAGGCAATGTAGAACAAATGCCCGGTAGTGCCATGCAGGACCCTAATTCGCTGTTGCTTGCAACAGCACCGCAGCGCTGGACAGAAATTGCAAATGAAGCAGGCGTAGCGAGTTTCCACCGAAGTCGTGGTGCTGCTCTGGTGGATCTAAACAATGATGGCCTGCTGGATCTGGCAGTCAATAATCGACGAGAACTATTACAAGTTTGGCAGAACACCAGCGCCAACACGGGAAAATGGCTCTCGGTATCGTTGCGACAGCCAGGGATAAACACCCAAGCAGTTGGTGCTTGGATAGAGCTCAAAACACAAGCGACCCAAACAACACAAGCGCGTGAGATTACAGTGGGCGGAGGACACGGCGGAGGTAATTCTGGACCTGAGCATTTCGGGGTTGGGGATGCCGAATACGTGAATGTGCGGGTCATTTGGCCGGACGGCAAAGCTACAAGCTGGCGCAAATTCGCGACCGACCAAGACGTCACGATCAACCGTTAGATCTACTTCTCTACGGGTAATCCACTCGGCACAGTATCTGGTACGCCTAATCGCCCCCTTAATGCAGCAGGATCATTCAACGTTGCTAAGAAAGCCAGTAAATCCGCCACCTCTTGATCGTCTAGGGGTATTGCTTCCAATTCATTGGCAGCTGCAATAGCTGCTATCTCATTCGCGTCATCCATTACTCGCCAGTCTTTTGTATCAGGCAGAACAGGTAGCACAACCTGAGACCGATCATAACTTTTTAAACGTTCTACTGGATCTAAGTGATGCCTAACGACAGCCTCTAACGAAGCGTAAGCACCGCTGTGACCATAGGGCCCAGTCTCTGTTACGTTGCGTAGCGATGGGGTGCGAAAAGCGTAGGCATCTGCTTCGTCACCCGTGACTCGCATGCGACCTACATCGCGAGCATGGCGCTCAAAGCGAGCGGCCTTACCAGGCCCCAATTGCGGCATAGCGATGGCGTGAAAATCGTGATCTGTTTGAAACTGACCTGAATGGCACTGGTCACACTGCGCTTTGCCATAGAATAACTCCATCCCGCGAGCGGCCGCTGCAGGCAGCACCTCGCCATCTCTTAGGAAACGATCAAATGCACTGTTATCACTGCGCCATTCAACCGCCATAAAGGCGGCCAACGCATCTGAGATATGGACAAAACCAAGCTCTGCAGTGTCTCCAAAAATGGCTTCTAGCTCAATTCTATAATGCTCAATATCTAACACGCGCCGGGATATTAAATCCCAAGCTCCGCCTGGGCCAGTCAAAAAACCCTGACGTACCGCTTGGGAAATTTTATTTTCAGAATAATGACCTGCCATCTCATCTGCGGATAAAACAGGAAACATCGACTGCGCTGAGAGCACACCACTGAACCCCGCAATCATCTCTGCGCCCAGCGGCGTTCGCACGCCGTTAGGTTGCAGACTATTTTGCTCGAGCCGTCCGTCGTGGAACATCACGCCGAACTCTTCGGCACCTAGGTTAAAAAGCGCCGGCGCATTTCGTGGAATACGCTGCTCCGGTTTATTGTCTGCATCGATTTTTCTTTCCAATCCTAATCCATGTGCTCCATCGCCCAGCCCCAACGAAAGACCATCGCCCGTACCATGGCGCGGATGGTGACAACTAGCGCAAGAGGTTGATTCCCCACCGCTGAGTATTGGATCGTAAAAGAGCTGCTGTCCTAGGTGGACTAAAGCTGGTTCTTGGACCGGAAACTCGCTGTCAGCACGGGGAAGAGGACCAGCTTGTGCTACACCCAAACAGACCATCAGTGCTAAAAGAATCCTCATTGCGGCGATATTGCCAGACGAAGATTTTGCTCATAAGGCGTATCAGGGCCGTATAGAATTGACGGAAAATGGGTGTTCGATAGAGCATCGGGGTAGTTTTGTGCTTCCAGGCAAAAACCGGCAAAACGTTGATGTACAGCGCCTGAAGCCGGCTCAGCAAACTGCCCGAGCGCTCCGGCTGTATAAAGCTGAACACAGGGTTGATCGGTCCACAGTTGCAATTTCATTCCATTTATAGCTTGTGCCTCAACAACCGGGTGCTTCACGTCGCTGGTATCTAAAACAAAACTTGCATCGTGTCCAAGCCGCTCTGGATCCGCATTGCCAATAAGGCGGGACTGACGAAAATCATAGGCCGTGTTTTCTACGCTTTCTATGCTTCCCAGGGGGAATGCCTGGGAGTCGGTAGGTGTATATAGGCCAGCGCTGACACGCAAACTGTGATCGCGAATATCACCATTTCCCATCAAGTTAAAATAGTTGTGCTGTGCCATGTTAATAGGGGTCAGACGATCCGGCACCGCGAGCATTTGATAACTTAACTCATACCCAGACAGTTGCATGGTCACTTCAAACTGTACATTACCCGGAAAACCTTGATCTAAATGCGGCGAAGAATAGCTAAATTTAACCGTCTTTTCATCGATGACTTGGGTTTCCCAATTGCACCAAGCTAGGCCACCGTGACCACCGTGGATTTGATGAGGAGGTATGTTGGCAGAAAGCGGGAACGTTTCACCATCTAGCTCAAAGCTAGAGCCTGTGATGCGATTAACCACCCGTCCAATGACTGTTCCCATGACATAAGGGTTAGCGAGGTAATCCTCTGCGTTTGCGTAACCCAGAACAACCGGAACCCCGGCCACATGCCAAGACTGGACAGCACAGCCAATCGACAAAACGCGTACCTGTACCTCGCCATCTCGCAGCAGTACAGATTTGATCTCGGCGTTGCGTCTGCTCATCGTTTAAACAAATCGATTAACGTAATTTTCTAAGCGTTCTTGTCGACCAGAAACAGGCTCAGGGCGCAAGTCTGTCTTGCGTACATAGGCTGCGATATCAGACAGATCGTAGCTACCATCAAGCATTTTCTGCGCGTATTCGTTGTCCCATTTGACGTAACGATCGCTCAATTGCTTCTCTAAACCTCCGTCATCCACCATTGCCGCAGCCGCTTGCAACCCGCGTGCACAAATATCCATACCACCTGCATGACCTGTGATCAGATCAATCGGATCAAGCGATTGACGACGCAGTTTAGCGTCAAAATTGGTGCCACCGGAACCAAGCCCTCCAGCCTTAAGAATATGATAATAAGCCAAGGCCACTTCAGGGACATTATTGGGGAACTGATCCGTGTCCCAGCCAGACTGGTAGTCATTGCGATTCATATCAATAGAGCCCAACAGTCCTTCGGCAGCAGCAGTTGCTATCTCGTGCTCAAAAGAGTGGCCCGCTAGGATAGCGTGCCCCTGCTCCAAGTTGAGTTTGACCTCGTTTTCCAGTCCATACTTTCGAAGAAATCCAATGCAAGTCGCTGCGTCGTAATCATACTGGTGCTTGGACGGCTCTTGAGGTTTCGGCTCCACCAGTATTTGGCCTTTGAACCCTATTTTGTGCTTGTACTCCACGACCATATTGAGAAAGCGACCCATGTGGTCAAGTTCTTTGCCTAGGTCCGTGTTTAGCAATGTCTCGTAGCCTTCTCGGCCACCCCAGAGCACATAGTTCTGCCCACCCATTTTGTGCGTGGCATCCATACAAGATTTAACTGTCGCTGCAGCAAAGGCGAAGATATCTGGATCAGGATTAGTAGAGGCACCGGACATCCAGCGACGATCACTGAACATATTTGCTGTACCCCACAACAAACCGATACCGGAACTTTCCATCTTCCCCATCATGTAGTCGGTAATTTCGTCTAAAGTACTGACGTTATCTGCATAATTCCCTTGTTCCGGGCGAACGTCGGCGTCGTGCCAACAAAAATACGGCACTCCCAACAACTCAAACATTTCAAATGCCACATCCGCTTTCATCTTCGCACGGCCCATATCATCTTGTGGGTGCCATGGACGCTGAAAAGTCGGGCCACCAAAAGGATCGTGCCCTTCCCATGCAAATGAGTGCCAATAGGCAACGGCAAAGCGCAGGTGCTCTTCAGCACGCTTGCCGAGTATCATTTCGTCAGGGTTGTAATGTTTGAAGGCCAGTTCATTTTGGCTATCTCGCCCTTCGAATTGCAACTTTTCTATTCCATCAAAAAAACCTGTACTCATGACATCTCCTTTAATGCGGGGTAAGCAGCACGCCATCTGACGTAAGCGGCTTCAAAATCTTCAACTAATTCTTTGCGCGGCTCTACGGTACGCGCTATCTTTGGCTTTTGCATAACCCTCTCAGGATCCGCACCTGTGGCAGCACATTGCGCCAAACGCGCAGCCCCCATGGCCGCGCCAAACTCTCCTGCTTCGGGTAGATCTAGAGGCATATTCAACGCGGTAGCGCATAGTTCGACCCAATAAGCAGAGCCTGTTCCGCCACCAATGGCTAATGCTCTATTGAGCTGGGCACCTGTCACACGTAACGCTTCCAAACTATCGCGCAAAGCGAAAGCAACACCTTGCAACACAGCGCGGCTCAGGTCCTCGGGACCATGCGAAATATCTAATCCGATAAAAGCGCCACGAATTTGGCTGTCATTGTGTGGCGTGCGCTCACCCGAGAGATAAGGTAAAAAATGAATGGTACTAGGCACATCAATGCTTTCGCCCAATGCGGACGTCAGCTCATGCGCTTCTCGCCCCAACTGCCGCGCAAGCCAATTGAGGCTGTCCGTCGCAGCCAAAATGACGCCCATCTGATACCAGCGATCAGGCACCGCATGACAAAAAGTATGTACCGCCGACGCCGGCATCGGGGCATAACTATTACGTGCCACCAACAGAACACCAGAGGTCCCAAGGGAAATAAATCCATCTCCCTCTGCGAGCGCTCCCACGCCGCAAGCAGCAGCTGCGTTGTCAGCCGCGCCTCCTGCTACAACCACGTCATTACTCAAACCCCAACTCTTGGCCAATTCAGGTTTTAAAGTACCGGCACAAGCGGATCCCTCTACCAGAGTTGGCATATTCTCTCTGCCCATACCAGATGCGCGTAACAGGTCATCAGACCACTCGCGTGCACTAACATCCAACCATGAGGTGCCTGCAGCATCTGACATATCAGAGGTATGTGAGCCCGTCAGCCAAAGATTGAGATAATCTTTTGGCAACAGAACTTTTGACACTTTGGCAAACGTTTCAGGCTCGTGTCTGGCAACCCAAATTAGCTTAGGAGCGGTAAATCCTGGGAAAACAATGTTCCCTGACAATTCACGAACCTCGGCCACGGCATCCAATGCAGCAGCCTCCTCGTGGCTGCGAGTATCGTTCCACAAAATACACGGACGCAGCACGCTGTCCTGATCGTCCAATAGCGTCGCACCGTGCATATGACCAGCAACGGCTAAACCTAGCACCTGCTCAAAAGCATCCGGGTTCTCGTCACGTAACTGGGCGACACATTTTTCACAAGCGACAATCCAATTAGCAGGATCTTGTTCACTCCAGCCACTGTTCGGATGCATCACTTCATAGCCGAATTCCGCAGATGCAGCTACTTGGCCCTCGGAAGAAACCAATAAGGCCCTCAGACCCGATGTCCCCAGATCCAATCCTAAAAACATACGCTTTTCTCCTCAATAGGCTGCAGTGTTACTTGATTTAATTCAGCTGTCAAATTAAAACGTAAAAAACAATTTGTGGACAAAAAAAAGCGCGAAAGTTAAAACCATCGCGCTTTCCAAAAGCAGCCATTGACGCGCCTTTAAGGCAGCACTACGTCAGTCGTCAAGAGCCGCCCGTTGCATTTCAATCAGCTCGGATACGCCCTTGTTGGCCAGCGCTAACATGGACATCATCTCTTCGTGCCTAAAAGCATGGCCCTCTGCAGTGCCCTGCACCTCGATGTACCCTCCTGCTTCATTCATGACTACATTCATATCAGTTTCTGCATTAGAGTCCTCTGGATAGTCGAGGTCCAACACCGGAACACCATTGTAAATACCGACTGAAATGGCTGCAATCATCCCGTGCACAGGGTTTCGTTTGAACTTCTTCTTTTTGCTGATGGACGCAATAGCATCACACATTGCCACATAGGCGCCTGTGATCGAAGCAGTACGAGTACCGCCATCGGCCTGCAATACATCACAATCGAGAGTAATTGTGCGCTCCCCAAGTGCTTCTAGGTCAATCGCTGCACGCAGAGAGCGCCCAATTAAGCGTTGGATCTCAAGTGTGCGACCACCTTGTTTACCCGAGCTGGCCTCTCGTCGGTTACGGCTACCCGTAGCACGAGGCAACATGCCGTACTCGGCAGTTACCCAGCCTTGACCTTTGCCCTTTAAAAAAGGTGGCACTCTGTCTTCCACCGAGGCGGTACAAATCACCTTAGTAAGCCCGAATTCGATCATGACCGAACCCTCGGCATGGCAATTGACATTGCGGGTTATAGTGACGGGGCGGAGTTGGTCGGGCGATCGTCCACTGGGACGCATAGGGTCTTCCTTCATTTGATCGGCGCGAGGAGCAGAGCAGATTCAGCTCCCGAGTAAACGTCAGGATACGCTAAAATCAACCGCCCATTACTGCACCTTATATCTTAAAATGGCGAGCGCGCATTGTACGTGCCCAAAGCCTCGACGTCACACTTTGTCTCATATCATCATCACTTTTCTGGAGATTTGTATGCTCAGCAGTATGACCGCCTTTGGTCGCCACGAAATAGCTCTGGAATCCGGCACGCTCAGCTGGGAGTTGCGAGCAGTAAACCACCGCTACTTAGATGTGAGCGTTCGAATGCCAGAAGAACTGCGCACCCTTGAACCCACCGTTCGCGCCAAACTGGCAAAAGTAGTTAGCCGAGGCAAGCTGGAATGCAATCTTAGGTACAACCGTCATGAAAACGCTAGCGCTGCGACGCTCAATCTCGACGCCGCCCGCGAAGCTGCCACTGCCATTAGCGCTCTAAATGCGATGCTCGAAAAAAACAGTGAGCCATTGGTGTCCGATTTACTGCAGTGGCCGGGTGTGATGCAACAAAGCAGCACGGATATCACGCCCATTCGTGATGCGGCACTGGCTCTCTTCGATGAAACACTTACTGACTTTCTCTCCACTCGACAGCGCGAGGGAGATGCGACCGGTCAAATGCTGCGTGATCGCTGTCGCGCTATCGCCGAGATAGTTGAGCAAGTTGCCCTGAGTCGCCCCGCTGTTATCGAACGTCAGAAACAGAAGCTGGCTGACAAACTTGCTGAACTAGGTGCTGAACCAGACGGCGCGCGACTGGAACAGGAACTCGTTTATGCGGCTCAACGCTTGGACATCGACGAAGAACTGGATCGCCTGCGCGCCCACTTGGTTGAGATGGACAAAGTACTTGCACGCAAAGAACCCGTTGGAAGACGCTTGGATTTTCTCATGCAGGAGTTCAATCGCGAGGCGAACACATTGGGAAGTAAGTCTAACGATGCCAGCACAACACAATGGGCTGTCGATTTAAAAGTGCTGATCGAACAGATGCGAGAGCAAGTTCAGAATTTAGAGTAATAACCTTTCAAAGCGGGTGCCGCTCCTGCCATTCAATTTTCTACTCGAGCGCTTCACCGACAGCCAAACTGGCCAACTCGCCTAGTGTTATCCCTTTTACCGGACTACGCAGGCGGTAATAACCGACTTCCGCCAATGATCGACCGTTAGTTTTGGAGAAAAGCTCACTGACGCTCAGCCCGCAGTAGCGCCCTTGGCAGGAACCCATACCCGCACGGCTAAGCGCTTTTGCTTGATTCGGACCAACACAAGCGCCAGCAGCAAGGTTGCGCAAGTCACCAGTTTTAACGCGCTCGCAGCGGCATATAATCGTGTCGTCGCACACTGGCACAACTGCCCAGTCTGGTGGCCGATAAAGCGCGTCAAGCAATGCCCGAGGCGCTAACTCAACTGCCAGCTCTTTGCGCCGTGACTCAGCGGTGTTGTCCCGCTGAGCTGTGTTGATAAAAGACAAATCATGCAGCACCTGCAATGCACAAATTTCGCCCTGCAGAGCCGAAGCTCTCGCGCCAACAATACCAGCACCATCACCGGCTATAAAAACGCGTTCTTCGCTGCTGCGACCCCAATGATCTGTACGAGGTGTAAAAGAGCGCTGTAGATCATTCCAACCATGCTCCAAACCCAGCGCACGACTGAATTGAACATTTGGCACCACACCTTGGTGGCCGAGAATTAACCCACATGCTAATTGTTTTTTCTGACCACGAAATTGAAATCTAATACCTTCTACATACTTTTCACCAACAGCAGCAATCTCGCTAACACCTGTGTAACGGGTAACTCCCGCGCGCTTTAGGTTCAGCAGCATCTGAGTACCCTTGACAAAGTAGCGCCAACCCTTCAAAGCCGCGGGAAAGAGCCTGGCCGAACGCAGGTAGCTCTCAAAACTTTGCGTTTCGAGAATTGCTAAGGGAGGCGACCCAGCAGCGAGCAACTGCACGGCAATTAAATACAACAGCGGCCCACTGCCCACTAGCACGGCTTTCTGTGGAACTATGCCTGAACCTTTAAGCAAGATTTGCGCAGCACCCGCGCTTATTACCCCCGGCATTGTCCACCCTGGAAAAGGAAAAGCTCTTTCCAAAGCACCCGTTGCAAGTACGATACGTTTTGCAGCAATTTGTTGTGCTTGCCCACCACGACTAAAAGTGATCTCACCACTGTTTTCTATCTGCCACCCAGTAGCTTCGGCCAGATGTTCAACATTTGATGCTGCTACTTCTTTTACCCACGTCAATCCGTGGGTGTAATCTCTTCCCAGCAATGCGCCACGACCAACCCCCTGCCGATTTACTTCACGGTAAATCTGACCACCAGCGACCTGTTGTTCATCGAGTAAAACAACTTTGGCACCTGAGTTAGCCGCGGTTAGAGCAGCGCGCATTCCCGCTGGACCAGCGCCCAGGACGGCTAGATCAACTTCCCGCATGCAAAATCTCCTTCTCGGGATCAACGCAGCTAACATGCATATCTTGTTTTACTTCCACCATACATGCCTGTTGCTCCACCCCATTAACCAACACACGGCAGGTGTAACAGGCACCCATCATGCAAAAAGGCCCCCTTGGCGGATCAGACAAATCTTCGCCCTGAAAAGCCAGCACACTATTGGCTAACAAACACGCTGCCACCGTTTCACCTGCGACGGCATCCAAAGGCTTGCCGTTCCAGGTTATTTGCAAGCAAGGATCATCACTGCTCAGTCGTTTAAAGTGCAAAGCGTTCTTCACTAAAAGCCTCCAACCGGGGTGCGCTTTCTTCGCCCTCCAACCAACTGGGCAAAAGGCATGTATGGGCGGCTGCTAGAGTGATACCACTGTGACAAGTTGCCAAATAGGCGCCAGGATAAAGTCTCGACTCCTGGTAGATTGGCAAACCATCTGGAGACATGATGCGCAAGGCGGACCAGCTACGCACAATAGAGGCATTGGCTAAAACGGGGTATACCTTGACTGCCCGCTGGGCTAATTTCGCCATCACGGACAACTGCTGGCTGTCGTCAAAACCAACTTCTTCATTAGAGTCTCCAATCTGCACACCGCCCTCGTCGACCTGACGAATGATCCCAGAGGGACGACGAATAAATGGACTAAGCTTCTGCGTGACGATCACTTGTCCACGTTGAGGTCGAACTGGAGCTACAAAGCCAAGTGAGGGACCTAAAATTGCGGCACCCAGCCCAGCAGCCAGCACGACTTTTTGCGCCCGCACGGGACCGTTGGCTGTGTTTATTTCAAAGCCAGACGCGAGCGCCCTTACGCTTTGCACAATACAACCTGTTAGGTATTTCGAGTCGGATCGCTGGAGGGTTTGACCTAGCGCTTGCAGCAAACGAAGCGGATTTACATGGCCATCTCGAGCGCCATACAATGCCCCGACAACTTGCGGCCCGATAGCAGGTTCTTCCCGTTTTAGTTTATTGGCGTCGGTAATTTCAAAATCATCTCGTTCTCCGAGCTGATCCGCTAATCCCTGATATAGGGAAGCTCTTGCATGCAGGCTTTTTTCGCTGAAGAAAAAGTCCCAGCCTCCTTGCTGCACTAACGCCAAGTCAATGCCGGATGCCGCCTCTAGTTCATCAGCAAAACCACGCCACAAGGCTGCGGATTGGCGCGTCCACCGCGCGTACGCAGGCGCTTGAAGGCCTTTAGACTGCACCCAAATTAGGCCAAAATTACCTCTAGACGCTCTGTAGTCTGTGTCTTCGCCGTCAAAGACGGCGACACGTTTCCCACGCGCACTAAGTCCGCGCGCAATAGACAGCCCGACCACTCCACCGCCGATAATTGCATATTCGAAATCCACAATACACCGTTCGCAAATATACTACTTCGCGCTAGTTAAGTAGATATCAATATTAACAGAACGAAGACTTATACGAAGAGAGTTAGGCGCACAGGAGCGGAACGAGAAATAAAAAAATAAGCCTGTTAGAAATAACAGGCTTATTGCAGGAACAAGAGGAAACCCGCGTTCCTTTGCTTTCGGTGTGTTCTCCGAATAGCGTGATGCTGTAGTTTGAAAAGAGCTACTTAGAAGTCAGCAATGACCGATAAGTCACTGCCTTCAATTGATGCCCAATTTACTTCTTCAGAAGTTGTGCTAGAGCCATTAAACAAAGTAAACATAACGGTTGCGGCATCTCCAGTATTAGCGTTGAGCGTTATACTGCTCCCGCCAGCGCCAACCACTTTAAAAATACCTGTTGAGGGATTGCTCTCTGCGCCTTGATACTGCATTAGCTCTGGTGTTGAAAAGGTTAAGCGGCCATCTAACTCGTCTGACGCTAAATCGTAGGCCATTTCCAACGTCGAGGTGTCAGAACCTGAATCACTGATCGACTCTAGATTGAGATCACTAATGACCGTGTTACCGCTGACACTGCTAACCATGTTTAAACGACTACTGCTCATGGTGTTTGTCTGCATTGTCCCGTTCTTCAACCAAGCCAACCGTAAGTCGCCATCAAGCGTTGCAGTCTCAGACGACTCAACAATACTGAGCTTGGAGAATGTCGCTTTTAAATCCATCTCATTAAGAGAGTTTGCATAAACATCTATGCGCTGCGAACCGCTAATTGTCGAGTCATTATCAACACAATTGTTGTATGTGATTTGCAACCAATCTCCTGCATTCGACAGATCACCTTGCACCTGCAGTTTCACTGAACCGCTTTGATCGCAGTCCACCTGCTCGCTTTGGGTTGCAGCCTTGGACTGTATAGAAGATGACCTCATGTACTCTGAGGCATATTTTTGCGCCATTAAAACCACACTAGAAGCCGACCCTGCATCTTCAGCTAGCTCAACTTCTGCGCCACCTGCACCACCCACTCCTTGAAACGAAGCGGACACGCTGTCATTAGCATTTTCGGCGTCCAACTGAACATAGTCGTAATCCGAAACGCTTGGATAAGCGGAAGAAGACGAGCCAGACCCACCTCCGCACGCGCCGAGAATAGTGCAGGAAACAGCAATCGCAAGTATGGATTTCATCTAACAAGGTCCTTGTTTGTTTGGTGAATCAACTCTTGCAATACGAATACCAACGAAGTAATGGCGTTTATTTCAAACTTGCAATACAGACATGAACCAGCACGCCACATATGCATTTACTGCAAACACAGCAATATCAGATGATGTAGGGCAAATAATCTAGTCAGAAGGGATAATAATCGTTAAATATTTGGAGCCCACAGGACTAGTGCGATCCAAAAAAGAGAAAAGCTAAGCTCGGCTACTAGCCGGGCTTTCAACCGAATCGATGTTCGTAGGGAGCTGAGCGAGTACAGGTAAAGTAATAACAACACGCAATCCTGGTCGATTGTCTTCTAATCGGATCGCGCCATGATGCATGTGTATAATTGCTCGCACCATACTGAGACCAAGGCCATTACCGGGAGAATTTCGCTCCCTCTCCAACCTCACAAATCGCTGAAAAACACGTTCACGCGCCGCATCAGGCACGCCTTCGCCTCGGTCAGTGATGATCACTTCTGCACTGCCGTGGTGATCCGCACCAACGATTACCCCGATCTCCCCCCCAGCCGAACCGTACTTAAAAGCATTGTCTAGCAAGTTGGAAAGAGCTTGTGCCAGGAGGTGTCGATCGCCGCGCATAATGGGCTCAGCTGTACACTGCAACTTGAGCTTTAAACCCATGTCTTCAGCCAGCGGCTCGTACAGTTCTTCGAGCTCAGTTACTATTTCGGCAAGATTGACGTCACTGAGTCGTTCTTGCTGAATACCCGCCTCCATCCGCGCGATGCTGAGCAAAGCATTGAAAGTATTGATTAAGCTATCAGCATCTTGAATGCCATCATTCAAAACTGTTCTGTATTCTTCAGGGGCTGGCTCGCTTAACAACGCGACGTCCAAGCGATTACGCAATCGAGTGAGCGGACTGCGAAGATCGTGAGCAATATTGCTGGTGACCTCCCTCATTCCGTTCATCAGCTCTTCAATACGGTTGAGCATCAGATTTATACGCGCTGCGAGAAGATCAAATTCGTTGCCGTCTTCGGTCACTTTTAGACGTCTAGACAGATCACCGTCGATAATATCGGCAGTGGCTCGACTTATGCCATCGACCCGACGCATGGCGAGCAAACTGACCCAAAGCCCACCCGCAAGCGCGAACAACAGTGCCACCGCAATGGCTGCAATCATCAACCAACGGGCATAGTTGGTTAATGCCCGCTCGTTAGAAATCTCGTGGGCGATATAGAGACTAACCGTCTGATCTAGCTTTGTTGCAACAACCCGAACAGGCAGACCCGGATCTGTACCCAGTGGCGCAGAGGTGATCAATTCACCAATGGTCATCGTATAAAACATCTGCTCAGTAGACGCGAGTTTCGATTTTTTGTCTTCGTTGGATAGGACTGGGGCATCCAAGCGATTCGCCAAATAATAAAAACGACCAAATTCATCAATTTCGTTGCGCTTTTGGATCGCTCTCATCAGGAGTGGCAATGAACCAGATTCATAGAGACTGGACATTAGATCGGACTCGACACGCAAACGTGTGTCAACAAGCATTTCAATACGATCGTTGAGAGCCCGCTGGGTGTAGAGCATCGTCAATGTAATCAGCACACTGAACACCGCGATAAGAACTATCGCTAGACGAAATGACGTCGTTTTGAAAAGACGTGATTGCAATGAAAGCCTGCTCACAGACAGGGTACCCGCTGGGTTGAAGGAAGAGCCACTCCACCAAAAGCAAAGCAGCTACCCAGGATATTAGCCGGGCTCTGAAAGAGCTGACGGATCATGGAGGCGATAACCGGCTCCACGCACGGTTTGCAGCATCTGGACATCAAATTCCTTATCTACCTTGCTGCGCAGGCGACTAATTTGCACGTCGATCACGTTAGTCTGTGGATCAAAGTGATAGTCCCACACGTTTTCAAGCATCATAGTTCGCGTGACCACTTGCCCCGCGTGACGCATTAAATATTCTAGTAAGCGAAACTCGCGTGGCTGCAGGTTGATCGTGACATCCTGGCGCCAAACTTTGTGTTTGAGTAGATCTAATTTGAGATCACCCACCTGCAGAACCATTGCTGTGTGCTCGGGGTTAGCCCTTCGCACCAAAGCAGTTAAACGCGCTGTGAGCTCGCTCAATGCATATGGCTTTGTCAGGTAGTCATCCCCACCAGCACGCAAACCCGCTATGCGATCGTCAACGGCGTCAAGTGCAGACAAAATCAGCACGGGCGTATGAGCACCTTGCTTGCGCAACTCTTCAATCATCGACAGTCCGTCACGCTTTGGAAGCATGCGGTCGACAACTAGCACGTCATAGGCGTTATTGAGGGCCATCTTTAAACCCTGCTCACCATCTGTTGCTAATTCTGCGGTGTGTTCGCTCTCTTGCAATCCTTTTACAAGGTAAGAGGCGGCTTCTGTATCATCTTCTACGACAAGTATTCTCATGGCGACCCACTATACCGAGAATTTCCCTTTTCTCGTTATGACTAAAATGTAAGAAAACCTTTCCTACGGCTTCTATCTCTAACAGACAGTGTAAAAACTGAATTGTTGGAGCAATGACAATATGCAACAAACTGACCAATCTTATTATTGGACTATAGGCAATAATAAACCCAAGCGACGGAAATATATAACCCAAATGGGGTTCGCCGTCATGATTCTAGCGTTGTGCATAGGATCAAAAAACGCCTTGGCACAGAATTCTATGCCTGATTATGCCACGCTGGTCGAACAGCAAGGACAAGTTGTAGTAAAGATTACAGCGCGTAAACATTCTACAGCCCGAAGCCAATCAAGCCAGTCTCCGCTGGATCAGCTACCTGATGAACTGCGACGTTACTTCGAGCAATTACCCAGCAACCCCAACACACCTCGTGCACCACAAAGCAGGCCGAGCACAGGCTTTGGTTCGGGCTTCATCATCAGTAGTGACGGATATATTGTCACGAACCACCACGTCATAGAAAACGCGGAAGATATTGAAGTCAGCCTTCAAAACAGAAAGTCCTATGCCGCCACGCTCGTTGGCTCCGATCCACGTACAGATCTCGCTGTTTTAAAAGTCGATGAGGAGGGTCTTCCGGCAGCACAACTTGGCGATATTGACTCGCTTAAGGTGGGTCAATGGGTGCTCGCTATAGGGTCACCCTTTGGCTTTGATTACACCGCGACGCAAGGAATAGTCTCAGCGCTTTCGCGCAGCTTGCCCAGCAACGATAGTAACTATGTGCCCTTCATCCAAACAGACGTTGCGGTAAATCCAGGGAACTCAGGAGGCCCACTCTTTGATCTGGACGGTCGCGTCGTTGGTGTTAATTCGCAGATCTACACGCGTTCAGGTGGCTATATGGGGCTCTCGTTTGCTATCCCAGTTGATGTCGTCAAATACGTTGTTGAGCAACTACGCGAAACGGGCTCTGTTAGACGCGGCTGGCTTGGAGTTGCCATTCAAGAAGTTGATCGCGCATTAGCTGAAAGCTTTGGCATGGATCGACCACGTGGGGCTTTAGTTGCAGGTGTCACTGCAGACAGCCCTGCTGATGCAGGTGGACTGGAAGCCGGAGATGTCATTTTAACCTTTGATGGCAAGAGTGTTGCCAGCTCAGCAAAGCTGCCCGCGATCGTGGGCTCTACGTCGATTAATACAGCCGTCGACGTAGTTGTACTAAGAGCAGGAGAAGAAAAAACACTTAATGTGACGATCGGTGTGCTGAATGAAGTAGCGTCTAACAGCATGCTCAATGACTCAGACAAGAGTTCAATCGCGGGCTTCACGCTAATACCCCTCGATAAGGAAACACAAGAAGAATTGGGAATTGTCGGCGGTTTAATTGTGGAATCGATTGAACCGCAAACAGCCGCTGCAAAGTCTGGCGTGCAGAGCGGCGACATATTACTCTCGCTTAATCGCAAGCCTATAGAAACCGTTGAAGATTTCCGCGAGACCTACGAAACGGCAACTGAGGCAAGACCATTACCGCTGTTAGTCGCGCGAGGAACTAACAGGATCTATTTACCTTTGATGCCTGAAAACAAAGAGTAAATCGGTCCTAATTCCTTGAGTGTTAGCTTGGGAGCCTCAGATCAAGTCATGCTCGCACCGTCGAAGCACTAAATTCGGCTCAGCCGCTTTGCAAATCTAGCCAATAGCAGCACTATTGCCATCGATTCGCGCCTTGCGGGGGCATAATTTATTAGACGACGTCACTGACCGGACGTAAATCTGCGGCTCCCTTGTTTAAATTGGGCACTGATAATCAGTGCCTTTTTAAACTTTTTTGCTGAGCATATTAGAGTGATTAGCGAGGTTTTAAACACCCATGGACATACCATTGAACCACTCAAAAAACTCCTGGCTCTATTGGGCTGAATCTGCTGAACAGAATAAATCGGTTATCGCAGAAGCCATCAAGCCGTATCTAATTAACGCAAATAGTGCGCTGGAGCTGGGCAGTGGTACAGGTCAACACGCCGTGTTTTTTGCAGAACAATATTCCATGTTGCAATGGCAACCATCAGAACACGCTGACAACGTAGAAAAACTAAGAGAAAACTTGCGGCTCCACTCAAAGCCAAATATCCGGGAAGCCATCGTGCTAGACGCCGTGGCCGATCAGTGGCCAACAATGCAATGCGACTTATTTTATAGCGCTAACACCTTGCATATTATGTCTTGGATCTCTGTTTGCCAATTGTTCAAACACTTAGGTGCACTACTACAAACGGAACAACGGGCACTTATTTATGGACCTTTTCGGTTTGCGGACAGGCCATTTGCTGCCAGTAATGAAGCATTTAACAATCACCTCAAACAAGGCGATCCACTGGCAGGCATTCGCCCTATTGAAGCACTAAAAAAAGTAGCATCAGAAAATGGTATTTATCTAGAGAAAGCTATGCAAATGCCTGCAAATAACCATGTGTTAGTTTGGCAACGCACCTCCAGCTGAACACGACACTCGAGTAACAATTAATTTACGCAGTGCGCGAAGCTAAACGCCAAATCAACCTGAGCAACCTAATACAACGGGACACCAGCGTGCTTTTAAAAAGCTGAACGCGTTGTATGCAGTCCAACATTGAAGGAGGACTTCTGAAATCAGATTACATTTAAAGAAGCTGCCGACATCTTTAATACCCTGGTGTGTTTTTTTCCACCCAACGCGTTTGCCCGTCTTGGAGCGTCTCGCTTTTCCAGAACGGTGCACGAGATTTTAAGGCCTCCATCAAAAAGCGATTAGCGTCAAAAGCGGCCGCTCGATGAGCTGACCAAACAGCGGTCAAAACTATCGGCTCAGCTGGATGGATATCACCTACTCGGTGATGAATCAATGTGTCAATGAGTGGCCACTTCTCTGAAGCCTCAGCTGCAATAGCCGCCAATTCCCGTTCTGTCATGCCAGGATAGTGTTCCAAGGTCATGCCTTGAACATCGTCACCTTGGTTGAAATCGCGCATACTGCCGACAAAAACTGCAGTTGCGCCGAAACTGCCACCTAAAAGGCCTTTCTGATAAGCCTGTAAAGCGCACCAAGGATCAAAGGGCGCTGGCTCTATAACAACCGCCATTCTCAGCCTCCCGTTACAGGTGGAAAGAATGCCACCTCGTCACCGTCCACGACAGGATGTTCCAGCGAAACAGTCTCGAAGTTGACAGCACACAAAACCGAATCGGCACTACCAAGCTCCCCCGTGCTCGCTTTTAGCACATCGCTAACGCTGCTAACACCATTGGCTTCGAGCTTCATTTCAGACTGCCCTGCCCATTCGCGCAAGCTGGCGAAAAATTTTACCTTGATGGTCATACGTATCACCTAAAGCTGTAGTCTTGTTATTATCTCGCCCTAGGAGCTCCTGTCACAAGCGAGCAAACCTCTTTTATTCACATCTCGAGGCAAAAATGTCTGATTTGACCCACTTTAACGCCCAAGGTGAAGCACACATGGTTGATGTCGGCAGAAAAGACCACAGTCACAGAGTCGCCATCGC
Organism: uncultured Granulosicoccaceae bacterium; assembly: GCA_937965695.1. Taxonomy (GTDB): domain Bacteria; phylum Pseudomonadota; class Gammaproteobacteria; order CALCKW01; family CALCKW01; genus CALCKW01. The sequence continues at coordinate 70,653 of CALCKW010000012.1, forward strand.
TGCCGGTGAAATCACCATGCTGGCCTCAACCCTAGAGCTGATCAGCTCGGGCTCACACAAGAAAGGCGATGTACTGGGTGTCGCTCGTCTAGCCGGCATTATGGGTGCTAAACGTACTGCCGATCTCGTTCCTCTCTGCCATCCCATTGGCTTGACAAAAGTGGCCGTGGACTTTGAAGTTGATTCTGCAAACAACCGTGTTTTGTGCAAAGCTCGCACCGAATGCAACGGTCAAACTGGTGTGGAGATGGAGGCGCTAACTGCCGTGCAAGTATCGCTGCTTACTATTTACGATATGTGCAAAGCTGTAGACAAAGGCATGGTGATGGGCGCAATTCGCCTCACCGAAAAACGCGGAGGTAAATCAGGGCATTTTTTAGGGTCTTAGGAGTTTCATCTCCGAGGACCACTAGGACTTTCGATACGGGTTGTCAGTACTAAACGTTCGTAAGTAGAGCTCCTCGACTTCCTTTCGCGCCCAAGGTGTTCTTCGCAGAAATTTCAAACTGGACTTCACCGATGGATCGCTGATAAAACAATTAACTTTAACTCTCGACGCCAACCCTTCCCACCCATAGTGAACCTCTAACTCTTGCACTATGTTCTCAAGTTTTATTCCGTGCAACGGATTATTAGCTTGTTTTGAACTCATCTTTGATTCTCTTCTGTGCTAACTGGGAACATTGGTACAAGCAGTATGCCCAACTACTTACTATCTGTACCTAAATTATCTGCACCTAAACATAGGGGTGCGCAAAGACTACAGACTTTTTAAAAAACGAGCGCTAGTCGGGAATCAATAAATCATAGATAAGAAAATACCGCCTCTAGATCAGTAGGCGGCTTTTCAAGAACACGAGAGAGCTTCAGATTAACGCTCAATTACGTGAATGTACGCCATTTCAACATCAATCACCGTAGAAGACATCTCTTCCAAACGTGTTAGAACAAATAGCTGCTTACCGTCTTCACTGAATCCAGCGGCTACGGGGTATTCCAGACGAATGGGTTCATCGTCCGCTGCTAGAAAACTACCAAAGGCTCTACTCGTGATATGCGAATAATCGCCCTTGTTGTAAAAATTAATTGTATAGGGGCATGTCTCTAAAGTACCGCAAGCTGCTCGTTTCTTGGTAATCGTCATGATCTCTGTACTGGCATCTGAATCAGCGACATCGACAATGCTTTGCTCCGGTACTAATGAGCCCACAAAAGGTGGTTGTATGCGTCCTAAGTGGATCATATCAGCAGCTGCACTTTCAGAGCTGCTAAAGATATATCCGCAACCCGTTACCAGTTTCGTACTATCAGCATTCGCCCAAACACCGTCGCATAAATCATAGGCGCCTGCCGCTGGTGCCGTGTGACTGTAAGCGACCCCATTTGCAGTGATATTAAAATTCTGCAGTGAACCACCTGTACCCGCCTCAGCGACATAAATGCTATTGCCACTTGCGTGTGCACTCAGGGTTGAGCCGGCTGGTACTTCAACACCGGCGTAATCACCGTATTGATTGGTCGATATATCGGTTCGGCGAATCATATCGGTGCCACCACCCGCAGCTGGAATAGCGTAGACATCTGTCGAATTCACGGCAACGCTGTTGAGGTTAAAACCCGAATACAGCAAAGTGCTAATAGATGCAGCTGGTTCAAACATATTATAATCAACAACGGTTATCCAGCCATTTGCATGACCAACAACAAAGCGTGGTGTCAGACCTGTGCTATCTGCTGTTACGGAAATTGCGGGGTAGGTCAAATACGCAATCAAGCCCTCTTTATTAGTAACCGGGTCTATAAAAATCATGGTTTGCGGAGGGTTATCCAGCGCATCGGGATTACTATTGACAGCAGCGACAAAGACACCAGCTTTTTCGACGTAAGTTGCCGCAAAGAGATCTGTCTCAATTTCAAATCGATTCTGACTTTTACTTAACAGCGGCTCACCACCAACAGCCGTCACCAAGTTGACAGTCAAATTAGTTGAAATGGTATAAGGCGAACCTTCTAAATGAGTATCGCAGCTGCTGGTTTGGCAAAAACTTACTTCGATACTGTCGCTGTATATTCCCGCGTCCAGATCACTAGCAGGGTGAAAATCAAGAGATAAATCGGCGTGTGTGGCATCGGTCGCCACCACAGTTGCGGTAGCTACACCGGTATAGTTTCCAGTACCCAACTCAACATGAAAACCATCTGTCGTATCAACAGTAAAATTAACAGCGGCAGAGGCACTTGTGTCGTTCAGCGCCGTTATGTTCACGACATTCGTGCTGGATGAGATCAGAGAGTTGGGGTTCTCCGGGACCGTTCCAACCGTTAATCCGCCTGATACCGTCGCTTCATTCAGGCCAGATGCACCAAAATCATTGCTGCTATTGCTGTCGCAGGCACTGAGCGATAGAGCAATCGCCGACGCACAGAATCCCTTATATAGTTTTTTGCTAAAACGAATTTTAAAATCCATTTGGTTAATGTTATTGATTAACATTTTGCATAACAACCGTACACCAGTTTACGAAAACTGAGCAGTTAGCATGCCAATGAATATAAACCTATGGACATATATACTTCGAATCAAAGAAATCGATACAGAAGCCATCTTTCCAAATTTATGAAGCCACAGTGCAATGGCGAATCGAAGAAGCCGATGAGCACCCACTCAACTTGGGTGCGCGATAGTGGCCGTTACTCCTAAATATCATTAGGGAGGGCCAGTACTGGCTTTTAGATTACTTAGAGATTGCAAAATAGAAAACAGGAAAAGGCAACAGATCTGGATAAGCGGGAAATTTTTTATCCAAATGCTAACTCAAACACCGGCGGCTGTTTTGCAGAAGTAAACTGAAAAAGCCTAACAAGGCTAATTGCAAGGCCGCCCTGAAACAAACCTCGATTCGGAAGTAAAATCAATAAATTCGCTCTCAATATAGAGAAGCGTATTCACTACTGACTGAAATAGTTAACCCTTTCCGCAAGATCTCGAGCCTTATTTCGCATGGACTCGCTGGTTGCAGCAGCCTCTTCGGCTAAGGCAGCATTTTTCTGTGTAGACCCGTCTATTTGACTGAGTGAATGGCTAACCCCTTGCACACCGTTAGACTGCTCTGCACTGGCAACACTGATGAGATTGACTAAATCCGACAGCTCAGCGACAGATTCAACAATGCTAGTGAGTTCTTCTCCTGACTCACGGACCAACAATGTACCATTCGTCACCTTTGACGCACTGTCTTCAATTAGGCCTTTAATTTCTTTGGCAGCAGATGCACTTCTACTGGCCAACTGCCTCACCTCTGTGGCAACTACTGCAAATCCTCTGCCCTGCTCGCCAGCACGTGCTGCTTCTACAGCGGCATTGAGCGCCAACAAATTCGTTTGAAACGCAATCGAATCAATTACACCAATGATCTCGACAATCTGAGCGCTCGCGTTGCTGATATCATCCATTGCATCGACAGTTTTTTCCGCTAACTCTCCGCCTTTTGTTGCCTTGGAAAGAGCAGCTTGCGCCAAACTTCGCGCAGCATCCGCGTTACTGGCATTTTTCTTTACCGTACTTGTGATTTGCTCCATATTGGCTGCGGTGCTTTGCAAGTCGTCTGCCTGAGATTCAGTCCGAGAGCTCAATCCGTAACTACCAGTCGTGAGCTCCTCCGCACCCTGAGAAACCTCTGCTGAAATTGCGCTCACCTCACTAATAATTCCTCCCAAAGTTGATCTCATGTGAATCAAAGCTGCGTAAGCGCCTTCGCGTCCAGTTTCTCCGGAAGCAGGTTTCAAATCACCTTGCGCTATGGCTTCAGCAACAGAATATATTTCAGCAGGTTCTCCGCCTATCCGGCGAAATATCACACTGCCTACTTGCCAAGCGACTATCAAAATGATGACGAACGCCAAAGCGACAAGCATCATTGAGGATTTGAGCAGCATATAGGACCCAGCCAGCACTTCGCTTTTTTCCATCTGAACCAGCAACGTCCAATTAAATTCGGGAATCTCTAAAGGAGCGTAAGCCGTCAATAGTTGTTTCTCGCCATCTGTTTCGACGAGCACTCCTCGTTGACCTTCCCTTGCGAGTCTGACGCTTTCTAAGTCTACGCTTTCAACCAGAACAGCTGGGCTTTCCAACAGTCGAGGCTGTGCACGCAAAAAATTATCCGCTCCAACCAGTAGGGACTGGCCCGTGTCACCCATACCGATTGTGACATTGCTCAACTCCTCTATCCGTTCGGCAGGCAGCTGGATAGCTAGAACGCCAACAAGGTCACTCCCGTCAAAGACAGGGGAGGCGACAAACGAGGCGGGCGAGTCAAAAGAAGGCAGGTAACGCTGCATGTCTTGGAAAACAGTAACGGGCTCAGTGCTGGACAACACTTTGTCGACTGCTTTAGCCAGACCAGAATCTCGTAACGGTCCAGTTGCCAAACTCTGACCAAAATCGATTTCTTTAAATACAGAATAGACAATCGTACGAGTGTCGGCGTCAATCAAGAAAATATCGTATAAATCGAAGTGCTGCTGGAAATTATGGAAAAACGGATGATATTTTTTATGAGCCTGATTGTACGACGATTTTTTATTGGAATATTGCAACTTGTCTTTTTCACCAAGAGCATTGGGATTGTTAGTGATAAACGCCCATTGGGCAAAAACCCCGCTTTCTGTGACAGGTAGCAATTCCCTAACACTGGATGGAAAAGCCTTCCCATTGTCTAATTGGTACTTTTTCGCGAATTGAGAACTGTAGAAATCTAAGATTTCCGCCTCAGCAGACTCACGTGTTTGCTGAGTTTTTTCAAAATTTAATTTTTTAAAATATCGTTCAAACGTTTGTATTGATTTAACAGTTATGGAGTTTTCTGCCAGCGACTCGTTCATCTCCAGTAGACCGTGCAGGTAGTCTTCTAGATGTACTTTTCTTCCCTCTAATACTCCTTCAAGGCGATTCTGAGCTTCAACTTCGAACAATTTTGATGCCTGAAAAGCAGACAAACCGACGACTGCAAACAAAGGTAATAACCCAGTCATTAGCATGGAAACTGTTAATAGTTTTTTCATACTCCAATTTTTCATAAATATTTTTCCAGAAACGTCTATCGTGTCTAGAAAACCATCGACTAATCGAGATTTTATCTTGAATGAAAAATGGATGTACGCCTTGAATAAATAGAATTCTTATTCGTACCAGTCCTTAAAAACTGGCTGTCCGTTTTTATGCAGAATGCTATCGTTCTTTTAGTCTCCCCTACATTCTAACGAAAATACACGGGGCCAAAAAAATACAAGTGGTCTAAAAATGTAGCACTTAAATTTCGTCTTTGCATTTTATCAACTTGCTATAAAGAAAGGAACAGTTTGCTATTCAGCCCTTAATAGTTATTGGATAATTTATTCCTAAGGGAAGATCACCCACAACGCCAGACACCTTTAACTATCCTGTTTTAACCCCAATTATCCACTCCGGAGAAGCGGACATTTCCTTTTTAATAGAACTCAATCTGTAAGCCCACGATGAGTCAAATTTATTTAGTTGTTAAAAACAAAAGCACTCTTTACACAATGGCACCATTCAGCCAAAAACGCTTTAACTACGCTGGAGGCTATCCACATATTCTTGTAATTCGAACCAGCGAATGCTCGCGTTGACACCCAGAGCATGAAAGCGGTGCAGCATAAATCGACTGGGTTCACAGATCGGAAATGCAATGTCGCTATTTTCCATGCCTAAAGCATGCTGTGCTGCCGCCTGCCCCATCAATGTTCCCATGCCAACACCTCGCCCGTTGTACCCCATACAACTAATAACCCCGGGCAGCGGTTCTCCGATAAAAGGCAGTGCATTTTTTGTTATTGCAATGCGCCCTCCCCAATGCCGTTCCCAAATACAATCTTTCAGTTGAGGAAAAATAGCAGTGACTTTTTCTTTTAAAAGGACATAATCCTGAAGCCGAAAACTATCGCGCATAGGCCCGTGATACCCAGCACACAAGCGTCCGTCGCGGTCATAGCGAAAGTAGAGAATCAAGCGCCGTTTATCGACAAAAGACACTTGTTTAGGCAATACAGATTGGCGCAATTCTGTGGACAACGGTGCGGTTGCCATAAGGATAGAACGAACAGGTACAACGGTCTCTGCCAAGCCTTTTTGCAAGTTATCGGTATAACCGTTGCCGCAAAGCAATACCTTGTTACATCTCACGGTGCCATTAGCCGTTTTGAGCAACCAACGATCACGGTCTTTCACTAATTGTTCAACCAGTGAGTAAGTGAAAATTTTTGCGCCATTCTCTTGCGCTACTCTTGCCAACTCTCGGGTGTACGACAAGGGTTGCAAAAAGCCCGCACTTGGCGACAGAAGTCCGCTGCTATAGAGATTTGTCCCTGTGCGGTGCCGCATGGAAGCTTTATCTAACAGCTCAAGTTCACAGCCATGTTGCGCATATTCAGCAGCCAGTGACTTTTGTTCAGCAGACACTCGCTTATTTATCGCCCCTTGAATCCACCCCGCTTGAACAGCATCACACCGCAGTTCGTGCTTGTTAATAAGTGTAAATACACGATCGGGCGTATTAACGACGGCGTCGATCATGCGCTCACCTTGATCTAAGCCAAATTTTTCTATCAATGCTGCAGGCCCGAGGTTAAGCCCAAGGTTGACCTGTCCGCCACTGCGGCCCGAAGCACCAAACCCAATTGACTTAGCATCGAGAACACAAACAGACTTTCCAGCCTTAGCTAAAAGCAACGCCGCATTCAGCCCGGTCAAACCAGCGCCGACTATGGCTACTTCGCAATCTTCTGCCGTGGATAAAGTCTCAGTTTTTGGCGCAGCTACTGCTGTTTGCATCCACAGGGCATCACGAGAGCCGTCTATAGGGAAAGTTTCACTCATTCAACCCTGCTCACTTGCTATTTAACAGATCGGAGATAGTATACAATTTGATGCGCCACCATTGGCGATACGCGCAATATAGCTGCATTATATGTCGCTTTTGTTTGTAAACGAGTCCGCGAATTGACATACTCTGTTACCTCGTACCTTTGCGTAAACAAGGGTGCAGATCCTTTGACGTCCTTGCACACCAGTTTGGGGCGCAATACTAGAATCCAGGAATCTATCATGAAGAAAATTCTTACCGCTCTGTCAGCAGCAACACTGCTTGCAACTACTCCAGTATCAGCAGCCGACGAAATCAACGTAGCCTTCTTTCTAGAGTGGGCAACACCAAACATGATCGCAAAAGCTGAAAAAGCTTACGACGATGCGATGGGTGTAAAGGTTAATTGGATTAACTTTGACGCAGGTACAGCGATGACTGAAGCCATGCTTGCTGGAGATATCGATATCTCTTACAGCCAAGGTTTGGCACCGTTCATCACTGCTGTCAACGCTAACGCGCCAATCAAAACCGTTGGTATCGCTGTTGAGTATTTCGCCAACCCATGTGTTGTAGCCAGCGGCTCAGGTATCACTAAAGACAACGCTTCAGAACTTGAAGGAAAGACTGTTGCTGTTCCACTAGCAACTATGGCCGACTACAGCTTCCGTATGCAGATGATCGAGCTTGACGTAGATATCGATAGCATCACAGTCGTTGATCAGGTACCTGCAGACGCTGCGGTTTCACTGGCTGATGGCAGTGTTGCAATGGCATGTTTGTTTGGTGGCGTATCCATCAAAAAGGCACTTGAGTCTGGCGATGCACTGATGACTGACGATGAGATGGCTGCTGCCGGCATCATCAGCTTTGACGTAATCTCTGTTACTGAGAAATTCGCTCAAGAAAACCCAGATATGCTGCGCACTTTCCTCGAAGTAACAGATGCTGCCAACGCCGCTTTTGCTGCAGATCAATCTAAGCTAGACATCATCTCTAAAGAGTCTGGAATGGATAAAGAAACCACCATGAACCAAATGACTGGTATGACTTTCCCTTCTGCAGCCGACCAGCTAACAACCTACTTCGCTGAAGGCGGATTAGCAGGTAAAGCAGTTGAGATTGTTGGTGGTGCATTTGCTACTGAAGAAAACCCAGCGCGTGAAGATTACAGCGCTGTTATCGATTCGTCTTTCCTCGAGTGATAGGGAAAGATTGATTCGGCTTAAGAAAGCCTGGGCTTATGCCCAGGCTTTTTTTTACTTCGAATTTCTAGCGAACTGATCTGCTAGCATCTTGTGTAACTCTGAATCACATGACTAATCTAGTGTCATTGTGAGATGCATACCAGCCAAACCAAAAGGCGCGATGCGCTGGCAAACGAAGGGCTACTTCTCCCTCTGGACTTTGTAGCCCAGCCTCGGTCATTCTCCAGTTAACACCATTATTGTCTGTCACATTTATATCGCCATCATATTGCTCAAAGGTTAAATCACCGTCAGCGGCAAACACTCTATTCGCTCCGCTTGGGTCAGTTAGAACAACGAATTTTTGGCTTCCTAGGCTATCGTGATAGATCGGATTTTTGCTTAAGAAATCTGCACTAACGGCCAACACTTCTTTACTCTTGCTCGGGAAAGTCAGCGCGAGCACTTCATCTTTATTGGCTAGACGATCATCTAACTTCGGCACACTAAACATCAAAGAATCGGTTGAAAAATAGTTCTTGTATGCAGCCCCTTCATCGTAATTTCGCTGATACCCGGTGTTGAGAGAAAGCACTTGAGTGTCCGGGTGACGACGCTTCCACTCTCCCCAGGTAGAAGTTACTAAGTAGCTTCGCTGCAAACGCACATTATCAGAAGTCAATGGGCCTATAACCGGTTCACCGTAAGTAGTGTTCCACAAAGATTGCGTCGCTTGGTCAAACATAAGTTTATTAGAACGATATAAAAATCCACTGGTCCCCAACTCATATCTTTTACCATCAAGCACTGTTTTATACATGATCACCGCTCCACACAAAGTGCAATAGACACCCGCGTATTCTGTACCGCCGATAGTGTCGATAAACATCTCATGCCAAGCCAGTATTCTCTTGGGATAAGCGCGAGCATCACCTTCGAACTCGACGCCAAACACCACGTCACTGTCAGCCAGGTAAGTGGCACTGTCGGCTTCGATCATATTTGGACCGCGCAAAGGAGGTATACCGTCTTGCGCGACCCCACCCCATCGAACCTCATCCAACCGAATTGTTGTGTTACGTTCAACATCAAAATAGCCTTCGAATTTCGGGTCAAGGTTGCGGTATAAAAGTGATTTGAATTCTGCATAGTTTGGGTGCCGTTGCTCTGGCAGTGACCACCACCAGCGGAACCAAGCATCTGTATCGGCCCCAAATCCCTGCCCTGTGTTCTTACTCAATATAGCTAACATTTTTAGGCGGTGTTCAGGGCTCGCAGCAAAACCGTATGACTCAAGCAACATCGGCAACATGCTAGCTTTCCAGTTTTCATCTACCCAATCTAAAATCGCTTCTGGCTCCTCACCTTCTCCCTTCAGCAAATCAACAAGCATGTGGGCAACATTTTTTTCTAATGTGCTAGTCGGTGCATCACTTTCTTTAGCGCTCACTAGTGGGCTTGAGCCCAGCATTAAAGCGACCAAAGCTATTAGAATGAAAGGTAAACCCACTAAGGGGATAACAGGGGTATTGAAAAACCGATGCTGAATTTTTTTCGAATTCATGCGAATTTTTCCTCGATATGCTGTACGTATTTTCCGCATAATAAATTTTGAGCGGAAAAGAGAGGTGTCGTTAAATGAATCTAGCTTTCCGACAGCATGTCTCTTAAAAGAGTTCAACCAAAAGAGATTGAGCGCTGCAACGACTAAACTTGTAATAAAATCACAACCATGGACTCATTGAATGCAATTCAATTTTTCAAGTTCACGGTATATCTGATCTGGAAAACACAATTCTATAAGTACAAACCCCAACAAGGCCTTGCCGATTTTAAAAAACAGCAGATTTTTCCTAACGAGTTAGCTAGAGCGTTGGTTTGAAAATTGGAGTGAAGCGAAGTGCAGTATTTTATCTGGTAGACGACCTATCAATACCGCTGGAACACCATCATTTCTGGGGGCTTCCAACCCAGAGCAATTCTGGTGCGTCACCACCCTGTCCAACGACTACTGCATTTTGCTCAAATTGTTCAGCAAGACTCAACAACGTAGGCATTGCACCATCGAAGATTACAAAGCCCGGCTCGCGCGGCCAGGAGTCATCGTCGGGGATGGCGATCGCAGGCGCGTACTTTTGACCCATCAAAGACTGGAACAGCTGAGCGTTTAGTCGAGCATTTTCTGGTGATGTGAGAATTTTCGATCGCGGGTTCCAGGCAGTGATGAAAGCCCAACGCTGCGCACCGAGCTGTGCAAGAAGCACGGCAAGCTCAGATGCAGACGATCCCACGCGAACGGGCACTTGCTGCCCGTTCACCGTGAGCTGGTAGGTCGTTGCCCGATAAGCGGTGTCTAACTCAGAATCGAGCACACTTTTACCTATGAGTTACGGAATCAGGATTTTCTGACCTGGGAAAATCAAGTCAGCGTTCTTAATGACTTCCTTGTTGGCCGCCACGATGTCGTGATATTTGTTGCCATCGCCATAGTGCTCGCTGGCGATTGCCCAAAGCGTATCGCCCTTAGCGATGACATAAGTCTTCGGCTCGCCACCTCCACCTTCGGCACCACCTGCAGCGTCAAGACCCGTCAAACCAGAAACGTCTACACGCTCCACACCCTCAACATTGCCAGCCATCAGCACAGCTTTTTGAGCTGCTGCTGGATCTGATGCATCACCAGTCAGCTTTGCTACGCCGCCTTCGAACTCTACCTTAAGATCTGATACGCCAGGATTATCTTCGTCGAGATGCTCCTGAATTTTAGCGGCCGGGTCATCGTCATCGCCAAAAAGCTTACGACCCATGTCGCTTGCAAAATCCATCCAGCCCATAGTGAAATCCTCTTCATTGAAGTTAGTGTTAATGATGCATATAAGTCTGACTCGACCATTAAAACACAACTTCTCAGTGATATTAATAGTTACCTCTCTGAGATCTAAATAACTCATGTTATGGCTTATCTAGATATCAATATTTTGGCTCTGCTTCACCTATGAATATGATTTTTGGTAGATTTTCACTTTGAGCCACTGATATCAGGGTATTAGCCATAGGGCTCTGATGGCCAAAAGCTCCTATACATAGCGACAGAGTGTAAGCGATTAACGCAATCTTCAGGTTAAGCAACAGCGCCCATCAGTTACAATAAGGCATTCACTCAATAGCTAGGATTTGTTCTCTATGAAAGCGCTGAAGTGGCTTCTTATTTTAATTATCGCCGTGCCCCTGCTGCTGTTCGCAGCACTTGCCGTGTTCTTATCGTTTGCTGATCTAAGTCAATATAAAAGCACAATAGAAGAACAAGCTGAGGCAGCAACGGGCCGCAAACTGACCATTGAAGGCGACATAGCCGTCTCTTTATTCCCTTGGGTAAAGCTAGAGACAGGAGCAGTTCAGCTGGCCAATGCCGAGGGCTTCGGTGATCAACCCATGGTTTCGCTCCTATCGGCGAGTGCTGGCGTAAAGGTATTACCATTGCTATCTGGCAACATTGAATTAGATGTCGTCACCGTTGAAGGGTTGACCGCCGATTTGCAGGTAAACGCTCAAGGTGTCAGCAATCTCGATGACTTGAGCGGCGAGCCAAGCACAGAGACAGCTAGCAGCGAAAGCAGTGGAGAGACATCAATACCCGCTCTCAAACTGGGTGGACTTGCACTACATGACGCAAATCTGCGCTACCGCGATGCAGTTTCAGGCACCGACATCACGGCATCCGACGTCAACCTAGATATCGGTGTTTTGGACGGCAAGAGCGATACTCCGATCAAAGGCAGCCTGAACGTCGTGTTGCTTCCCGACAACATCACAGCCGCAATAACATTAGACACCAACTTACAAGCCAACCTACAGGATATGCGCTTTAACGCGCTGGGCCTCGAACTCAAAGCTGCGCTCGCTGGAGAAGCCATCCCAACAGGTGCAATAGACCTAGGGGTTGGCGGAGATCTAGAAGCTGATTTAGTTGCTCAAACACTCGATATCCCTAAGCTTAACTTCCTGTTGAACGAAACGACTTTCGACGGCAAAGCACGGCTGATAGGTTTGGACCAACCGATGCCAAGCGTTACTTTTGATCTTGCTGGTGACACTCTCGACGTTGATAAACTTTTGGGTGTTGAACCTACCGCCAGTGCAGAGGCTGCACCTGAAGCCGAGCCTAGCGGAGAAGCAAGTGACGCCATCGAGTTGCCAATGGATACATTGCGAATGCTCGATGTAGAAGGCCAAATGACACTGCAAAAGCTAATTGTTGCGAATGTAGAAATGACTGACATTACGCTGCAACTTCAAGCCAAAGATGGTCAACTTGGCATTCCTAAACTTGCCGCTTCGTTGTACGACGGCGCGATAGACAGCAACGTAAGCCTCGATGCCCGCAAAGACACGCCGCTTTACAGTGCAGATGCAAGCATCACAGGAGTGCAGGCTCAACCACTATTGGCAGCGGCAGCCGATTTCGAGCAACTGCTGGGAGCGGGCGATATACAGCTCAACGTCAACACGACCGGCAACAGCGTGAGCGGGCTCACCGAAGCGCTCAATGGTAATTTCAGCTTTAATTTTACCGACGGCGCCATCGACGGAATCAATCTCGCTGCGCAGGGCAGAAAAGTGATGCGCTTACTCGGCAAAGATGTCGGTGAAGAGCCAACGGGAGAGGCAGCCAAAACGGACTTTAGCGCGCTAGGCGCCAGCGCCAAGATCACTAACGGGGTAATCGAAAGTACTGACTTAGATATGCGCTCGCCCTTGTTGCGTGTCGGCGGTGACGGCTCAGTCGCCTTGCCGGCAGAGATGGTCGATTACACCGTCAATCTGCTACTGACGAAAACGCTTGAAGGGCAAGGTGGGAAAAGCATCGATGAAGCTGGCGGCTTGCGAATTCCGATCAAAATTAAAGGCAGCTTTACAGAACTCTCAGAAGACTTTGTCGGCACAATCAGCAAAGGCATACAAGACGGGATAAAGGACGACCTCAAAGCACAGGCTAACGAAAAGCTTGAAGCTGAAAAGGCTAAGTTAAAAGCCAAAGCTGATGAGGAAAAAGAAAAACTCAAAGCCAAGGCCGATGAAGAGAAAGCCAAGCTCGAGGCCAAAGTTGCAGAAGAGCGTGAAGCCAAAGAAGCTGAACTGAAAAAGAAACTCGAAAAAGAGAAAGACCGCTTAAAAGACAAAGCTGCCGACGCTTTGAAAAAGTTGTTCTGATGAGCAAAAACCGCAAGGCATCGCTAGCGCATGCCGTGCTCGACTGGTGGGACGTTCACGGACGTAAAGACCTACCTTGGCAGCACAACCCCACACCCTACCGGGTGTGGGTTTCAGAAATCATGCTGCAACAAACACAAGTCTCTAGTGTCATCCGCTACTTCGACGAGTTCATCAAAAGTTTTCCGGACGTACAAGCCCTAGCTGCGGCAGATCAGGATGCGGTGTTGGCGCAGTGGACTGGCTTGGGCTATTACAGCCGAGCACGCAATCTACACAAAGCAGCCCGCGAGATATGCGGTCGATTTCAAGGTGAATTCCCGAGTGATTTAATACACCTGCAAACACTGCCGGGTATTGGCCGTTCAACAGCGGGCGCTGTAGCGAGTTTAGCCTTTAACCACCGTGCAGCGATCCTGGACGGTAACGTGAAACGCGTTTTGGCACGCGTGCATGCCGTAGAGGGCGAGCCAGCAAAATCAGCTACGCTCAAAGCTCTGTGGACGTTGGCCGAACAGCACACACCAGAAAACCGATTCGGCCATTACACCCAAGCCATGATGGATCTCGGAGCTACGCTGTGCACACGAAGTAGCCCCCAATGCTTGATCTGCCCATTGGCCGATCGCTGTGTAGCGAGTCAGCAAGGCCAACCCACCGCCTACCCGCAAAAAGCACCACGTAAAAACATCCCGACAAAACAAATTCACATGCTCATCGCACAAGCATCGGATGGCACAATTTTACTGGAAAAAAGACCACCCGTTGGCGTCTGGGCCAGTTTGTGGAGCCTGCCCGAATTTGAAGATCGAGCAACCCTTTGTAATTGGTTGGCACAGAACCATATAGGCTTACGCGCAGACCTTGAAGAGCAGAACACCTTTCGCCACACCTTTAGTCACTATCACCTAGACATAACGCCCGTGCTAGCCAAACTGGATTCTACAGGCCGAGTGATGGATGGAGAACGTCAGGTCTGGTATAAAGGCGGGCCACCACCTGGAGGTTTCGCCGCACCGGTGAAACGCCTATTGAACACAACTTTTGAGGAGTCCACCCCATGACCCGCATGGTCAATTGCATTAAATTAGGCCGCGAAGCCGAAGGCTTAAAAAAAGCGCCCTACCCAGGAGACCTAGGGCAACGTATCTATGACTCTGTTTCACAAGAGGGCTGGAAGGCTTGGATTGGCCACCAAACGATGCTTATCAATGAGTACCGTTTGACCCCTATTGACCCAAAGTCACGAAAATTCCTAGAAGAAGAAATGGAAAAATTCTTTTTTGGCGAAGGTTCCTCCGTGCCGGAACAGTTTGTCCCCACCGGCGACTAATTTCTTAACTAGAACTATTGACACCGCCTTTGTGTAAGTGTCTAATTGTCGGCTTCGGGTTGATCGCTTCAACCCACTTGCCCAGATAGCTCAGTCGGTAGAGCAGAGGACTGAAAATCCTCGTGTCGGCGGTTCGATTCCGTCTCTGGGCACCATTCTCCCCCTTTTTTCGTCGCATAGCGCTGTGGTTTCTCAAAGTCTGTTTCCGCTTTTTTCAGCTTAAATTACTTGGTATTTTTTTCAATTCTCGATGCTTGCTGCAAAAGACAGCTAGAACACATCAACGACTGTAACTTGACTTAAATACTGAATAGTCATTCAATCTGACAGATAGGATTAAGTTCCCGTAACGAATAGTGCTAACCCACAATGATAAGCGATCAAATCACGGAAGAGATTTGCGCTGACGAATCAGAGAAAACAAGGGCGAAAAAAAGACCAATAGCTGTGCATCTGGACATCGACGGCAAATTGGAAGCAACTCAAAGCCCATTAAACAGTCAGCAAAACTTTGCGAAAGCGCGCTCTCAAAAAACAAATGCCGCTCTCAGTTCTCGAGAGGCAAATTTACGTCGCATCGTTTATTTGCAGCGGCAATTACTTGCCCAACAAAGTGATCGGGTTCAGCGCCAACAGGCATTAATTATCAGCCTAAACAAAGACCTGACAAGAATACAAAGCCGTCTAGCATTGGAATCAAATCCAGACAAAAAACGATTCTACAACTGGCTAGGTTCATTAATTCCTTTTAAAAACCCGAGCAAGTGATTCAACGCAGGAATCCGGTACTCATCGGCTTCCAACAACAATTCGTGCTCCGCGTCCTCCACAAATAAACTATCAACTTCATTTTTGCCTGTATTCCGCAAAGATTCCAAAAAATCGTTTTGGCCACCTTGCCGCACAATTCGGTCAGAGCCCGAAGCCACTAAGGAAACGGGCACTTTGATCTTTTCAACGTCATTTAAGATAGTTTCCATGGCGGCGAAGGCCTGCAACAACCACTGCCTCGTCGGTGAACCCAACTGAATTTGAGGGCATTCTGCATACTGTTTATTCAGGTAAGCCAGCCGCACTTCAGAGTGCGTCAAATTATTAAGACGACCATACTTTTTGTAAGCGGTCTCCGAGTAGCCATCGCCCCCAGGAATATAACCAGGCTCATTCGCGTAAGGTGACAACAGTGCTTCAATTCTTTCGACCAATGGCCACACCAAAGCTTGCGGTGCACCCGTATTAATTTCCAACATTGGCGAGAGCAGTGCCCCTGCAACTGCTACCCCCGGGTAGCATTGTAGGTGTCGAGCAGCTACCGCCCCTCCCATTGAATGCCCCATCAGCACAGGGGAACGGGTTTCCCGCAGCTGCACTACTTCCGTAATAAAGCGCTGCAGATCTTCAACGTAAAAATCAAAGGAGTCGACATGCCCCTTGTGTTGATCTCTAAGTAACCGCTCCGACAACCCTTGCCCACGATGGTCCATCACGTAGACCGAATATCCTTGCCGACACAGGTCAAAGACAGTTTCTGTGTATTTGTGGATGAACTCGGTACGCCCTGGCACCAACACAATAGACTGACCATTGTATGAATGTGGCACCACGTAGGCGAACGCAATAGATATCCCAGCAACCCCGGCAAGGCGCCCCTCGGTCCGAGTAGCCCATAGCGCATCTATAGATGACCTTGTCTGCGAAAGCTTGGATTCGGTTGAGAACCCATGAGGATTATCTAGCATGCTTTTAGGTAGCCTTTACGCGAATTCTTAAGAATTGGGTACAGAGACGATATTTTATACAAATTTGCTACACATTTATAACGCTTCCTTGACGCATAGTTTTTCAAAAGCATTAATCGACTTAACTCCGTTTTTTCAGCAGATGAGACGAGGACCTGTCCAGCTAGACCAGTGACTTGTCACCGACAGTGGACTCAACCAAACAGGGTGGATTGCTTGACAAATATTCGATATTTGCGCGAGATTGCCTCGTCTATTGGTAATTGAGCGGCCGGTAAGCGACAATCGCGACGGATCGACTGAATTGATTTATTGGAGAAGCAATGAGCGCTCAAGGTGAACAACGTCCTGTCACTGTCGCTACTTTAAAAGCGATGAAAGCTAATGGAGAGAGATTTTCTAGCCTAACCGCCTACGACGCATCGTTTGCCAGTGTTTTGGAACGAGCGGGTATTGATGTTGTGCTAGTGGGAGACTCCCTTGGCATGGTTGTACAAGGCGTTGAGACAACAATCCCTGTCACTATGGACGAGATGATCTATCACAGCCAACTGGTAGGGCGGGGTATGAACCGCCCACTGCTGATGGTCGACATGCCTTTTATGAGTTATGCCACTCCAGAGGCCTGCCTTAGCAACGCCGCTCGCCTTATGAAAGAAGGCGGAGCTCAAGTGGTGAAGCTGGAATGGGGAGAACTGCAGTTAGATATGGTTCGACGACTGAGCGAATGTGGGATTCCCGTTTGCGCTCACTTGGGCCTAACCCCTCAGGCTGTTCACAAAATTGGCGGCTACCGAGTGCAAGGCCGTGACGATGAAACAGCCGCAAAATTGCGCGAAGATGCGATTGCCTTAGAAAAAGCGGGAGCAGATATTCTGCTTTTAGAATGCGTCCCCATGGAACTGGCCAAAGAGATAACCGCTGCAGCTGAAGCGCCTGTCATTGGCATTGGTGCAGGCCCAGACACCGACGGTCAGATTTTGGTGCTCTACGATATCCTCGATATAGCACCTGGAAAACGCACCCGCTTTTCTAGAAACTTTATGGTAGACAATGATTCCATCGAAGATGCAGTGCGAGATTTTGACAGAAGTGTAAAAGAAGGCAGCTTTCCCACGGCCGAATACGCATTTAAATAAACTTAGAACGGCTGAGTGCAACGACAACGTTGCGCTATCGCCTCTCGATTAAGGAACATCAAATCAGTGCAAAAATCATTAACTTGGTGGCCTCTTCTCAACAAACCAGAAATTTCTCCTAGCTGCCAGCGCCTCCCAGTTGGAGCAGCAGTGTGATTCGCGTTGACAGCATAGAGGCTCTTCGCGAGGTGCGCCACCAATGGCGCATGGAAGATCAGAAGGTCGGTTTTGTGCCGACAATGGGTAATCTGCACAACGGCCACTTGTCTTTATTGGATAAGGCGCGCGAGCGAGCGAACAAAACTATCTGCAGCATCTACGTCAATCCACTGCAGTTCGATCGACCAGATGATCTCGCGAACTACCCACGAACACTGGAAAAAGATCTGGCAAAGCTCGAAGAGATTGGTGCCGACATGGTTTTTTGCCCCACTGACGAACATATCTACCCGCGCGGAATGGAGCATGCCACGACAGTTGATGTGCCAGGTATCACCAATGTGTTGGACGGCGCACATCGCCCAGGACATTTTATTGGAGTCGCCAC
The DNA here is from genome assembly GCA_937965695.1 of uncultured Granulosicoccaceae bacterium. GTDB lineage: Bacteria > Pseudomonadota > Gammaproteobacteria > CALCKW01 > CALCKW01 > CALCKW01. The sequence continues at coordinate 88,693 of CALCKW010000012.1, forward strand.
AGTCGTCTGTAAGTTGTTCAATATGGTGCAGCCAGAACTAGCCGTTTTCGGAGAAAAAGATTTTCAACAATTGCTGGTGGTAAAACGCATGACAGCGGATTTAAACCTGCCCGTGGAAATCGTGGGTGCACCGACAGCCAGAGAATCACATGGACTCGCCATGAGCTCGCGCAACAACAACCTGAGCACAGAGGAACGTGCTCACGGCGCATGGATTTTTAAAACACTTCAGGCAGGGGCCAAGCAACTTCTCAAGGGCGAACGTGATTTCCAATCCATTGAAAAAACACAAATCGACACATTAAAGGCTCAAGGATTTGATCCTGACTACTACAGCATCCGCCGGAATTTTGACCTCGAGGTCGCGCGTGAAGATGACGAAACTGAAGACCTCATCATTCTTGTTGCTGCCCAATGCGGAAAGGCGCGATTAATCGACAACTTACACCTGGCGAGTTACAGCTGAAAGGAACCGGTGTTGAGTTATGCTGGCAATGATGTAGTGACGTATCCGCTCACAATTAGAAATCAATCGGAATAAAACCATGTCTAAAAAAATTATTAGTACAGATCGAGCACCCAGTGCAATTGGCGCTTACTCTCAAGCTGTTAGAGCAGGCGACACAGTCTATATAAGCGGTCAAATTCCGCTAGATCCGGTCACGATGGAAGTTGTCGATGGCGACTTTAGTGCGCAAGCTCGTCGTGTTTTTGAAAATTTCAAAGCTATTTGCGAAGCCGCTGGTGGCGATCTTTCACAAGTGGTCAAGATGAGTATTTTTCTAACCGACCTGAGCAACTTTCCACAAGTCAACGAAGTTATGGCTGAATATGTGCCTGAGCCATTTCCCGCTCGCGCGGCAGTTGAAGTCTCAGCGTTACCTAAAGGTGTTGATGTAGAAGTAGAAGGCATTTTGGTTTTAGCGGACCAGTGAGACACCTGATGGCAAGGCACCTATGCGTTATGAATACACCAGCCAAATTTTTTGCGCTTTGACGATTTAACTGTGCCGATAGCCCCGCCAAAACCGCTAAATCAAACCTCAGTCACCACACTAAAAGGTGTCGGACCCGCGCTGGCCAAGAAACTGGCTGCAATCGATATTCGCACCGTGCAAGACATGCTTTTTCATCTGCCTTCTCGATATCAAGATCGCACCCAAATCTTGAGTATTGCTGAATTAGTTGCTGGCCAACAAGCGCTGATAGAAGGAGATATCAGAGGAGCCAGGGTTGCCTTTGGTAAGCGCCGCTCACTCGTCGTAACGATAGACGATGGCTCGGCAAGACCCATCACGCTCAGGTTTTTCCATTTCAATGCCGCTCAGAAAAACACCTTGCAAGTAGGCGAACGCTTGCGTTGTTATGCAGAGGTTCGGCGCGGCCAGCAAGGCTTTGAAATGGTGCACCCAGAATATACTGTTTTGAAAGATGCTTTTGACGAACCCGAGGATTCGCTAACCCCTATTTACCCTACCACCGAAGGTCTGCATCAGCTCAGTCTGCGAAAGCTGACAGATCAATCACTGGCGTTACTTTCAAAGGGTGCAGCAGTACACGACTACCTACCAGAGGGTCTTCTCCACAATGAGAATTTACCAACTCTGGCACAAGCTTTACTCACGCTGCACCGCCCTGCAAACACAGAGGCTATAGAAGCACTAACCAGCGGTGAACACCCCGCTTGTGCACGACTAGCTTTTGAAGAATTACTAGCACATCGTCTCGGCATGTTACAACTGCGCGACCTGCACAGAAAACTGCAAGCAAAGCCACTCAGAAGCAAAGGAGATTTGCGGCATAAGTTTTTATCGCAACTACCCTTTCAACTAACGGGGGCGCAACAACGTGTGGTCACTGAGGTCATCGAAGACATAGACAATGAACGCCCAATGTTGCGCTTGGTGCAAGGCGATGTAGGCAGTGGAAAAACAGTGGTCGCTGCTGCTGCTGCATGCGAGGCAGTGGCCTCAGGGGTACAAGTTGCATTGATGGCACCTACCGAAATCCTCGCCGAACAACACTACAAGGGATTCTGCCAGTGGTTCGAGCCACTCGGTGTCAGAGTGGGTTGGTTATCCGGCCGACTCAACGCCAAAGAACGCCGTGATTCGCAACAGCTGATAGCCTCTGGTGAAGTAAGAATCGCAATAGGCACTCATGCTCTTTTTCAAGTTGATGCAAAATTCGCCGAGCTCGGCCTCGTAATCATTGATGAGCAGCATCGATTTGGCGTAGACCAACGCAAAGCGTTACGAGACAAAGGCATGCAAGGTCTGATGCCACACCAACTCGTGATGACCGCGACCCCCATTCCTCGAACACTTGCGATGACGAGTTGCGCCGATTTGGACTACTCTGCTATCGATGAATTGCCTCCTGGCCGCAAGCCAATTACTACGGTGGCTATCAGCGAAAAACGCCGACCAGAAGTGGTACAGCGTGTCGCGGCAGCTATCGCCGAAGGCAGGCAAGTCTATTGGGTATGCACCTTAATCGACGAATCAGAAACGCTGACAGCACAGGCCGCCAGCGATACCGCTGAATTACTGGCAGAGGGGTTACCAGACGCTTCGGTTGCTCTTGTACACGGTCGATTGAAGCCCGAACAAAAAGACCTAGTGATGAGCCATTTTAAATCTGGGGCAGTGGATTTATTAGTGGCCACTACGGTTATTGAGGTAGGTGTCGATGTGCCGAATGCGTCTTTGATGATTATCGAAAACCCGGAGCGTTTAGGCCTATCACAACTGCACCAGTTGCGCGGGCGCGTAGGCCGTGGAGAAATCGCTAGCACTTGCGTGTTGCTTTACCATTCACCACTGGGACACGACGCTCGCGAGCGCCTTGCAGCAATGCGCGAGACGCAAGATGGCTTTGTTTTAGCTGAACGAGATTTGGCACTTCGAGGCGGCGGTGAGGTGTTCGGCACCCGACAAACTGGACTTGTCGGAATGCGAATAGCTGATCTCGTGCGCGACCGAGCAATGATGCCCTCGGTTGTCACAGCAGCAACACGGATGCGTGAGAGCTACCCAGAGCATGTCAAAGCACTAGTGGTGCGCTGGCTTGGAACACGGGCACAGGGATATGGCTCCGTCTGAGTACGGCCACAGACTAGGTACTTTTACCCACCCCTCCACGAGGCCTAAAGGTAATGAGCGAGTTCGCCGTGAAATTGAAGACAAACACTACCAAAATTGCCATGGCAGCAGCAATTAAATATTGCAGGTGGAAATCATGGATACCGTGCGAATAGACGAATCGATTAATACCTAAGCCAAGCAAAGCAAAACCGATGAACATAGGCATTTGCTCCGCGTGTTTGCGCGCATGCTGCTTGAAAGTAATTCGCCGTTGAAAAACGTAATTGATGCACACACCAAAAGCAAAGCCAAGCGAATTTGCGTTTTCCTTGTCCATACCACCAAGCTCTACAGCTATAGCCACGACAGTCAGGTGCACGCTGGCTGCAATACAGCCACCTATAACGTAGCGAACAAAAGAGCTGCTCAACAGTTTGGCAATCGGCCGAGGCAATTTAGCTATCAAAAGCTCCAGCTCATGCAAAGTCATTTTCACGTAAAACCAATATATTAATGTGCAATGTCTTTGTTTTTAAACAAAGCCAAAAAAGTGTTAACAAGAGCAACCAAACTGGCCCGGATACAGGCTTTGCTATCGATTGGGTGCGACATAGTGACACGATCATAAACTGCAGATAACTACGGATCAGACGAATACTCTGCATCGGCACCAATTTTAGCCCGAAAGCCAAGCCACCAACCCATCAGCAGACCCGCTGCCCCACCGTAGAGATGAGACTCTACCACCACATGACCCCCAGCTGCCCACTCAGAACCGGGCATGGACCCATAGAACTGTTCATACAGCAATTTTGCGACCACAAGTAGTAAGAGAGGCCAACCGGTATGCGGGTAACGCTGAACTTCTACACAGGCTCCGGCCAGCAAAAGGCCATGCAGTATTCCACTTAGACCCACGTACCACCGCAGCTCTGGCGTTAAGAGGTATAGACCGCCGCAAACCGCTAGAGAGCTCACCAGTAGAATCAACAACCACTCCTTCGTGGTGTAATAACGCCACACTAAAGCTGCCACGAGTAGAAAACCAGCGGCATTTAGCAATAGATGGTTCAGGCTCAAATGGACAAAATTGCCGCTCAGCAGTCTCCAATACTCTCCGCTTTCAATGGCAACTCGATCGTACTGCCACAACTCAGTAAAGCCCAACAGCTCCAACATCGTTGAGGTGGCGATGATCAGGGCGGGCAATAAATAATGCTTCAGCACCAAAACTAAACTCAATTTGTGTGATCCAAGCGATTCGGCTTAGTACGCCCTAAGGCCAAAATTAAGGCGGCCTCGAGGACTGAACTGGCACTCACTACTCAACTCACGAAAGATGGAATGTGTCCAAAAAAACACATCGTAATTCAAATGGGCAACTACATTTGCCTATCTGCGTTCGAACTATGATTCGAAACTGCTAGCCACAAGTAGTACAGACACGTTGCACCTAGCCGACAACCAATCAGCGCGGTGAACAGCGCGCTCGGCGGCAGGGCCCGCGATGAAGGTTACCGCTCAACTGCTAAGATTAGCCAATTACTGTAATAAATGTTCGGAGAACCCATGAACAAAGCAATTAAACGCTCGGGACAACAAAAGGGCTTTACCCTGATAGAAATCATGGTGGTCATTGTGATCCTTGGAATTCTTGGCACTATTGTGGCGCCGATGATTCTTAAAAGACCGGACCAAGCGCGTATCACTAAGGCAAAACAAGATTTACAAGTGATCAGTGCAGCACTAGACATGTACAAGCTCGATAACTTTAACTACCCAGACACAGACCAAGGACTCGAGGCTCTGGTCAACCGTCCGACCAGTGGTGAAGACGTCCCAAATTGGTCAGAAGGTGGTTACATCAAGAAGTTGCCCAAGGATCCGTGGGGACGCGAATACCTGTACATGAGCCCCGGTGAAAACGACGATGTCGATGTCTATTCGCTGGGTTCAGACGGTGCGCCCGGTGGCGATGGTGCAGCTAGCGACATTGGTAGCTGGGAATAAACCAAAACACTTTGAACAGTAGAATGCGATCCCACGGTTTCACTCTGATCGAGATCATGGTCGTGGTGGTGATCTTGGGCGTACTCAGCACAGGCGCAATGCTGTCGCTGAATACTGATTCCTCCAGCAAGCGACTAAAAAAAGAAGCGCAACGGCTCAACTTGCTGTTGCGTCTAGCGGCCGACGAGGCCTTACTCAATTTAGATATAATTGGCGTGCACGCTCTCGCTGACGGCTACGCCTTCTACCGACGGGAAACCGATGAAGAAGGCGAGGTCACTTGGGAACCTTTTGATGCCGACGGGCGGCTGCGTCAACGCACGATGCCCGAAGGCATGTCCTTCGAATTGGAACTTGAAGCCCAAGCAATCGTTCTAAATACGGCCGATGAACAGAACGATGAAGATGACGAACCTTTGGTCCCTCACCTGTGGATTCTGCCCGATGGTGAGATGATGCCACAGTACAAATTCAGGATTCAGCAAGATGGCGGTGAACGAGCTTGGGAAGTCCAAAGTGACGATGATGGGCAAGTCGGCGTCACCAGTGTTCAGTTTTAACACCGCACCATGACTCAAACCACACCGCGCTTGACGCGCCAGCTGCAAACACTAACAAGGCTAGAGCGAGGCTTTACGTTGTTGGAGGTTATGGTTGCGCTTACGATTGTCGCCGTCGCGCTTAGCGCAATGATTTCAGCTTCAGGTAATTTCACCTCTGGCACTACCCATTTGCGCGACCGCACATTCGCCCGCTGGGTGGCCGCCAATCGATTAGCCGAAATGCGAGCTATGCGCGAGTGGCCCGACTTAGGGAAGAGCGAAGGTGAAGCGACACTAGCCAGCCAGACTTGGTTTTGGCGCGTCACTACACAAGAAGTTCAGGACGAGGCGCTACGCCAAATTGAGATTCAAGTACGTCTAAAAGAAGATGCCAAAAGCGCCTTATTCACTCTGACCAGCTTTGTCGGCAACCCGGAGTTCCAGTTGTGAGCCGACCCAGTTTCAACTCTCGCTCAAGTGGTTTCACACTGATAGAAGTGCTGATTGCTTCAAGCATTTTTAGCATAATATCTATTGCAGCTTTCGCTGGATTTCGTGTAATTGAACGTTCTAAAAACGCTCAGGAATACACGCAGAATCAACTGACAGAACTGGAACGTACTTTTTTAATCCTGGGTCAGGATTTAACGCAAATGGTTCCACGAGCCATAAGCGACGAACTTGGCGGTGAGCGCCGCCCCATTGAGTTGAGCAATTACAACGGAACTGCATTGGAGTTCAGCCGATTAGGATGGATCAACCCTGCTCCCGAAACCCTGCCTGCTCGCAGTGAAATTCAACGCGTGGCCTATACCGCTAACGACGGAAAACTGCAAAGGGTGAGTTGGTATCAGCTCGACCGGATGGTAGAAGGGGGTGAAATCACGCGCACCCTGCTCAAAGATGTGGACGCTTTGCGCTGGCGATTTCTGGACGGTGAGCGAGAATGGCAAGAAACGTGGCCTCCCAGCACAGCTGATCCTTCAGCACCTTTTCCTATGCCAGTTGCCGTGCAAGCAATAGTCGAACACAAAACGCTGGGGGATCTCAGCCGCTTGTATGTGGTTACTGACTGATGGCCAAGAAACCGCAAGGCGGTATTGCGATTATAACTGTCATGCTGATAGTGACACTCGCCGCTGTTGTTACCACCACCATGATGAGTAACCAGCACTTGTTTATGCGCCGTGCTTCGAGCTATCAATCCTTGGAGCAGGCACAAGCATTGGCAGTAGCCGGCGAGAGATTCGCTGCGGCAATTCTCAAGCGTGACTTTGACAGCGATAACCAAGATGGCGCAGCCGTGGACTCTCGTGAAGATCAGTGGGCAGTCTCAATTCCGCCCTTGCCAATTGCCGGTGGCACAATTACGGGTTGCATCCACGATTTAAACGGCCAATTTAACGTCAATAATTTGGTGGACGATGAAGGTATTGTCGACGATAACCAGCTCGCTATCCTGAACGCGTTGATCAACGAGCTTGCGCTGCCCCCCGAGACTTCTGCTGCTATTGCAGACTGGATTGACAGCAACGATCAGCCACTGGACAACGGTGCAGAGTTTGAATACTACTCAAATTTGGAAAGCCCCTACAGAGCCGCAAATCGCCCCCTTCAGTCTACAACCGAGTTACGCCTCGTGCGTGGGCTTAACGGCTCGGATGCAGACAGTCTCGATGCCTATCATTCGTTGTTGCCCTATGTGTCTGCACTGCCTAGAGGCAGTAAGATCAATATAAACACTGCAGCACCCGCGCTGCTAGAGGCGCTATGGGATCAATTTGATGGGCTCGGTGAAGAATTGCACCGCTGGCCCGTCGAAGAAGGCTGGAAAACCTTTCCGCAGTGTGCAGACGCTGATCTGGCGGACAGTGATCTAAACTTGGCTGTAGGCGAAGATGAAATTGACCGATCGGCTTACGAGTCGGTCGAAGATTTTATCCAAGCAAACAAGATAAAGAGCGATGACGGGGAAGATACTTCACTGCCTGAAAGCGCGAGTGATAGCCTAAGTGTGCACAGTGATTATTTTCTAGTACGCGCAGAAATACAATTTAGCGATACAATTGTGAAACAGTACAGTGTGCTCAACCGCAGTAGCGACGGCCGAACAGCCGTGGCTGCACGCTGGCGTAGTTTTGATTGACGCAATAGGAAACTAGCTTGGCAAAAACATTCCTCATCCACATCCCTGACCTCAATAGCGACTACGCGACTTGGGGGGCCGTGGACAGTGACAATCCTGCACACTCAGCAAACTTTGCCGATGGAACATTGAGTGCCGCCGCGCAGTCTGCACAAGGCATGCGAGTGACACTCGCCATTGGCAGCAATGCGGTTACATTGACTCAAGTGCGAGTACCGGGAGGGGGCAAACGCGCTCGTTCGGCTATCCCCTTTGCACTCGAAGAACAATTGGCCGACGATGTAGAAGACCTACATTTTGCACTAGGCCCGATCGGTAGCGACGGTACTTACCCTGTCGCCGTGATTGCGCGCGAGACCTTGCAGGGCTTAATGCAAAAGCTCGCTGCACTAAATCTGCACCCTCAAGTCATTGTGCCAGATGTTCTGATGCTGCCGCAGGGGGACTCGGATGAATGGCAAGTCCTGCAAACAGCCGAAGATCTGCTTATTCGCCAAGGCACGTTTACCGGTATGTGGTGCCCTGCTTCAAGCGCAGAACTGATGCTCAATAGGTTATTGCGCGAGGTCGGTGTTGATGGCCCGACGCAAATAGCCTTCTATCTTTCGCCGGGGGAACACACACCTGAGGTCAACACGCTTGTCGAACAAGTGCCCGTTCAAAACTCTGCCGACGCTTTGGCAAGAGGCATAAACGCACACCACATAAACCTGCTGCAAGGTGACTTTAACCAAAGAAAGGCGATGGGAAAGGTTTGGCGCCCTTGGCGCTTGCCTGCAGCCTTAGCAGGCTGTCTACTGCTGCTGAGCGTAGGTGCGAGTGTTCTCGAAAGCAACCGTTTAGCCTCTCAGGAAACATCACAACGCGCCCAAATGGAGAGCCTGCTTAAGCAAACCTTTCCTAACATTCAACGTGTACGCGATCCGATCGCCCGCATGCGCTCGGAACTTCGCAAATTAAAAACAGGTGGTGCGGAGGGCGAATTAATGCCTCTGGTTGCTGCCCTATCTGAGGCGATCAAGGGCATCCCCAACACCACCATGAACAGTGTTAACTTTCGCAACGGACGCTGTGACGTAGACATGCAGACCGATACGCTGCAAGCATTGGACAAAATCAAGCAAAGCCTCGACGCAACAAAAGGCATAAAGGCCAGTATTCAATCTGCCAACCAACAAGGCGGCGCGGTGCGCGGTCGACTGCGCATCGAGGCAGGCTAAATTATGAAAAATTGGTACGCGAGCCATAGTCCAAGAGAGCAGATCATGCTGATAGCTGCCGGTGTAGCAATAGTTATCGGACTCTTGTATTTCGCCTTGTTAAAGCCTCTCTACGACAACCTTGAAGAACGTCGCTCGCGCGTAGAAGGCAACGTCAATGCAATCGCATGGATGCAAACTGCTGCCGGAGAGGCAAAGAGCTTACAAGGCGGTGCCGCCGATCCTAGTACAGTGGACACATCACAAGCCCCGTTGACAGCCGTAGAACGTGTATTCCGTGAAGCGGGGCTGAAAGCACCTGACCGGGTTGATCCAGTGGGCAGTAAAGGCGCACGGGTCCAGCTGTCGGAGATTGCTTTTGACAAGTTAATCCCTGTTCTAGACAACCTGCAACGCCAAACAGGTCTGCAAGTGACGTCACTCAATGTGAACACCCAGCGCCCGGGTGTTGTCAGCGCACGCATTTCTCTGGAACGCTAAATGAGAGTTTTAAAAATAACTGCGGCTATCTTGCTGTTCTTTGGCGTCATGGTAACGACTCTCGCTGTCCGCACCCCGCTATCATCTCTGCAATCGCGCATGCCTGTTTTGCTGCAAGACACGGAGAGTTTCGACGGCAGCCTGATAGAAGGTTCGGTTAAGGAGTTGGGTACGGTTAACGGACCAGTAGACCTAAAATGGAAGCTTCGACTCACGCAATTGCTCACAGGAAAAATGGGTGGTGACGTGGAATTTGATTGGCTGCAAGCCAGTGGTAACGGTCAGATGGCGGTTTCTGCGAGTAAAAAGGTCTACATCAAAGACACTATTGTTAGCTCTCCTGCAGCGCTCATTGAAACATTCTTGCCCTTTGTACGGTTTGGTGGAAAGTTGCGTCTGGATTTAGTAGACGGCACAGCCAGTGAAAAAACCTACGGCCCATTTGTCGGTGAACTCACATGGACACAGGCCAGTATCTCTATCAGCGAGCAAGCCAAGCTCGGTGACTTGGCGCTCTCTATGCGAGAAAAAGAAGGAGGCACGCACGCAATACTCTCTTCCGAAGGCGGTGACATAACAATCAAAGGCACTATCGACCTACAACCCGAGGGCAGCTATGTCTTAGACCTCAGTGCCAGAGCCGAATCTACAGCGTCAAATATGGTGAGAAATACCTTGGCACAAGTCGCCAAAGAGCAAGGTGACGGCAGCTTTAGGATTCAACAATCAGGGCAGTTAAGCGAGCTTTTGTGACAGCTCAACTCCCATAATTTGCAAAAAAATCAATTACTGATCGGAAATCAACCAAACTTTCCGCTCAGACCACCGACAAACGTTTTATTAGCTACGCTTTTTATCATAATCTAGAGAACGTTGAACGTGTCGCCCTCATGCCAAGCCCATGCTAGAAGCACAGACCAAAATGCGCCTGCTTCACCCATTGACGACACTGCCGTGAGCAATGTCTCTGCAGACTACCTGCGTACTTTAGCGCCGGAGATCAACGCTATAGCTCGAAGCGCTGGAGATATCATTCTGCGCTTCTATTCAGCCGGCTATGATATTCAAACCAAAGCAGACCAGTCGCCTGTGACCAGCGCCGACTTAGCGGCTGATCATCACATACAAACAGCACTGCAGCGGCTCACACCGGATATCCCCGTACTTTCTGAAGAATCCGCCGAAGTGCCTTATGTGGAAAGACATAAATGGCAGACCTATTGGTTAGTAGATCCGCTTGATGGAACAAGAGAATTTATAAAGGGCAATGGAGAATTCAGTGTCAATATAGCGCTCATTCACCAAGAGGAACCCGTATTGGGTGCTGTCTACGCACCAGTCATGGATGATCTCTACTATGCCTACCGAGACGGCGGTGCTTGGAAACAAAACGATGCCACAGATTCCGCACAGAAAATCCAAGTGCGCAACACCCCCTCCGCAGGACCCACAATAGCCCGCAGTCGTTCAAGGCAAACGGGTCCTAAACTGCGGGCCTTCCTAGAAAATCTCGGCCAACATGAAGAAGTGAATATGGGCAGCGCTTTGAAGTCCTGCCTAGTCGCTGAAGGGAGCGCCGACCTTTATCCACGGCTAGGCCCCACCAGCGAATGGGACACTGGAGCAGCGCAGTGCATAGTTACGGAAGCAGGCGGTCAATTCACCGACACGCTTATGCAACCACTTCGCTACAACACCAAGGATTCGCTTATCAACCCTCCATTTTTTGTCAGTGGTGGCAGCGGTAAGAATTGGTCCAAATATTTGGACACCAAGCCCACCTGAATAAAATAGGGATGGGATAGCGTGTAGTTTATCTGTTGGGGCATTCTGGTGGTATAGTGGCGAGTTACCTATCGCCGCAAATATGTGATCTGGAGCTTTTGTGCCGCGCTTTAATTCCCCCTCTGATGTGCAAGCGCATTTCTATCGCGCCATAGAAGTTGGTGACGCCAAGGCGATGATGCAAGTCTGGTCAGTCGACGAGCCAGTCGTGTGTATTCATCCTGGCGCACCACGGCTAGACGACATACAGCTCATTGCAGAAAGCTGGGAGCAAATCCTCGCTGAAGGTGCAAAGTTGCGATTTAAACTCAGCGACGAGCATTGCATGGAAAACCCCATGCTGGCCGTTTGCACAGCACGTGTAGATATCTCACTCGACGATGAGTGGATAGATACCCTGCTCACCACCAATGTTTATCACAACACGGTCAATGGCTGGCATATGGTCGTACACCATGCCTCTCCCGATCCCAGCTTCGATGAAACAGAAAATTTAGATGAACTCCTTGAGATCGAAGAAGACCAAGACGACGACCAGGTAGTTCTGCATTAGAGGAAATACCAGCAAAAAATTACGAAGCTCCAAAAATCAGCACTTCGAAGACGTCGGGTAATCTATGGACCAACAAACCGTGATTTTAGTGCGCCTGTATCGATGGTCACTCCGTTGGTTAGCCCGTGACTCAGTCATCATTTTCTCGTGGAAAAATAACGGATGACCTGGTTAGGTTTTTGTCTACAAATTCTCGCAAGGCAACAACGTGTTGTTCTTGCAAGTGTCATCCACTGCCCGCCACCTCTACAACTTCCCATTGGCCCCATCTGGGCTTGCGATCACAATCGAGAAGCCGGCTACTTATTACCAGGTCGACCGGAGACCCATCTTCGACAAGCTGCACGCCAGTTGCTCACCGATTCTGAGCGGTCAAAAGAATTATCTATCCCGCTTAACCCTTGGGCTGGCGGTAACACGCAAAAACATAATCTACGCGTACATCTGCGCAGGCTGGAGGGCGAAGATCTATCCCAGATAATGTTATTGGACGGAAAACTGCGTCTTGGTCAAGGCTGCAAGCTAAATCTAGAAAGCCTTGTAATAAGCGACGGCAAGCGACAAACTGCCCCACTTACCGCGCAAGCCCAAAAGGTGAAGGACCACGCAGTCATCTTTGAGCCCCCACACGCACACATTGCTATCTTTGGGGCGGGTGCATTGGCGCATCAAGTCGTCAAAATGCTATCGGATGCACCTTTTACCGTGTACTGGGAAGGCAATGCAGCCGAGTGTGTACTCAGCGTGCAGGCAGCTAACATAGTCACCAGCGAACCTAACACCGTCAATCTACCCGACAACAGCCATTGCCTGGTCATGACACATGATCACGCCTTGGATTTTGAGCTCTGCACCAGACTGGCCCAGCATAAGGCGGTAAGCAGTGTTGGGGTAGTAGGTTCGCAACGCAAATGCAGAGCTTTATGGCAATACCTTGCTGAAAAGTCTGTCGAACAACACCATTTGGATAAAATTCGCTGCCCGCTCGGGGGTCGCAACACAACCAACCTTAACGCTGCTGCATTGGATATCGTGCAAGAGGCTTACTCTCTCGCCTCGTTGATTAAGCCCCACTAAACAACATCCTCAGCTAAGGCCGAACAATTGACAGACAATCTGTAGTTTTGCTACATATTTTTCACCCGCTGACTGCTAAATACCCGTTGAACAGTTGATTAATCCTCAATTTTACGGCAATATCAATGTAGTTTAACTACAGATATGGAGCGATCACGTGACTATCCGTCTGGCGATCAATGGATTCGGCCGTATTGGTCGGAATGTTTTACGTGCTATCCACGAGGCGGATCGCTGTGATGCCTTTAAGGTTGTGGCCATCAATGATTTGGCCGATGCGCCGACTAACGCTCACCTGCTCAAGCACGATTCAGTGCATGGCAGCTTCAATACGCCTGTGAAGGTGGAAGATGACTATCTTATTGTTGGCGATCAACGCATCGCGATTCTGCATGAGAGAGACCCTAGTAAATTACCTTGGACCGACTTAGAAGTTGACCTAGTCATGGAATGTACGGGCCTATTTGTTGACCGAGATTCAGCAGCTGCTCATCTAGGTGCTGGTGCGAAACGCGTCTTGGTTTCTGCTCCATGCAAAAACGCTGATGCAACCATTGTCTATGGCGTGAACGATCAAACGCTCAGTGACGAAGACACGGTTGTCTCAAACGCTTCTTGCACCACCAACTGCTTGGCGCCAGCAGCTCAAGTGTTGGATGATGCAATAGGTATAGAGTCTGGTCTAATGACAACAATCCACGCATTCACTGGCGATCAAAATCTCTGTGACGGATACCACAAAGATTTGTACCGGGCTCGTGCTGCGGGCACATCGATGATCCCAAGCAAAACAGGAGCAGCTGTAGCCGTAGGCCTAGTTTTGCCTCAGTTAGCGGGAAAGTTGGACGGTATGTCAGTCCGCATCCCCACACCTAATGTTTCGCTGGTAGATCTACATATCATCACCAAGCGTGAAACCACTGTCGATGAGATAAATCAGATCATGGACAAGGCTGCCAAAAAATCCAACGTATTGGATGTCAACAACGAGCCTTTGGTCTCCATAGACTTTAACCACAACGCCGCCTCCTCCGTTTATGACGCTACGCAAACACGCGTAAACGGTCGCATGGTGAAAGTTATGATGTGGTACGACAACGAATGGGGCTTTTCAAACCGAATGCTCGATACTGCGGCGGCAATGATGAAGGCGAAAAAAAAGAAAAAAACATCTACGCCTGAGTTGCTTGAAGCGTAAGTGACGCAGGTTATCGGCGTGCTCAACTGCATACAAGTTCAGCACTAAAAAATGATCGACTGATGCAAATACAACAACGGCCTCCATAGCGAGGCCGTTGTTTTTTCCACGCACCGATCTACCAGCTTCCCAACTTAAATTTATCCCTGGGGAGCAGCTTCAGCCATCCGGAAAAGTTAAAGCTCTACACACAGAAAACCTTCCCCCTCAACGACTAAGCCTTAGTGTTTTTAAATTGAGATATATTCCCGACCAAATAAACCAATAACAGCACTGGTAGGCCAAGTAATGCAGTACCAGTGAAGAACGTCCCATACCCCACCTGCTCTACCATTGAACCTGAATATCCTGCCATCAATTTAGGCATTAATGTCATCAAAGAACTGAACAACGCATACTGCATGGCCGTAAACGAGACATTAACCAGACTACTTAGGTAGGCTATGAAAGCCGCACTGGCCAAACCGGCACTGAGGTTGTCGGCGCTTATAACCAAAGCCAACATGCTCATGCTTGGCTCACCATTAGCCAACAGCATGAACAGTAAATTGGTAACAGCACTAAGCACGGCACCAAGCATTAGGATACGCATAACACCGAATCGCAAGCACCAAAGCCCACCAATAAAGCCGCCTATGATGGTGCACCACAGTCCGTACACTTTCGAGACACTAGCGATAGCAACCTTGTCATAACCCATGTCTTGGTAAAAGACATTGGCCACGGCTCCCATGACGATATCTGACACTCGGTAGAAACCAACCAAAAATAAAATGAGCCAAGCAACGCGGCCATAACGACTGAAAAAATCCATGACTGGTTGCACATAACTCTGTTGCACCATTTCCGTTGGCACGGTTCCAGTGCTCACTAATCCCTTAGCCACAATTCCTGCACAAGCAAACGCCGCAAATAAGCGCAGAGTTTCTACGCCTGTGCGCACGACAGCATCACCTCCCTTGTTGCCTGGCATCCATGCCTCTTTAAGTGACGCGACTATGTCGGCGCTAAGTATAAAAAATGCAATAAAAGCCAAAACCATCAAGAGAAATAACAGCACGAACCGCAGCTGATCTTGCAACGAGCGAGGCGCTAAGGCCACGCTGCGAACCGGCTCAGCCACAAACAGCGTGGTCAACACCCCAATTAGCATGACGGCGGCCATACAAAGATAACTGTCTCGCCAAGCCTCGTAGACATAATTTTCGGTTGTGGTACCCAACCAAGCAGCAATGAATAGAGCTCCAGCACCCGCGACCAACATGCCAATACGGTAGCCAGCAATGTAAGTAGCAGACAACAAGGCCTGCACCTTGTCCTCTCCAACTTCGATGCGGAATGCATCAATCACTATATCTTGTGTAGCGCTTGAAAAGCCCAGTGCTACAGCAGCCAAGGCCATGTAGGTGAGCCCATCAGCCTCTAATGGGTCAATCATCGCCATTGCAAGAATAGATAAAATAACCATGAATTGAGAAAGCAACAACCAAGCACGTCGACGACCCAGGAGATCTGTCAGCAATGGCAGCCGAAGTTGATCCACCAATGGCGCCCAAACAAATTTGAAGCTATAGCCTAAAGCCGCCCAACTGAAATAGGTCACCGCTGATTTGGAGACTCCAGCTTCTCTGAGCCAAAGCGATAAAGACGAGAAGATGAGTAGGATCGGCACACCAGCAGAAAAACCCAATAACAACATAATAAAAGCGGGCTTTTTTTGCTCTTGCAGTAACTTCAAGGTATTTGGCATCACAGTGCCTCCAAATCGTAATCGACAATATACGGCGCATGATCAGAAAAGCGCTGCTCTTTATATATTTCAGTGCGCAGCACCTTGCCGCGCAAACGAGAATTGCTCACCTGATAATCCAATCGCCACCCCACGTTATTTGCCCAAGCTTGCCCACGATTCGACCACCAAGTGTAGCTGTGCTCTTCTTGTGGCAGTTCTCTAAAAGTATCCACGAAGCCTTGGCCATCAAAAAGGGTATCGAGCCAAGCACGCTCTTCAGGTAGAAAGCCCGAGTTTTTCTTGTTACCACGCCAATTTCTGATGTCTGCATTAGTATGTGCGATATTCCAATCACCACATATCACCGTATTATGGCGTCGGCGTTTTATCCTTCTGAACTCTCGCTCAATGTGGCTAAGACAGTCCATTTTCACTTCTTGTCGAACATCTCCCGAAGAGCCGCTCGGGAAATAAGCTGAGACCACAATCAAATCACCAAACCTTGCTTCTAGCCATCGCGCTTCATTGTCGATGGTTTCGTGTTTTAACTTAGTGATGACTTTATCGGGTACACACTTGCTGTAAATCGCAACGCCGCTATAGCCCTTGCGTTCAGCACAATGGTAATGGCAGTGGTAACCTTTGGGATAAAAAATAGGGTCAGTGATTTGATCGAGCTGCGCGCGCACCTCTTGCAAACAAACAACGTCTGCTGCCTGCTGCTCCAGCCATTCGAAAAAACCCTTGCGGGCGGCGGAGCGAATCCCGTTGACATTGACGGTGATAATTCGCAGCACAGTCGCTCCTCAATAAAATGTAGTCAGCTACTTTATAAGGAAAGGAATCGCCTTCACAATTTGTAGCAGGTAAGCACCGCTAACGATAACATGCAACTAACCCATTCAGAGAGATTTCTATGAGCAACCCCCAATCAGATTTCTTCAAACTTGCGCTTAGCTGTGGCGTACTTAAGTTTGGCGAATTCACGCTTAAATCTGGCCGTGTTAGCCCGTATTTTTTCAATGCAGGCCTGTTTAACACAGGTGGATCCTTGGCTCAGCTGGGAGAACAATACGCCCAAGCGATAAGCTCAGCTGGGCTGTCGTTCGATATGCTTTTCGGCCCTGCGTACAAAGGCATCCCTTTGGCGACCGCAACGGCAACGGCGCTGGCAAGTAACCATCAACAAGACTTACCTTGGTGCTTCAACCGCAAGGAAGCCAAAGCACACGGTGAAGGAGGATCTTTGGTTGGCGCACCACTACAAGGTAAAGTTCTGATTGTTGATGATGTGATCACTGCTGGAACAGCGATACGCGAGTCAAAAGCTATCATCGATGAGCATCAGGCAGAGTTGGCAGGAGTCGTTTTAGCGCTAGATCGCCAGGAGCGAGGTCAAAGTGCTCAATCCGCAATTCAAGAAGTGCAAGATCGTTGGGATATCCCAGTTGTCACAATTGCAACTTTGGGTGATTTGATTAATTTTTTGCAATCCTCGGACGAATACGCCGACGTTTTACCGGCCGTTCAAAAATACCGAGATCAGTACGGAATATGACTCAAATTAACCATTTTGCCCCCATTCAGCTTAGGGTTAGGCACCCAACCTCTACTAAATAAACCATTCAAATTGGCTTTAATGGGAACACAGACGCAGCCATATGCAACAGCAAGTCGCCGGCAAGTCGGTAAAAAATACTTATGTAATACTTGCGCGCACCCGTATGGCTATGCTTAACCATAAAGCTGTGGAAACAGGGGCCGCTAGCAAGGGGGCAAGGAGAAAATTGTGTCCATCAACATTATGAACTTAAACTAGCGTTTTGCCCCTATGACCCAAAAATCATTACAGCACATGCTAAATATAGCGATGCTGAGCGCTTTTTTGCTCGGAGCATTGGCTGTATCGCCTAGTTATGCCGGTCTGTATAAGTGGACTGACGAAAACGGTGAAGTTCACTTTGGGGACACCCCCCCTCCTGCGAGCACCAAACACGGCCACGAAGTATTGGGAAATTCGGGTGTCAAGCTACGCACAGTAGAAAGAGAGCTCACTAAGCAAGAGCGTATTGAAGCTAGCCGCGTCACCGACGAAATGAAACGCGAAAGACAAGAGGCGCGCGAGCGAGCACGTATTGATCGCCTTTTGGAACTGTCATTCCCGACAGTACAAACACTCGATGCCGCTCGCGACGACCGCCTTTCTACCTACGATGACTCCATTGCGTACTTGGAATCACGCAGAGACTCACTCGTTGAAAAAGAAGATGAAAACAGTTCTCGCATATCGCACTTTCGTCGCAAAAAATTGGCGGTGCCGGACCAGCTAACCGAAGAAGCAGCCACAATCAATCATGCGCTTACGCAACTAGATGCTCAAATTTCGGACATTCAAAAAGATCGCTATGACACGATCCTAGAATTTAAAAAATACAATGATCGGCTTCGAGAGCTTCGTAGACAAAACGAATACCAGTGAGTACTTTACTAAAATCAACTGTCCACCACCATCGGTGGTTTTTTGCGCCTGCAGACTAGTAACCTCAGTTCAACCATGCTCGCATTGTCGACGCGCAAAATTCGGCCCAGCCGCGTTGCAAATCTAGCCAATAGCACTTGCGCCGTCGATTCGCGCCTTACTGGGTCCAAATTTTTCACCCCGATGTTACTGACTAGACTTATTCTGAGACTCCCTAGGCATCTGGAAGACGGACATTTAACCTAATACCTTCTAAAGACTCGATAACTGCAGAATCTCCATCAGACAATTCGTGGCTGGCACTAGCAACAAGCTGCGCTTCCCAATCCCGCCCTGACCAAAAAACCTTGCCTCTGCCTCCTGGCGCAATCGTGCCGAGCACTTCCACTCGTTGGCCAACGGCGTCGTTACCTGACATGCCACCGCTGCTGTTCTGAAATCTTCGTAGCAAGGGGAATAACACCACCACCACAGCCAGTGTCGAGACTGCAAAATAGCCGATTGCAGCGGTCCAACCTGTATTGGGAAAAAACCAACAAATACCGGCTGTCACAGAGGCGCCGAGTGCAGCGAAAAGGAACCAAAACACACTGAGCTGAAAAATAGCTAGCTCAAGAGCGAATAACACCACTGCCGCACCCAAGAAGAAGTAAAAAGGAGATAGCTCTGCCATGTTACTGACCTACAGTTGGGGTCTTGGTTATATCGACTTGTTTCTTCAGCGTATCGAAGGCGGTAAAGGCTTTCCCCACCATACTGGACACATCTGTTGCATCGCCCGGAAGTAAGGCTACAGTGCCCGTACGCGCTAACTGACCGAAGGCCGCAACGTATTGTTCAGCAAGCTGCTGCGCAACCGCAGTTGTGCCACCTTCGGCATTAATGGAGCTGGATATCTCTCGAATAGCATCAGCTCGAGCTTTCGCTTCCACCACCATTGACTCTGCACGCCCTTGCGCACGAAGTATCTGCGCTTGCTTGTCGCCTTCAGCCTTATTAATTTGAGCTTGGCGATAGCCTTCAGAGGTAGTTACTGCAACACGACGTTCGCGTTCGGCACCCATCTGTTTCTCCATCTCCTCGAGGATACTAGCAGGCGGGGTGATATCTTTGACTTCGTAGCGAAGCACCTTGGTGCCCCAACTAGCAGATGCTTCATCGATAGCATGCGTCACTTGAGCATTGATGATCTCGCGACTCTCAAAGGTATCATCCAAGGTCAATTTACCGATTTCTGCTCGCATCGATGTTTGCGCCAATTGTGTGATCGCAAACAGCAGATTCTCTACACCGTAAGAGGCCATACGGGGATCCATAATGCGCAGGTACAAAACACCATCGATACCCAGTGCAACGTTGTCCCGTGTAATAGCCTGTTGTTGATCGACGTCGAGTGCATACTCTTTTAGAGAGTGCCGATAGGCAATATGATCAATAAAGGGGACCAAGAAATGAATGCCCGCTTCCCATGTTTTGCTGTATTTACCTAGCCGCTCTATTACCCACGCACTGTTTTGCGGAACAATTTTTACAACACTCTTGAGTATGACGACCAGTATCACCGCCAGCGCTATAACCAGCGCCAGATCCATGTTTTCAAATAACATATAGGTATCCTTAGAATTGTGTAGTGACTGTTTGTGTGTAAGTTTAGTGCATCCGGCCACAACAGCCCAGCGTACGTCTATCGCATGCGCTAAAGAGCATCGCTACTAGGCATAGAATTAAGCGTCGGTTCCGAAAAATTCAGCATCTATATGCAATTCAATCGCAAAGCTACGCTAAAGAGGCGAGCGAGATGACAAAGCGCATGACTGACTGTACCTTCGGGACTCATCGCTTTCTATTTAGCTTAAAATCGGCTTTTGCTTAATATGCCAACCTAGACCCCACTCAAGGTCAATTGGTCGATCAAAAATTAGCGAAGAGAACTAAGAACTTTCCACGTAATAATTGGGTGATAAACAATAAGGCTTCAAAAAAGGGAATCAACTTGCACGGTGTGCAACTAACGAACATACTAAAAGAGCCCGCGCAATTGACAAGAAGTCTAAGACCAAAGCCTCACTCTTGCTGAGTAAGGCTTTAACAAAAGACAGAATCACAAGTTTCGCCAAGCTGATAACGGCGTTAAATTCCTGTGCGGAGATCAAGGGCGTATTAGAGTACCAACACCTTTGTCGGTAAAAAGCTCCAGCAACACAGCATTCTCCACACGTCCGTCGATAATCTGAGCTGTCTGCACACCGGCGTCAACCGCTTCTAGAGCACATTGAACTTTTGGCAACATGCCATCGCTGATGGTACCGTCCGAAATCAAATTTTCGATTTGTCGTCGATCCAAGCCAGTTAACAGTTCCCCTGCTTTGTCTAAAATGCCGCGAGTGTTTGTTAACAACAATAACTTTTCGGCCTGCAATTCAGCCGCGATACGGCTGGCAACCAAATCGGCATTGATATTGTAGGATGCACCCTCTGCACCCACGCCAATTGGTGCAATCACTGGAATAAACCCAGCTGTCTCTAAACTACGCACCACTGAAGTATCAATGCGAGACACTTGACCTACATAGCCCAAATCAGCGGCTTCTCCCTTTCGTTCGGGATCGGCTATTCGCATGGGGACCGCTTGAATTAAACCGGCATCTTTACCCGTTAAGCCAACTGCTCTACCACCCTCTTGATTGAGCAATGAGACAATGCTCTTATTGACCTGGCCACCAAGGATCATCTCTACAATGCCCATGGTCTCCGCATCTGTGACACGCATACCACCGATAAATTTCGATTCTTTACCTATACGCGCCAGCATCTCAGCTATTTGTGGCCCACCACCGTGCACGATAACGGGGTTGATACCACAGTGCTTCATTAAAACGATATTACGGGCAAAACAACGCTTAAGGTTCTCATCGGTCATGGCATTGCCACCGTACTTAATAACAACAGTTTTGCCCGCGATACGGCGGATGTACTGCAGTGCTTCGTTGAGCACTTGACCTGTCATACTGCTATCAACGTCTGTCATTTCTTCATCAATCCTGTCGCGATTATTTTTTACCCGTGGAGCCATAACCACCAGCGCCACGCTCAGTGGCTTCAAACTCTTCAACTAACGCAAATTCTGCTTGAACGACCGGCACAAGCACCAACTGCGCTATGCGTTCGCCGATTTCCATCGTGTAAGTCTTATCGCTGCGGTTCCACGCTGAAACAAATAATTGGCCTTGATAATCTGAATCTATCAAACCCACAAGATTGCCCAGAACAATGCCATGTTTGTGACCAAGGCCTGAGCGAGGCAATATCAAGGCAGCGAGTGCCGGATCTGCAATATACACCGCCAGTCCCGTAGGGATGAGCTGAGTTTGCCCTGGCTCGAGCACCAACGCTTCTTCCATACAGGCACACAGATCAAGTCCTGCTGAACCAGAGGTCGCGTAGGCAGGCATGGGAATACTGTCGCCCAATCGAGGGTCGAGCACTTTGACTTGTAGCGTGGTCATGTCTTCTATTTTCCTGAAAGTCTTTTCTGCGAGCGTATAAACACATAGCTCTCGCTGATCATGGTGGTTAACTAAAATAATGCTGAGCAATAAGGCTCACGACACTGGAGGCCAAAGAGCCCTTGTCCGCACGTGGTAAAGATTGCGAATTGCCATCTCGGAAAAAAACCTCTAGAGCATTATCGTCACTGCCAAAAGCACTGTTTTCACCCAACACCAAATTTGCGCAAATCATATCGAGATTCTTACGTTCGAGCTTACCCTGCGCATATTCCGCTAACCGCTGGGTCTCCGCTGCAAACCCAACGCATATGGGGCCATCGCTGATGGCTGCCACCTGCGCAAGAATATCTGGATTTCTCTCAAGTGCTAACGACATTTCATCGTTGTTCTTTTTTATTTTATGCGCTGCTTGTTCAGCCACACGATAATCAGCAACAGCAGCTGTGGCGACAAACAATTTAGCGGTTTCTACGTTCGCCATCACTGCATCGAGCATTTCTCGCGCGCTATCAACACGCACATAATTCGCACCGTGGGGAGGGAGCAAGTTGGTAGGCCCACTGACAAGCGTCACCTCCGCACCAGCAGCCAATAGCGCACGACAAAGGGAATGCCCCATCTTACCCGAACTGTGGTTGCTTAAATAACGCACTGGGTCAACCGCTTCTTGGGTCGGACCTGCAGTAATTAAAGCATGTACACCCGACAAGCTCGGTCCTGTGTAAGGTGCCATTAGACAGGCCACTAGTTCGGCTGGCTCTAACATGCGCCCCGCACCCACATCACCACAAGCTTGTTCGCCCTCCGCAGGTCCCAAAACGAGCACACCGCGCCCACGCAACGTTTCCATATTGTTTTGGGTGGCGGGATTGGCCCACATTTGCTGGTTCATCGCAGGCGCAATGACCACGGGAGCAGCCGTCGCTAAAAAAGTAGTGGTGAGCAGCTGGTCAGCCCGACCGGCAACCATTTCAGCAATTGTATTGGCGGTGGCAGGTGCGACCAACATCACATCGGCCCAACGGGCTAACTCTATGTGACCCATTCCCGCTTCGGCAACAGGATCTAGAAGTGTTGTGTGCACTGGATTGCCACTCAGTGCTTGGAACGTAAGCGGTGAGATAAACTGCTGTGCCGCTTCTGTCATGACAACGCGCACCTCGGCGCCCGCTTTGACAAGTAGACGAACAAGCTCAGCACTTTTATAAGCAGCTATGCCACCGGTGATACCCAGCAACACACGTTTGTTTTTCATTTGTATCATCCCGCCATTATTCGACAAGCCCGAAAGGCGTCCATCTTAACAGAGCAGCACAAAGCTCGCCGAGACCCGCTATGGTGAAAAACCAATGATTTCAACGGAAGAGATCCATGGCCATCCCTGACTGGCCCGCCGACGAGCGTCCTCGAGAAAAACTGCTGTTACGCGGCGCTAAGACACTCAGCGATGCCGAGTTGCTGGCGATCTTTCTGCGCACCGGAGTCAAAGGCTTATCAGCAGTTGACCTTGCTCGCCAACTCTTACACGAGTTCGGTAGTTTGGGTGCGCTGCTCAATGCCGACAAAAATAGCTTTTGCTCTGGACACGGTCTCGGTGAAGCCAAGTTCGCGCAGCTACGCGCTGTATTAGAAATGGGTCAACGCCATCTTCGACAACAAGTTCATCGCAGTGATGCATTGCAATCTCCGGAGCACACACGCCAATATCTGCAAAGTTTATTGGGGCACCTTCCTCACGAGGAGTTCGGTTGTTTATGGCTAGACAATCGCAACCGGGTGATCAATTGGGAAGCTCTATTTCGCGGCACCATCGATAGCGCTTCCGTGTATCCACGCGAAGTCGTCAAAGGTGCCCTATCTGCAAACGCCGCTGCAGTAATTCTGGCCCACAACCACCCGTCTGGAGCTGTGGAAGCGAGCAACGCTGACCGCCAAATAACTGATCGACTCAAACAAGCGCTAGAACTCATCGGTGTGCGTGTACTCGATCACATTATTATCGGCGACGGCCGATATTGCTCATTTGCCGAACAGGGCTGGCTTTGATGGCAGCTAAAACTCAAACGGCTAAACGCGAGACACAAAAAAGGCGGCCCAAAGACCGCCTCATTTGTCAGCAGGACACACCGACTTGGTGTGTATGCTATCGCACTAAATTAATTCGTCAATTTACGAATCATTGCAGCCATTTTATCCACGACTGGCGTAGAAGCAGAGGCAGCGGCCTCTTTTTCCATCGCTTCCATGGAACCATCGACGATAACTTCGACGCGGCGGTTCTTAGCACGGCCTTGCTCAGTAGCGTTGTCTGCAATTGGCTCAGATTCACCGCGACCTTCAGCAGTAATTTCAAGCTCAGCCATCTGGGCGATCATGTAATCTCGAACCGAACCAGCACGACGCTCAGAAAGCATTTGGTTGTAGGACATCGAACCGATGCTATCGGTATGCCCAATAACCATGATCTGATCAATCACAGCCATCGCGTTAATATCATTTATCAGCAGATCAAGTTCTACTTTGCCACTGTCGGTCAACAGCGCGCTGTCGAAATCAAACAGCATGCGAGCATCAAGACGGACTCTGCCATCGGCTGCTACCCCTTCCATACCTGTACCAGCGGATACTTCTTCGCTGGCCTCGGTACCGACCATAACTTTACTTTCACAGTCAAAGGCAGCCCCGTGTTCTGGCTTCCAATAACCTGTTTTTACCATAGATCCCACATCACTCATCAGGATCTTTCCAGCTGCCTCTACATAGCCTGCAGCGGCGGCTTGACCTGGTTCGCAGCTAGGAGCCGAGTGCTTGGGGGCCGAACTACAACCCGCCATCACTGCAGCAGCCAGCACAGGCAACAGAAACGTCTTTTGCATTTTAAAAACTCCAATTTAAGCCTGTATCGTGAAAATCAAAAAAACATCGATACCTGCTACCAGTTCCGATTTGGCTTTCCAGCGGTAGTGCCGAAATCCAAGCCATTTCACCGAGCACCAGCGCTAATAAAAACCTCGGTGCGAAACTCGGCATGATTCAGTTAATTTGCCGAAAGCTCCGGCTCCTAACCATCCCTTATCGACGAGCGTGCGCTTTTCTTCATAAGCTGCCACAGCGGCGTTGCACACTGTGCGACGCTCACGGCCTGAACAATCAGAATCTGTGCCATCCATGTGCAACGGAGTTACCAAGGAACATTAATGGCTGTACAGGTTGCGGTGATTTATTCGTTCTCAAACGAACAGGACTTTGCGAAAAATGCCGCAAATCATCACCACTATGGAAGCTCTGCATAATCGCCAGTAATTACGAAATACCTGCAAATTACCTTGTTAAACGGTTCAAGTACGCAGGAGATAAGGCCTCAGGGCTTGCTATGGCGGAGTACATGTGGCAACGCGCCGAAGGTCCCAGAGATGACTTTGAAGGTGCTATTTTTTTAGCCGTGCCTTTACATCGAAAAAGACTCATTGAACGAGGTTTCAATCAATCAGAGTTCCTGGCAGCGGAGTTGGCAAAGCGCTGTAAAGGGGTTTTGATGACAAAAGTGCTAGTTAGGACTCGCCCAACCTGCCCACAGGCAGGATTGACCCAGCGGGCCCGCAAGGCAAACATAAAGAATGCCTTTACAATTAGAGACTTACCAGACAAATGCCGAGTCGTTTTGGTTGACGATGTTTTGACTACAGGCAGCACGGCGAGTGAATGTTGCAGAGTATTAAGGCGCAGCGGTGTCGACGATTTGACACTGTGGTGTTTTGCTCGGGCAAATGCCCCAATAAATTAAGTGCGCCTAGGTTTTTGCTACGTAGGCAGTTGAACGGCAGACGGTGAAGCTAATCGGCAGCATTCCCTTGAGGTCTCAATGCAGCCAATTCTTTGTAGAGTGCTTTTGAGGTCACTGGAAGTTTAGCAACAATGGTACGGGCAGCTTCTCGCACGCTTTCACGCTGTTCGTTAAACGCTAATGTGCAACTTTTTGCCTCAGCGGCTACTTCAGCCAGCGCACTACCCAGTCCTTGCCGCAAAGCACGTGCAACTGCGGCACTGAGCGATGGCCTGACTTTTTCTCGTAACAGAGCGGGCAATAGCCAAGCAACACCTAATAACAACACACTATTAATGGCAAAGTTGCCACCTAGGTATTCTCCCGACGCTTCATTGCCCGCGTGAAAACTAATCACTACTCGATAAGCAATCCAAACTAGGGCTGCAATCGGTGCAACCGCAGCAATAAAAGCGACAGCATTAAACAACCAACGATGCAGGCGGGTGCCCGGACGTGCAAACGCTTCATTTAACGAATGACGCTGATGTTTGCTGACAATTTCCGAAACACGCTCTGCAAGAGGCCGTAATATTTGCCGCATTGGGCCCAGTGACATGTGCTCCTGACCTGCAGAAACAACCAGCCCTGACAGCGCGTCTTGTACCTGCTGCTCTGCGCGGGCATCCCAAACCAGTGAACTTGTATCAGCCGCTGCCAAGGAAGTTACGCTTTGTTTGGCACTGAACAATTGACGCCAACCACCCTGTTCGTTCTGGTATTGTCGCGCCAAGGCATTTATCTGCCAAGACAAATCCTCAATGATTTTTTCACTCTTTTGCTCAAAGCCTTCTGCAAAATCACTATTTACTTTTGACAACGCCAACTCATCACCAAGTGAATCAATACAACCTTCAACACTTGCACGCAATCGCTCGGTTTGTGCTGCCTCAGCTTGAGCTACCAATAATTGAACATTGTTTTTTTCACCCAACTGTTCGACAGCAGCGCGCAATTGTTCAAAATCATCGTCCTCAGCGCCCTCAGCGCCCTCTTTACAAATAGTGCAAAAAACTTGTGGATCTCCAAAACCAGCAGTAATGAGTACTTTTTTAAAATCTGCTAATTGCTCTGGTTGGCCGCGATCCCACTGGTTTAAAGCAAACATCCATGCGTGCTGATCACCCGCTTCGCGTAACATCTGCCAACCAGCATCGTCTCTGTATCGCTCAGGGCTGACGACATAAACCACTAAATCTACATAAGGCAACCAACTGAGCACTTGGTCTCGATGCTCAGTGGCCACACTGTCGACATCTGGAGTATCAATCCAAACAATATGACTAGAGGCCGCATCGCTGTGCGTGCTCAACCGCACTTTATCTGCGGGAATCTGCTCTGGGAGTTGCGACAGAGAAAGCGATTCATGGGCATGAATAGTCACCTCACGTGACGTAGGACGAACGACCCCCGTACGTGCTACCTCTGCGCCCGCCAAACGATTGAGTAGCGAGCTTTTGCCGACACCGGTTCCACCAAAAAAAGCCACGATCAAAGGCCGTTGGGTAACGCCAGAAAAAAGATGGGCAGGATCTCCGGCTAATTGAGAGTCCAGCTCAACGCCTACGCCCTTAGTGAGCCAACCATTTTCAATCGCGGAATCGCGCCACTGTTGTAAATCACTCTGCACCTGCTCGATGGAGTTGCTCACACCAGCCCTCTCTCTGTCGTTGCTTGGCCAAGCGCTTCGGCCAAGGAATTGTATTGGATGTTATCTAGTCCGTAGAAGCCGGGTTGATCTGCCAAGCCTCTGGGCAAATTGCCAAGCTGAACAGCTAGCCCACCTTCTACCAGTAATTTCTCAACACGCTGCAGTTGCAGCTGACGTAGCTCCAACATCACACCGTCAATGTATTTGCCCATCGCACCTTCAGTAAGCAAAGAGGTAACGGAAAGCATCGCTGGAGCCAGCGCTAGATCAATCAAGCCCAAACCGCCAGACTTAACGGCTAACGCTACACCGGCGGCATCTGCACCAAACCGCGCTACACGCAGGCTATTGAGTACTATCGGTTGCTCCTGTAAACCTTCGTATAGCTTTTGCGCAGCGGCTTCTATTTCCGGTTCAAAGTCAATTTGATAATCACGAATTTGGTGATCAAAATCAAAACTTAGCCCCTCTCGCTGTTGCCGCAAAACGCCAGCCATGCCTCGCCACCACGCGCTAGCACCGCCTGCTTCCGCCGCACGGTCCAACGCCGTTTCGCTCAGGCGCGTTAGCGACTGTTGGAACAGGTCCAACAGCAAACGCCGCTCGAGACTATCATCGGGATCAGTATGCCGATCTTCACCGAGGCCCGTCATGCCCAGTAACTGCCGAGCTGGCCATGTAATTAGCTGTCGAGTTTTGCCAAGCACCCCAGCCACTGCTGGTATTTCCAGCAATTGTAAGAGCTCGACGAGGCTCCGCTGGAATGTTTCGTCTTGTTGTGGATGTTCTAAGTAGTCACGCTTGTATTGTTTTAAAACAGAGTCACAACAATCCTCGACCAACGCTTGCCATTGCGTGGCTGCATTCACTTCAGCCAATAACGGAACACGCCACTGTGGCCAGCCATGGTCAAGCAATGACTGCAACTGAGCACGGTGCTCATCTCGAGTGGCTTGCCGCATGATATCGCTGACACTCTTTCTCAGCGCCGTGACGTCGAGCGGCACCTCCGCATTTTCGCCCAAGCCAGGCTGCCAAGGCAAAACCACTACTTGGGGTTTACTGTCGCTACCCCAGTATTCATCCAAACGACTCAACAAAGAATTCACAACGACATCCCGATCGCCATCAGCTACTTTGTTGATACAAATCAATAAGGGGCGGCCCAGCGCTCGAACTAAGTCGAGCACCTCCCAAACCGCTTGATCTGCGTATTTATCTTTGCTGACAACCAGTAATGCGGCATCTGCCAATCCAAGCGCGCGCACCACGGATTCGCGATAATCACCGGCGCGCAGCGAATCAAAGTCTGGACTGTCCCATACTGTTGCTGGTGCAGGTTGCAGTGGGCTGACAACCTCTTCGGCGCTATAACAATCCGCGTCGTCACGCGGCAATTCGGCGACGGCTACTTTTTTATAGTCAGGGAAGAAACTAGACAACCAGTCACCGCCACCATGCCCCACGTGAAAGCCCTGTGCGTGCATGGTGTATCCTGCCAGCGCGCTAACACCAGCAGCATTGGCCTCGAGCAACAGATTAACAACCGTACTTTTGCCGGACTGTGTTGGACCAAACACCACCAGTTGTAAAGGGTGGTCTTGGTTTTCCTGATTGAGTTGACACTTTGCTACAGCAGACTCCGCCAGCTGCAAACCAAATACAGCATCTTCTCGGCTGGGATCAACGCCCACACTTAGTGCGTGCTCGCTACGCGCTCTCAACCAGCGCAAGGTTTCTGAAATATTTGACGTATCAGTCATGAAAAGAAAGCATAGTGCGCCACCAAGCCAATGAACACAGCCATTCCGGTGTAATGATTATTCAGAAATGCCACCAAACACGGCTCCCGCTCTCTGTTTTTAATCAAGCTATATTGATAGAAAACAGTCGACGCCGCGACAGCTAACCCTAAGTAGAAAACCAAACTTAACTCGAGTGCCAACCCCACACCCATTAATCCAACAAGCACGACAACTTGGCACAACATCACAATGAGCACATCGTAGCGGCCAAACAAGATAGCTGTAGACTTCAGGCCCAACTCTAAATCGTCATCGCGGTCCACCATCGCGTACATGGTGTCGTAGGCGACCGACCAAATGATGGACAATATAAATAAGGACCAAGCAATCGCGGGCACCGTGTTTGTCACGGCTGCAAACGCCATAGGAATGCTCATGCCAAAAGCTGCACCCAGAACAACCTGTGGCCAGTAGGTAACTCGCTTACAGAAGGGGTAAATGATTGCCAGTAATACGGCGACAAATGACAGCTGAACGGTCAAAGTATTTGTCATCAAAACTAACCCGAAGGCGAGCAACATTAACAACGCCGTCAAAACCAGCGCTTCTTTGGCGGTGACTCGCCCAGTGGTCAAGGGCCTTGCATGCGTGCGTTTCACCTTGCCGTCAAATTCTCGGTCGGCATAATCGTTGATGCAGCAGCCTGCGGCTCGTGTTAACACGGTGCCTAAGCAGAAGATAATGAACAGCTTCCAACCCGGCCAGCCCTCAGCTGCAATCCAAAGGCCCCAAAGCATGGACCAGCCAAGCAACAAAATACCGATCGGACTGCCCATACGAGTGAGCTGTATGAAATCGTCACGGCGTGCCCAGTAAGACGGGCGGCTTAGAGCATTGCTGCTAATGTTCATCTGATCTCCCTTGTGGCCCTCTCAAGCAGTGCAGTTCTGTTGAGGCTGACGCATAATATATAGTGTGTGGCTCGTATGAACTAAGTTCAACAGCCTTTACTCATACATAAATTTAAAATGATCCATTTCCAATACTAGGTGCCTCATGACAGACTTTCATTATGACTTAATTGCCATTGGCGGTGGCAGCGGCGGACTCTCAGTCGCGCAGCGCGCAGCTAGCTATGGCGCCAAGACCCTTGTTATTGAGCGCGACAATCGCCTCGGTGGCACCTGTGTCAATCGCGGATGTGTCCCTAAGAAAATCATGTGGTACGGCGCGCAGACTCTGGAGAATATTCACAAGGCAAAGGGCTACAGCGTCGATGTAGAGCTTAAGGGAGCCGACTGGGGCGCACTAGTCGGCAAGCGCGAAGCAAATATCAGCGGTATCAACAACTGGTATAACGGTTACCTCTCCAACGCGAATGTAGATGTTGTTCACGGCGACAGCTATTTCGACGGCCCAAACCGCATCAAAGTGGGTGACCAATTGTACACAGCCGATCATATTGTTATTGCACCAGGTGGCGCTCCAACAGTGCCTGATCTTCCTGGCGCTGACCTAGGCATGACCTCTGACGGTTTTTTCGAGTTGGTCAGTATGCCAAAGCGAGTGGCCGTCGTCGGCGCTGGTTACATTGCTGTTGAGTTAGCTGGAGTTTTACGCGGCTTTGGGGCTGAGACAGACCTAATGATTCGCAAAGATTTTGCGCTGCGAAGTTTCGACCCGATAATTCAGACTACCGCAATGGCGACCATGCAAGCGCAGGGAATCAAAGTTCACACACAGTGCACGCCGACCGCGCTCAACCGGACAGCCGACGGTATCATCGTCGAAACACAAAATGGTAGCTTAGGCGCTTACGATGCAGTGATCTGGGCGATTGGCCGTCACCCGCTAACCGGCTCATTGGCGCTAGACACTGCAGGTGTTGAAGTTAATGCGCAAGGATATATACCTACCGACAAGTACCAAAAGACCAACGTTGATGGTATTTACGCCATAGGCGACGTTACAGGACAAGCACAGTTAACACCTGTGGCCATTGCAGCTGGACGTCGACTCGGAGATCGCCTCTTCGGCGGAAAAACTGAAGCGCACTTAGACTATGAAAACATTCCCACGGTGGTGTTTACTCACCCTCCAATAGGTATTGTTGGTATGACCGAGCCAGAGGCGCGCAAAGCATTTGGTGAAGATAAAGTGACCGCTTACCAGACTCAATTTGGGCCGATGGTCGATACCTTTGAAGACAACCCGCACCCGACTGTGATGAAGCTAGTCACCGTTGGAGAAGAAGAGAAAGTCGTCGGTATTCATATGATGGGTACGGGCGTTGATGAGATGCTGCAAGGATTTGCGGTGGCTCTGAAAATGGGTGCGACAAAAGCCGATTTTGACAATACAGTGGCCATACACCCTACAAGCAGTGAAGAGCTTGTCACTCTAAAGCCAGACCATATCGTTAAAAACTAAGCCGACATACAAGGCGTGCTCTACTCACATTAAATTTAGTACAGCACGCCTCGTTCAATAAAAGCCGCTGACTTTTCGAGGCTGCATCGGGTTCAAGGCATTCACTGGGAAAATTTTCGAAGGGTTTTCGCTCAAATCACTAAGCCCCATCGAACGATATGCTAGGGTTTAAGCAATGAACGACTACCACCCCCCTCCATCGTCTGACCACCCAGAAGCCAAGGGCACTCGCCGAGCAGCCGTATTGGCGCCTTTACAGCTGATAGACAAAGAGTGGCACCTATTACTGATTCGGCGCTCGCAAAGAGACAGCGATAGGCACAGCGGTCAAGTAGCTTTTCCCGGCGGACGTGTAGAGCCTGAAGACGACTCTTTAACAGCCGCTGCTCTTCGAGAAGCAGAGGAAGAGATCGGCCTATCGCCCACCAATGTGCAGGTGCTCACTCAGCTATCCGACTACACCACGGTCACCGAATACCTCGTCACACCGGTGGTGGGAATTGTCAAACAGCCATTTACACCGGTATTGCAAGCCCAAGAAGTCTCTCGATTGTTTAGCATTCCTTTGACGTGGTTAGCCAACACAAACAATCACGAGCGTCGACTGTGGAACCCCACTCGTCCGAAGATCGTTTATTTTAATGAGTGGGATGGTGAGGTCCTCTGGGGCGCAACTGCGGCCATGACTTTGCACTTGCTAGACGCCTTGCGAAATGGCGATTTCCAATTGCCCAACTCCGGCTCAAATTAGCTGGTGCAAACCAGTTTTTGCCGATCTGGCAAAAACCGGCAGAACGCCCAATTCCCGTATACACGCCTAACTGAATAGCAACAAATTCTCCCCCTGTCGATTTGGCCCTATACAAACGCTGACATCCTGCTCCGTGTAGGTGCTAGCGACATGCACACCATTAAGGATTTGGCCCCAAAGTCGCTACAAAGCCAAAGGGATTGTTCCAACACACGATAGGTGTGAGCGAACCACAGATGAACTTCACAGGAAAAAGCATGAAACTCAACGCAGTTATAGCGCTAGCGTTAGCGTCAGTTGCAGCCACGCCTACTTTAGCGTCAGGCGATAGCTTCAACTCAAAGCTTCGGTGGGCCGCTGATGTAGGTACCCATATCTACAACGTTCCCAACATGGAATCGTTTAAACCTTCATTGGAACTCGGTCTCAGTGCCGCGCTACCCATTAAACAGTTCGAAGTCGGCACATTAGCAGTTGAGGGTGGATTAGCACAAACAGCTATTTATGGCAGCAGCGAGTTAACCATACCTGGATCCCTCCAAGGTTATTCACTTGAAACCTCTCAAGTCGATTTCCGTCGAATTTTTGTTGCGTTGAGCTTTGAAACAAACGGTAAGTGGTTTTTCAAACCGCAGATTGGTGTTGAGAACTTAGTGACAAAACTTCGCCTGTTTGATCCCGCTGCAGGTGTAGGCTTCAGCAATCGCGAAACAGACAACACCTTCTTCGGCTCCCTAGGTGTTGGCTACCGCTTCCCGGGTGGTCAAAAGGGAATTTTGTCTCTTGCCACTCTTGGCGACGAGAGTGATAACAAAGATTACCGAATCACCTATACGGCGACTTTCAAGTAGTCCGACAAGGTACTAAAAAATATTTTAGCTCAGCGGCTGCGAACACAACAGCGCTTAGAACACAGCTTTTTGGAGAATATAAAATGGGACAAGCTTTGCTTAAAAATCAAGATTCGTCATTGGATTTCAGTGGCAAATTTCGTCTGGTAACACGCAGTGATTTTGATGGCCTAATTTGCGCCGTTTTACTGAAGCACTTGGACATGTTGGAAGACATCAAGTTTGTCCACCCAAAAGACATGCAAGACGGCATTATCGAAGTCAGTGAGCGCGATATCACGACCAACCTCCCTTACGTGTCCGGTTGTTACGCCTCTTTCGATCACCACCTTAGCGAAACACTACGCAACCAAGATGCTGGCGAGCGCCATATCATCGACGCTGACGCGCCTTCGGCTGCACGAGTTGTCTACGACTATTTTGGTGGCCACGACAGCTTTCCCGCCGAGTGGGATGAAATGATGACGGCAGTCGATCAGGCTGATTCCGCCCAATACAGTAAAGAAGACGTCTTAAATCCAGAAAAATGGGCGCTGCTCAACTACCTGATGGACGCTCGCACGGGCCTTGGTCGATTTCGCGAATTCCGCATTTCTAACTATGAGCTGATGATGCACTTGATCGATGCCTGCATCAAAATGAGCATCGACGAGATTCTAGAGCTACCAGACGTTGCAGAGCGCGTAGAACTGTATAGAGATCACGAACAAAAAGCGAAAGAGCAGATTCAACGTTGCAGTACAGTACACGGCAAGCTAGTTGTCCTTGACTTACTCGACGAAGAGACAATTTACTGCACCAATCGATTCACTATTTACGCCCTATTTCCTGAATGCAGTATTTCGCTGCACAAAATGTGGGGCTTGAAGAAGCAGAACGTCGTGTTTGCCATTGGTAAATCAATTTTGGATCGTAGCTGCAAAACAGTTGTGGGCGAGCTTTGCCTCCGTTACAACGGCGGCGGTCACAACGCAGCGGGAACTTGTCAAGTACCGACTGACCAAGCAGACCAGATGCTGCAAGAAGTTGTGGATTCGATTACAGCCACTGCGTAATCAAAAACCGCTAGCTTCCCAGCTAAAGCCGCTGCACCCATCGGGTCAGCGGTTTTTTTTTGAGTTAAACGGGTAAGGTGAAAAACAAAGAGCTCCAAAAACTCTCTGCACACTGGCTGTCAAAAAAGCTAAAATAGTTTGATCCGACAAAAAAGTAATAAATCTTCAAAGGAAACACAATGCCTAAGTACGTCAAGGGAAAACTCCATATCGATACAGTTCAAATACCGGGTGTGCCCGGTGTTATCGGTATGTGTTCATGCCCGGGCAGCGGTTATTTGTGGGGCAGCCACAACGATGAAGAACGAGGTGTGGAAGCGGATCTAGACACACTGCGGGAATGGGGTGCCAGTGGCATTGTCTCGTTTATTCAGTCCATGGAGTTCCACATGGTGCACGCACCTGACATGGGCCAACTAATCCAAGACCGAGATATGTGGTGGAAACACATGCCCATTCGGGACATGTCCACTCCCAATAAGCGTTTCGAGGAACTCTGGCAAGAACAATCACCGGACTTGCATAAAAGTTTACTCAATGGTGAAAAAATCGCATTGCATTGCTTAGCAGGCTTAGGTCGTGCCGGTATGATGAGCGCCCGTCTGATGGTTGAGTTTGGCGTCAAGCCGAAAGATGCCATCACGGCCGTGCGCGAAGCCCGTCGCGGAACTATCCAGACTTGGCGCCAAAAGTTCTATGTCTCCCGACGCAAGGCTATACCTTCTTTGGTAAACCGAGGTTAGTAGAGAACTACTTCAAGGTAATTGCTGTGCTCTGAGCATCTGTGTAAACAAGGCACTGTCAGACAACCACTGCACATGATCGTCGTAGCCACAGTCTGTTGACTGGCTGTAAGCACCTGTGGCGTAGCTTCCGCTGTTAGACCGATTAAGTTGCTCTGCATTGCTCGCATTGGTATTTTTTCCGTCAGAATATATAACTGCTACTACATGTGAAGCTCTCAATTGCAGGTCAGAGCAATCCTTGCCCAGCCAGTGGAATACTTTTAAGTCTCCTTGCAACCGGCTCAAACCCGCCTCTCGCATACCACCACTAGTTGGAAAATCAGCCATCCCGTTTGAATCACTATCACTGCTACTGACGCTGTAATCGATCCGTTTAGACCACGGATCAAGTAGCAGAATTTGCGCATCTAAAGGGCCAGCTAAACCTAGGGAAACAACTGGCAGAAATCCCTGATAGATATCACAGCCAATTTCGTTGAGCGTCTCCGTGCCAGCGCTATCGGCAGAAGCAGGACAAGGCAAACGTCCGTTGCGGGCGGCAAATCCCAGCAGAGCATTGCGGGCATTCGTTAATTGCAAATCAGCACGACTTTGCATTAACTGCTCGCGGCTATTGAGCAAAGGTCGCATTAAGCCTCCAATCAAAAGACCCAGAATCACCAAGACAAAGGTTACTTCCAACAGCGTAAAGCCGGAACAGGTATATCTTTTCATGGCACCACACCCCACTGATCATTGCTAGACTCTGAAAGGCGTGTAGACACAAATAGGTGATCACCGTCCACCGATTGACTGTTATCCAGATAATGAGGAAGGGTTCCTTGGGCTGTACGACTCTGCTCAAATAGCCCATGCTCTGGAAACTCCAATGCAGCCCCCACACTAACTATTACTGCGTCAACTATTTCGCCATCAAAAACCGGATTTTCGCTAGGTCCACATGCGTTATCCCGGTCACTACTGGCGACTCGCAGCCAAATATACCGGTGCCAAAAATTACTCACAAACCAAGAAGGCAAAATGACAGGGTTCTGTTGGATACTTGATGTGTCGTCGAAACAACTTTGCTGACCGATTGGGGGCCAAGGATTTTTTCTGAAAAACCGCTCCGAAGCAAACCATCCTCGCCACTGACAGGGAGAACAAACACTTTCACTGTCTTGTAGGGAAAGCGCAGTGGGTGCCAGCCAGGGCATATGACCATTCGCGGACCTGTAAACCATTAAACTGTCTTTAGCAGTAGACAACACTCGGCGCTCCACCAAAGGCATTAGATCCCGCCAACGCAAAGCTAAGATCGAGTCATTACCTTGATTAGTCGAAAACACGGCATCCCCGTCTGCATTTTCTCCTTCAAGATAATTCTCTATAGCATAATTGTCCTTTCTGTTTTGGCCCGGCAACATCGGCCCTGGTGATATGATCAAAGCAATCAGACTTTCCTCGTCATTCAGCTGTAATTCACCTTCCGTATCGCTATTGACAACAGTGGCACTTTCGATTGCACCAGATGGCGCTGGGTTATAACGAAAAGCGCTAGAAATAACATACCAGAGCGGTTCATTTGATAATGTTTGTCCAGTGAAGAAGCTTATGTTCTTTTTACCTCCGGCTTCAAAGTCTATCGGCAACAAGCCGATAGGTAGCTTTCCACACACAGTCGCCGGACTACCGTTACCATTAGTATCTGGGCACGGCAGATGCCCTGGCCCAGCACCCCGGTCCGAGTAATGACTGGGATAATTTACCGAATATTCAATGAGCGCATCACGGGCGACCGCAAGCGCATCTACTTTTTGTTGCTCAGTTTGCTGCAGACTTTCAGACGCTGAAATAGAATACATCTGCAGCAAAACTGCCAAAAGAAGCAATACGAATATGGTCATCAACACCGCTGCACCGCTTTGCCGGTATTTCATAAACGAGCTTCCCTAATAGCGACTTTTCCTAAGCGGCACTGCAATCGAAAATCTGTGTGATCAGCGTGATTTATTCTTTCTTGCAATCGGCAATACTGCACAGAAACATGACTTCCTAAAGACTCACCTAATAAAGTGATTGCGTTCACTGCTTGAGAAGCTTCGAGAACCGTCAATTCCAGATCAATAGGCGTTACGAATAACTCATTATTTTCATGTTTTCCCAGTAACTCAGTCTTGTCGACCAAAAAACGAGCACTAAAGCTCTTCAGCGAGTCGTTTCTAGAGACCTCTTGTCGTAGCTCTGACAACCAATATTCTGGCGAGTATTTTTCAGCTAAAGGTAGGTGACGAGTGCTCGTAAGTAGCCGCAACCGCTGTTTAAGCCGCTGATCCAACAAATGGGTGTCAGCTAAAGAGACATCCACCTGCTCCGCCACACCTCGTATATCTAGCCTATTTTCTTTCAGATTTTGCCAATGTAAATAACAATAGCCCGACAATATAAATACAAGCAGAAGCACCATTATCGTTTGTGACTTAAGCTGGCTATCCTTCGTCATGGCGAGTGCCCAAAACAACTTCAATAGTCGGATTTTTTTGAGTGACACCCACTGCCAGCTGCCAACCACTAAAGGATTTTACTTCATATTGGGGTAGCAGTTTCTCTAAGTGTATTTCTAGCTTTTTTTGCAAGTGCAGCCGATCTACGGGATCTACAACTTCATTTTCAATACTGAAACGCAAATTTATTTCTTGCAGGGATCCTGACGAAAATGACGCGAGCGCTAGATCTTGTTCTTGTTCAGTCAGTGCCAATATTTTTCGCAACTGATCGGATACGTCTTTTGGATATAGGTTCTTCCGCGCGCTTAAAAGACTTATTTGCCAATAACGCTTCTCTAGTAAAACATCTTCAACTTCAGGCACGAATGCCTGGAGACGCTTAGGTGCCTCAATGTCGAGCAATATTGCAGGTATTAAGTAACTCAAAAGCACTAGAGAAACTGCACTTGCGGCCCACCGAATGGACGAGACGTATTTAGGCAAACGACTCTGTCGCCCCATCCTCACGTAGTTAAAATAATCTAACTTCGAGGTAGATTCATCCGAGTTAGAATCTGAGCAGGGCAAAGGCAGACAAGCTCCTTCACCTGACCACAATGGCGATAATTCCTCTCTTATATTGTCATTGGCGATAAGCTGCCAACTTAAACTCATGGAGTCATCTAGATAAAGTTGGGACTTCAAATGCAAAAGCGTTGACTGTACCGCCTCTAAGGGCGAATCAGTTAAAAGGTCTACTCGCCGGGCAAATACCCAGTGACTTTTCAGCATAAGAGCAAATTGAATACTATTTTTACTGCAGTTAATACGTAGAAATAGTGATGTATCGGTCAGCGCGTTCGGCAAGTCCAATAACAAAGTCTGACTAGACACTTTTTCTATTTCTAAACCTGAGGAAATCATCTCATTCAGCCTTACTGCCTCAAGCGAACCCGAATCAATAGCCCACGCGTATAAACGGCAAACCCCTAAATGAGGAGCTATACACCAGCTGCCAAAACCATCGCTGCCGGCTAGAGATGAAAATTTGGCCATTGCCATTTTATGGCGATCACTTCTCCGGTCTAAAGACACAGGAGAGACTTCACTGACAAATGAAGGGTCTAACAATACAACACTCAGTTTATTACTCCCGAAGAGCGCGAGTAATTCTTCATCGGATAGAGCGTTATCGTGGTCTTCCATCCCAAAACGTGAAGCGAATACACGGTCTGCAGCCATATAAACGGGCGTACTCACAGTCCGGTCCCCATGCTAAACAAGCCATCGTACAGTGGCAGGATTAACGCTGCGACTAACCACACCAGCACCATTCCAACTAAGAATAAAACGAGCGGCCCAACAACGGCAGCCATTTTATCCGCACGGCGATGAGCCTGCCGACTATAGAAAATAGCTGCTTGAGATAATGTACGGTCCAAACTTCCGCTGACCTCGCCGACCAAAACTAGCCTGAGTAACATCGATGGAAATCGCTGTAATGACATTGCTTGATGAAGCGTTTTTCCTTCATTTAACTGGTAACAGACATTGACTAGAGAGTTTTGTAGAAAACGATTACTCAGTGAACGAGACACCAAAGGAAGCGCATCTGAAATGGGCACACCCGCACTGTACATAATACCAAGCTGTTCAGATAGCTGAGCGGTGTGCAATTGAGTTGACAGAGGACCCAGCAAGGGAAGTTTCAAAAAACACTGATCAACCCATTGTCTAAAAGACAACGCACTTAACCACACCAGCATTGCACAACCAATCAATAAAGAAAAAGACAGAATGATATTCAGACCATATGCTTGGCTAAAGTCCGCAGTGTTAATCAGCGCCTCGGTATACCACGGTAGAGAAGTATCTATTCCATCAAGAAAATTCATTAGTTGCGGCACTAGATAAACGAACAATGCCGGCACAAGCATGCACAAAACAACAACCATCAGAATTGGATAGCTTAAAGCCGAATAGATTTTTCGTCGAAGGTCCTCACGCCACTGCAAATGCTTTGCAGCCCTATCCAGTAATTTGGACAGCAGACCCGTCTGTTCACCTGTTTTTATCATGGCCAAACAAAAACTATCAATACTGCAAAACTCTAGCGACTGCGAAAGCGTATTCCCTTTATCAATACGTTCCGCAACCCCTCTACACAACAGAGCCAGATGTGGTGATTCGCTTTCATCCGCTAAAGCACTTATCGCATCGTGTACAGTCAGGCCAGCGTCCAACATAAGCTGTATATGTTGGCAAAAAAATATCAGCTCATCGCCGTGTAGCCGCATTTTACGAAAACGGTTCTCGCGTAT
This sequence comes from uncultured Granulosicoccaceae bacterium, assembly GCA_937965695.1. Taxonomy (GTDB): domain Bacteria; phylum Pseudomonadota; class Gammaproteobacteria; order CALCKW01; family CALCKW01; genus CALCKW01. Next base: position 128,348 of record CALCKW010000012.1, read on the forward strand.
TTGTAAAACAATCCACCCCTCGGTCTGAATCACTTGCTGCAATGCATCCCGGTTTTCACTGAGTAAACTGAATTCTCTAGAACCACCATCTTGATCCAAAATGCTGAGGCTAAAATTCTTCATAGAACCCTTCCTCCGGCAACGGTCCAACGACCCTTACCACTTCATCGACACTTGTAAGACCGCTGCTCAACACGCTCATCGCAGCTTGCTGCAAGGTGCGCATACCCTTTTGGCGCGCTAGCTGTTCAAAACTTCCGCGAGAAGCGGACTGGTGCAATAATTCGTCGAATTCTTTGTCAATAATCCAAATCTCTAAGATAGGTTGCCGACCGCTGTACCCGGTTTGCATACAGCTGTCGCAACCAACTGCTCCGAAACAATCTAAGTGATTTTTATCAGCTGTTTTGCAGTTGACGCACAACTTCCGCAACAGCCGCTGTGCAACAACACCAATGACATTGCCTGAAACCAACCCTGGTTGAAGACCCAGATCCCACAGCCGACCAACACTCGCGAGTGCACTATTCGCGTGTACTGTGCTGAGAACACGATGACCTGTCATTGCGGCTCTCAGAGACATTTTGGCGGTTTCAGTATCGCGCATCTCACCAATTAACATCACATCAGGGTCTTGTCTCAAAGCGGCACGGACACCGCCCGCATAACCCATTGAAACTGCATCATCAATACTTGTTTGTCTGACCCATCTAACTGGGTATTCAACGGGATCTTCAAGAGTGATGATATTAAGATCTTGTCCCCTTAGCGATTCCACCAACGCATACAAAGTCGTACTTTTCCCACTGCCCGTTGGACCACACACCAACAACATCCCTTCAGGCCGTTTCAACAGATCCAGCAATTGCTGGCGTTGCGATTTATTGATACCTAGAGATTCGAAGTTCAGAGCGTGGCGATTGCGATCGAGGATCCTCATTACAACGGCCTCGCCTTTGTCAGTCGGAAGAACAGATACCCTGATATCGATGTCACGTCCATTGTCACTGTGCGAAAAGTGCCCATCTTGAGCACTGCGACTGTCCGCTATATCCATTCCAGCCAGTACTTTTATACGACCGATTAACAACTGCCAATTCCCAATCTCGATGTGACGCCACAAGCGAAGAACGCCATCGCACCGCATCCGTACTCGAGCGCAATCACCCGTTGGTTCTAGATGGATATCAGAAGCAGATTGAGTAACTGCAATGGCTAATAGCTGTTTAAGTTGAGCTACTGTGTTACTGCTTTCCGTGCTAACCAGACCCTCCTTTTTTACATTGAAAAATCGATAAAGCGTTCTATCAATAGCGAGTTGATCAGCTATAAAAAATCTAATCGTTTGCCCAACGAGCCGCTGTTGCAACGCATCGGCAACCACAATATTCGCCGGATTGATAAGCGCAATATCGACGGTCGAACTATCACTATTATTGACTAAGGGTATCAGGTTGTATTTTTTACAAAAGTCTTCCCCTAACTGCCAAAGCAATTGCTGATCGACGTCTTGCTTGTCAAGATCAACTATTGGAAAACCCAGGGCATTAGCGGCATGCAACTGCAAAAGATCAGGACTGAGAAGCTCCATGCGTTGTAGCGATCTCGCGAGCGTCTCACCGCGTTTAGATGCTATTTTCTGTGCAACATCAAGCTCGCCGGAGGCAAGCAAATCTTGCTCCAACAAATAATGACGCAGTTTAAGGTCAAGTTCTGAACTCATGGTTTTTCTAACCTCGCAATCCTCGCGCGAATTTCGATTGAGTCCCTAGCCTGCGGGGCACTGAGATAACGCAAATAAGCAGCAATAGCTTTCTTTTGCAGCCCCTGACGATCAGCAGAAACTGCATAGGCCCTGAGATATCGCGCTTGATCATCCAGCTCAACTGCAGAGCCGATCCAATGCAGAGATTTTTCATGATTCCCTAATGCACCGTAAAGCACACCTAGCTGATAGAACTGTTCAGCTGACCTACCAGTGATGACGCGATGTCGATAAGTTTCCCACGCGGGACTCCGTTCAATGCCATCAGGATTCTCAACGAGCCATCGAAGCACCAAGTCGTCTTTGCCTTGTTGCAATCGAAACAGCGCTTGTTCTACATTTTTTGGTGCGGTTCTTTCTGCCTGGCTAGTGTTGATGATGACTGTTGTTCTTTTTTCAGCCGACTTTTTCGCTATGGCTGGCTCAAGAATTGAAGTCGGTTTTTTCAATTTAGTTTCTGGTTTGAAGACAGGCGCTGGCACTCGAGCTAAAAGCTTCGGCTTCGGCGCAGAAAAGTTCTGTTGCTGGTAGGCAATTAGGGCAGCCATTCGTACTTTTTTCCGCTCTTTATTTGTACTTTCCACGGAAACAATCCGAGCATTTAGTGCCTTCACCTCCGAACGGTAGATTAGTGCTGCCCGCGTACTGGCAATCACTACAAAAAAAGAAATTAATACAACCATCGAGAAATACAGTGAAACAGGCACGCGGTGCACAACTGGCTCCGGGGTTTGCATACGAAGAGCTATCAGAGATCGACGCATCCGACGCAGCAGCTTTACTTGACGCCCAACCTTCATAGCGGCAACCCGGACGACAATACCGTCGGCGTGAGTAGAATCAATAATTCTGCCTGCTTTGATACCTTGTGATGGTTTTTGAACAACTTTCCAAGCACGGGCAAACTATGTAACAACGGTACTCGCTGTTGGTTATTGCTGTCGTGCACTTGCATCATGCCTCCAAGCACCACCGTCACACCGTCGTCAACACGCAGTACCGTCTCTAGTTCGCGCACTTGAATTTCTGGAATTCGACTGACAACTCCCGAAGACGCTAGCGACGGATTGGGATCGTTTACATAGCCAGACACGCGCGATATGGTGGGGCGAATACTCATCACCACTTCACCATCAACAGAGATCTGTGGCGTCACTTGCATCACAAGACCCACGGGCACAGTGTGGATAGCTGTTTCCACAGATTCAGTGATCGTCGCTTCGTCAGTCGTGCTATTGCGCTTAACTGATGACGAAAAATAGACTTTGTTTTCTACGACCGACAATACACTCGGCTGATTATTGAGGGCGACAACTCGTGGTGCAGATATGACGCGCACGTCGCCATACTCCTCAAGCAGGTGAACCAATACGTTGGTTTTGGATGAACCCTTACTTCCCGAATACTGCAACACAGCACCAGATGCTTGAGCCAAATCTGAAAAACCAGAGCTCATGTATTGCAGCCAACTGAATCCACTGCCTTGTGCCACTTGCCTCCAATCCACGCCAGCGGCATGGCTTTCGTCCAGCTCTATCTCAATGACCTGCGCTTCGATGCTGACCTGACGCCGCATCCGAGATTGCAGACGCGCCAAGTAATCAACGACAACTTGGTGTTCATTGTGCCTACCGTGGACAATAACCATTCCCGCCGCAGAATTAACTTGGACGCGAGAGTCGTCAGCTTTTATCTGCAAAAGACCTCGTATCCCCAAATCGATTGACTGCCAGAGATTAATTCGACTATCGGAGGTCACACCTGTACGAGAAGCATTGCCTCTATTATCACCTCCCACACTCGCTGAGCTTAAATTTCCAACCCGGGTCGCTATCGCCAAATTCGCAATGAGCTCTCGATCGACATTGAGGTAATCAACTGCATAGGACTGACTGAAAGGTTCATCGGGAAGGATCAACAGCCTGTTTTCACTCAGGCTATGTCGGCAGCTACATCCAGCGAGAATAATTTCTAAGGCTTGCTCAATCGGACGGTCTAGCAATCGCACACTTACTTTTACTGTTGGCCGACTGCGCATCTCTAATATCAGTCCAGCGCGCTCGGAAATAGACGTCAGTACATCGACCAGGGGAGCATCATCGACGCTGATGCTATATCGTGTTTGCAAGACGGGCTGCTCATCGTCGACAAAAACCGATGGGAGTGCAGCGTGCGTGTCGATCTCCTGTAACTCTACTTCTACTGGAGTCGGAACGGCTTCCGGTTTACTCGATCGGCTGGCGCAGCCTTGAAGTAGGCAGATGCAAACCACCGGAACCAACACCCTTTGCAAGGTTCTTTTAACAAAACAAAACAAAACACAAATCGGAACTCCCTGTCAGCAATAGAATCCAGCCGAGCGATTCCTGCTCAGCTGTTTTCACGACAAGTCCCTTTGCACGTGATCGGCCTATGCGTTGCAAATTCTCCGCACAATAGCCACAGATGAAATGACACTGTTGTTAATTTTGCAATTAATTACCGGAATTTACTTTTTCACGCTCTATTTGTCGTAACCCGATAATTCTACTTTTCTAAATAGCGGAACTGAGCTTCAACTTACGTAGCCGAGAACTACACTCTATGCATCTGTAGGAGTGAATCCGATGCACACACAAAATCAAAGCCCAGTCGCCAATAGCTTTTGCTCCCTGTTTATGTGGGTGCTGGTTTTAGTGATGGGGGCAACCAACGCTGTCCAGGCAAACCCAGCTCTCACGGTCCCAGCTGACGGTGCTAAATTTTCCGGTAACAGTTTGACTTTCGAATGGAATGCAAATGGCGCCGACATCAGTGCTTATGCGCTCACCGTTGGTTCCACTGCAGGCGGCAGCGATCTGCACGACTCCGGAGAGCTAAGTGCGAGCACTTTGAGTGACACGGTGACCGGTATCGGCGGAGTATCGACTCTACATATACGACTTTGGACCCGCAGTGGCGACGGCTTATGGACATTTAGACAAAGCACGGCTGTCGCCGGCACAGGGGCTGTAGCACCTGCAATCTTTTCTCCAGAAGACGGGAGCATTTTCGACAGCGATACGGTAGAGCTCAACTGGCGTAGTAACGGCACAGCTTTAACACGCTATTGGCTTTATGCGGGCAGCTCTAATGGCGCACGAGACTACCTTTCTCGATCCATGGACCTGGCGACAACTTACACGCTTACCGGGCTACCAACGGATGGCAGCGATGTTTATATTAGGTTGTGGTACTACTCCGGTGGCTGGAGATACACAGATCATCGCTATAACGCCACGGGTGGCAGTACCGGCCAGACAACGGTTACCGGCCCTGAATTGCTTGAGCCTGTACCAAACTCTATTTTAAAGCGCAGCGAGGTCACCTTTAAGTGGCGTGACAATACCTCAAACCCAGAAAACTATTGGATGTACATTGGAACGACTGCCGGCAGCGCAAATATCCATTCATCCGGCGGCCTAGGTACAGTCAACGAGTACACCTTCAGCAGCATTCCGCTCGACAGCGATGTATTGTATGTGCGTTTGTGGCACTACACCTCAGCCAATGGTTGGTTATTTACTGACTACAGCTATACCAGCACCCTTTACGGCGGCTCACAGATTATCTCCCCAGAACCGGGTAGTCTTATAGATAGCGCCGATCAAGAGTTTGAATGGGTTGCCAATGGAGAAGCCGTTCAGGATTATCAACTGTTACTGGGAAGTAGCGAGGCAAGCAACGACCTCTACGACAGCGGATTGCTAACCGCTAGCACGTTTACTCATGCAGCCACGGGGATCGATACCCGCTTTCAGCCCATTCACGTCACATTGCGACACCGTGTCAACGGTGCTTGGCAGGAGAACTACTACCGATACAATACACCTTCTTCTGACGGCTTTGACGAAGACTTCAACGCTGACATCAGTCGCTGGACTGCCAAACAAGGTGTTTGGTACAACGCTGATTTGCAACGATTGTCATCAGATGTGGGAGACGATTGGTCCATGGCCTATTACAACGCGAGTCAGTTCAGTGATTTGGATTACAGCGCAAGGCTAAGACGTTCAGACAGCGATGATCAGCCGACTTTTTTGAGTATTCGCAACAATGGGGAAAACACCGAGCTAGATTGCTGGTGTGCCAATGACGGTTGTTATACCTTTGAAATTAGCCCTGCTCAAAACTACGCTGTGTGGTCATGCAAGGGTCTCGACTGGGTACAATTACAGCCACTCACCAAAAGTGATTTTATAAACCCGGGCACCGAGTGGAATGAAATGCGGGTGCTGGCTGAAGGTGATGATCTCAGCTTTTACATCAATGGCAACCTCGCTTGGCAGGGCACAGACTCAACACACAGCAGTGGCAGTGTCGGACTTGGTTTAGTGAATTTTGAAGACAGCGCCCAAAACACTCTAGATGTGGAATGGGCCAGACTCACCGTACCCGGCGCATCCACCAACTTAGCAACCTCCGGTGTAGCAACTCAACAATCGTTGGACTACGGCGGCATTCCCGAGAGAGCCATCGACGGCAATACTAGCGGTGCATGGAGAGACGGCTCAGTCACACACACCGCTAGAGTCACTCAGCCCTGGTGGCAAGTTGACTTAGGGCAACAATCGCTGTTGGAAACCGTTAAAATTTACAATCGCACGGATTGTTGCACCAACCGGTTAAGCAATGTCCATGTGTTTGTTTCAGACAGCGACATGAGCACGCGTTCGTTGACGCAACTTCAGGCAGATAGCGCGGTGACGAGTTACTTTATCGCTGGTGCGCTGAGCCAAGTGACTGAGCAGGCGCTGTCTAATGTCAAAGGGCGCTACTTGCGCATTCAACTCAACGGACGAAATTTCTTGTCGCTGGCTGAAGTTGAAGTCATTGGCCGCTAAAGGGAAGCACACTAAACTGGTTACATATGCTGGCTCTGGTTTTCACCAATGCTTCAATCCAACAACAGCAGAGTAAGCCATGTTAGATATAGTCCTCTATCAACCCGAAATCCCACAAAATACCGGAAACCTTATCCGGTTAGCGGCCAATACGGGATTTCAGCTTTGTCTTGTTCATCCCTTAGGTTTTTTTATGGACGACCAAAGGCTGCAACGAGCGGGGTTGGATTACCACGAGTATGCACCAGTTTTAGATTTTGAGGATCTAGACGACTATCTCGAAAAGCGACGTCCGCCGGCTGTGTTTCCGGTGAGCACCAAAACTGAAAGCCTCTACACCGAACACCAATACGCACCGGGCTCCGCTTTATTATTTGGCCCTGAATCACGGGGTTTACCTGATGATGTTCGCGAGCGTTGGGCAGACACAACAATCAGACTACCGATGCGAGAAAACAGCCGCAGCCTCAATCTGGCCAATGCGGTCGCCGCCTTAAGTTACGAAGCGTGGCGCCAGCAAGGTTTTAGCGGCGGAATGTAAGCAACAACTACTCTGTCTCTGCCCGCGCCTCGCGTGCCATTAAAACTTGCACGGCCTCACGCGGTGCAAGCCCTTCATAGAGAACGCTGTAAACTTGTTCGACAATAGGTGTATCAACACCGTGTCTGCGTGCAAGCTCCAAGGCAAGCCGCGTCGTCGGAGCTCCTTCAACAACTTGTCCGATTTCTTCGACCGCCTGCTCCGCACTGAGCCCTCGAGCCAACGCTAAGCCAAAGCGTCGATTACGTGACTGGTCATCAGTGCAAGTCAGTAACAGATCGCCGAGTCCAGCAAGACCCGTAAACGTTTCTCGTCGTCCTCCCAACGCTACACCCAAGCGAGTCAGCTCTGCCAGTCCGCGTGTCACCATCGCAGCGCGTGCATTGGCGCCAAAATGCAAGCCGTCGCTGATCCCTGCCGCTATCGCTAGAACATTTTTCAAAGCGCCAGCGAGCTGAACACCAATCATATCGGTGCTGGAATAGACCCGCATACTACCGCCATGAAACCATGACGCCACCTGCTGCGATACGTCTGTGTCAAATGACGCAGCCGTGATTGCAGCTGGCAAATTGCGCGCAACTTCAGCCGCAAAGGTAGGGCCAGAGACAATCGCTGTAGCAGCACGGTTGCCAAGGATCTGTTCGGCACGCGTGTGCAAGAGCTCACCGCTGGATTTGTCCAATCCTTTGCACGCCCAGACGACTGGACGGCCAGGTGCATGCTCGGCAATGGCTTCGAGCATGGTGGAAAACGTTCCACAAGGAGTGACAATAAGTACAGCGTCAGAGCTAGCGAGACAGCTGGCTATATTAGGATCAGTGAAAAGCTTTTCGGGAAGAGCAATTCCAGAAAGGTAACGCTTGTTTTCGCGGTGAGCGGCAATAGATGCTAGCTGTTCAGCATCTCGGCCCCACAAACTAACCATGAGGCCGTTACGCGCCAGCTGCGCTGCCAGCGCCGTACCCCAGGAACCCGCGCCCAAAACGGCAACGCGGGAGACAGGCGCAAGGATCACTGCAGGGTTTCGGGCTTATCGCCGCCGAGATTCAAATCAACGCCTTCGCCCTGCTTTTTCTGGGCGGCTTGCTGCTGCTGTTGAGCAAACAAGGCGTCAAAGTTAATGGGCTCAAGCAACAACTGCGGAAAGCCGCCTGCAATTGCCAAGTCACACACCTGTTGGCGAGCAAAAGGAAAAATCACATTGGGGCAATAGGCGCCCAGCATGTGCGGTAGCTGCTGATCGGCAATGCCTGATACTTCAAAGAGTCCGGCCTGCTTAACTTCAACTAAATAAGCTGTTTCATCTTTTTCTTCTATTGACACAGAAACCGTCACGGTGAGCGTCAAGCAGCACTCAAATATGTCGCCTTTAAGTTTGCGCGACTCAGAGTTGAGCTGAAGCCCGACTTTTGGCTGCCAACCTTGATCGTTAACGAAAATATCAGGTGCGCGCGGAGACTCAAAGCTCGAGTCTTTTGTAAAGATTTTGTGAATACGGAATGTCGGTGTTTTTTCTTCAGCCATGTTGGGAATTTCTCGCTTATGTCGAATTAGATGTGCAGAACGCTTAGGGCAACCCTTCGTGTTGTCACAAAACTGGCGCGGATTTGCGTGAGCAGTTTATTAACTATTTGCTGGCAACAGGCATGTTGGCCTTGGTCCAAGCACCCATACCACCACCAAGGTTGTGCAGTGTTTCAAAACCGTGCTTTTTTAGGACCTTGCTGGCTCGCTGGGAGCGCATACCGGTCTCACATACGGCTATCACTGGCTTATTTTTAAACTTGCTGATCTCGTTGATGCGCTTTTCCATTTGATTCAATGGCATATTCACCGCATTGATGACATGGCCACGTTTAAAGTCAGCCTCGTCACGAATATCCAAAACCAGTATTTCCTCGTCGTTTTGCAGACGGGTTGCCTGCATGGGACTGATGTTTTTGGCAGCTGAAGTTAGACGCTCGTATTCAATAAAAATGAGCAGCCCAAGGGTGCCGGCCAAGGCAGCAAACATCCACGGATGGTTGCCTATAAATTCTATATATTGTTCCATGATATTCCGAAGGTGATTCAGTAAATCAGACCGATAGGGCCCAGATCCCCCATAGTATAACCCAGAGACTGCTGGGTGACGTGCTGCTCACTGAGCAATTAACAGTGTCTGCTATTCTAAATTAAGGCCCTAAAGTTAAGGTTTAGTGGCCCGAGACTTGCGTTGATCGTGAGTTGGCTCATTTGGAGATAGAGCACGCGGCAATTTAGTCTCACGCAACGTCTCTCTCCATCAATAATTTCTAATACTTCGACCCACTGAGGCCCCTCAAGGACCAGGATGACCGACCACTCAATCATCTTTCTGATTTTTCTGATTTTTTCAGGTGCAGCTGTGTTTGCAACGGCAGCGCTCTATGCGCGCCAAGCACTGACGGTTGCTTATATTGGCGTGGGTGTTCTCCTCGGTCCTTCAGTACTCGGCTGGGTACCCGATCCCGTTTTGATCGCCGATATCGCCAATATAGGGATCATTTTCTTACTGTTTCTACTCGGGCTTAATTTAGAGCTGCGCGAGCTGCACAAACTTTTCAGCGAAGCGGTGATAGTGACAGGGCTTTCAAGCGCCTTCTTCGCAGCCATCGGCTATTGGATAGCTTGGCTAGCAGGATTTGACACGACTGATTCCGTGCTGATTGCCACGGCGATGATGTTTTCAAGCACGATCATTGGTCTCAAACTGCTACCGACTAGCGCCCTACATCACCAACGCATGGGTGAGATCATCGTCAGCATTTTACTGCTTCAAGACATGATCGCTATCGCTGCATTGTTGTTGCTTGAAGGCTTGAGCAAAGGTGGCAATCCCGTCAACGAAATCGCGCTGCTGGCTCTGTTGCTACCGACATTGTTCGGTGTGGCTTACTACTTGTCCCGCTTTGCTCTTCTGAGACTGATCAGCAAGTTTGACCAGATCAAGGAATATATCTTCTTGCTGGCCATAGGTTGGTGCATGGGCGTTGCTGAATTGGCGCAATTCTTGGGGCTATCCCATGAAATCGGCGCCTTTGTAGCAGGCGTTACCCTTGCCGCTAACCCGATTGCTCGTTACATCGCCGAGAGCCTCAAACCTCTGCGTGACTTCTTTCTGGTGATGTTCTTTTTCGCCTTGGGAGCGGGGTTCGACCTGCAGCTGTTCCAACAGGTATGGATACCTGCCTGTAGCTTGGCGTTGGTCATGCTTATTGCAAAACCTTGGACCTTCAAGGTGCTGCTCAAGCAGGAGAAAGAAAAAGAACGCTTAGCGGGAGAGATTGGTGTGCGTCTGGGACAAATCAGTGAATTTGCTTTGCTCATTGTTATTGTAGCGACGCAGATAGAGCTGATGACCGAACGTGCTGCTAACGTTGTACAAGCCGCGACTATTCTCACCTTTGTCGCATCAAGCTATTGGATCGTGCAGCGTTACCCCACACCCATTGCATCAGACCCAAAGCTGCGTCGCGATTAGCTTGATACGCAGGCACAAAAAACCCCGCCGTGGCGGGGTTTTTAGTCTGTCCTGCTTCCGGTTGAGCCTTACTGGCCTACCAAAAACTTAACGACTTCGGCCATTTCCTCGTCGCTAAACGCCGTGCCGCCGCGAGCAGGCATACCGCCCTTACCTGCGATAGCGCTTGCGATCAATCCATCGATACCACCGGCAGCTGCACTGCGCGCCTCCCAACCAGCTGCATCTCCTTTAAGCGGAGCGTTTGCAGCACCTGAGTCGTGGCAGGCCGAACACATATTATAGAGCTCTGCAGGAGTCTTTGGAGCAGCAGCGACAACAACCGCCTCAACGGTGTCACCCGTGCGAACCGCGCCAGCAGGCGCCACGCGATCAATCAATACTTGACGCTTAAACTCATCCATCGGTTTATCGCCAGTGCCGACCATATTCGCCATGAAGTAGATGGCAAAAGTAAACAGGACTAAAACCCCTATTACCATCGCAAACAATTTTACAAACGTACTATCGGAGCTACTAGATTGGCTCACTGAATTACCCTCAAATTCTAAAAAATTCGGCTGACGACCGAGGCAATCGAGCCTCTAAGGCTCTAATTTACCACGGATAATAAGATTCCTGAGACAATGTTCTGCAGTTTGACAACAAGGCCATAACGGCCGATCTCAAACACCATCCATAAGAACCCCAGAGTCACGTCACATCGTATAATCGGCATCACTGCCTGTAAGCGGCGACGTGGCACTCAAAAAAGCAATTTTAGCAATGACGCGGGAGTACCACAATCATGCTCTTTAATTATCCGCTCGTTGTCGAACAATCTCACAGCATGGACGGTTTTACTAAAGCGAGCTAAACTAAGCGGCTTGCGTGACAAGAGTAGTCCACTTCGCGTGCTAATTCTTAAGCGGTTTAACGGCCGAAAACTCGCAACATTTACACACTGGCGGATCGTCCTGCCACTGTGCGATGCGCCCGTAGCTCAGCTGGATAGAGTACCGCCCTCCGAAGGCGGGGGTCAGAGGTTCGAATCCTCTCGGGCGCGCCAATTCCAAGGAAATATCCCCGATAATCCTTCGAAAACTCTTGTCCCCACAGAGACAACGTTCAATAGTAAAGCTCGGCCGACAAACCGAGCATTACCTGCAAGACATCGCAATAGCCAGACGCTCTCGTTTCTCCGCATCTTGGCTCGCTCAACCTCCTGATTCGATAACCATTCCCATGCTTTGAACAAGAATCATGTTCTCTCCAACATCTGCTTCATTGAATTCAGGCCCCTTATTCCATTGTCGGGTCTGATCAAGCTGCTTAGAACCGCTAGGGCCTATCCAAAACCTTATTCCGGCAAGAGACATGCGGCCCGCATCGTATAGAGTTTGTCACCGTCGTTGGGTGGGGTTCGTCATCATCCTTTAGCTAGCCGCTTTCAAAGACTAATCAAACTGCAATTGCTTTAATTTCTCGACCGTTAGATCACTGGTCACATTACCTGTGTTGAGTGTCGAGGTCGGCTCAAACATCATCACAATGGGCTCTACGGTAAGCGAGCGAGGACGGTGTTCAACACCGCAGGGAACAACCATAAAATCTCCTTCACCGAGCTCCACAGTTCCGTCGCGAAAATCTATCGCTATTTGACCGCTTAAAACAAAAAAACCCTCGTCTTCTTTAGGGTGTGAATGCCAGTCAAACGCTTCACCAAACTTGGCCACTTTAACCTGTGAGTCGTTTATATCGCCGGCAACATAGGGATCAAAAACGCGGTGTATTTGCTGTTTGGCGGCACTGACGAGGTGTACTTTTCTGGGCGGCATATACTGACTCTATTTTATGGTCAAGCACCAGACTATCACTAAGAAACGTCAATGAATATCCTTTGCTTAGCCAAAATATCAGGCTAGCAAACTGAAGTTGCGTGCCCAAGAATCTCAAGTGCAAAAAAATCCAGAAGTCCTTTTCGTTCTTGACCGTGGAGTACAGTCCACGGTTTAGAATTATTTCTATTCTTCCCACAAAAGATGAACCACGATGAAGTCACTAAAAAATATGCGCTATGTTTGGTACACGGCAATAGCTTGTGTCGGTTGCTGCGCGCTAGTTCCTTTGCTTGGCGTATTGGGTATAGCAGGCGTAGTAGGTCTGTCAGTTTATTTTGAAATTGCCGCCGGTCTATTTTTTGTCCTTAGCCTATTGATTCTTATCTATTTAATTTTTAGACACAAAAGAACCAAGATCGATAATAGCAACAGTGTCCCCGAAGACTCTTGACACACAAAAACATCAGGAGCTAGTGATGCAGCACGGAAGACCGTCTTTAACATCACAGTTATTGTCACAGGCACGCGCTATGCTCTGCATCGATTTTTTAAATTTTTCCAAAGAGCTAATTTTTTCCTCTATTAGCTCAATCTTAAAAGCCAATTTTTCTTGCATTCCATCACAGGGATTGCTTGCTTGCTGAAAAGACGCCAACATCTCTACGATGTCAGACAATGAAAAACCCACATCTTTCAATTCTCTTATTTGCTCCAACCGTCTTAGAGATTCCAAAGAATAATTTTTATAATTGTTTGACTGCCGAGTGTATCCACTGCTCTGTATCAACCCTACTTTTTCGTAGTACCGTATCGTGTCTTTTGAAAAACCGGACTCTGCAGCTAATTGCCCAATAAACATAGTGTGACTAACCTCTTCTCTTTCCATATAGAGCTAACTTTGTTCGTACAACTACCTTGCTAAAACAGCCTCTCAAATCTAATGGCTAATTCAGTCTAAGTAATACCTAAGCAGGGCTTTTTATACACCGTCAGACTACACTAGTTTTCTCTTTTGGATAGAGACCGCCAGACCACTTGCACCACCAACAGAGCTGGCAGGGCGGTTGATAGCAACTACTTCGCTCGCACGTCACTATCTTTGATAAAATAAATTCAACGAAATTCTACCGAGAGCACCACCTTGAAAAACCGAAATGCAGACACCGTCGTTGTGCTCGACTACGAGACCACTGGCCTGTCGCCGGATCAAGGAGATAGAGGCATTGAGATCGGCGCAGTGCTTCTTGAAGCAGGCAAAGTAACTGATCGATTTCAACGGCTAATGAACCCAGGCTTTCGGGTCAGTGCATTTATTGAAGACTACACCGGAATAAGCAACAGCATGCTGCACTCAGCAGGCAATGGCGAATCCGCGACAAGGGAATTCGCGGAATTTATAGATAACCATAATTTGGTTGCTCATAACGCTTCTTTTGATCGGCGCTTTCTAGACGCAGAGATGCAACGCGCTGCTTGCAGCTACAGTGGCACCTTTGCATGCTCGATGCTGGCAGCACGACGACTGTACACAGACGCACCCAACCACCAGCTCGGTACGCTCGTTCACCTGCGCCAGCTCGATAACGAAGGCGTGTTCCACCGCGCCTTGGCCGACGCCGAAATGACAGCACTACTGTGGCTCGATATGCTCGAAATTCTGGGCGAACGCTACCAGCTAAACCAAACAACCTTTGGAACCATGCAGCAACTCACTCGAACGGCGAAAGGCGCGGTAGAGAAGCTCTTGCACCGGCAGGCCGATGTGCAGCGCTCTACAACCGCTTAGCCAGTGCTTTTACCGGACAGAAGGGCATTTTAAATCGAATTCAATCCCACCTTATTGACATTCCAGTCACTGGAACCTCCATACTAAGCACCTGACATATCGGGGTTGCTGTGATGGCCGAAGACTTTCAACTAAATTTACGCATTACTGGGATGAGCTGCGGTGCTTGCTCGGCTCGCGTACAAGACCTATTAAGCAAGCAACCTCATGTGTCTCAGCCCAACGTTAATTTAGCTGCTGAGTCAGCCACACTGTGCCTGCAACACGGTCAGCCTTTGCGCCCCATTGTCGATGCGATAGAAAAAGAAGGATTTGCCGTAGAGCAACAACAGATAACATTTACTGTCGAAGGCATGAGTTGCGCAGCGTGCTCGTCTTCGGTGGAAAGAATGTTCTATGCGCAGCCTGGTGTTATTGACGCGCAGGTAAACTTAGCCACAGAGACCGCTCAGGTACAGGTAACAACCGGATCAACTAACGCGCATAAATTAGCCAAAGCCCTCACTGCAGCTGGTTACCCGTCTAGCGCAAAACAACCACAGACTACTCTCAACAACCGCCGAGAAGCAGAAGCCAAAACCTTATACCGTCGTTTACTCATCGCCGCATTACTGGCTTTTCCTGTGTTTATCCTTGCTATGGGCAGCCATTTAATCCCTAGCATTGCCGCATGGATTGAGACCACACTTGGCACTCAGAACAGCTTTTATATCCAGTTTATTTTGACCACTTTAATCATGCTCGGCCCTGGCTTGTCGTTTTATAAAAAAGGTTTTGCCAATTTATGGCGCCGAAACCCGGATATGAATTCACTGGTCGCAATCGGTACAAGCGCTGCCTGGCTTTTGTCCAGCATCGCCACTTTTTTCCCTAATATCTTGATACATGCCGAGCACTCCATATATTTTGAGGCAGCGGCTGTCATCGTGCCGCTCATATTATTGGGCAGGTATTTGGAAGCGCACGCTAAAGGCCGCACAGGTGATGCTATTCGGCAGCTACTCAAGCTGCAAACAAATACAGCAACCGTACAACTCAAAAACGGAGAATTCGCCGAGCAGTCTATTGAACAAATTACCGTCGGCGATGTGTTGATGGTGCGACCAGGCGAACGCTTCTCTGCTGATGGCACGGTAGTGACAGGCCGTAGTTGGGTAGATGAGTCGATGATCTCAGGTGAGCCTCTACCCATTGAGAAAGAACCAGGGGACTCGGTTACCGGAGGGACAATCAACCGCAATGGGAACCTCACATTTCGCGCTACTCGAGTAGGTTCTGACACCCTACTAGCTCATATCATTTCATTAGTAGAACAAGCCCAAGGCGCTAGACTCCCGGTGCAGGATTTAGTTGATCGCATCACACGATGGTTTGTACCCGTCGTTATAGGTTTGGCGTTGCTGGCCGTTTTAATATGGCTTTTGGTTGGCCCAGCACCCGTCATTCAGCACGCATTAATTGCGGGGGTAACCGTGCTCATTATTGCCTGCCCTTGCGCAATGGGACTAGCCACCCCTACCTCCATAATGGTTGGCACAGGGCGGGCGGCTTCTTTGGGCGTTCTATTTAGACGAGGAGACGCTCTTCAACGGTTACATCAGAGCACACTTATCGCATTCGACAAAACAGGCACCCTGACCGAAGGTCAACCAAAACTCATTGAGACAAAATGTATCAATGCCGATGAGAGGGACATACTACGCTTAGTGGCCAGTGCTGAATCCCTATCCGAACACCCGATTGCTGGCGCAATTGTGGCAGCTGCACGCAAGCGTAACATCGTACTTTCTGTCGCAACAGACTTTCTGGCACTGCCAGGGTTTGGACTGCAGGCAAAAGTGGAGGGCACTGCACTTATAGTGGGCACAGATCGTCTTATGGCGCAGAGCGGGATAGACACTTCCCCCCTGAAAAAAACGGTAGCCTCTTGGGCTGAAAAAGGCTATACGCCCCTCTATGTTGCGGGTGACGGACATTTGAAAGCTGCAATAGCCGTTGCTGATCCCTTAAAAAAATCGTCGAAAACCGCGATACGCACGTTACTAAAACAAGGCTTAAGGGTTGCGTTGATCAGTGGAGACAGTCGTGCGACCAGTGAAGCCATTGCAAGCCGTCTCGGCATTGATACGGTTATCGCTGAGGTTCTACCCGATGGAAAAGTAGAAGCGCTTAAAAAGTTACGTGGAGACAATACCATACTTGCATTTGTAGGTGATGGTATTAACGACGCACCAGCTCTCGCTAGCGCAGATGTTGGCATCGCGCTAGGAACGGGAACGGACGTCGCCATAGAGAGCGCAGACGTGGTGCTAATGTCAGGGGATTTGAACGGCGTTGTGAATGCATTCGAAATCAGTCGCCGAACACTCCAGAATATTCACCAAAATCTTTTCTGGGCTTTTGCCTATAACGTCTTTCTCATTCCTGTCGCTGCTGGGGTGCTCTATCCTATTAACGGTACAGTACTCTCCCCCGTTCTCGCCGCAGCGGCGATGGCATTGTCTAGTGTTTTTGTATTATTGAATGCTCTGCGACTACATAACGTACAAACACACTTTAAACACTCATTAAAAACAACAGGTGTGTCATGAATATCGGAGAAATTGCTAAACGTTCGAACTTACCCACTAAGACGATACGCTACTATGAAGAGATCTCACTTATCCAGCCAAAACGCGATGCCAACGGTTATCGAAACTTTGAAGAAACAGACTTACATAAGCTAGTATTTTTAGCCCGTGCTCGTTCGCTGGGATTTAATATAGAAGACTGTCGTCATTTGCTCGCTTTGTTTGAAGACAAAAGCCGTGCTAGCAGTGATGTAAAAAAACTGGCGTTGTCACACTTAGAGCGCATTGATCAAAAGTTGGCAGAACTGCAAAGCATGCGAGAGTCACTGTCCAACCTAGTGCAGACCTGCGCCGGCGACAGCAGACCTGATTGCCCTATACTCAACGACCTTGCGCACATGGCGCCGCCAATAGTGCAACCCTAAATGGCATAGGGTCAGAATGCTTGGTGTAAAAATATACCGTACTTAGCGGCTTCATATTCAACGCCACTCTCGCTTTCCAGTGGCATATAGTGCTGCCTTACTTGAAGCTCGAGCCCTGGCTTTATCTCAAGACCAACAAAGGCAAATGCGCCAGCTGACGGTTCAATTTCTGTTCTTAAGCCGTCGAAATCAACGACTTTACTGTCAAATTGAAACATGCCGCCTCCACCCAACACTAAGGGCCCAAAATGGGCACCCAAACTCGCTTCTACAAACGCTCCTTTGCTTCGACCTTTACCCGATTTATCCAACTGATATCGATATCCCAGTGAAAAATTACTGGTGTATCGATAGCTTCGACCGTGAAACCAAGTACAGCCTAGCATCGCTATCGCTCCAGAATCGGCCGCGTAGTCTTCTCCGTCTGGGTTCTCAGCGACGATTTCTCCATCGAACCAAGACCCAAAAGTCGTGCTGTCTTTACAGTTTTTAGCCTGCGCAGTATTGACCGCAAAAACTGTCAAAATAGCCACAACAACCTTCACATTCACGAACGAGCTCCCAAATAACATCAGTGTCCAACACAGTTCTTACATTCAAACTTAAAGCCAAATAGGCTGCTATGACAAAGCGTAGCATCATTTGTCACCTAATAGGCGCAGGCCCTGAGGAGTTTCGATTTGTGCTTGGATATAACCCCTTTCTTCTGCAGGCAACCCATGCACCAATAATTGACCTTTAAATTTTTGTTTTTCCAAAAATGCATTGAGTTGACCCACGTGAGGGCTGTACACCTCTAAGCATTTTAATCGGCAACCCGATTCCTCCATTGCGTTTGCAGGGTGTGCGTCTTGCCACTGGATCAACCCTGGTGCCGTTCCGTCCAATACAAGCTCGCCATCAGAAGTGATAGTGATTAGCCATCGCAAATCCCCTCTCGACATCGGTTCAATAACCCCATGATCAATCGGAGAAGAAGCGACTGCATACTCGATATTTTTAGTTTGTACAACCCAAGTAGCAAGCGACGGCTGGGAATCGTTAGCCAAACAATCAAGGGCAAACCAGCGCGCCCTGTCAGGCGGGTTCATTCCTGGATCAATTGAAATCACCTCTAAGTAGAGGTCTTCACCTAGCTTTAGCAGTTTATTGTGCGTCCCCATGCGCAAATGCTGCCCACCATTTTGCAGCTGAACCCCCAAGGCCGTTTCAACATATTCAACCCCTGCTTCTAGCGACGCTGCTGTAACCACTAAGTGATCAATGCATGTATTTTCGTTAATAGTAATAACCGTCTACCTCAGTGAATCCGGACTTTGCTTCTCTCGCAAGAGCGTAAAAAATATTAGGGAGACTCAGATTAAGTCCGGTCAGTGATGTCGGCATGAAAAATTTGGATCCAGAAAACCGCGAATCGACGGCAATAGTGGTGCTATTGACAAGATTCACAACGCGGCTGGGCCGAATTTAGCGCATCGACGGCGCGAGCATGACTTGATCTGAGTTTCCCTAGGTAGTACTAAACAAGCACACCCTATTTTCTATGTATAGGCCATATATCTGCTACCTAAAACTCAAAACGGCAAAAAAAGATTTTCAAAAAAACACCGACTCATCGGATTAATTTTTCCAACTTCAGGCCATGTCTCATCCATAAAAATGACGATGTGCACATTTACGTGCATATCGCGCTTAAAAAAACGAGAGTCTTTTAACTACATGGCCAAAGAACAGCTACGCTTAATGAAAGATTGTGAATCTATTCGCTGAGCAAAGCATTTTTAAGAAGTTTGTAGACGTCCAACTCGTTGGGCTCTGGATATCTGGTTAACTAAACCGGAACTCCTGAAACTACGTCTGGTGATGTTCGATCACCCGAACGATGAATAGCGTTCGACCAAAATCGTCTTACGTGCAGCAAAGCTGTTCAAGACATCGAATATTAAGGTGAAAAATGCTCACATCTAACGTTATGTACACTCAGAATCACAACCGATCTAGTAATCCGCAGACAGAAGAAACTAATTTCTTGCTCTATGCCTTAGTCTTCTTGGCGACTTTAGCCGCTAGCCTGTGCATTGCTATCCTATTGCCGCGCTACGGATTCGCCGGAAAATTTGGCGGGGCGGGTCACGACGGATACCTAGAGCTCGCTCGCAGTCTCTACAACGGTGAAGGCTACCGGTTCAGCACAGAAGGCAGCACCGTTTTTCATCGAGCGCCGCTATATCCAGCGCTACTGGTGCCACTGATGGGTTTTTCTGAGCCATTGCTCAAAACAGGTGTCGCTGTACTGAACAGCCTTTTCTTGCTCACGGCCTGTATTTATACTCGCAGAATCTGCAAATTGCTCTTCCCGCAAGCAATCGTAGGCACCATAGCCATGGCGCTGTTGGTCTGCAATCCTTGGGTTCTTCGACTTGTCAGTTCTCCACTCGGTGCAATCATGCAAATGGCTTTCTATACGGCTATTTGTTTTTATCTTTTGCAGTTCTGCGAAAATTTTCGGCAGTACAACCAACTTTCTTCTGCCCACCTATTTAAGAAATTTGCACAGATCACAGCCTTGACGACAGCAATTTGCTTTGCGCACGGTACCGGTGTTTACGTGTGTTCGGCTATGTTTTTTCTTAGCACCCTAGCAATGCTGCTAGCTCGCCAGTGGAAAATGTTAAGCTTTTTGGTCATGACTGCGGCGCTAACGTTAACGGCACTCAGCCCGTGGGCCACTCGAAACGCGGCGGGACTAGATCGAGCGGAGTTGTCAACCAGTGGTGCCGGGTTCACTTACTTTTTGGGCAATAGTTACTGGGGAATCGGCATTGGTGACTACCGTGAAGATCAAACCACTGAGCTAAACGCGTTGCGCATGGGAGGCATTGAAAATCCCGAGCTATCGATGATTGAGTATTGGGGTGTAACTGATGCAAGCGTGGACAACCAACTGCGCAAATCAATGATAGAACACGCGAGCAATAACCCCACACAAGTGCTGCAAAAGTCGATGCTCAATTTTTTCGACATATTTTTTCCTATCACTCACACAGTATTTTGTGCAACAGGCAGTTTCAGTTCTTATTGCGCAGAAAGCACAAACAACTACCAAATCGCCACCCGTGCCGCACGCAGTTTTCTGATGTTAATCATTATTGGTTTAGCGATTAGTTACTTGCTCAGCTATCATAAACACAAGCCTGTATTAGCATGGATTGCCATGGCAAGTGCTTTATTATCCGTCGCTCCATACCTACCTATTGCTACTTATACCCACCACGGCATTTACTCGTTGGGCGCGTTACCTATTCTCTGTTCACTAGCGGCAGCAGCACTCTATCGTCTGCGCATACAAAAGGCACTGGTATCCGATGTCGCCAACCCCGAAGAAACTTGGCTAAAAGCATCAGAGCTAGAATTTATCCCTGGACTAGTGAATCCAAAAAAACAGATCCCCAAAGCGACTGCAAAAAATAATCGTTTGGATACCGTGGAAATTGACTACATCATTTAAACAGTGCAAGTTTTTTAGAGTTTGAACAAAAACGAAGTTACTCATTCTCTACGGGCAATATCTGCCAGCCGCCTTTTCGCCTTAGAAACAACTTTGGCGATATAGGGTACGCCGATTGCCGAGCGACTTTAGCGGCTGTAGCGCGCATAAAATCGATATTCTTGTTATTACTACCTGTCACCATCAACACGTCGCGCGCAGGCAGTGCAACAACAATTTCACCGTCTACTTTTAGCGCCGGGCTCTGCCAAATGTCGTCAATTAGCATTAAACTTGCCTCGTAAAATCCGTCGAGTTCAAATAAATACAGGCCCTTATTCTCACGCGTTTGAACGCCGGTTAATCGTCTGCCTAAGTTTGCAACAGCATGTTTGCGCAGTAACTCAGGTTGTAAGCCCAAGGATAGTATTGATTTCCGATCTAAGAGTCGCACGCTGCGTTGATTGTCTTGCACATAAATAACAACCAACTCATCGTTAAGAGGTTCAAAATATAATATGTTTCCGTCTGCTCCACCGCCAGACAATTGTAAAGAACTGTTTGAATCACCGATGTAGTCCTTGCCTTTAACGACAGCGACTACCTGATCAATTCGTAGCTCAGTGTTTGTTTCGTTCTCAATGACGTGACTAATGCTACTGATAGTTTCTTCAAGTATCGCGTTCAATTGCGACGGATCACGTTGATACGCTGCATAAGCGTTACCCAGGTAAATCGAAAAATCTGACCCGTTGGGACTTATCAGCGTCATCTCCAATCCGGTTTTCTTTTCGACGCTGAAACCAACAGCGCGTTGTTCTAAGCGCTCAAGGTATGCATCGCTAAATGCCGACGGATCTAGCAGCGGCTGTTTTGCGGTACTAGCACAGGCGTTCAAAAGGGCGAGTAACAAAAAGCTCTGCAGTATTCTGTACATTAATTCTCCTGACACGATTATTTTCAAATCGGATGAGATCGAGATAAACGAATGCACGCGTCTGATTGCCATTCATTACGATCAATGGGGAAATTTAACTTCACGACAGACACATATTTGTAATTGCCGTGCAAATACGATCAAAACTTTCACGCACGCGCTGCACACTTCCACGTCCGCGCAGATATCCATGCACCAAGCCCTTTTCTTCAATACTTTCAGCGCTAACGCCTGCTTCTATGAGCTTTTTACAATACACTTCGCCATCGTCACAAAGTGGATCGCATTCTGCTGTGAATACAACCGTCTTTGGCAAACCTGAAAAATCGGTGTCCCATAACGGCGCATATCGCGGGTCGTCTGTGTAGTTTTCGCTACTGGCTGTGCCGAGTCTCATTTGCTCATAAAAGATAATCTCTCGCGTACTGAGCATCGGTGCATCGCTATGGCGAACATAAGAGCCTTTTGTGCGATCTCCACCCAGTCCGGGATAAATCAACACTTGGCCCACCGGAGCATTGATATCGCCACGACTACTGTGCGCCACTGCTGCAGCGAGGTTTCCGCCAGCACTGTCACCGCACAAAATCAAAGGCAAGTTGTAGTTTTTCGTCACCCAACGATAGGCTGTCATCGCGTCATCATAAGCCGCCGGATGCGGATGCTCAGGGCATAGCCGATAATCTGCGCTAATAACAGTGCAACCTGTACGACAGCACAACTCGGC
Organism: uncultured Granulosicoccaceae bacterium; assembly: GCA_937965695.1. Lineage (GTDB taxonomy): Bacteria > Pseudomonadota > Gammaproteobacteria > CALCKW01 > CALCKW01 > CALCKW01. Next base: position 150,773 of record CALCKW010000012.1, read on the forward strand.
GCAAACGTCATCGTGGCTCTGCAGTCCTCCAACGACAAAGCCACCACCGTGAAAGTACAGCAGCACGCTTTGCGCAGCACTTGCACTCGTGTAGACGCGGACAGGTACGCCATCAGCAGCCTGATCTTTTGCCATCACACCTTGCGGAAGCCCGGCAAAAAACTCACGACACATCGCGTCGTAAATTTCGCGCTGACGTTCTACGCTCGCATCGATAGTGTCTGGTGGGTAATAGTCGTTGGTGCGGCGAATAAAAGCCCATGTCTCTGCATCAATAATCTGTTCATAGTCAGGTTTGCTCACAACGATTCCCTTTCAGAGCTGGCCCAGTTAGTTGCAGCCAAAGATAAGGTTAGAAGGTGGGACAAAATTAAGATCAGACACCACCCGAACAGCTGATTATATAGGCTAATATGCACAGCCTAATGCGAAAGTAAGTCCACCAGCCAACACAAGCAGCCACGCGCACAGCACCCAAGTGGCTATAGCTTTAAAAAGAGGATAAAAATGACCAAGCCCTGTACTGTTATCGGCATTGCCGGACCCTCTGGTTCTGGTAAATCCACTTTATGTCAGCGCTTGCAGCAACATTTCGCCGAGCGTTTAACGCTCGTGGCTGAAGACGCATATTACTGTGATCAGAGCCATATCTCGCTGGCCGATCGAGCACTGGTCAACTACGACCACCCTGATTCCCTCGAGCATGGTCTGCTCGCTGAACACTTGATGAAGCTCAAGCAAGGCAATTTGGCTGAGGGCCCTTGCTATGATTTCGCCAACCATACCCGCACCCAACAAAAAGTGACTTTAAAGCCTGCGCCGGTCATTTTAATTGAAGGAATATTGCTCTTGGCGCACGAAAAATTGCGTCAACAATTAGATATTAAGGTGTACCTAGATACCGAGAATGCAATTTGTCTTGATCGTCGCATTCAACGGGATATCACCGAACGCGGCCGACTAGAACCAGACATTCGTCGACAATACCGCGAGACGGTAGAGCCTATGCTCCAAGAGTATGTGATCCCCTCACGCCAGCACGCAGACATTATCATCCCTACTGGCCGAGACAATCCCGTCGCAGAGTCTTTATTAATCAGTTACTTAAGCTCAATTTGCTAGTTATCAGGCGAAACATCTTGACCCCCAGTCTGCTTAAAAAACGCGCTATAGACTTTCAGATCATCTTTATTGAATATAACAATGCTGAGCAGTGAACTTGTCCCATTTTTGAATCGGAAACCCACTCAAGCCTCCATCTCTTAACATTGGGTTAAGCCAAGCAGCTTAAGCTTTGAACCAATCTTATAAAAGATTGCCCAACTTGCTGCGAAGAGATCCCATGATGAAACAATTTTTAGTGACAGCTGCTTTGGTAGGCAGCACCCTCATTAATACTCAAACAGCTCAAGCTGTTGAATTAGACCTGAGCTCCTACGCGGGCAAAGTGGTCTACGTGGACTTGTGGGCGTCGTGGTGCCCCCCCTGTCGTGCATCGTTCCCTTGGATGGAAGAAATGCACCAAGACCTTGAAGACCAAGGGCTTGTCATACTGGCGGTCAATACGGGAGACGAGCCTGCCGACGCAGCAAAATTTCTAGAAGTTAGCCAACCTTCCTTCACGATCATCACCGATCCACTGGGCGACATTGCGGCCAAACTCGGCGCAACCGGCATGCCTTACTCCGTGATTTTTGATCGCAACGGAGAGCGCATCAGCTCCCATGTGGGTTTTAGATTGAAAGACGCACCGGCCCTACGCCAATCCATTGAAGATCAATTGGCGGAGGAAATCTGATGCGTTGTCTCTCTATTATCTCTGATGTGCTCGTCGTCACTGGTTGTAGCAGTCTAGGGGTCAAACCTTGGGAACGCGGCACCTTGGCTCGTAATGACATGTCACTCGGAGGCAACCCCATGCAAACCGTTTTCGATGAGCGTATCTATTTCAGCAAGGAGGCCTCCAGTGGTGGCGGAGGATTTTCGGGTGGCGGCTGTGGGTGTAACTGATGGGAAGCTTAAACAAGAAGCTCGATATTTCGCTCGCGTCGACAGCGGCGGCCAGTGCTTTGCCGAGTAACTCCTCACAAGCAGGGTTGCTGGACTACGATCTTGGCGGAAAAGTCTGGGACGCAGAAGCAGCTTTTTTGCTTTACAGTGAAACCGATGGCCGGGTTTCCGCTATCGCACCAGCGCTACAGCTAACCCGCAATATCGACACAGACGAAACCTTAACATTGAGACTGCCGCTAGACGCATTGACTGGCGCGTCACCGGATGGAGCAGTGCCTTCCAACAACCCGCAAACGTTCACAGGCCCATCTGGGAATGGGGCCTATTCGGTCGCTCCAGGTAATGCGCCGCTAGATGAGTATTTTAAGGACACGCGTGCGTCGTTCAATGTGGGTTGGAGCCGGCCACTGCCCAGCAATTTTTTGTTAACGCTTGCCGCTAATGCGTCCAGCGAATACGACTATTTTTCGATGGGAGGCAGCGCCTCACTAGCGAGAGAATTCAACACAAACAACACAACACTTAGCGCAGGAATTTCATTGTCAAATGACACGGTCAGTCCAGTAGGAGGAGTGCCGACCGCGTTTGCAGCTATTCCAGTAGCGAATGAAGAAGACGTGGACGACAATGATCGCAACGCCAACCGTGATGAAAAGAAGAACATCACCGACGTACTTTTTGGCGTTACTCAAATTACTGACCGAGATAGCGTACTACAACTCAGTCTCGGGCCAAGTCCAAGTGATGGATACCAAAACGATCCCTACAAAATATTGAGCGCAGTCGATGCGAATGGAGATCCCATCTTAGCCGATTCCGCGAGCAACCTGTCATTGGCCCTCTACGAGAATCGGCCAGAAAGCCGCACGCGTCAGAGTGTCTACGCCCAGTACAAACGCAATATTGAAGGCTCGGTTTTTAACACCTCATACCGATATATGCAGGACGACTGGAGAGTAAAATCTCACACGCTAGTTTTCAGTTATCGTATGCCGTTAGGTGGCGGTTGGTGCCAGCCAAGGTTGCGATACTACACTCAGCAGGCAGCAGAATTTTATACACCCTTCTTCAAAGAAGGTGAACAACCTGCTGCGGAAACACCGAACTATTTGCCTCTTCTGATTCTCGTGTAGGCAACATGACCGCGACGACCGCTGGTCTTAGTTATGGTCGAGATAACAACAAGCCTTGGCAGGAGAGTTTGGAGTATTACTTGCAGTTACCTGAGGAGCCAGCCGATAAATTTGGTGCTCTGCAAAATTTGACTTTAGTACCTGACATGCAGGCAGTAGTCATGCGTTTTCATGTCGATTTGTAACTGCAATCTGTTAGCTGCGATTTACCCAACGATACCCAAATTGAGTATCGATAAAGTGTGATGAATACCTATTTTTTAAATTTGAGATACTTATGTTCCGCGTTTTAACTCAAAATCTAGTTGCTCTAACAATGTTGACGTTGGGCAGCTTCTCGGCTCTTGCCGACCAAGAGCCGCTTGCGCCAGAGATAGCCTTCCCGGTTAGTGCAAAAGTGCAAAATGCGGATTCAGTTAGCATTCGCTTTGATATTGTCGAAAAGTACTACATGTACCACGACAAAATAAGCGTAAGCAGTAACACTGCTGGGGTAGTGGTCGGTGACATCAAAATCCCGCCAGGCAAAATAAAGAACGACGCGTTTTTTGGAGAAATGGAAACGCACCGAGGCAAACTGGCTATCACAGTGCCACTCAGCCAACGTCCTTCAGCGGCAAGCAAAATAGAGCTGGCGGTCAAATCACAGGGCTGTGCAGACCTGGGGATTTGTTACCCACCGATCGTCCAAGTCGTTAGTGTCGACTTACCCGCTAAAGTTGCGGCGTCGACTAGCATGCCATTTGCCAGTGTAATCTCCGCGAATAATTTGTCCTCCACTAGCATGTCTTCATCGAGTTCGATAGCCAATAGCGGCTCTACATTCGATTTTGGGGCACTAGCTACTGACAATCTAAATGGCCCTATCCCCGATCCTGAAGAGGCGTTTCAAGTAGAGCTAATGCAAGGTAGCAACGGCGTGCCCATGCTAGCTTGGACAATCGACCCTGCAACTTATCTCTACAAACACAAATTCGACTTTGAATTAGTTGGCGCCAGCGGCCAATTGGCAACTCCCTCTCTGCCAAAAGGCAAAGAAAAATTTGACGAGTTTTTCGGAGACGTCGAAGTTTACCGCAATGACGTTGTCATGCATTTGCCTTACACCGGTGATATCAGCGGAGCTCAGCTCAACATAAAATACCAAGGCTGTGCAGATGCTGGCGTCTGTTATGTTCCACAACAGATGGCTCTGACACTACCAGCTGACATGCCGATTGGCACAGCAGACATTAGCGAAATCAAAACTGCAGCAGCAATCAAGGTTTCGGACGCAGCAACAGTATCTAAAGAAGCTCCTGTCTCAGAGCAAGACCGACTAACCGCAAAAATGCGCGATAGCCATATTGCTCTGGTACTGCTTGCATTTTTTGGATTGGGATTGTTATTGGCTTTCACACCTTGTGTGTTCCCCATGATTCCTATTCTGTCGGGTATCATCGTTGGACAAGGCGAAGACATTTCGACACGTAAAGCACTTGGACTGAGTGCCGTGTATGTACTCGCCATGGCACTCACCTATACGATCCTAGGCGTGCTCATCGGCCTTTCAGGAGAAAATATACAAATCTGGTTTCAAACACCGTGGGTGCTTTATACCTTCGCCGCGATGTTTGTCGCACTAAGTTTTTCTATGTTTGGCTTTTACGAGCTTCAGATACCTAACGCTCTGCAGTCAAAACTTACAAAACTCAGCAACAACCAAAACGGTGGAAACTATGCCGGCGTTGGCGTTATGGGGTTTTTGTCTGCTCTTATAGTTGGCCCTTGTGTCACTGCACCGCTGATGGCGGTACTGGTCTATATTGCCGAGAGTGGAGATGCTGTCAAAGGCGGGTTGGTACTCTTTAGCTTGAGCCTAGGTATGGGTGCTCCATTACTCCTGATAGGAGCATCGGCAGGTAAATTCTTACCGCGCGCAGGGGCTTGGATGGATGCGGTCAAGTCTGTCTTTGGCGTATTGATGATCGGCATGGCCATCTGGATGCTAGAACGCATTCTTCCAGCGACAGTCATTTTGGCGATGTCAGCCATGCTACTGATCGTTAGCAGTGTCTACATGGGCGCATTAAGCTCACCCGCAGAGGGTAAAAGTGGGTGGCACCAGCTCTGGCGTGGACTGGGTGTTGTGCTGTTAATTTACGGTGCGTTACTTTTGGTTGGTGCCGCAAGTGGGAGCAAAAGCCTACTCAAACCTCTTGGTAGTGTTGGCATATCAGGTGGTGCTTTTCAAGCTAGCGACGAGTTGCACTTTGAAATGGTGGATAGCATTGCCGAGCTCGACAGCGCAATTGCCGCCGCAAGCGCTGCGGGCAAACCTGTGATGTTCGACTTCTACGCTGACTGGTGCGTCTCATGCAAAGAGATGGAGGCTTTCACCTTCACTGACCCAGAAGTGCAAGAGGCGCTGAGCAACTTTGTGGTGTTACAAGTGGACGTGACGGACAACACCAAAGACCACCAAGCGCTTATCAAACGGTACGGGCTATTTGGTCCTCCAGCTATCTTGTTTTTCAATAAAAACGGAGAAGAACAACGCGGCAATCGTGTCGTTGGTTTTATGAAGGCTGAGCCCTTTGCCACCAATGTTCGCGGCGTGATTTAATCGCGCCTATGACGGCATCAAAAACACCACGCTCACTCGACTTTAATGCCAAAGCGCCCGGGTTTTCCGGGCGTTTTGCTGCAATGGCTAGCCCTTGCGAAGTAATCATCCATAGCGAAGACCCAAAACTCGCCTTCCACATGGCAGATTCAATCAGCGCAGAGGCGTGGCGCATCGAAGACACCTACTCTCGATATCAATCCAACAATGCGATTTATCGCATAAACAACGCGTGTGGAAAATCAGTAGAAGTCGACGAGGAACTAGCCGGATTACTCAACTTTGCTAACACTTGCTGGCAATTGAGTGACGGAGCTTTTGATATCACTAGCGGAGTGCTGAGGCGCATCTGGCACTTCGACGGCAGCGATCAGATTCCCTCCGTTGCTCAAGTCAATAATTTGCTGCCATTGGTGGGCTGGTGCAAGTGCCAATGGGACGGTAGGAATCTAACCCTGCCCGAAGGCATGGAGATAGACCTTGGCGGAGTTGGCAAGAAGTACGCTGTCGATCGTGCAGCAGGCATTGCTAGCCAACTGAGCGATGTGCCAGTACTCATTAACTTTGGTGGCAATTTGCGCGCAAATCGGCCGCCCATAGGTGCAAGAGCTTGGCAAGTCGGCATCGAAAGCCACGCGTCTGACGAAACATCTGCCGCAATAGAATTAGCTGCAGGAAGCTTAGCGACAAGTGGCGGCGCCAAACGCTTTTTGGTCAAAGACGGTATACGCTATGGCCACGTGCTCGACCCACGGACCGGATGGCCTGTAAAAGGTGCGGCTGATAGCGTCACGGTAGGACGCGGCCAATGCATAGAAGCAGGGTTTCTCGCCACGCTTGCATTACTGAAAGGGGGAAATGCCGAAGTATTCCTAAGCGAGCAAGATTGCCCGCACTGGGTATACCGCTGACGTGGCCATAATCTATTAAAGCGCCTCACGCTTTGCAGCTGTCGCCTCACTACCTGTGTTAGGTGTACCAGACGGTTCTATCAATAACAAATGTGTTTCCTGCTCGGCCCGCGGGCAATGCTCCACACCTTTAGGAACCACATACAACTCTCCAGGCTTAAGCCGCACATCACCATCCCGCATCTGTAGAACTAGTTCTCCCGATAGAACCATAAAAAAATCGTCAGTATTAGCATGGCTGTGCCAATTGAATTCACCTAGAACTTTAACCACCATAATGTCGTGGCCGTTAAACTCTGCGACAGTTTTGGGTTGCCAGTGCTCTTTAAATAACGAGAGCTTTTGATCCAGATTGATTGCAGACATATTTATCCCCTAAGCTTAAAAACTATTTATAAGTGTATTTAATCTTCAATATCGCCATAAGCGCCCGCCACAACCACCACATACCCGTCGGGGTCAGCGAGCCAAAATTCTCGATGATTCGCTTGGCTGTTCAGCTTTAAAGGCTCTAGCACCTTGGCATTTTGTTGGATTGCTGTTTGATAACTGATCAGTACTTTGTCACTTTGAAACCAAAGCACGACACCGTTGCCATTGCGTTCAGACTGAGAGCCCCCCAGATGAGGGTGTTCGTGAGCCTGCCAACGGTGAAGCTGCAATACAATCTCGTCGTGAAACAGCAGTCGTTCGTAGTCGGGACCACCGTGTCCGCTCTTAAGACCAAGGACACGCTGATACCACTGGCTACTGGCCTCTACATCTTGTACCGCTATCAGTGGTTGGGCCTTCATCTAATTCTCCATTCCATCGGTGACATAAGCCAATCGGCTAAAAATTTTTGTACGCACCGGCGCGTCACCTACCTTTACCTGCGTTCGTATATGTCTACCAAGTAAACTCTATAGACTCATCGTCCCACAAATTAGCAGTACTTAACGAGTAGACCCGCCTAAAACGACACTCCAACGAGTTTGCTCACCCACTGCTGCGGCACAAGACGCTCCTAGATGGCTGTATTTATCCGACAACAAAACGGCGCAATGCGCTGGATTGTCTAGCCAGTAATCCACCACATCAGCGGCATCTGAAAAACCACTCACCACCAATTGAGCCAATTGCTTATCAAGTGAAAAACCATCGCCTGCCAAGGCATCGACTCGATCAAAAACATTAAGGCCATCCGAGCCTGTATTAGACACGAAATTGTTTTTTGCCATATCAGCTGCATGGCTGCTTGCCGCGCTGTCTAGGGTTTGATCGAATGTCATGTTTGGAAAAGCAACCGAATGCTCTGCGGGGCAATATTTAACCAGACGTCGAGCGAGCGTTATTTCTCGCAACATGCTTTCATCAACCGTTTGAGCATCTGGGCAGCGAGTTGTACAACGGCCTGTGGCGTCACAATATTCAAGGACATGAGGGCCAGTGCTGGCATTGACACAAAACGCCCCTTCACAGCCACTGACCGTGTAATCACAAGCGCTTAATAAAAAAAGCGCGAGCAAAGCAATCATTTTATTTATTTTCATTGTTCACCGACCTCACGCACAACATCCGCTAGCGTAACAATGCCTTGTGACATGCGTTCGTCCCAAGGGTGCCCGGCACACAAGCGCATAAATTGTTGGTACTTGCCCGTCGTACTAAACAGAAACCCAGGTGTGATGCTCACCCCACGTTTAAGTGCCAGCTGATACACCGATTGAGTGTCAATGTTGCCAGGCACTTGCACCCATGTCACAAAGCCACCCTGGGGGTCGGATACCCGTGTGCCTTGGGGGAAGCTCGATGCAATTGCGGAACGCAACTGTCCCACTTGACGCCGATAAGCACGACGCAAAGTAATAAGATGCCTGTCGTAATAGCCTTCTTCGAGGAACGCAGCGACAGCTAGCTGCGTGAGTGAGCTCGTGGCAGAGCTATTCAATTGTTTTTGCTGCATGATTGCTCGATGGTAGCGCCCACCCATTACCCACCCCACTCTAAAGCCAGGCGCTAACGTTTTAGAATACGATGAAACGGTTATGACACTGCCCGTTTTATCGTAGGCTTTGCACATGCGTGGCCGGTCAGACTCGAAGCTGAGGTCACCAAAAACATCGTCTTCAATCAATGGGACATCGAAGTCGGCCATCATGCGCACTAATTCTCGCTTATTCTCCTCTGGCATCAAGGCGCCAGTGGGGTTGCTAAAGTTTGCACTCAAGACAACCGCGCTGACTTTGCGTTTGCGCAATTGCATGTTCAATGACTCGAGACAAATGCCAGTATCAGCTCGACTGGGAATCTCTAGCGCCAGCATTCCGAGGCGCTCAATCATTTGCAGCACACTGAAATAAGAAGGTGTTGCGACAGCGATCACGTCCCCAGGTCGAGCCACTGTCTGCAACGCCACCATCAATCCCTCTGTGGCGCCATTAGTGATCAAAATCTGTTCAGGATCCACTTCACCCGCAATACCGGTCAAACGCAGCGCTAACTGCCTACGCAGACTCAATACTCCCGGAGGAAAGTTGTAACTGACAGCCTCGTCGGCGTGCTTGCTCACGACAGATCGCAGTGCACTGGATAAACCTCTAACGGGCAACAGCGACGCCGCGGGATTCGCGACGCCCAAGGGCACGATATCCTGCTGATTGGCCAGCGCAAAGATGGTCTCAACTGTGTTGCCAAACTGCACCCGGTGTGGCCGGCGCGGTGCTGGGCTAGGATGCACTGGCTGTGGCAGACCACGTGCTTCCCGAACGAAGAACCCGCTCTGCGGCCGCGATTCGATAAGACCTTTGTTTTCCAATTGCATATAGGCTTGCATCACCGTGGCGATGCTAACCTTGTACTTTCGGCTCATCGCACGCAGCGAGGGCACTCTATCGCCTGGCCCCAAGGCGCCACTGCTCACCAACGCGCCAACTTGATCGGCGACTTGTTCGTAGAGGAAGCTGTCTTTAGTTACCGTTTTACTTTCTGTCATCTGTTATGGTCGCTAGAATTTTTCACTGTATCTGTTCTGGTTATGTCAAAGTAATACAATTGCAGATAACTTGCACGTGACAAGCACCCATGGACTTTCTTGCATGACCCTTAGCACCCCTATCCTCTACCTCAGCACCGTGTTTATCTGGGGCACAACCTTCTACGCAATTCGGTTTCAATTGGGTGATGTCTCCCCGGTCGTTTCGGTGATGTGGCGCTTTCTATTGGCCGCCACCGTGTTGTTTGTCTGGATAGTTCTCAAACGCCTGAGCTGTCGCTTTAGCGTGCGGCAGCATGTTTGGATTTTTCTCCAGGGACTCACCCTATTTTCCTTCAACTATGTCTTGGTCTATACCGTGACTGCTGACCTAACCAGCGGTTTAGTGGCCGTGGTATTTGCAGGTGTCGTCGGTATGAACATCCTAAACGGCGCGCTGTTTTTGCGCCGACCGATCTCATTACCCGTTGTGTTTGGTGCGTCTCTTGGCTGTGTCGGGTTAGCATTGGTGTTCTGGCCAGAAGTTCGTGCAGCGAGCACCGACGCAGGTATTCATGTTTCTATCGGCATTGCACTGTTAGCGACCTATCTCGCTTCAATTGGCAATATCATTTCAGCGCGCAATCAAGCCGAGCAAATGCCACTGTTGCAAAGCAACGCCTTTGGCATGCTATACGGTGCGGGTGCAACAATGGCTTACTTGCGGTTTGCTGGGATCCCTTTAGACTTTTCCAGCGAACCTACTTACCTTCTGTCTCTTTTGTACCTCAGTATCTTTGGATCTGTGCTGGCCTTTGGCGCTTATTTGTCTCTGGTTGGTCAAGTGGGTGCTGACAGAGCCGCCTATGCGATGGTGCTGTTTCCACTTGTCGCGCTAGGCATTTCCACGCTGTTCGAAGGCTACCATTGGCCTGTAGAAGCAGTCTTTGGTGTAGCACTGGTGATCTTTGGCAACTTATTAATGCTGGACAAACGCCTGTGGCACAAACTGCATTCGATGATCAACCCAAAATTATCAGCACCAACAACACCTGAGAGTTAAGTATGCAATACGATTTTGATACCGTACTGGACCGCAAGAACACCGACAGCATCAAGTGGGACAAATACGCGGGCACCGATATCATCCCGCTGTGGGTTGCCGATATGGATTTCCCAATGCCCCCGCCTGTTCATCATGCACTGATGGAACGCATGCAACATCCTGCATTGGGCTACACCATCGCTGGGGATAGTGTTGTGGAAGCGACACTAGAGCACCTCAAACAAAGCTACGGGTGGACTGTCGACCCCGAGTGGCTGGTGTGGTTACCGGGTGTGGTGTCTGGGCTCTCTAACGCGTGCCGAGCGTGGGGCGAAGCGGGCGATCATATGATCACGTCCTCTCCGATCTATTATCACTTCCTGGGGATTGCCGAGCCAGCAGGCCGCGAACTGGTGGATGTTCCGCTGCGCGAAAAAGACAACCACTGGAGCTTCGATATACCCGCCCTTGAAAAAGCAGCCGCCAACCCTCGGGCCAAGTTACTGATGTTGTGTAGCCCGCACAATCCCGTAGGACGCTTGTTCGACGCAGAAGAATTACAAGCCGTAATGGCTATCGCTCGCCAATACGATTTAGTCGTTGTCTCGGACGAAATTCACGATGGAATTGTGCTGGACGAAGAGCGCGCCTTCATCCCCACGGCTGTGGCGTGCCCCGAGGACACCGATCGCCTTGTTACGCTGATGAGTCCTAGCAAAATGTATAACCTTGCAGGAAACAACTGCAGCTACGCCATCATCTCTGACCCCACATTACGAGCTCAATTTAATTATCACGCCAAAGGGGCCATACCTCCCGCAACGCCCTTGTCCTATGTTGCACTGGAAGCTTCATACCGACATTGTGATGAGTGGCGCGACCAACTTCTCGAATATCTACGCGGCAATCGAGATCTTTTGCAAACGTCGGTCGACAAACTTGACGGTTTACGCATGCCGCGTTTAGAAGCGACCTATCTAGCGTGGATTGATATTTCTAATCTGCGCCTGAACGACGCACCAACTTGGTTTGAGCAACATGCTCGACTGGGGTTTTCGCCCGGTGAGCCGTTTGGGGACGCAAACTATATCCGCATCAACTTGGCTTGTTCACGCACAACTCTCCGAGAAGCCTTGAATCGTTTTGAACAGGCTGTGCAAGCACGCTTGCAAGAACTCGCTTAAAAAACTGCGGCTGCTGCTCTGGTCTTCACGAAGAGTTGCAGCCGCGAACTTCAACGCTTAGTCGCGTTGTTGCCTCCCAGTCTCTTCAGATGTTTCTGACTCATTTTCTTGCCACTCACGAAGCGCTTCATCAACATCTTCAGCAGCTTCAGGCATCGTTTCCACAATCGACGCGGCGATATCTTCCATTTGCTCTGGCACCGCGTCCGCCAAGTTACTCATGTGCTGAGTGATCGCTTCTGATGCTTGCTCATCGTATTGATCGTCATCACCGGTGACGGCTTGTACCAGTGCTTCTGTCACCTCAGAAGCCGCACTTGGGACGGCTTCTGTCATGCTCTGTGCCAGTTCGACAGATTGTTCAGGCATCGCCTCAGTGACCGCCGCATAAACTTCAGCCAGGTGTTCGCTGGAATTATCATCCTCGCGATCTGCAGGGCGCAGATTGTCTACGTATTCACCTATCGTTTCAACATAACTCTCTACAAAGTCCTGCACGATGGAAGGCTCAGCGTCCGAATCACTGAACTGATCAATCGCCGCTTCGATTATTTCAGAGCCTCTATCAGGCACCGCTTGAGCCATGCCTGCAATCGCCTCGTGCGCATCGCTCGCGCCTTCGTCCAGTAACCAAGTCACAATGTCGGTTGCACCCTCTGGCCAAGCAGTTGCAATTGTTTCTGCAATCTCTGTGCGTCGCTCGGGTACTATCCGACTCATCGCAAGCATGAGCTCCTTGCTGTCTACACCTTCAATTTGTGCCATAGCGTAAGACATCGAAAGCAACTCGATTGGGTTGGCTTCAACAATTTCAGCGGCCAACACGATAGCGGCATCCGGCTCACTCAACGCAAGAATGACCGCTAGGTCAGCACCAGCACTTAATGCTTGTTCTGTTTCATTAAATTCTGTACGTGGATCCAACTCAACCCCTGCACCACCTAGAGCACCTTGCACAACAAACGCTTCCTGCTGCTCAATGGGCAGAGCTTCGCGCTGGCCGATGCGATAAACAATGTAGCTCAACAAAACGATTTGAAGCGCAAATAATAAGTAAAACAATGAGTCAGGGCCGACGAACTGCATGAGATTAGAACTCAACAATGGTCCCACGATGGCACCTAATGCATACACCATAACCAAAGGGCCCATAGCAGCGCCCATCTCAGACTGTTTAAGACTGTCAAATGTTTGTGAAATACTGATCGCGTAGAGCGACCCAAAAATCCCTGCACTCACAGCAATTAAAAGTAAGAGCAACCACAAGTTAGCACCTAACGCCTGAGGAGAAGCGAGGCTTGCCAGAAGCGAAACGAGAATCAAGACAGCGATTATTGTACGGCGATCATAACGATCAGATAGGTAGCCCACGGGGTATTGCATCAAGAAGGAACCGAGAACCGCGGCTCCACTCAACAAAGTAAGCTCAAAGCCGGCAATTCCCTTCGCGGCACCGTAAACAGGCAACATACCTAGCATCGACCACAGCAGCAGACCTGCAAAAAAGCACCCCACCATTCCCAGAGGCGAACGCTCAAAAACATCCTTTAAGCCCATTGTCGCGTCTTCTGCGACTACCGGCCCAGTACGCCGACTAAAAACCAATGGGACTAATGCAAGACTGGCCAACATACCGCCGACAATGAACATCGTGTTGGATTCAGGCGGTGCCAAGTTGAACATAAACTGCCCAACAAACATGCCTCCGGTTATAACCATTTGATTGGCCGCCAGCAGTTGTCCTCGAGTATCTTTGGTCGCACTCTCACTTAGCCAGTGATCGATAGCTGCCATTGAAACAGAGATGGCAAAACCGTTTAACAATCGCATCAACCCCCAAAGTATGGGATCCGCCGATAGCCCGCAAGCGAGTATGGAGACGGCAACAAGAGCTGCGGCACCTGCAAAAACACGAATATGGCCCGCTCGTTTAAGCAGTGCGTTGTTGTAAAGACCTCCTAGTAACATACCTACTGCATAGAGCGACAAGACCAATCCAATCGTGTCTGTCTCTACCCCTTTAACACCGAGGTGCACAGGTAACAAAACAACCATTAAGCCATGGCTGAGAGTGAGAATAAGCACGCTGGATAATAACGCCAGTGGCGGGGTAATTGCGGATTTCACCAGCGGTGTCTCCTGACGTATGCGGTGGCGCAGTATGCATCTTTAATGGCAAGAATAGCAGTCATTGAGCCATCCAAAAACGACCTTGAGAACACTACAAACTGCAGCACTCAATGTAGGTAACTTTATTGGATGTTCTGCCGATTAAAGCAGCATAGTTCAATGAAGAATCACGGTCACAGACAAGCAAATTTATAAATGACTTAAAAACGCAAACGGCCTGCTAAAAAGCAGGCCGTTGACGACTTAAAAAACGAATATTGGCATCGAAGCCTATCGACGAAATCGACCTAACAGGGGAAGTGCTAATATCCACAAAGCCGCACCACCACCGCCTGAGGAACTACCGCTACCTGTACTGGTTCCGCCGGTACCACCACTTGTACCGCCTGTGCTACCCGTACCACTGGCACCCAGTGTGAACTCTTCTGATATCCCTTGCACGCTGCCCACTAAGCCCGCATTGGTTTTAGGGGTGATTCGAGCGATGTAAGTACCGTCAGTCAAGCTATCTGCAGCAGCCGTATTGTTGGGCGCTGTAACATCAGGCAGAGAAATCCAGCTTTCACCTTCATCACTAGAGAGATCAACCTCATAAGCATCAGGAACAACTCCAGCGGATGGTGCGCTCCAAGAAACATTTAGAGTGCCATCTCCAACACCGGCTGCCAGAGCAATGTTTTCTACACCATTCAAACCACCGACTAACGAAGTACCATAACTGGACATGCTGAAGAGGCTGGGGGAATTTGCCAATGAAGCAGTGAGATCGCCGCTCATTCCATCATTTTCATGTAAACCTAAAAAGGACAGATCTGTGCCACCAACCGGGCCTGTGTAGCTAGTAAAACTGTTGCCATAAAAATTTGCCACAACCAATGCGCTATTTGACGTTAGGTCCGGAATATCTCCACTGGCGCCTATGTAGTTCAAACCCAAATAGCGTAACAACGGGTAATTGATCGCGGATCCGTCAACAGGAATAGGACCACTTAGAATATTTCTGTCCGCCTCTTCCGTGCTGGAAACATTTATGGATATCAGTTGGCTTTTTATAGGCGCAAGGGCTGTAAACACCTCAGCAAGTGTCCCAGACATTTTTGCATTTGGGATTTCTATATGAGTGATATCGTTGCCATCACAATAAATACCCGCCCAATTGTCACCACAGGGATCACTTGCTCCAGTGATGGTGGCATCCCACGCACCTGTATTAGGCGTTTTCGTCGAATCTATACTGGCCCACCCAACCGATACCACCCACGAAGTATCAACGGTAGGCAGTGCAGCAAGAGCAGTCGTGCTAGACGCGTTAGTGGCTGAAAGAGCAGAACCTGAGTATGCGCATGAGGCCACGAGGGCAGCGAGGAAGATGTTTTTGTTCATAGAAAACTCTCACAATATTATGACAACGATTAACTAGCATGCATCAAGAAAGCGAGGTGTTTGTTACAATTGTGTATACAAATCACAAGCGCTTAACTTTGCGACGAGTTAATTTTGTAACAACGGCGCGAAGAATAATGTGACATAACCCGCAAAAGCAGCAATCTAACGCTGCAGCGGCCTTTATACTCAAGGATCGCTCCTCATTGGCCTATCACCCTTGAGCACACAAACAACGCATCTCTCTGCACAATCGGCCACTCTTGCACTAGTATCAGCCGCTTTTTGCAGTATTTATCTCACTCAACCAAACCTCCCAACGCTGCAAAGCTATTTCGCCACTAGCTTGCCCCAAGTATCAGCAACCGTTTCATTGTTAATCTTGGGGTTTGCAATAGCCAACATTCCATTTGGCATGGCTGTAGACAGGTGGCGACTTAAACCGTTGGTGGTGACTGGAGGTTCTATTCTGTGCCTCTCTTTACTCTGGTCTGCTAACGCACAGAGTATTGGCGAGCTAAATTTTTCGAGATTTTTGAGCGGACTTTGCATCCCAGCCTTGACCACCTGTTTGGTGGCGTGGCTATCCCAAACACAAACAGCAGAGCGGCTGCCGGTGGTAATGGGTAATTACGTTGCGGCTACGGTTCTTGGAGGTGTCGGCGGAAGACTGATTGGTGGCATGCTCTTCCCGCCTGACCTGTGGCGATGGAGCTTTGTCTTTGTAGCTGCTTTGATTGCAATAGCCACCTTAGTCGCCTGGCGAACGCTTCCTGATGACACCGAGAATAGAAAACCAATAACAGCAAATGGGTCACTAGCAGATCTATTGAAATCACCCAATCTTCTGATGTTATACGCCTGCGGCGGAACAGGATTGGCTCTGTTCGCCACTGTTTTCAACTATCTGCCTTATCGCCTTACAACGGCTCCGTTTGATCTCAGCAGTACGGTCGCCGCTGGTTTTTACACTTGCTATCTACTTGGGCTTATAACCGCGCCTATGGCAGGGGAGCTGAGTTCACGTTTCGGTTTCGGGAATACTTTGCTGGCCGGAGTGGTTCTAGTAGCCACTGCCTTGTTCGCCTTGATGTCCGATGAACTTGCGGTTACCATCGCGGCGTTACTGTTGTTATCTGCCGGATATTTTACCTTGCATAGTGCTGCTGTTGGCAGCCTGAATAGCAAGCTGGTGGCAGGGCAAGGTCGTGGCCGCGCAAACGCACTGTATATCATGTTCTATTACATTGGCGGCAGCCTTGGTATACAAATAGGTGGTTATATATACGCGTGGGGAGGATGGACTAACTTAATAGTCTTTTGCATCGTGCTACTACTCGTGCCTCTGTGCGCTGCAATATTTGAAAAACGCAACGGATAGGCCTGAACCCGATAACAAAAAAGGCGATGCAATGCATCGCCTTTTAAGTAAGTGGAAAGAGCTGCAGCCAATCTGCAAGCTCCACCCTCGATAACGAATTACTCGTCGTCGTTGCCACCGGCCATTATATTGTAAATAATCGCCCCGATGATCGCACCCGCAATTGGAGCCGCCCAGAACAACCACAACTGCGTAACAGCCCAATCGCCAACAAATACTGCAACGCCCGTGCTACGCGCAGGGTTTACAGACGTGTTTGAAACAGGAATGCTGATCAGGTGGATAAGTGTCAAGCCCAAACCAATAGCAATTGGAGCGAAGCCAGCAGGTGCACGACCGTCGGTCGCACCCATGATGATGATCAAAAACATCGCTGTCATAACAACTTCAGTAATGAGTACAGCCATCATGCTGTAGCCACCAGGAGAGTTCTCTCCAAAACCGTTAGACGCAAAACCACCTAGCTCAAAACCCGCTTGGCCGCTTGCGATCAGGTACAACATGCCAGCACCGGCGATACCACCCGCTACTTGAGCGATGATGTAAGGCACTAGATCTCTTGCAGGAAATCGACCGCCAACCAATAGGCCCACTGAAACAGCTGGGTTTAAGTGGCAACCAGAAATGTGGCCAATTGCGTAGGCCATGGTGACAACTGTCAAACCAAAGGCAAGTGAAACACCCAACAAGCCAATGCCAACATCTGGGAATGCAGCGGCGAGTACGGCGCTTCCACAGCCACCGAGCACGAGCCAAAAGGTGCCGACAAATTCGGCGATATACTTATTCATAATATTAAAATCTCTTTAAAATGGATATGCAAAAGGTGTCACAACCAAACATACTAGTGCAGTCTAGCGCTCAATAAGAGTTACAACCCAGCCACCTGATGTTAGTAAAACTCACACCCTATGCAACATTGTTTAGCCAACGGGCGAACCAGCCCGCATGAACAAAGGCTCGACAAGACGCACTAGGAGAAGAGCCGCGCTCTCGTTTGTCGGTATTCCAATTCGAATTTAGCCACCAAATCGTTGGTGCTTTGAATGGCATCAATAGCGCCAATTCCTTGACCACACCCCCAAATGTCTTTCCAAGCCTTCGCTTTTGAGCCTTCACCACCCGCGAAATCCATTTTACTGGGGTCGCTAACTGGCAGGTTCTCCGGATCGAGCCCTGCATTTTCAATGGATTCTCGCAAGTAGTTACCGTGAACACCTGTGAAGACATTGGAGTAGATAATATCGTCTGCCTTGGAATTCACAATCGACTGCTTGTAGTCGTCCGATGCTCGCGCCTCGTGTGTCGCAATGAAAGGGGAGCCAATATATGCAAGGTCAGCCCCCATGGCTTGGGCTGCCAAAATAGCCCCGCCATTGGCGATTGAACCAGACAGCAATAGCGGGCCGTCAAACCACTGCCTGATCTCTTGAATAAGAGCAAACGGTGACAACGTACCTGCGTGCCCTCCGGCTCCCCAAGCAACTGCAACCAAACCATCTGCACCTTTTTCTATCGCTTTATGAGCAAAAAAGCCATTGATGACATCATGCAGGGTAATCCCGCCGTAGCTATGCACAGCTTCGTTGACGGCCACTTGCGCACCGAGACTCGTGATGACAATGGGCACCTCGTGCTTGACGATAGTATCCATATCTTCTTGCAAGCGGTCATTGGATCGGTGCACGATCTGGTTGACGGCAAAAGGTGCAGCTGGGTTGTCTGGATTGGACTGATTGTGCTTATCAATACCTTCCTTTATCTCCTTTATCCAGTCGGACAGCTGCGCCTGTGGGCGCGCGTTCAGAGCGGGGAATGAACCAACGACACCGGCACAACACTGTGCAATGACCAACTTAGGGTTGGAGATAATAAATAATGGAGATGCGACTGCTGGGATTGCCAGTGCATCAAATAGTGGGGGTAATGCCATATGACTCGATCCTCGATCTGGGTTGATAGAACGCTTTTGGCGCTGGCATTTCGATTCAATTCAATAACGCTGAATCAAAAACCTAAAATCCTACACAACCGATGTTATTGGTTTACACACACTAAAATGGGCGCGAAATGACTCTGTGCGGGGACTGCTGACAGCAAATAGCACACAAGGCAACTCACAGTGTAGCGCCAATTAAGCAGCCCCATCGATTCAATATTTCAATGAGGAACAGTGGTTCGTCAGTCTCTTGAAATAGCCTAAAAACTGGCTTATATCCTCCAGATACCATTAGGACTTCATCAGAACGCCGACGAAAGCCACGTTCTGATGTAAACTTTTTGGCAATCTGCGGCAAAATGCCGCTTTTACCTATATCGCAACGGAGTTTCCCATGGCTGAACTGCCGCCAATTTTACTGGGCGCTAGCGACGAGCAGCTCGTCACCCTGAACCCTCGATACCTCAATCGCCACGGCTTGATCGCAGGTGCTACGGGCACAGGGAAAACAGTCACTCTTCAAGTGCTGGCTGAGCAACTTTCCCGCATGGGCGTGCCGGTCTTTATGGCAGACGTCAAAGGCGACCTCACCGGCATTTCTGTGCCAGG
This sequence comes from uncultured Granulosicoccaceae bacterium, assembly GCA_937965695.1. Taxonomy (GTDB): domain Bacteria; phylum Pseudomonadota; class Gammaproteobacteria; order CALCKW01; family CALCKW01; genus CALCKW01. Next base: position 170,059 of record CALCKW010000012.1, read on the forward strand.
AAGTCCACACCCCAAGGTGGACGAGCGCATCGAGAAAATAGGCATTGAAGACTTTGAGTTCAGCTCTAGCCCAACCGTACGATGGGATATTTTCGGAGAACAAGGCCACCCGGTGCGCGCCACGGTTTCCGATATGGGGCCTGCGTTGCTGTCTCGGTTGCTGGACCTCAATGAAACCCAAGAAGGTGTACTCAGCATTGTTTTTGAATACGCTGACGATGAAGGCTTGCTGTTACTGGATTTCAAAGATCTGCGTGAAACCCTAAAATTCGTCGGTGAAAACGCCAAAGAATTCAAAAGTGACTACGGCAACGTCTCAAGCGCCTCGGTCGGAGCGATTCAACGGCGGCTTCTGGTGCTAGAGCAAGAGGGAGCAGAATCATTTTTTGGTGAGCCTGCGCTAGACCTTTGGGACTTCATGCGGACGGATCATCGCGGTCACGGCTATGTGAATATCCTCGCCGCCGACAAGCTGATGAATAACAAAAGGCTCTACGCCACTTTTTTACTTTGGCTGCTGTCAGAGCTTTACGAAGATTTACCCGAAGTGGGCGACTTGGATAAACCACGCTTTGTCTTTTTCTTCGACGAAGCGCATCTTCTGTTTGACGATGCGCCAAAAGCGTTGATTGAAAAAATAGAAACTGTGGTCCGACTTATTAGATCAAAAGGTGTCGGATTATTTTTCATCACGCAAAATCCGCTCGATATCCCCGATTCTGTTTTAGGCCAACTGGGCAATCGTGTTCAACATGCGCTTCGCGCGTTTACACCACGCGATCAAAAAGCGGTAAAGACAGCCGCCACGACCATGAGACAAAACCCCAACTTCGATATGGAAAAGACCATCACCGAACTCGGCGTTGGTTGCGCTCTGGTCTCATCGCTGGGTGAAGACGGTGTTCCCGGCATTACACAAAACACGTTGATCCGCCCACCCTACTCGCGCATAGGTCCCGCATCAGACATGGAAATAGAGACTCTAATGCGCCAGAGTCCTTTTGCCGGACGATACGACAATACTCTCGATCGAGAATCAGCCTTTGAGCTGCTCGCTGAAAAAGCAGAAAAGAGACTCAAAGAAGCTGAAGCCGCGGATGCCATAAAAGCTGAAGAAAAGGCCGCAAAAGAAGCAGAGAGAGAAGCGCGGCGCGGACGTGGCGGACGGCAATCAATCGGCGAGGCTATGATAAAAAGCGTCGTGCGCTCGATGAGCAGTTCTGTTGGTCGAAGCCTTGGGCGTCAAATTTTACGTGGACTACTGGGTGGTGTCCGACGCTAAATCAAAGCGATGTGCGCGGACCTCTGGTTCGTGCACACAGTAACCAGTCATACCAAAAAGACACCTTCGATTCTCGAATCAGGTAAAAAGACAATCAATGCCGCTTACGCTGCTGCTTCGCACTCATCGCTTGATTAACTTTTTTAACAAACTGTTTTTCGCGCTGTCGCGATTCGGCCAACGTTTGAGTGTTATGTAAGTCCTCACGTTGTAGTTTGCGCCAACGAGCCAAACGTTCAGCATCAAGCTCACCTTTTACGATAGCATCTTGCACCGCACACCCAGGTTCCGACTGATGATCGCAATCCGCAAAGCGACAATTTTTAGCTCTTTGCGTAATTTCATCAAACACAGCATCAATACCCTGCGAACTGTCGTGTAATCGCAGTGCTCGCATACCGGGAGTGTCAATTACCCAACCACCCTGCAACATAGCCCGCATTGAACGTGCAGTCGTGGTGTGCCTTCCCTTGCTGTCGTCATCACGAATAGCCTGAGTCTCAGCGACCTCACCAGTTAGAGCATTAAGCAAGGTAGTCTTTCCCACCCCAGATGAGCCCACTAACGCTACCGTTTGCCCAGTGCCACACCAAGGCTTTAAAACATCAGCGGTGGATAAATCAGTCGCGTTCAATGGCACCACTTCTAAGTAGCTCATCAAAGACTCTGCTTGTTGTTGTAATAATTCTACGTCATCACTCAAGTCCGCTTTGGTCAGCAAGATCACCGGATCCACCTCAGCCTCTTTGGCCAACGCCAAATAACGCTCCAGCCTCGCTACACTAAAATCTTTATTGCACGAGCTCACAACAAAAAGAGTATCAACATTGTTAGCAATCAGTTGTACGGTGGCATCGGTTCCAGCTGCTCGACGCTTTAAAGAGCTTTTTGATTGCAAGCATCGCGACAATCGCTTGTTTTCATCGACCAGTACCCAGTCACCTACTGCATATTCGCCAGCGCTGCTCGCAGCTGGCAATAAGAGCTGGGAACAATTGTTTTCACCAATAGCAGTCAGGCGGTCACGCTGAACTTCGATGACACGCATCGGCACAAGATCTTCGAGTTCTTCGAGGCTCATCTGCGAGAGAAAATACGCACTAAAACCCAACTCTAGCAAAGAAAAAGAATCACTTTTCATCTGTATCAATCCACAAATTAAGCGAGAATAACTTTTGACTGCCATCCTAAATTAAACACCGAAAAATTCCCAATAGAGATCATCTCCAGTCACCATGGAGCTATAAATCTGGTTACTATTCGTAAAAGCAGTTGAAATCGCAAGCGTCGCCAGCCATTCTCAACCTTCATACTTCCAAGTTACCAGCCAAGAATCTACTTTATGACACACCACGCAATGATGGCCCTCGCCGGCATCGGTCTCGCCACTCTCGCTTGCCAATGGTTCGCCTGGTGGGTCAAGCTACCTGCAATTTTATTTTTGCTGCTGATTGGGTTGCTGGCTGGGCCAGTCGCTGGCGTGCTAGATCCTGATGCGTTGTTCGGCGACTTGTTGTTTCCTATTGTTTCGCTATCGGTAGCAATCATTTTGTTCGAAGGCGCGCTAACCCTGAAATTTGATCAGATCAAAGGGCTAGAAAAAGTCGTGCAGCGCCTTGTCAGCACCGGCGTATTGGTCACCTGGTTCATTATCGCTGTTGCTACTCGCTTAATCGTCGAACTAAGCTGGGAGCTGTCTATATTATTCGGTGCTCTAGTCGTCGTCACTGGGCCAACCGTCATCGTACCCATGCTTCGCACTGTGCGACCAAATCAGCGGGTCAGTAACATTCTGCGCTGGGAAGGGATTGTGATCGACCCAGTCGGCGCGTTGTTGGCCGTATTAGTTTTTGAATTCATCGTGGCTTTTGGTGACGGCAATGCGTTGGCACATACCTTTCTTATTTTCGGTAAAGTCATCGCTACGGGCTTGATACTAGGCGTGGGCATTGGCCACGGATTTGGCTTGGTGCTACGACATCATGCGCTGCCCGAGTATTTACACAACACGGCAGCGTTGGCACTGGTTTGCGGTGCGTTCGCGCTGTCAGATGTCGTCGAACCAGAGTCAGGATTGCTCACAGTGACCGTCATGGGTATCTGGCTGGCGAATATGCCAAGGGTCGATGTAGAAGAAATCCTTAATTTCAAAGAAAGTCTGAGTGTAGTGCTAATTTCGGCATTGTTCATTCTACTCGCCGCGCGTATCGACGTGGAAGTTGTCAAACAACTTGGTTGGGCCGGACTTGGGGTATTTCTCACTATTCAATTAGTTGCCCGACCACTTAAAGTTCTGGTGGCGACTGCAGGCTCTGACCTGTCTTGGCCAGAGAAAATTTTATTGGGCTGGATCGCACCACGTGGAATAGTAGCAGCCGCTGTCACTGCCCTTTTTGCACTGAGGCTTCAAGACCTAGGTTATGCAGGCGCCGAGCTGTTAGTGCCACTCACTTTTAGCGTGATCATTGGTACAGTGGTTCTACAAAGCACTACCGCTGGCGCATTGGCACGCTATCTACGTGTGGCCGAACCAGCACCGCGTGGATACCTCATTGTTGGTGCTAACGCCGTAGCAAGAGCATTGGCGACCGCCTTGCAGCAACAAAATGTGCCAGTACTCCTGACCAGTAGTGACTGGGATGACATCAGTCAAGCACGTATGGCAGGTTTGCCCACTTTTTACGGCAGGGCAGTTTCGCAGCACGCCGACCACCACTTAGAATTGGTCGGCATGGGCCAACTTCTCGGCCTTGAGCCCCACCCACATCTAAATGCACTGGCAGCGATGCGTTATGGACCGGAGTTTGGTCGAAACCGTGTCTATCAGCTGGCCCACCAAAGTAAAAAAGTACAATCTGAACGCGACGAGATGGCAACGGAACATTTGGGAGAGACACTTTTTGGTGAAACGATTGACTATGCAAGCTTGGCAAGCTTGATCGCTCAGGGCGCAACAATCAGTGCAACAACCTTGAGCGAAAGCTACACCTTAGAAGACTACGAGAATTCCAGATCGCCAAACTCTATCTCTCTTTTTAGTATTTCCCCTTCAGGGAACCTGCGACCCATCACGACCCACAGCAAACAGAGCAAAGGCGCAAATTGGACTTTGCTGGCGCTGATACCAGCAGAGCCCACCAAGAAACAAGAGGAAATAAAAACAACGTGAGCTTACCTCTGCTCTACTCCTTTAGACGATGTCCCTACGCGATACGGGCGCGATTGGCTCTACTGTGCTCTGAGTTGCCCTACCAACTACAGGAGGTATCGCTAAAGGAAAAGCCACCGCAGATGTTGGCAATCAGCCCAAAAGGCACAGTCCCTGTCATGCAGTTGGCAGACGGTACAGTGCTAGAAGAAAGCATCGAGATAGCGCTGTGGGCACTGAAAACAAATGACCCAAGCAATTACGTTCCATCAGAGGACCAATACAAAGCAAGCATGGCTCTGATTAAAAAAAATGACAGTGAGTTTAAACATTGGCTTGATCGATACAAATACGCTGACCGGCACCCAGAACACAGCCAGGAGTATTACCGGTGTAATGCGGAAAAATTTCTCACCGAGCTCGATAACCTGTTAGCAGACAGTAAATACCTACAAGGCAACGAGCCCAACCTGACAGATATAGCTATACTACCTTTCGTGCGTCAATTTGCTGCCGTCGATAGATCGTGGTTCGATGCCAGTCAGTATGTTGATTTGCAACGGTGGCTTGAGTGTTGGCTTAGTTCAAAAAGCTTCATTGTGACGATGGAAAAAAAACCAAAAAGCGCTTAGGTGTAGAGACGGTCAGGCCACAACTGTTATTCTGTACACAAAATATTTCATTGAGAACGCAGCGTGTTAAAAAGCATTAAAGGCCTAGTCCTAGTCACTTGTCTGCTCCCTACCCCCCTGCTTGCTGATTTCGCTGTTCAATGGCAGCCAGCGCGGGACGGATCAGAGGAGCTATTTGCAGGTGCATTGCGTGATAGCCGCATCATTAATGATGCTGCCAAACTCGACGAACTACAGCTGAATTGGCCTGACGCGCTAACGCTCAGCATGGGTGGCGCAGGCCTACCCCGCTACGATTCAGATGCGCGCTCGATCCATCTGCCTTACAGCTACCTAGCACTTGCTGTAAGAACACAATACAACTTCGAGGAATCCAGAGCGGCAGCACTGCAGCGAGGCTTAGATGTCGTCGAATATACAATTTATCACTTGTTAGGCCACGCCTTGATTGACGATCATTCTGTCGATTTTGACGAAGAAGCAGAAAAGATCAGTACCTTTCTAATGACGACTTCATTTTCCAACGGTGGAGAGCAGTGGCTTGACGATATTGTGGCATTTGGTCGCGCATCACAAAAATTGGACGGACCGCTAGAGGACTACTGGCATGACCACGGCCTCAGCAAAAGAGCCGCACAACGGCTGAATTGTATCGTTATCGGAAGTGATCCACAGCGATACGTAGAGCGTTTTCCCGGGCTAGTGGAAGCGGCAGACAAGTCCGCTGCTTGTCAAAAGGAATGGGTTGAGCTTAAAGATATGATCGATAACAAATACCGCTTAACGAGCGACTAAAGTTTCGAACAAGAGCACTGCCCCGCGTAACAATATTATCAATATTTACACGACGACAAGGGCAGTCTCAGCAGTAAACCCCCATGGCAAAAGTAACTCACTCTGACTTCCAAAGCCAAACGGCTTCGCGGACCACTGCCAAAACCTAGGGCTGAAAACCTGAAGCAGTTCACACAATAGTTTTCAATAGCACGGTACGCTGGGGTTTGATGATGAACACTGGAGCAAGCCCATGCCTCTCTTACCTTTGCCCGTTTTGCACCTACTCGTGGCAGCGGTTGTCGCTATCTGCTGCGCGTCGACTTTGCGTTCACGGCTTTCGGTCATGATTTGGTCTTTCGTCTGCGCTTTTTCTAGCACTATTATCGGTATGGAACTATTGCAGATCATCATCCCAGTAGGGCTGAACCCCTACTATATCTCTGTCTACACATTACAAGGTATGATCTTCGCCTTCGCAGCACCTGTTTTCGCTATTGCCGCACACCTTATCTACTTCCGACGAAATCAGTGACTTAGGTTGAAACAAAAAAAGACCGCCTTAGCGGTCTTTTTTTGGGGAGAGGGAAGTTTTAAACAGCCCAAGGTAAGAATCGTTTGAGATTTAGCAGCCCATCCAATGACAAACTACCGCCCCCGTGGCAGAGTAAAACAAACAAAGCCAACCCCCAATAAATACGCAAATCGGCAATCATCCCGTCCGGACTACCATCGAACCAAACACCGACTGTTGCTCCATGGCCTGTAATGTCAACATAAGTGAGCACCGCTAAAAATACCAACATGCCAAGCGACGCAAGGCGAGTAAACAGCCCTAAAGCGATCAGCACCGGTAATATAAATTCACCGTACGTACCAGCTAAAACGACGAGCTGCTCCATCAAACCCATGGCATCAACATCGTAGCCAGCTTCTTCAAATTTCTTGGGAAAAACCTGGGCATAAGCATTTAGCGAAGGCGTCCAATACCCACTGATGCCGTCACCCAGTTTAGTTAGCGCTGAGCGCCAGAACCAAACAAGTAAGGTTGCGGCAAAGGCAAAACGCGCCAAGAGAGGCAAGAGCTCTGGAGCTACTCGGTTTTTTAATGTCTCAGATATCATAGGGCGGCCTCCTTAGGCACAGTAAATTCGGCGATGGCTCCACGCTGAATAAGCAAAACCATCATTTCTATAAAATCGGCTTGCGGGAACTTCTCCAACACAAGCGTGGCAATTGTCGCAAGGCTAAGTTGACCATCTACAGCTTGCAAAAAACAGAGCTGCGCGTCATTTAACAAGTATTGCTGCACTTGCATTTCCGGCCTAACTAAAAGCACACTTTGTGGGCCTAAACTCAGGTCCGGTTTTGCTTTAGTCGATGGTGAATCATGTTGCGACAAAATCTCATGTATGGACCAATCCGACTTTAATAACTGCAGAGAGCTATGCGGAACAGGCACAACTTGCATCAACTTATCGTGATCGACTCGCGCTAATTGATCTGCTGCACGACAAGCTTGATCACTTGCATTGCAACACTGACGTCTAGCCAACTCGAGTGCGGAGACATCAGGCAAATAAGGATAATTCTTAAGCGGTTCAAAGTCGCTTATAAACTGAGGAAGCAGATCCCCGTAAAACGCGATCACCGGTGATCGCGGCGGGTGTTGACGAACGTAAGCCGCCGCCAGTGCCCTGAAGTATTCTTCCCCAAGCAAAGTACACGTCAATGGAAAGCCCGCAACCATCGCGTCAACCAAGCCTGAGATAACGTTGTTTCGATAAACACCAAATCGCTCTTTAGCCGCGCTACCATCAGGCTGCAATAACTGAGCAGGTACTGGCAACTCACTATCGAGCAAGGCATCGCTGAATTTGTCTTGTGATGGCACTTGCTAAGCAGCCTTTTTCGATGCGCGCTCTAACTGCGCACTGGCTAATATAACTTCCGAATACAAGACGTCCCACGCGGGTAGATCGTTGTCCCATTCTATTAAAGTGGGCAGCGGCCCCAGCTTTTCAATCATAGAGGCATAGAGCTGCCAAACATCTTCAACCACCGGATGACTGTGGCTATCGATAAGTAATAATTCGCCATTTTCGTCAATGTCTCTTCGATGGCCAGCCAAATGTATTTCGCCCACGCGATCCAATGGGAAATCGGCCAAATACTCCTCTGCCGAGAAATGGATATTGGTGGCAGAAATAAAAACGTTGTTGAGATCTAAAAGTAATCCACAGCCCGTACGCTCACTGACGGCCGCCAAAAATTCAGTTTCACCCATTGTTGAATTATCAAAGCAGAGATAACTGCTGGGGTTTTCTAACAAGATCATTCGTCCGAGTGTATCTTGCATCTGAGCCACATGGGTCACTACGCGGTCTAATGTCTGCTGATTGTAGGGTAAAGGCAACAAGTCATTAAACCATTCGCCACCGTGAGAGCTCCAAGCTAAATGCTCTGAAAATAAGGCCGGTTGCAAACGGTCCTGCAGTGACTTCAATCGCTGCAAATGCGCTTTGTCCAATCCGCCCTCACCGCCAATGGACAGCCCCACGCCATGGCAGCTGATTGGGTATCGCGAGGCGATATCGTCCAGCATCGCCATCTGCGGGCCACCATCGAGCATGTAGTTCTCGGCGTGTATTTCCAACCAACCGAGAGGCAACTTTTCTTCGTTCATCAAAGGTGCGAGATAGTCAGCTTTAAAACCGATACCAAGCCATTGATTTTCAGTGATATTATTACCGCTAGATACCGCAGGTATACTCTTCACAACGTTGCCTCTTGGCGTAAAAAAGCCCCAGTCGAGCGACCGGGGCTATGCAATGGGACTTAATTAACCAGGGATGTCACGATCTAGCTCTTCGAGAGAGCCCATGCGTGCGCTGCCGTCTGCAGATGCTGGCAACTCCATGTCGGCACAGGTGCCCGCTGGAACAAGAGTCCAAGCGTTGCCTTGATAGTCAACGGTGGATGTACCTGCGCAGCTAGTGCCCGGGCCTGCAGCACAACCGTTTTGGCCAGCGAGAGCGACGCCGTAGCATTTCTCGTTAGATGCTGCATGGGCTGCAGGTGATGCCAATGCGGCAAGTGCTACTGCTGCTGCGCCGGCGCCGAGAAGTGCTTTGAGTTTAAGGTCTGTCATGGTCCTACTCCTAACTAAAGAAAATTGAAAGTTTGTGCGGCTGGCGTGCTTCACCAGCCGTCACAGTACAGTTCGCCAGTCGGATTGATTTTGTTACAAGGAAATAAAAAAAATGGCATGTAACATTCTTAGCCTCTTCAACGAAAGGACTAGAAAGCTCTGTGATTTATCTCGCCTCAATGGCGGGTTATTACTCTTTGTGCAATGGGTACAGGGACTATTCAATTACAGGCTTTTGACTGCCAGTTCCACCGCCAGCCAGTACCCACAGACAAGACTTATTATCTTGTCTTTGCTGACAATTTCCACCGTTGGTGGGCAATTAACAGCTGGGACGAACAGCTGATGGCAGTTCTGAACGAAGCGAAGACAGCAGCGGCATTTAAGCAGGCACTGGACGGCGACAATGACGTTTACAGAGCATTTTTGCAGGATATCAGCCCTGTGGTTCGTGGTTTAGTCACTAGAAAATTGCCTAGCTTTGATTCAATGGGTGTAGAGGATGTTGTACAGGAAACGCTACTGGCCATTCACAGTAAGCGGCATACCTGGCAGCCAGAAAAGCCTCTCTTGCCATGGATCTACGCGATAGCACGTTACAAGAGTATTGATGCTTTACGCGCCCGAGGTAGAGGTGGGGCGGCAGCTTCAGACATAGATATTGACGAAATAGAAGAAATTGAGGCTCCACCTAGCGACTTTGAGGAAAGTCTCGATGTCAGCACAGCCGTGAACAAACTCGATGGCAAGCTTGCTTCCGTGGTGCGAGCGTTAGGTGTAGAGGGCATCAGTGTGCAAGAGGCGAGTGAACGACTTTCCATGAGTGAAAATGCTGTTCGCGTGGCTTTTCACCGAGGATTGAAACAGTTGGTACAGATGAGATCCAGCCTTTTTGGCGATCCTTAGAATGAATGAGCGCAACGGACAACAACAATGAAGACAAATGATTTAATCGACCTGATGGCACAAGAAAGCCAACTTGAGCTGACGCCTATGCGCTCACTGACTCTCAGCGTTGTTGTGACTATGGGAATCAGCTTCGTTCTCTTGGTATCTTTCTGGGGTATACGACCCGATATGGCTCAAGTGATCTCAGAGCCCTTAGTGTTGATTAAACAATTGATCCCCGCATTGATAGCCATACCCTGCTTATGGCTCTTAAAACAATCCCGTCATCCGGAGACTTCTCTAGAAGGCCGATTGCGCTGGGGTCTTATACCCGCTGCAATTGCAATCGCACTTGTCACGACCACGCTTTATATACTGCCTGCCAATGCTTGGCTAACAACCATTGTGGGCACAACTTTAATAGCTTGCTTGTTCTCAATCCCCGCACTAGGCGCACCCATTTTGATAGGAATGTTGTGGGTTTTAAAACAGGGTGCTCCCAGTGACCCCAAAACGGCGGGTGCAATAGCTGGCATTGCGGCCGGTTGCCTATCGACAATCGTTTACGCACTCCACTGCTATGAAGATAGCCCTGCCTTTTACGGCATCTGGTATACGGCCTCTATTCTAATGACAGGCTTGATTGGCCAACGCTTGGGTCCACGTTTTCTGAACTGGTAAGTCGTGCTGTCGCCTAAAAATCCCCCCTGTGAGCGAATTTTCATCTCGGACACATAGGCCGAGGTGACGCTGCTCTTACAAATGGCTAAACTCTGAAGTCAATTCTGACAACCGAGCTGAGCCAGTTCTCATGCAAATCAAACTCGATGATCTGAGGGGCCCCGAGATAGCGGCATTGCTGCAAGAACACCTAGACGATATGGCAGAGCATTCGCCACCTGAAAGCGTTCATGCACTCGATTTAGAGGCGCTACGCCAACCCGATATCAGCTTTTGGACTGTTTGGGAGGACGAGCAACTAGCTGGTTGTGGCGCGCTAAGAGAAATCGACGACAGCCACGGTGAGATCAAATCTATGCGCACTGCTCAAAATTTCAGGCGCTGTGGCGTCGGAGCCACGCTGTTGTGCCACATCCTCGACGAAGCAAAACATCGAGGCTACCAACGGCTTAGTTTAGAGACTGGCTCCATGGCGGCTTTTGAACCAGCGAGACAGCTCTACAGACACTACGGATTCAAAACTTGCGAACCGTTTGCAGACTATAAGCTCGACCCCAATAGTTATTACATGAGTCTAAAGCTCTAAGCCGTTTGTTCTTTATAAGGCTTTTACATCATCAGAAGGAGCGCTAGGTCTGATTCGCTTAGGCTCGTGTCTGTTGTCTTTAAAGCAGCAACAATCATCTGAATAATCTCACCCGAACCGACGACTAAAATGTTAGACATTCTGTACCAAGACGAGCAGCTAGTCGCCATTAGCAAACCTAGCGGGCTGTTGGTTCATCGCAGCTTAATCGACACACGCGAACATGAATTTGCGTTGCAAATGACTCGCGACCAAATCGGAGAACGCGTTTACCCAGTACACCGTCTAGACCGCCCAACATCGGGCGTTTTACTATTTGCTTTAAGCAGCGATATTGCAAGGCTGATTGCGGAACAATTTGCAGAGCGAGATGTCGCTAAAAATTATCTAGCACTGGTTCGTGGGTATTCTGATCCGGAAGGCCACATCGACTACGCATTGAGGGAGCAACACGACAAAATTGCCGACGCCAAAGCCGACTCAGACAAAGAGGCACAACCTGCTATTACTGACTACCGTTGCTTGCAACAAGTGGAACTTCCCGTCGCTGTGGGCCGTTATGACAGCGCTCGATTTTCATGGCTGTGCCTAACGCCTCACACAGGTCGAAAGCATCAGCTACGTCGCCACATGAAGCACATCTTCCACCCTATCGTGGGAGACACCAGCCACGGCGATGGCAAACAAAATTCTTTCATGCGTGAGCACTACAACTGCCATCGCTTAATGCTGCACGCCAACTCTTTACAACTCTTGCATCCTATATCGGGCGAAAAGCTCAACATCGAGGCACCTCTGCCAAGCGACCTTAGAGACCCATTAGAAAGAATGGGCTTCAATTCTCTGTAGCTCCCAGTCACTCCAGCAGCGCTTAGGGCTATCCTCTCCTACAAAAGGCTTTTAAATTTTAAAGATAGTCACTGTTTCAAAATAATTAGTCGGGCTTTATCCGCAATCGATTATTGGTGTCTCGACTAGCTCGAACCTGCTCAACGTCAGAGATGCAATTTCCATTTTTTGCAAGCCTGTCATAGAGCAGAACATTGACAGACGCCGCGAGGTTCATACACATCACGGTTGGTACGTAGACCACATCGTGCGCACGGTCAATGATGTGCTGATCAATAGACCCATCCTCTGGTCCAAATAAATACAGCGCATTAACCGCATGTTCGTAGAGGGGTAAGGACTGCGCCCCTTCGACTAATTCCACGCAAACGACACGCGTCTCAGTCGGTACAGCGGCGATCAAATCGTCCACATGCTGGAGGGGAATTTGCGAGGCCATTTGGTGAGTATCAGTGTAAAACTCTGCAGCTCTATCGTATCGACCACCTGTGTACAAGACCTTGTCAACGCTGTAACAGCCAGCTGCACGCATGACACTGCCGACGTTAGTAGGGCTTTTTGGATTGACAAGACCAATGCCTAGAAAAGGTTGAATCATCTGTATTTTCTAAATGACCTCAATGCCTTAAAACTGGTTTGGTCTTGCTAATATCTAGGGCCGAACCGCGATTCGGTAAATTGAGCGCGCTGACTTGCCGAGGAGTACTCGCTATCACTTCGCCACGTCGAATAACCTGCAACCGAGCTGGCTTTAAGCGCATTGCTTCAACGGGATCATCCGCCTGTAGTAGCAGCATGTCCGCGTAGTTTCCTACGGCAATACCATAACCCTCCAGACCTAGTATTTTTGCCGGATTAGTAGTCACAGCTTCGAGGCACCAAGCCATGTCGCTCCGACTGGTCAGCTGCCCCACATGCAAACCCATACTGGCCACTTCAAGCATATCTGCGCGGCCCAGTGAGTACCAAGGATCCATCACACAGTCAGATCCGAAGGCAACGTCAATACCTTGATCACGCAGTTCTCTCACGCGAGTCAATCCACGAATCTTAGGGTAGGTATTATGCCGCCCTTGCAATGTTATATTAATTAGCGGATTGGGAATCGCTGAAACCTGCGCCTCAGCTATCAATGGCAACAGCTTTGATACGTAGTAGTTATCCATTGAGTGCATAGAGGTTAGATGCGAGCCCGCGACTCGGCCCTGTAGACCTAGGCGCTGGGTGTGCAGCGCTAGTGCCTCTATGTGCCTAGAGTGCGGATCGTCGCTCTCGTCACAGTGCATATCAACCCGCAAGCCTCGTTCCGCGGCAATTTCACAGAGCTCTTTGACACTCTCATCGCCTTGACCCATCGTGCGCTCAAAGTGCGGAATACCACCAACGACCTCTACGCCTTTGTCCAGTGCACGCAAAAGATTCGCTCTCGCCGAGGGGCTTCGATAAAAACCATCCTGAGGAAATGCCACTAACTGCAAATCTAGATAGGGAGCGACATCTTTTTTAACCTGGGTAAGTGCATCCACACCTTTTAGTTCGTCGTCGCAGATATCTACATGCGTACGCACAGCTAGCAGGCCTTGCGCCACTGCCAAATCGCAGTACTGCATAGCACGCTGGTAAATGTCTTCAACACTTTGAATGGGTTTTAACTCGTTCCACAAGCTAATACCTTCTAGCAGCGTGCCAGAACCATTTAGCCGTGGTCGACCCAGTGACAGTGTTGCATCCATATGAAAATGCGAATCGACAAAAGGAGGGACGACCAGCTGACCCTCTGCGTCCAAAGACACGGGTGATTCAGCCTTTAAGTTGGGCTCAATCGCAGCGATTTTCCCGTCTTTGCAAGCGATATCCACGCCCTGCTCACCAGTAGACAAAGCAGCGTTACGTACAATCAAATCCATAGTCATAGCCTTAGCGCTAGTCCTTAAACTGAGTTTTTGTAAATGCTCGCCGCTGGCGCAGCACCAGATGCCACGGCGCGAGGAGAACTCGAGCCACCTATAAAAGCAAGCGTACAGGATAGTCGTCAAGACCACCAAACATCACCCCATACCACAAAGCCTTCGTCTTATGCGTCAAGACGCAATCCAATCTAGATAGTCTTACTGCCAATACTATCAGCACATAACTTAGGGCAAAAAAAAGGCGGCCACCCAAGGGGAGCCGCCAATCCACTAGCAGGAACTAACTCAATCGATGCTAGATTTTCGTCTTCAACTACATCGCATCAACGATCTGATGTGTCCAAGCTCCTGTAGGCTCTGCCGAAATGACAGGATCTGAACCACCTGATAATAAGGTTTTCACCGTGCGCTCATAATCTGCTGGATCAAGTCGACCATCCGAACCTTCAGTCAGCTTGTTGATTTCGCCCATCATGCGACGCTGGTGTTCTTCAGTTTGAGCACCAGAGGCATCGTTATCCAATACAATGTCAGCTGCGGCATCGGAGTTCTCACGAGCCCAAGCCCAGCCTTTCATCGATGCTCGAACAAACCTAACCATGCGATCTGCAAAAGCCGGATCTTCGAGGTTTTCCTCTAACACATACAAGCCGTCCTCCATCGTAGCAACGCCTTGCTCTTGATAAGGAAACACCACCAACTGCTCGGGGGTTAGTCCAGCATCTATTACCTGCCAATACTCGTTGTACGTCATTGTAGAAACGCAGTCGGCCTGCTTTTGCAACAACGGATCAACGTTGAAACCCTGCTTCAATACTTTGACTCCGGCATCACTGCCATCTATGGGCAAACCGAGTTGAGACATCCAGCTTAGGAACGGATATTCGTTACCGAAAAACCAAACACCCAGTGTCTTGCCTGCGAAGTCATCCGGAGAAGTGATTCCGGTTTCTTTACGACAAGTGAGCATCATGCCCGAGCGTGCAAACGGTTGTGCGATATTGACCAAGGGCACGCCTTTCTCACGACTAGCGAGTGCTGACGGCATCCAATCAACGACGACATCGGCACCACCACCAGCAATAACCTGAGGCGGAGCTATATCGGGACCACCGGGCTTTATATTCACTTCAAGCCCTTCTTCTTCGTAAAAACCTTGGTCTTGCGCAACATAGTAACCGGCAAACTGCGCTTGAGTTACCCACTTAAGCTGAAGGTTAACAAGATCTGCAGCGGATGCTACAGGCGCCGCCAAAAGCGCCGCTCCCATCACGGTACTGAGTTTCAAAACTAAAGATCGCATTGTACTTTTAGATGAATTTGAACGGTGTTTCATTTGGAGACCTCCTATTGAGCTCCGGGTTTCCGCTAAACAGCGGCAATCCGTCAAGACCGACGAATCGAGGGATGCCAATGCGCGACCCACCGCTCAAATTGGGAAACTATCCAATAGAACAATGAGCCCGCGATGGCCGCGACAGTGATTTCCGCCCATACCATGTCGAGGTTCATACGCCCGACCTCGGTAGAGATGCGAAAACCCATGCCAACAATCGGCGTGCCGAAAAACTCGGCCACGATGGCACCGATGAGAGCCAACGTCGAATTAATTTTGAGTGCGTTAAAGATCAAGGGCATGGCTGCTGGCAAGCGCAATTTGAACAGCGATTGCCAATAGCTCGCTCCGTAGCTGTGCATCAAATCACGCTGCATATTACTCGACGCGGCAAGGCCTTCCACCGTATTGACCAGCATGGGGAAAAAAGTCATCACGACGACAACCGCCGCTTTTGATTGCCAATCGAAGCCAAACCACATCACCATAATTGGGGCTACACCGACGATGGGAAGTGCGGACGCCAAGTTTCCGAGAGGCAGCAATCCGCGTTGTAAAAACGGCGAACGATCGATCAGCACTGCAACAACAAAGCCTGCACCGCAGCCCATGACATAACCACTAAGAACTGATTTGACAAAGGTTTGAACAAAATCTACCCAGAGAATATCCAGCGAGGAGGCAAAGCGAATCGCGATATCACTAGGAGCCGGCAATAACACAGCGGGCACTTGCAGCGCTCGGACTGAAAGCTCCCATAGCAAAAGAAGCCACAGGCCAAAAAACAGCGGTATCGCTAACGACCATAACATCTTTTGAAGGCCCACAGCAGGCTCACAATCAGTGAGAAACTCAACAGCCAACCAAGCTAATATCCAAGCACTAAGTAGTGCAGCAAAAAATCCGCTGCCAATCTGATGTCCAACAGCGAGGTCACCAAGATCCATAAACAAGAACACCGCAGCAAGCAGTGACCCAACGGTTGCTGCAAAGCAACGCCAAAAAACCTTGGATTTCTTCGCCTCCCAAATATAAAAACAAGCAAGCAAATTGCACAGGATCAACAGCGAACCCGCTAAGGAGAAATAGATTCCAGCAGCACCTTCATTTTTCGCGACCGACATAGGTAACATTGCGCTGGCCAATGTGCTCAACACAACAATCCCCCACAACAATTTCTGCAGTCGACTCATGTCATTTGCCCCATGCGCCTGCGTGTCCAACTATCGAGCACACCCAATAATGCGACCAGTGCAGCAGCTAATAGTGAAGCCATCACAAGTGCGGACCAAATTTGAATAGTCTGTCCATAATAAGAACCGGCCAATAGCCGCGCCCCTAGCCCAGCAACTGCTCCAGTGGGTAACTCAGCAACAATGGCACCCACAAGCGCAATGGCGACTGCGATCTTCATGCTGGTCGTCAGATAAGGTACCGATGCAGGTAGCCGTAATTTCCAAAAAATCTGCCAATCCGACGCGTTGTAAGTTCGCATAAGGTCAAATAACAACGGATCTGCCGCGCGCAAACCTTTCACCATACCAACGACAATCGGAAAAAAAGCCAAGTACGTTGAAATGAAGGCTTTGGGCAGAAGACCTTGCACACCAACAGCATTGAGCACCACTATTATCATGGGAGCAATCGCCAATATTGGCACCGTTTGCGACGCAATAATCCACGGCATCAGCGCACGCTCTAATGCGCGATTATGCAAAATGGCGACTGCCAGTAATATCCCCAACAATGTTCCAAGTGCGAAGCCCAGCAGTGTGGTTTTTAGCGTGATAATGGAGTGATGTACCAAACTACGCTTGGAGGTTATTTTCTTTTTGACGGTAGTGTCATAGAGTTCTTGCACTACCTGATGCGGCGCGGGTAAAACTGGCCGCTTCTGGTTTAGCACCGTGGATATCCACGCCATTCCAGATAAATTTGCTACGCCATTGCGTTCATTTTGATCGCGCTCAAAAGGCGCGTTGAGCACGACGGCTGCTGCATACCAAATCACCAGGAGCAGCATCAACATAGAAACAACCGGCCACGCACGCGTAAAATAACGTTGCGCGTTAGCTTTCATCAGCATGCCCTTCTCGCAGACCTTCACGAACTCGTCGCGCGATTTCTAGAAACTCAGGGGTTTCTCGGATACTCAAATCTCTTTCACGGGGCAAATCACAATCAATAACACTATGAATTCGACCAGGTCTGGGTGACATGACCACTATTTTGCTAGAAAGATATACTGATTCTGGAATGGAGTGCGTGACAAATACAATTGTCTTTCGAGTCTTATTCCAGAGTTGCAATATTTGCTGGTTGAGATGATCACGTACTATTTCATCGAGCGCACCAAACGGCTCGTCCATCAGCAACAATTGTGGCTCGACAGCCAATGCTCGAGCAATGGAGGCACGTTGTTGCATACCACCGGACAATTGCCAAGGGAATTTCCGCTCAAACCCCGATAGTTCCACCAACTCCATATTGCGCGCTACACGCTCGCGACGTTCTGCCGCACTCAATCCCATGATCTCAAGCGGAAGTGCGATATTGTCCGCTATGTTACGCCAAGGGTACAAAGCGGCCGACTGAAAGACGTAGCCATAGGCGCGCGCAAGTCGAGCCTGTTCCGCGGATGTTCCATTGACTTGTATAGATCCAGCTGTCGGCTTTTCTAGATCCGCTATGACCCGCATTAGAGTGGTTTTTCCGCACCCACTAGGCCCGATAAAAGAAACAAAATCGCCGTGCTCTATCGTCAGGTTGATGCCTGACAAGGCGTGCACCGGTCCATCGGCCGTTTCGAAAGTCAGCGACAAATCATTGGTTTGCACTGCCATTTCTACTGCCCCGTTGGCGCCTGAATCACCAGCGAAGCTAGGGTTGATAGCGACCGAACTGCTCAAGATCAAACTCCCGCTGGCATATTAGCCGGATCACGAATGACCGCGCGCGGAGCTGTGATTTCCTTCCACTGCGACAACGCTCTATTGACCGCAGGACGGCCTTCGCGAGAGACAAACTGCCCATGCCCTTCATGTCCATCAAAGACACCTTCCGTCACAGCGACATGACCACGAGTCAAGGTGAAACGAGGCAGTCCGCAGACTTCAAAACCTTCGAACACGTTGTAATCAATTGCTGATTGTTGATTGTCAGCACTAATAGTCTTTTTGCTTGCAGGGTCCAACACAACAATATCGGCATCTGCACCCACAACAACGGCGCCCTTGCGCGGATACATATTGAGGATATGCGCTGAATTACTTGAGGTGACCGCAACAAATTCATTGACGGTAAGCCGACCTTTCACCACACCCTCGGTCCAGAGCACCGACATACGATCCTCCAATCCGCCAGTACCGTTGGGTATTTTGGTGAAGTCTCCCAATCCAGCACGCTTTTGTTCGGTGCTAAAAGCACAATGATCAGTGGCGACTACCTGCAGAGAACCAGACTGCAGTCCAGCCCATAGTGAGTCCTGATGCTTTTTGCTGCGAAACGGTGGTGACATGACGCGACGGGCTGCATGATCCCAGTCAGGGTTGGCATATTCGCTCTCATCAAGCACCAAATGCTGAATTAACGGTTCACCGTAGACGCGCATTCCCTTCTGTCTGGCACGTCTTATTGCTTCGTGCGATTGCTCACAGGAAACATGCACAACGTACAGCGGAACACCCGCCATACCTGCAATCATAATGGCGCGATTGGTCGCCTCACCCTCTACTTCTGGAGGGCGTGAATAGGCGTGACCCTCTGGTCCATTGTTGCCCTCTGCCAATAACTTTTGCTGCATTTGCGCGACGATATCGCCGTTTTCAGCGTGTACCATTGGCAGCGCACCCAAGTCGGCACAGCGCTGAAATGACGAATATAGCTCATCATCATCCACCATCAGGGCCCCTTTGTAGGCTAGAAAGTGTTTAAAGCTGGTAATCCCACTGTCGACAACTTTTGCCATCTCTTCGAAGACTTGCTTGTCCCACCAAGTGATCGCCATGTGGAAGGAATAATCACAATGCGCGCGAGTAGATTTGTTATCCCACATGCTCCGAGCTTCAAGCAAAGACTGTCCAGGCGATGGCAGGCAGAAATCGACAACGGTTGTCGTGCCGCCTGCCAATGCAGCGCGAGTGCCGGACTCAAAATCATCTGTCGAGTAAGTGCCCATAAAAGGCATTTCTAAATGTGTGTGTGGATCGATACCACCGGGCATCACATAACAGCCGCTCGCGTCGAGGCTTTTATCGCCTTTTAGGTTATCGCCAATCTCGATGATTTTGCCGTTTTCTATCAGTACGTCTGCAAGATAACTCCGATCCGCATTAGCGACTGTGCCACCTTTTATCACTGTAGTAGCCATGATTTATTCCTCGTCGTCGATAATTGCGGTTGCCACTACCGCATGCATTAGAACGTTGGCACCAGCGGTCGACCATGCCTCAGATATTTCTTCTGCCTCATTATGCGAAAGTCCATCAACGCAGGGACACATCACCATCGCTGTTGGCGCAACGCGGTTAATCCAACAAGCATCATGACCCGCCCCCGACACTAAGTCTCTGTGTGAATACCCCAATTGTTCAGCGGCGTTACGCACTGCGCTCACGCAATCGGCGTCAAACTCAACGGGATCAAAGCCACCCACTGACTCCATCTCGATAACTAGGCCAATATCCTCTGCAATCTCTTTTGCGCCTTGCTCAAGGCGTTCGAGCATATCGCTTATAATGGCTTTATCTGGGTGACGAAAATCAACGGTAAAAATGGCCTTTCCAGGGATAATGTTGCGGGAATTTGGCTCGACGACGCAGTGCCCGATCGCACCAACAGCCAATGGAGCATGACTCCAAGCGATCTCGTCGACAAGTTGAGTGATGCGCGCCATGCCAAGTCCGGCATTGACTCGCATGGGCATGGGTGTGGAACCGGTATGGCTTTCTTTGCCCGTTAGCGTGATCTGAGTCCAGCTGAGACCTTGGCCATGCGTGACGACGCCAATTTCAAGATTTTCGGCTTCTAAAATCGGGCCTTGTTCGATGTGTAACTCAAAGAAGGCATGCATTTTTCGCTCGCCAACTTTTTCTTCGCCCTTCCAACCAACACGTTCAAGTTCGTCACCGAGTTTCTTCCCGTCGGCATCTTCACGATCGTATGCCCAATCAAGTGTGTGCATGCCTGCGAAAACACCCGAGGCAACCATTGCAGGAGGAAACCGCGTTCCCTCTTCGTTGGTCCAATTGGTCACAACAATAGGATGCTTAGTACGTATATTTGATTCATTGAGCGAGCGAATGATCTCTAGACCCGCAAGCACGCCCAAAACACCATCGTACTTACCACCTGTCGGTTGGGTATCTAAGTGGCTCCCAACATACACAGGCAATGCATTTGGATCTGTGCCCTCATGACGAGCGAACATGCTACCCATGGCGTCAACGCCCATCGTCATGCCTTCTGCATCACACCAGCTTTGGAAGAGCGCACGGCCCTCGGCATCAAAGTCTGTAAGCGTTTGCCGGTTGTTACCGCCGGCGATACCAGGGCCAATCTTGGCCATTTCCATCAGCGACTGCCAAAGTCTACTTCCGTTGACTCGCATGTTGGATCTTGTTGAGTCCATCTCAAACCCCTAATCATGTATGTTAGAAAGCAGATTCTCAGTGCGGCTCTTAGATTTTTCTGACCAAATGGTCAATTTAAAATCATCCTACACCTCGATACTTCTTAAAGCAATATTGTGCAGATCTAAAACAAAAGAAAAAAAAGATATATCATATGCACCAACTTGGTCCCTCGAAATAACGAGAAACGTACAACGTGTTTTATACAATCTCAGAGCGTTCATCCGCCTTACAAGCCCAACAATCATCACAAACCTTATGAGCGATAGTAATTTCTCAGGCCAAAATAGATCGCGCATTCGCGAGGCGAATGAGCAACGCATTCTCACAGCCGCGCTGCCGCTATTTGCCCAATACGGATTTCGCGGAACAACAGTTGATCAGCTGGCTCAAGCGTCAGGTCTCTCGAAAGCCAATATGCTGTATTACTTCCGCCGCAAACAAGACATTTACCTGGCAGTTCTTGAACAAATTTTGCACGTCTGGCTAGAACCCTTAAGCGAGCTAAAAGCAGAAGGTGATCCCGGTGAACAATTAAGCAATTACCTCGATCTAAAAATCCGAGCCTCACAAGAATCGCCCAATGCGTCAAAGATATACGCTTCCGAAATCCTCAACGGCGCGCCCATCTTGCGCGAATACTTACAAGGGCCACTAAAAGAGATCGTCACTCAAAAATGTGCCGTTATCCAAGAGTGGATTGACGAAGGTCGCCTCCGACCTATCGCACCGCTACACCTACTGTTTGCTATCTGGTCTACCAC
This sequence comes from uncultured Granulosicoccaceae bacterium, assembly GCA_937965695.1. Taxonomy (GTDB): domain Bacteria; phylum Pseudomonadota; class Gammaproteobacteria; order CALCKW01; family CALCKW01; genus CALCKW01. Next base: position 191,690 of record CALCKW010000012.1, read on the forward strand.
TCAGCATTACGCCGATTTTAAAACTCAAGTCGACATTCTCAGCGACGACCCAGACAACTTGTTTCCCGATGTGCGAAAAACTCTACACCTTTTACTGATAGACAATCTTTTGCCCTAACGAGTAAAAGCACTACTCGTCTTGAGTAGGTTCACGCAGAAAAAGCTGCAAAGTCAGCATTGCAATCACTATTAACAAGACGCCGAACCATACAGGCATCTCCGGCCATCCATTGCCTAATAAAGCTTCATACAGTGCAACACAGACTGGTGTCAGATACACATAGGCCATTACTTTGGCCGACGGTAAATGCAAACTCGCATATTGGATCAAGTAAAAAGTAATCACCGTACATGCCACCACCAAATGGGCTATCCCCAACCAAACTGGCGCGCCCAATGTTGTCCACGCCGCAGAACTCAACGCGGAGTAGCCATAAACACCGAGCATGACTGCCCCGAGTATCGTGGTCCAAAAAGTCAGGCTGAGTAAACTCTCACCCTGGTGCAAATAACGAACACTGGGTGCATAGCTGGCATAAGCTGCGGTGCCGATTAAAAATATTTGTTCGCCTGGACCAAAATTCAGCTGAAGCAGTTGCTGCCAATTCGCACCGCTCACAACCCACAGTGAACCCAAACCCGCTACGACCAATGCACTCCACTGCGCGACACTTAAGCGTTGGCCAAGAAAAACCCTCGACACAATCGCTGTAAAAAGCGGTGCGAAAGTGAAAACAACTCCAACACTAAAAGCACTTGCAAGGCGAAGCGCTTCGAACATCGTGGTGAAATACAACACCAGTAAAAATGCCAACCACGCGTAGCGTATTAAGTCTTGCAAACGAGGCCATCGAATGGTCACTTTGCCTACAACGCAAATTCCCGCAAAAACAAATGCTGCAAAAAAGAACCGAACAAACGTCAGCGCTACCGGATCTAGCGCTGGCGATATTCGCACACCAACAGTAAACGATGTACTAACCAATGCAACGAACAACAACATCGCTGCATGGGCCAGTGCGCGACTACTCATGTATTAATTTGTTTATGATCAGCTTGTACTCTCGACACGTGAAGGGTTGTTCGGGTGTGTAGTCCAGTTGGCGTAATTTCTGTCAATCTTCAAACCTGTACGTGGATCACTGCCACTTTCCATTTCAACCATTGAAATACACGACTCAACTGGACAGACAGTGACACACAAGTTGCAGCCCACGCACTCTTTGTCTATTACCTCAAAATGTCTCTCGCCATTTTTACTCTGAGTAATGGCTTGGTGAGAGGTATCTTCGCAGGCGATATGGCAGCGACCGCACTTAATACACGAGTCTTGATCAATCACTGCCTTAGTGACGTAGTTAAGATTCAGGTCTTGCCAATCAACAGCTTTTTTTACGGCCTTGCCACTGAACTCAGAAATACTGGTGTAGCCCGAGTCATCCATCCACTGGCTTAACCCACTGGTAAGCTCATCAATAATTTTGAAACCGTATGTCATTGCGGCTGTGCAAACTTGCACGTTGCCTGCTCCCAATGCCAAGAACTCAGCGGCGTCTCGCCACGTTGTAATGCCGCCAATACCCGAAACAGGCAAATCTGCAGTTTCGGGATCGCGCGCAATTTCTGCCACCATGTTCAACGCGATAGGTTTTACAGCCGGCCCACAATAACCGCCGTGCGCTCCGTATCCGTCAATCATTGGCTCTGGTGCCATTCGATCTAAATTCACGCTGATAATAGAGTTAATCGTATTGATCAGAGACACCGCGTCTGCCCCACCCGCCTTAGCTGCTCGGGCAGGAAATCGCACGTCAGTGATATTTGGAGTGAGTTTCACGATGACCGGCATGTCCGTGTATTTTTTACACCAACGCGACACCATTTCAATGTACTCAGGCACCTGGCCAACGGCGGAGCCCATACCGCGCTCTGCCATTCCATGTGGGCAACCAAAGTTCAGTTCGACGCCATCGGCTCCGGTGTCTTCAACCGCGACTAAAATATCTTTCCACGCCTGCTCTTCACAGGGCACCATCAAGGACGCTACCAGTGCACGATCGGGCCAATCCCGCTTTACCTGCCGCATCTCATCGAGGTTTATCTGTAGCGAACGATCTGTAATCAGCTCTATGTTATTAAATCCAATCAGTCGGCGATCACCAGCATACATTGCTCCGTAACGAGGGCCGTTAACATTTACAACTGGCGGTCCTTCGGCTCCCAGAGTTTTCCAAACCACACCGCCCCAACCTGCTTCAAAAGCACGGCAGACGTTGTACGCCTTATCTGTTGGAGGCGCAGAGGCCAACCAAAACGGATTGGGGGACTTAATGCCGACAAACTCACTACTGAGATTAGCCATGTCTATGACTCCTGCGCGGTCAACGCCGCATGTATGGATTCCGCTGCTACCTTGCCTTGCTGAACCGCTGTGACTGTAAGATCTTCTCCGCCGTTAGCGCAGTCGCCACCCGCCCAAAAATGACTTCCGACACAACGCCCATCAGAATCAATGTTTATTTTTCCAGCGCTTAGATCTAGGCCCTGCTGCTTTAGCTGCTCACCCAGCTCACTGTGCAAGCGTTGACCTATAGCGACCAGCAAGGAATCAACGACTAACTCTTCCCTTTCTGACTTCCCATCCATGTCTCGCTTTATCTGTATCCCCATTACCTTGCCGCTATCGCCAACAACAGCCTCGGGAGAGACACCAAAACTCAACTTAACACCGTGTTTTTGCGCCAACTCTTGCTCAAACACGCTGGCTTTCATTTTTTCCTGCCCACCTCTATACAACACCGTAACTTCTCGGGCTCCAAGCATTTTGGCTTGCACTGCGGCATCAATTGCAGTCATGCCACCTCCAATGACTGCAACTCTTTCACCGACCTTCATTTTCTCGTAGTCTTCGCACTGCCGTAGCTCTTCAATAAATGCGACAGCATCACGCACGCCTTTTAGCTCAATACCAGGTATCGAAAGCGCGTTGACATCACCCAAACCTGCTGCAAAAAATACAGCTTGATATTCATCTGAAAGTTTTTGAATTGATATATCAGCGCCGACACGTACACCCAGCTGCAAATAGATTCCGCCAATGTCCAGAACAAACTCTACTTCGCGTTGCGCAAAGTTCTGTGGGCTTTTATAACTAGCAATACCGAATTCATTTAGTCCACCGGGCTTTTCTTTTGCATCAAACAATGTGACTTGGTGGCCATGACTAGCTAACCTATGCGCACAGGACATACCTGCAGGCCCAGCTCCAACAACGGCGACTTTTTTGCCCGTGTCTTCAGAGCGTTCTACGGGATGCTCACCACTTTCCATAAAATGGTCGGTCGCATAACGTTGTAGTAAGCCAATTCGCACCGGTGCCCCTTCGTCCTGTCGCACGCATGCTTGCTCACACAGGGTTTCCGTGGGACACACTCTCGCGCACATACCACCAAGAATATTTTCAGAAAAAATGGTGCGTGCCGCGCTCTGTGGGTTATCACTGCGTATTTGTCTAATGAAGAGCGGTATATCGATATCCGTGGGACAGGCGGTCAAACAGGGAGCGTCATGACAGAAAAAACAACGCTCCGATTCCACCAGAGCATCGCGTCGATCGAGCGGTGGATGAAGGTCGACTTGCAGAGCGGAAGAGCCCTTCTGTATGGAATCCATATTCTTGTTCCTTTCACTAAACCCAACTGGCAGTGAGATAAGACTAGGCTTATTTGACCATATGGTCAAATTATTTATGCATAATATTTCAACTAGGGCAATTCATTGCTCCCAAAGCACCACTATATGAAGCCAGACCCTGATAATTTCTGTTCACTGAGTTCCAGTTTGTAAAAACACTCGACATCGCCTCTGCCAGCCTTACGCAATGCTCGAATGAAGTCGAAGTAGCAAGACAAAACTCTAATCCCAAGTTGGGTACGAGCGAGCTAATTCTTATCCAAAACCCAATAGCAGAATTGACAAAATGTTAACAAGCAATGCGCAAACTGCCTCCAAATGGTTCTGGACTTAAGTAATTTCAAACCTTATTGTTATATTTGGCTTTGTTATTCTTGCCCTACGCAATGCTGAAGCACAAAGGTATACAGTACAGCCATAGGAGCTACGTTTGCACACAATGCTATCACGGCCTACCAAGGTTGTATTAGCGTCGAATCGAGCCTTGATTCTGGAACAATAACCCGCATTACTATCCCACTAACAGCGACTGGAGCGGGAGAGCCAACGAACCAGTCCACATCATTTACATAAATATTTTTTACCCTTTCTTAGCCAGATCAATAAATGCCCTCAGTCGCGCAGGCATGTGCCGTTTGGAGAGGTAGTTGATCGTATATCGAGGCAGTGACGGTAGATTTTTATCGAATAGAGCAACCAGCTCTCCCGACTCAATAAATGACTCTGCTGGCTTGCGATATAGATAAGCAATGCCAAGACCTGCCCTGGTAAAATTAATCATTGAGGTCATATCATTAACAATTATGCGTGGCTTAGGATTCACCACGAAGGGGCTTTTTTTCCCTTCGACAAACGACCACGGCGCGAGCAAGTCAGCACGTCCAAACCCAAAACGTATTCCGTCATGGGCCGTCAAGTCCATGATTTTTTTTGGGTAGCCACTGTGTTTTAGATAATCGGGTGAGGCCACAAGGACCATATCTAGTTTGGGACCAATTTCAACGGCGTGTGTTTCTTTTTCAAGTAGTGTTTGAGAGCGAATTGCAGCATCAACACCTGAGGTAACCAAGTCTATTTTTTCGTCGTTATACATTACCTCGACATTCACTGCAGGGTAACTAGAACAAAAGTTGGCGAGTAACTCATCAAAGAAAAAAGGTGAGCTGCTACGTGGCGCAGATAGCCGCAGTACTCCAGAGATTGCGTCTTCAACCTCACCTAAATCATTCAAGGCACTTTCTAATTCTGCCAAGGCAGGGCTTGTTCTTTGGAAAAGTGTTTCACCTGCTTTAGTCAATGACATTTTCCGTGTCGTACGCTCGATCAATCTCACACCCAAGCGGTTTTCCATACGCTGGATTGTTTCGCTTACGGAACCCGCCCCAAGATTCAGTTTTTCGGCAGCGGCTCGAAATCCGTTTGTGCGCACCACTTCCACAAAAACTGAGACGTCATTGAGGTTTGTATTTTTCATTGCTCGTTTATCCGATCAGTTTGATCTTTTAGGATCTATGTATTTGAACAGTAGAGCAACCTATATTCGTTTGCAAGAACTTGCGCAACGCTTACAAAGGAGGTACCCAATGGCAGAAATCACAGAGATTTTTGTTTTGAAAATGAAAGATCCAAAACGGGCAGAGGCTATTAGAGAACGGGCACGTGAAGACTTCACAGCACTGGACGGAGTCACGTCGTGGAAAACCTATGTAACAACAGACTCTGAGAGAGCAACCCTATTTGCAGAGATTTACACCTTTCCAGACAACGAGACTGCAAAGCTTGTCACGCCTCAATTTGCAGTACGTGAACTTTGTGTAGCATTTCTAAACGAAGTTGACGAAGTCATTGTTGGACAATATTTCACAGAACATAAACCCCAGCTAGGAGATCCTAAATGAGCGATATCGAAGACATAAAAGCAACAGTAGAAGAGTGGAACAAAGGCCTGGACAGTGGAGACATCGAGCGAATGCTCGCGACATGCGATCCAGATAACATTACTTGCAATAACGGACAAGCCACCACAATTGGCAAACAGGCCATTCGAGACAAATATACCCCGCTAATTGCAGCCGCGACTATCAAGTCTAGGTTCGACTTCGAGCACATCAAGGATTTTAGAGATTTTGCCATCGTGGTCGGTCAGTTTGGTGGTGAGATGACAGATAAACACAATGGAGAAGTGCAAAATTCCAGTGGGCGTTTGATCATCGGCTATCGACGCAATCAAAGTGGCGATTGGAAAATGGCGTTAGACATAGATAACAACAGCTAATGCGAAAGAAAGAGCGAGCACACATAGCGAGTGTGCTCCCCTCCAATTCTTCTTTCTCACATTTGGCCCCAGCAACAATGCAAGAGTGTTGTAGAAAATTTGATCGGATATTTTCATTGAAGATTAATCGCATGGGTTTATCGGCAAAATTTTAGTTTCTGAGAGAGCGAAAAAATACAAAAAGCCGCGTAAAATTTGACGGCTTTTTCTCAGCGGAAACCGATGCGCGCTGCTTACAGTCTTGCTCCTCTATTTCAAAACTGCGTAACTCTCTCTCCTTTTGCCATTGGCCTACTTTAAAGGCCATAGCGGTGGCTTGGTCGTAGTAGCTCATCTGATATTCTCCTGTTTTCAGGATTATCACAAAGGACTACTGACAGCTTCTGTCAGTGGTCGGGTGTAGAATGTCAGCAGTGCCGAATGAGGTTACCGATGTCACGTTCAACCCGACTTTTTGAAATCATACAAATATTGCGCGCAGCGCCACGGCCCATCACAGCCGATAATTTGGCCCTTAAGTTAGAAGTGTCAACGCGCACTGTCTATCGCGATATTGCATCCTTGCAAGCCATGCATACGCCAATCGAAGGCGAAGCTGGCATTGGTTATATGATGCGCCGCGGCTACGACTTGCCACCGCTCAATTTTGACCAAGAAGAGATTGAAGCCTTACGTGTTGGACTGCTGCTGCTCTCACGAACTGGCGATAGCATGCTGCAGAAAGCGGCAAACCGAATCTTTGAAAAAGTTGATGTTTTGCATGGCCCTGCTGACTGGCTTCAGGTATCGCCATGGGGAACACCCACAGATGATGCCGAAAAGGGATGTGTTTCCATTTCCATGCTACGTGGAGTCATCCGAGACGAATATAAATTGGAGCTGACTTACCGCGATGAGGATAATGTCGAAACAATACGTACTGTTCGGCCAATTGCTCTGTCTTATCGATCGACTTGTACTTTGCTCGCAGCTTGGTGTGAACTGCGTAATGGACTAAGGCACTTTCGAACCGATCGCATTTACGGGTGCAAAAAGCTTGACGATAGATTTAGCGGTCAAGGAGATACACTACGGGAACTATGGCTTAGCTCATATTTTAGTGATGAGGCCAATAGCTGATACGACCGGCTGCCAATTACTTGCTCGGTAATATTTGATGATGACTAGCATCACATCGCAATTTAAGTAGGGAACAAAAAAGGCGCAACCTGACAGGCTGCGCCTTTAATTTTCACTAAGCGAAGTTTACTTAGCTGATCTGCTGCAAAAGCGCATCTAGTGATGCTTTAGCATCACCATAAAACATGCGTGTGTTGTCCTTAAAGAACAGCGGGTTTTCAGCACCAGAGTAACCAGCACCCGATCCGCGCTTTGATACAAATACCTGCTTTGCCTTCCAGACTTCTAGCACAGGCATACCAGCGATGGGGCTGTTGGGATCGTCCTGTGCACCAGGGTTAACTGTATCGTTAGAACCCACCACCATGACGACATCAGTTTCAGGGAAATCTTCGTTAATCTCGTCCATTTCCATCACGATGTCGTAGGGCACTTTTGCTTCCGCCAAGAGTACGTTCATGTGGCCTGGCAAACGACCCGCAACAGGGTGTATAGCAAATCGCACGTTCTTGCCTTTGGCACGCAAACGACGGGTCAGCTCAGAGACAGAGGCCTGCGCTTGCGCAACTGCCATACCGTAACCGGGCACGATAATCACGCTGTCCGCATCTTCCAGAGCGACGGCAACACCACCAGCGTCAATTGCAATCTGCTCGCCGTCAATTTCCATCGCCGGACCAGATGTGCCACCAAAACCGCCGAGGATCACGGAGACAAAGTTGCGGTTCATCGCCTTACACATGATGTAGGAGAGGATTGCACCTGAAGACCCGACCAATGCGCCAGTAACGATCAGCAGATCATTGCCGAGCATAAAGCCAGTAGCCGCAGCTGCCCAACCGGAGTAACTGTTCAGCATAGACACCACAACTGGCATATCGGCACCGCCGATGGCCATGACCAAATGCGCACCTATAACAAAGGCGATGACGGTCATTAACAACAAAGTCCAGATACCAACATGGCTAAAAAACATCAAGCCGAGAATCAAACTGGCAACCAACATACCCAAGTTGATCATGTGACGACCAGGTAGCGTTAGGGCTTTACCGTCAATGGACCCTGCTAGTTTCCCGTAGGCGACGATGGAGCCAGTAAAGGTTATTGCCCCAATAAATACGCCGATGAAAACCTCCACGGAATGGATGCTCTTCTCGACGTCGCTCAACCCTTGAGGCGGATCAATCTCGGAGTTGATGCCTATAAACACCGCCGCCAGACCAACAAAACAATGCAAGGCCGCTACCAACTGAGGCATGCCTGTCATTTCAACGCGCTGGGCGACGATCGCCCCCGCGACCGCGCCAATGGCAATCATCGGGATAATCCAACCGAGGCCAGACACTTTGTCAGAAGCAACCGTTGCCAGCACGGCAATAGCCATACCGACGATGCCAAACCAGACGGCACGCTTTGCTTTTTCTTGATTACTCAAACCACCGAGGCTGAGTATAAATAGAACGCTCGCAGCAATGTACGAGGCTGTAACTAGTCCTGTGCTCATGAATGTAGTCTCAGCTCTTCTGGAACATGGCCAACATACGACGAGTGACCATGAAGCCACCGACAATGTTGATACTGGCGATCAAAACAGAAATCGCAGCGAGGAAAGTGACTAGCCCGGATGACGAACCAACTTGAAGTAGCGCCCCCAGAATCACGATACCGGAAATCGCATTCGTAACCGCCATCAGCGGAGTGTGAAGTGCGTGACTGACGTTCCAAATGACTTGAAACCCGATAAAACAGGCCAGTACAAATACAATAAAGTGCTGCATGAAGCTGGCGGGCGCATAGGCCCCAATCAACAACATCAACAAGCCACCCCCAACCAACAAGGCCGTTTGTTGCTGCCCTGCTTTTTTCATCGCCGCGACTTCTTCAGCTTTTATTTCTTCGGGCGTTTTTTCAACGGTCTTGGCGGCAGGCTTTGCTTGCGCTGCCACCTTTAGCGGTGGCGGTGGGAAAGTAACTTCACCTTCGTGCGTCACGGTTGCCGTTCGAATGACATCGTCTTCCATATTCCACATCGGCTGACCGTCTTTTTCCGGGGTCAGATCCGTCATCATGTGGCGGATATTGGTGGAGTACAGGTTGGACGCTTGCGTCGCCATTCGGCTGGGGAAGTCGGTGTAACCAATAATGCGAACACCATTGGCTGATTCGACAATTTCGTCCATCACTGTCAGATCGCAGTTACCGCCGCGTTCTGCTGCCAAGTCGACGACAACCGAACCGGGTTTCATCGACAGCACCATGTCTTCAAGCCACAGCTTCGGCGCGTCGCGGCCAGGAATCAGAGCCGTCGTGATGACGATATCGACTTCCTTGGCTTGCTCACGGAAGCACTCAAGCTGTTTTTCACGAAATTCAGGCGATGAAGGTGCAGCATACCCACCGTCACCGGCGCCATCTTCCGTGAAATCTAAATAGACAAAAGAGGCCCCCATGGATTCAATTTGTTCCGCCACTTCCGGGCGCACATCAAATGCACGAACTATTGCGCCCAGCGACTGAGCGGTGCCAATGGCTGCAAGTCCAGCGACACCCGCACCGATGACCAACACCTTGGCGGGCGGCACTTTACCGGCAGCGGTAATTTGACCGGTAAAGAAGCGACCAAAATTATTACCCGCTTCGATGACTGACCGGTAACCAGCTATATTCGCCATGGACGACAAGGCATCCATTTTTTGAGCGCGACTAATGCGCGGCACCATTTCCATAGCGATCGCAGAAGTGTTTTTAGACTTCAAAGCCTCGAGCAACTCTGGCTCCTGTGCAGGCGCGAGAAAGCTGATGAGTTTTTTGCCTTCAGGCATCGCGGCAACTTCGTCCAGCGAAGGAGCACGCACGCGAGCGATAATGTCGGTAGCAGCGTAAAAAGCAGCAGCATCAGCCACGACTTCTACACCGGCCTCTCGGTAAGCGTCATCGGAATAGCGAGCGCCAACACCGGCCCCACTTTCGATCACACAGTCATAGCCCAGTTTTTGCAACTGAACTGCACTGTCAGGCGTGAGTGCAACACGGCACTCACCCTCAAACAGCTCTCTGGGTGCACCAATCTTCATGAATAACCTCGAGCAGCTATGTAAATGTAAGTCTGACACGCCACAAAAACCGCTACATGATTAGCTTTCGTGGCACCACAAATGATGTAAATTCGGGATCGCCGAGCATTTCGAAAAGGCTAGCAGGCCAACTTGGATATGCAATTTCATACCGAGAGACTGGCTCTGAATTCCGACAAAATGCCTAACAACGACGTTATTTTGCCTGATTTAGTCGCGTCGGTCATGCTTTAGACAGGGATATTCACAATGGGCTAGACACCAACAGAACTATTACGCCGATGATGTAATAAATAACATGGAGCAGTGCTTGCAATGCCGTTATCAGCAAGCAAATATAATAATTCTGCGTGCGCGAGCGTGCATCAAGCTACAATTTACGAACAGCGCCCAACCGCAGAATTTTAAGACGTTTTAGCGACATCAGCCGTGTTAGCAATCTCAATGAGACAGTCCATGCAAACAAACACACAAACTCGTAAGGTTTTGCTGATCAAACACAGCAAGGGCTGGGACGTGGACCGTGTCAATCGGTGGGCAGATAACCGTGGGCACGTTGTTGACCGCTGCTATCCTGCGGATGGCGATCCATTCCCTAAGGCTTCAGACTACGACGGTGTTGTGGTGTTTGGCGGGGCAATGAGTGCCAACGACTGCGAAGAAAAACCTTGGCTGCTCAACGAGCTGAGCTTCATCCAAGATTGCCTCGATAGTCATTGCAAATTTTTTGGCATTTGCCTGGGCGCTCAGTTGTTGGCGCGGGTGCTGGGGGCCAAGGTTTGCGAGCCCGACTGTGGCACATCAGAGGTGGGTTTCTACCCGCTTCAGCCTGTCGGCGATTCACAATTTCTAAAGCCCGGTGACACCATGCTTCAGTGGCACAGAGAAGGTTTTGAGTTACCGAAAAACGCAAATTTGTTGGCTAGCAGCGAGGCTTTCCCCAACCAAGCCTTCGAATTGCCAGGTGGCCACTTCGGCGTGCAATTTCACCCTGAAGTGAATCCGGACTCTTTGCGTATTTGGCACAGCCGCATTCCAGCAGAAAAGTACCCCTGGCTTACACCTGAGCTTCGCCAAGAACATTTGCAGATCTGCGAAGAGAGCGATGCACGTATTACCCAGTGGACAGAAGCGCTTTTGGACGACTGGATCAGTTAAAAATTCGGGTGACTCACGCCAAAGTTTTCACCCTTGCGACAGTCGGATAGGTTGCTAGCGCAGCAACCGCTAAAGTCCCTGTTTGCGTCGCCCGATAACATGTAGACCTATAACTACCGGTCTTCGCCTTCGCGGCTCCTCTATGAGCAGAACACTAATTCGAGAGTTTATGTCAACCAACATCACGTCGGTTGCGCTAGACACCCCTTTGGTTGAAGCGGCCAATATCATGCGGCAACAGCACCTCTCCAGCATTGTCATTGTTGAAAAGGGTTTACCCGTAGGCATTGTCACCGAACAAGACATGAGTGACCTTTGCGCTCGATTATTGGCGGGCGCACGGCCACCCGCTCTCAAAGAGTTGATGAACACCAAAATCGTCACCATCAATTCGAGTAAACCCTGCGAGAAAGCCGCGTTGCAAATGCAACGGCACAAGACACAACACCTTATAGCGACAGATTACGATGGCCTGCTCTGCGGCTTGTTTAATCGTGCAGACTTATTGCGCGCCAGAGGCCTGGAGATGGAGCGGCAATACAACGAGACATCGCAGCGTGTGTTTGCCTTGAACCAAACGCTTGAGGAAACACAAGCGGCCCTACAAAGCTCTCTGCGCGAAGACCCCTTATTAGGCATTGGTAACCGCATTGCCATGGACGAAGCTTTGACCGCAGCCGCCACCGCAGACACTCCCTACTCCATTGCTGTACTCGATATCGATCACTTCAAGCGGTATAACGATTATTACAACCATGCCCAAGGCAATCAGGCCCTCATCAGAGTATGCCAAGCCACCCAGATGATACTGGGAGAGCACGCCCAAATTTTTAGACAATCAGGCAATACCTTGTTGGCCCTTTTTGTTGATGATGAGCACATCGACAAGCACCTATTGGCTAATACGGTCCTACAAGGCGTGAGCGCACTGTCGATCGAACACGCAACAGCCCCACTGGGGAAGTTGAGTGCTAGTATCGGATTAGCGTGTTGCTTTACCCAAGGTACCGAACCAAACCATGTTGTCTTTAGAGCACTGAGCGCCCGAGAACTGGCGAAGCATAATGGTGGCAATCAACTTTTCGAAGACACAGACCACCAGCAGCGAGCGGCTTAAAAAGCAAAAGCCAGATAAAACTTAAGGTGTGATTTTCGCGAACGCTTGGCGAATCCAATCTGAGCTTTGTGAAGTCTTCTCCAGCATAAAGTTGTGACCGCCTGAGATTTCCTTGTGCTCAATGAACGGATGACCGAAGCAATACCTCGGCACACTCTTGGTGACATATTCATAACTGACATCACCGCTGACGATGACGCAGGGTGTACGAACACGTTTGACCATGTTGGGCAGTTTGAAAGGCATACTGGCGTAAATGCTGGTCTCGAGCTTTTTGGAACAGCGTAACTGCACACCTCCATCAAAGTCTTCTAAACCGTGTTCCAAGTAAAGCTCAAAACACGCACTCTCCCATTTGGCGTAGACTCGCCTAGCCAGTAAGTACTCGCGTGCAGCTTCGATGCTTGGCCACTGATCGCGCCGCCTGCTCGTCGTGCGCGCTAAACGGTGATATTTAAGCAGACCTAGCATCTGCAATCCACGACCAAGTAACAGCATAGCTGGCGGAAATAAAACAGGATCAAGCAATACTGCTGAGTCAAAGCAGTCCGGGCAATCGGCCATCATGCTCAAACACAAAACGCCACCAAAGCTGTGCCCGACAGCATGTTTTGTCACTTGATCGTAGTCGCTCGCCAGCGAGATCCAAGCACTAAAACAGACTTCGGCGGTTTTTTCCCAGCCTAGAAAACTGCCCGATGCGTCACTGTTTCCGTGACCAGGCGCATCCAGCATCACGATGTCGTACTCATCGCACAAACGTTGCAACAGGGGCCAGTAACTCATTCCGCACAAGCCATTGCCGTGTAGGAAGAATATCACTGGCAAGCCGCGCGGTTTGGTTCGCCATCCCCGCAAGCGCTTACCACCTTCATAGCAAAACTCCCAGCCCACTAGTTCCAACACGCTGTTCCTCGAATGATAAAAAGATGGGTGCCACAAACATGTATGGCGGATAAAGCGTATTCCGTAGATCCACGCTGGAGCGTATGATAACGAAGTATTGCAACGCGAAGATGATATTAGTCACAACAAGCCAGTCAACGCTCGCGGGTGCGCCACTTAACGAAAACCTAAGACAAAGCTGCGCCAAAGGAAACTAGTCATGGAACATGATTCTAACTACACCCCTGCCAAAGTTTGGACTTGGGACGCCGAGAGCGGCGGCAGGTGGGCGAGCATCAATCGCCCTATCGCCGGTGCAACACATGAGAAGACATTAGCTGTGGGTGATCATCCCATGCAGCTCTACTCTCTCGCGACGCCTAACGGCGTAAAGATCACCGTCATGTTGGAAGAGCTATTGGCTCTTGGCCACAGTGGCGCCGAGTACGATGCACACCTCATAAAAATAGGCGACGGTGATCAATTTGGCAGCGGGTTCGTTAACGTTAACCCCAATTCTAAGATACCGGCACTGATGGATCACAGCACCAGCTCACCGACTCGAGTTTTCGAATCCGGCGCCATATTGCTGTACTTAGCAGAAAAATTCTCTGCATTTTTGCCCAGTGAACCAGCAGCTCGTACTGAGTGTTTAAACTGGCTGTTTTGGCAGATGGGCTCAGCCCCTTATCTGGGTGGAGGATTTGGGCATTTTTACAGCTACGCCCCCATGAAAATTGAATACTGCATCGATCGATTTACCATGGAGGTCAAACGCCAGCTTGATGTTCTAGACAGGCGATTGGCCGACAATGAGTACTTGGGTGGAGAAAACTACAGCATCGCTGATATCGCCGTCTGGCCGTGGTATGGCGCACTGGTACTGAACCACATTTACGACGCCGCTGAGTTTGTCGACGCAGCGAGCTATACACACGTCACTCGCTGGGCCAAGAAAATTGATGCCCGCCCTGCCGTAAAGCGAGGCCGCATGGTCAATAAAACGTGGGGAGAGCCTGAAGAGCAATTGCACGAACGCCATGCAGCCACTGATTTTGACAAATAAAAACTAGACAGAACAACGAGCCTAGATCCAGGTAACAAATATGACCAACATCACCGAAGCTGCCAAGCAGTATGAGTACTTTAAGTCTCTGGCCCTTAGCCTCAACATGGAACGCGGCCAGCCTGCAGACGAAAACTTTGACCTCAGTCTTAAGCTGCTAAGCGCTATCGACGAAAATAACTACATCACCGACAGTGGCGTAGATATTCGCAACTATCCAGGAGGCGTTGCCGGTCTGCGCGAAGCGCGCGAAGTCTTCTGTGAGCAGCTAGGTGTGCAAGCCTCAGAGACAATGATTGGCAATAACTCAAGTCTGGAACTCATGGGGCACTTTCTTACTTGGGCACTACTAAAAGGCGTTATAAACAGCGAATCTGGTTGGTTACAGCAAAAGCCCAAACTCATTGTCACGGTGCCAGGATACGACCGACACTTTTCACTGGCGGCAGAGCTCGGCTACGAATTGCTGACAGTGAAAATGACGGAACACGGCCCAGACATGGATGCTGTTGAAGCACTGGTAGCTGCTGATGCCTCAATAAAGGGCATTTATTTTGTGCCAACTTATAGTAACCCGACAGGCGATACCATGTCGCAAGAGTATGCCAAGAGATTAGTAGCGGTCAATGCAGCGGCACCTGACTTCACGATTTTTGCTGATGACGCTTACGCCGTACACCACCTCGTGGAAAACCCCACACCTGCACCAAATTTGCTGACCTTAGCAAAAGCTGCAGGCAATGCTGATCGTGTCATTATATTTGGCTCAACATCTAAAGTGACTTTTGCCAGTGCTGGTATTTCGCTGGTCGGCATGAGTGAAGCGAACATCGCGCACTGGAGCCGCTTAATGTCCGTGCAGACAATTGGCCCGAACAAAGCAGAACAATGGCGCCATGTCTGTTTCATGCGCCAGTACCCAGGCGGACTAAAAGGATTAATGCGAGACCACGCGAAAATCCTAAAGCCAAAATTTGATACAGTGCAATCGGTACTCGAAGAACAGCTAGGCAATAAAAACGTGGCGCGCTGGAGCACACCAGCAGGCGGGTATTTTGTCAGTGTTGAAACCACACGTCCTATTGCCGATCGCGTGATTGCCTTGGCCGCAGAAGCAGGTGTAGCCTTGACGCCAGCGGGCGCTACCTACCCTAACGGTGCTGACCCAGACAACACGAATATTCGGCTGTCACCCACTCGACCGGCGCAAGACGAAATACTTCAGGCGATGCAGGTATTCGCTTGTTGTGTGCAGCTCGCTTCAGCAGAATACGATCAGAAAAATGGTCGCTAGCGTTATACCGACGTGCGCAGCACCACGAGCCTAATAATGGAAGAACTGGACGCAATCGTCATTGGCGCCGGCCCTGCCGGCCTAATGGCGGCACAGATGCTCGCTGAAGCAGGTCGACAAGTCACCATCATTGAGGCGAAACCCTCTCCTGCGCGTAAATTTTTAATGGCAGGAAAATCCGGGCTCAACCTAAGCAAAGACGAAGGCTTTGAGAAGCTCCTCCCGCACTTTGAGGAAGCCAAAGGACACTTAAAGCCGATGCTTGAAGCCTTTGATTCTAAGGCCGTCATGCAATGGGCCCGAGATCTGGATCAAGACATATTTACTGGCAGCAGCGGACGCGTTTTCCCCGTTTGTATGAAAGCTTCGCCATTACTTAGGGCATGGCTTGCAAAACTTGAAGCCATGGGCACAAGCCTGAGAAAAAACTGGCTTTGGCAAGGCTTCGATACAGATAGTCTTGTATTTGAAACACCCGACGGAACAAAAAAAGTTCAAGCGCAAGTTACCGTACTTGCGCTTGGTGGCGCTAGCTGGTCTCGCTTGGGCTCGGATGGCCAGTGGGTTGCTATGCTTAAAAAGAAAGGCGTACTGACTAAACCACTCGTGGCCGCTAATGTTGGGCTAAAACTGGACTGGTCTTCCCACATGGAGCAGCACTTCGGTGCCCCTGTAAAAAGCACTGCACTCAGCGCAGGACCAGCAAGAACGCGCGGTGAGTTTGTCATTACTGCATCAGGATTAGAAGGTGGTGGAATTTATAGTCTTTCTAAAGCGATTAGAGAAGGGCACGAGCTGACACTAGACTTATATCCCGATAAAACAGTCAACAGCTTAATGAAAAAAATTAATCGGCCGCGCGGTAAAAACTCACTCAGCAATCATTTGCGAAAATCTATTGGCCTAAGCGGTGCAAAGATGGCGCTATTGCGTGAATTTGTAAAGCCACTGCCATGCAGCGAAGAACTAGCCCATCAACTAAAAAACCTTATCGTACCTCACGCCGGCCCTGTAGATATTGAAAAAGCAATATCCAGTGCTGGGGGCCTAAGCTTCGACGCTGTCGATAATAATCTAATGATCAAATCACTACCGGGTATTTTTTGCGCCGGTGAAATGTTGGATTGGGAGGCGCCCACCGGAGGTTATCTGCTGACGGCGTGCTTGGCGACCGGCCGTTGGGCCGGTATTGCTGCTGCGAGTTATAAATGAACGCATCGCTAAGAGACAGCCTATTCAATGCCTAGCTGGGCAAACGCAGCTTATAAGATCGCAATAATATATAGAGCCCTAACGCAGAAACAAGGTGTTTCAAGCTATGCCCGCTAGTGAAAAATAAAAATTCGTGGATAGAACTATCAAACGTTTCGAATAACTTTGCTGCAACATACGCTGCAAGCAACCACCAATAAGCGTAAGCCTGTTCAAAACGGGGTTTATAAAATAAAATTATTATTGGTATCGTGACTAAGGGAAAAAATTGAACGATCGCATAGTAACGAAGATCACCCATCCCTATGCTCTCTGTGTATGACCAATAAAGCACAGAGGCTATACCCAAACAAACGAACGGCAATAGACAGAGGCGCCCGATTTTTTCCGACACAAATTCACCGATAACAATTGAGTAGAGGGCCATAAAAGCGATTGTCATTGGGATGCGGTCCCAAAGCAGGGTCTCGTTAGTGGGTTTAAGGTGGTAATAACCCGAGCCAAGCGCGACCAAGCTAACGGCCGTGAAAAAAAGCACGTAAGCGAGCTTATTGCTTTCAACAACATGCCGAGTTTTAGATTTACCAGAAATGATTAAACTCAAACCGGCGACTCCCACTAATAGAAAGGGAATATTAGAGAGCACGTTGAGAGCATTAGGGATGCCGAACAATGTATCGGCGTCTGAAAACGCATGGTAGTCCGCATCCTGTGGAATAGCATCAACTAGGCTGAGCGAAACGACAACAGCCATGCCGACAACAGCAATGAGTATCAGCGCAAATTTATTGTGATTGATCAGGTTCGACATGTGTTCTCCAACTTCACTCGTGTCTCCACGAAGTTTTTTCGATGAGTAAAATAGAGGCACGCTCTAGTTGGCTCACCTCGATGGCTTCATCTAAGTGATCCCAATTGCGGCCCGACCTACGCGGCCCGACCCGTCTGCACCAGCCATTGAGAATGATAGTGGCCTTTTGCCGCTAGCAGGGATTGGTGATCGCCTTGTTCTACAATTTTTCCGTCCGCTAAGACGACAATCTGCTCAGCGTGTACAACCGTGGACAGACGATGAGCGATCATTATTACCGTGCGGCCCTGGGCAATACTTCGTAACGAACGCTGAATGGCGGCTTCGGTTTCGTTGTCTACCGCGCTGGTGGCTTCATCGAGCACTAACAGCTGAGGGTCTTTAAGCAAAGCCCTTGCTAATGCAAGTCGTTGTCGCTGACCACCCGATAGTTTAATACCTCGTTCCCCCACGGGAGTGTCGAGCCCATCGACCAATTTTTCAATGAACTCCCAAGCCTCAGCTTGTTTGGCCGCCAGTATGATGGCGCTTTCGTCTGCGCGCGGATCACCATACGCTATGTTTTCGCGGATGCTGCCCTCAAACAAAAAGGGCTCTTGGCTGACAAACCCAATAGCACCACGCAAATCACTTAGCGGCAGTTGATCGATGGCGATACCGTCTAACGAGATGCCACCAGACCGCGGAGAATAAAAGCGTAGCAGCAATTTTATGAGCGTAGATTTCCCCGACCCAGTTGCCCCTACAAGCGCCAATGTAGTGCCACCCGGCACTTGAATGCTAAACCCATCCACGCCAGCACCATTACCGTTATAACGAAAACTAACATCGTCAAAACAAACGGTACCGTTTGCCTTGTCTGGGCGTTTCAGATTGCCATCGTCTCGAATATCCACAGGAGTATCCAGCAACCCTAAGATACGACGGGTGCTCGCCATCGCTCGTTCAAACAAGTCGATAGTTTGCGCCAAGCTAGTTAACGGCCACAGTAACCGTTGAGTCAAAAAAACCAGTACTCCGTAAGCACCTACACCCAGTTCACCGTCGAGGGTTTTGATGCCGCCTAAAACAAAAGTGCAAAGAAAACCCGCCAACACGGCCATCCGTATAACCGGAATAAAGGCTGAACTGACGGCAATGGCCCGACGGTTTGAGTCCGCATAGGCACTGCTGTCCGCTTGTAGCCGGCTGGCTTCAATCTGTTCAGCCGTGAAGCTCTTGATGGTAGCAATGCCACCGATGTTGTTTTGCAGTCGACCACTCAACACACCAACTCGGCGGCGTACCTCTGCATATAACGGGCTGGCTCTGTGCAGAAAGAAAAACGCACCCCAGATAATCAATGGAATTGGACTGAACGCCAAAACCGCAATGATTGGAGACAAGTAAAAGAAAACCGCACCAACGGCTATGACCGATACAAACACCTGAATGATTTCGTTTGCACCACCGTCTAGGAACCGTTCTAGCTGATTCACGTCGTCATTGAGAATCGCCACCAAGTCTCCAGTGCTGCTGTCTTCAAAGAAGCTCATGGATTGCTTTTGCATGTGCACGTAAGCATTGAGGCGCATGTCCGCTTGCAGGTCTTGCGCAAGATTACGCCAAAGCACCAAGTAAAAATACTGAAACAGCGACTCACCCGCCCAGATAAAAAAGGTCAGTACTGCTAGCGCCAAAATCTGCTGCTGCGGTGTATCAAAACCAAAGCTTGCGACAAAGCTGGTGTCTTTATTGACCACTACATCAATGGCGATACCAATTAAAATCTCCGGCGCGATGTCGAAGAGTTTATTGATGATGGACGACGCGGACGCGAGCATGACACGGCGGCGATAACCACGCGCATAGCGCATTAAACGAAGTAGCGAGGCGAAACTGGACTGCGATTCCATGCGAGGGGGCCTAAAGTTTACAAGCAACGTGCGTCTAGGGATCCTCAGATCAAGCCATGCACGCGCCGTCGACGCACAAATTTCGGCCCAGCCGTGTTGCAAAACTAGCCAATAGCACCATTATTGCCGTCGGTTTGCGCCTTACTGGGTCCAAATTATTCTCACTGACGTCACTGACCTAACTTTATCTGAGGATTCCTAGAGGAATAAAACAGTATACGTGCGCTTCAACCGAGACCAAACACAGGCCCGAAAATAATTAAGCGCAACATTTTTAATGGCAATCTACCCAAAGAGACTTCAAACCATGAAAGTGGAAACTATCTGCGTATTGGGCTGAATCCGCTAGAGCCATTTGCGGTAGCCGTCGAAAGAGCAGCGGTAAACTAATCTGCATTTCTAATCGAGCGAGAGGCGCTCCTAAACAAAAGTGAATACCCGCACCAAAAGAGACATGCCCCGCATCAGAACGTCCTGGCCAAAGCCGATCAGGCTCGGCAAAACGCAGTGGGTCTCGATTTGCCGCACCCAACAAAAGAGCTACCTCTTCGCCGGCCTCAATAACCAACCCTTCACCCATATCAACTGTCTCGAGTGCGTAGCGCATAAACAGATGCAATGGCGCATCAAAGCGCAGCAACTCTTCCACAAAATTCGCGCTGCTCTGCTCGTCAGCAAATACGGTTGCTGGATCCAGTTTATGCTGTAGCAGTGCCTTAACTGCATTACCTGTCTGATGCACGGTTGCTTCATGCCCCGCATTCAACAGCAAAACAACCGATGAAATAATCTCCGCATCACTCAAACGCTGGCCATCAATTTCAGCCAACAACAAATGACCAAGCAAATCCTCTCGCGGATTAGCCCGCCGTTCAAGGATAAGCTGCTGCAGTAAATCGGCAAAATCTCGCGAGGCCTCGTCTGCAGTGATTTCATCTTCTCGACTCTGAGTCAACGTATAAACCTTGACGATCGCATGCGAATAGTCGAGCAGTGCGGGCACATTTTGATCGGGAACACCTAACAAGCGAGCGATGACGATCGCGGGCAATGGCATTAAAAAATCTTTGAGTAGGTCGAAGCGCTCCCGGCCTTCCAACGAATTTATCAATTCATCCGCAATTGCTGCAATCTGTGGTCGCAAATGCTCCACTCTGGAAGAGACAAAGGCACGATTGACCAATTTGCGTAGAGCGGTGTGCCGGGGCGGTTCTAGGTTGAGTAGTGAGTGCTCTTCAAGGGCGTCGAAGTGACTCAAATGTTCTCGACCTACTGGACACCCACCCCCACCAAGGCTATCTGGTCGCACACGACCGAAACGGCGATCGCGCAAAAGTCGATCGACATCGCTGAAACTAGAAAAACAAGTGAGTTTATAAGCAGACCAATAAAATCGAGAATGGTGTGTGTGCCACAGCGCATAGTGTTTATAAGGATCTTGATAAAAATCCGGATCGCGCGGGTCGACATCCACCACAGGGAGGTGATTTTGCATGTTGCAGAACTACCGTTGAAAACCAACCTGCATTGTCTCGTTTGCAGAAGGGATTGTCATCAAAATCCCCGCCAATAACCTCCATCACAAGCATGGTTGCTCTTTGAGGTTGAGACAGCCTGAGCCAAACAAAGCTGATCAGGGCCACTGAGGTTATTGATTGTTGTACACAGCTCCCCGTCACCGGACTGATCTCTGAGTTCCTTAGTTAAATCACCGTTACTCTTTAGGGTTCGCTCACCGTGTTGATAATAACTGTTGCTTTCTACATAACTACCACGTGCGAGTGAGCCAATCGCCTTACCGCTGCTATTGACGATATTACAACTCAATGAGGTTTTACTAGAGAGTAAAGAGAGCCATCCGTGAGCGTCAACAATTCGATTGCGAGCGATATTAACTTCGGAAACTCGCTCATAGCTAATAATAGCAATGCCGTTTCCTCCGCCAGTTTTAGGTACAGTATGAAAAAGATTATCCACAATTTCCACCGCACGCGCTTTTTTGGTCAGAGAGACACCACTGGCCACATCCCAGAAAAGATTTTGTTCAATTCGCATATGCTGGGCCGCTTCAAAGTGCACTGAAATAGCAGTGCCCCAACTCTGGGCATCAGGGTTGCACTTTG
Source organism: uncultured Granulosicoccaceae bacterium (assembly GCA_937965695.1). Lineage (GTDB taxonomy): Bacteria > Pseudomonadota > Gammaproteobacteria > CALCKW01 > CALCKW01 > CALCKW01. The sequence continues at coordinate 213,412 of CALCKW010000012.1, forward strand.
AATCAGTTTTTCTCCAACCATAAAAACGATTGTGCCGGATAACCACCGGATTAGCAGGTGACTTTGCACCGGCTTTTATATCTATCGCGTTTTCAGTGCAGGCACAATTGCCATCGGGTGTTAAGTTGCCTTTGCAGTCAGTCAACCGGCGCTCGTCAATATAGATGTCGTTGCCCGCAATCAACGTTCCGGAGTAGTCGGGCCAGTGTTTATCACCGGTATCCCAGATTAATTGCACACCGTCGTTGCAGTTATATATCTCGTTAGACACCACTCGAATATTTTGCATGACTGCAGATTCAACATCATCACCCATATCCGTGTAACGCCCTTCAAAGGCTACACAAACTGCATCGTTACCATTTTTGGGGTCCATATCCATGTCGCCAATCAGGCTATTTTGCAGGCTTATGTCATGGCTTAAGTGATGAAATTCTATACCGTGGCGATTTCCCTGCACCCGCAGTCGGTTCAACACGATATCACTAGAAGCAAAAAAACGCATCGGGTAGGCACCCTTACCACGATCGATATCGACAAAACCCATCCCGTCGATGACCCAGTGTTGGGCATCTCGAAAATACAGCGGTGGTAGCAGTGCAATCTGCCCCAGAGGGGCTTGCGCGAGATCAGCAGGGCTTTCTGCTTCCGAACCGAGCAGCCTAATCACTCGAGGTGAGAAAGAGCTTCCCGAAACGCCATTGATCTCCAGAATATCGGCAGAGCGGTAGTCGCCCGGTGCAATACAAAACACGCGAAAGCTCTTACTGCTAAGCGCTTTGAGCTGATTGGGCTCATTAATAATCAAAGCGTCGTCGCCATCGCAGGAAGGCAGATCGACAGCGACAGAGTGGTCCGGGGGATTCCAGTTCAGTTTTTCGGCGGCGCTGGAATGCAAGGGGCCTAGCAGTGCAGCGAGGCCAAATAATACGACAAGAGAATTTTTGATAGGGTTCATCTCAAAAGCGGTTGAACAACGTGCTTCTGGATAAGACACCAATAGCTGATGTCTTCTGAGAACTTTGACAAGACCAAAGAGCCGACGCAAAACGCTCCGAGCTCAATCTCGTCCACCCACCTATAAGCATATCCATACAATCTAAACGAACGCACGGACAGCCAATGAGCGATCCATCAGCCTGCGACTACTCGCCAGGAACCCGAAGCACGAGACCATCAAGGTCGTCGGTCATAAATATCTGACAACTCAGACGGCTACTGGGTTCCGCAGGAGATTCTGTGCACTCGAGCATAGAGGTCTCTACACCATCAGGTGCGCCTGTTTTAGAACTCCAAGCATCATCTACAACGACGTGGCATGTCGCGCAGGATAAGCATCCGCCACAGTCGCCACTGATATTGGGTACATCGTTATCCTGCGCAGCTTCCATCAATGACTGACCGACTGCAACATCGGCAACTATCGGGTCACGTCCTTCGATCATCCACGTAACTTTTGGCATGGGGCCTCCTCGAAAATAAGATCTGTGGGCAGCGCCAGTCTTCTTCACTACCAGCACGACAAAGGCCCTTCTCCAAATCAGAAAAGGGCCGTATACGTGCATTGTATGTGTGTTGACGTCAGAGCGGTAGCACTCACTCAACAAATTAGTTTGCGTGTCGCAGGTCTACTCTGATAACTAACTGTAGACAGCCTCTTTGCCGAGGTGCTTCACGATCAAGTAGTAGAATACTGGTCGGAGTTTTTGCCGATTGGCAGAACCGATTTTATCAATCGCGTGGGCGACAGCAGCATCAGCATCAGCGCCAGTCACACCCAGTTTTTTAGCGATGAATCGCTCTTTGATACCATTCACTTCGGTCGCGTCACCTGCGGCAACCAATAAGGCGTCTTTATTATAGATAGAGGGCCCTAAGCCCTTTGCAACCGATCGCAAAAGTTTCTCATCGACCGCAATGCCACACTTGTCCATTTGGTCTTTGCAGCTGCTTACAACATCATCAAATTTTGACACAAATTTCTCCTTAACCATTAAACAGTAGAGTTTCAGTTCACAAGCTAAAAAAACAGGTCTAATTACTCGCTAACATTGGATGCTACACAGATAAGCAAGAACGATATCCGCGCCTAGCAAGCCAACCAAATAGTGCCCAATACCGTCAAGTAAACACTAGTTGTATGATCTCTAGCGGTCGTACCAGTAAAAAAACGACACAGAATCATCTCCGAGCCTAGCATCGAATCAGATAGCCCACCACTTTAGGCCTTTAAATCGACGGCGAGCCAATGAAAATCTAAGGGTATCTTAAGCTTAAATCCTTTCCAGCCGTTAATAATCAGGTCAATCACAATGGATAAGTGGACGTGGTCAAACCGACGTGTGAGAACAATGCATGGCGGCACGAGGCCTGTTAACAATGGGTGAGCAAGGATGAAGAAGACATTATTAGCCACAAGTTTGAGCCTTTTGGCATCACACACTAGCTATGCAGAAGGGTTGAGCTTTGCCAAAGAAGTAGCAAAACCAGAAGCTCCTCAGGTGGCTGCACTACAAGCAGCAAAACCTGTCACTCCGCAGGCGGTGGTAAAAGATGACACCTCAGAAAGCGCTAAAGCAAAACACCTGTACACCACCAAACGGTGGAGCTACAGCGGTCTCAATGGACCACGCAACTGGGCCAATCTACACCGCAATTTCAGCGCCTGTTCTGGGAATAACCAATCGCCGATAAACCTCACCGGATTTACTGAATCCGTTCTTAGGCCCATTGAATTTAACTATCAGCCTGAAGCCGCTGCACTACTAAACAACGGCCACACCGTACAGCTTAATTATCGCCAGCCAAAGTATATTAAAGCGGAAGGCTCTATCTTCAATCTGATGCAATTCCACTTTCATTCTCCCAGCGAAAACCAGATCAACGGCGTCAGCTACCCCTTAGAGGCGCACTTTGTTCACAAAAACGATAGCGGTGACTTGGCCATGGTATCGGTGATGTTTGAGGAAGGTGCTGAGAACCCAGCATTGGCGAGAAGCATCAGTCAACTCCCCATGCAAGAAGGTCATCAAGTTTCTCTGGAATCGCCCACGTCCCCGGATGAGTTACTGCCAAGCAACAGGGATTATTATCGTTTTAATGGCTCACTGACCATTCCGCCTTGCACTGAAGGTGTGCGTTGGTTTGTACTAAAAAGTACAAACACAGCATCCGGTGAACAAATAAAAGCCATACGACAAGCGCTCGGCCATGCGAACAATCGCCCCGTGCAGGCGCTCAATGCGCGAATGGTTTTAAAATAGAATCAGATACCCGTCTTTAAAAAAAAGTAAGCACTAACCGCAGAGGAGAGTGTATTTTTAAGACGGGGTTTTTGGGGTTTTTAAAGTATGCAATGGCACGGTCTCTTCTGAAGAGCCACGACGATGACGATTCTCTTCAGCTTCGGTCAAGGGGGTGCACTCGACCATAGAGTGCATACTACGCCGTGCTAGCTCTTGATATTCTGCAGTGCCCTGGCTTTTCCATCGGATTTCTTTTTCACTGAGTTCGCGCATTATCTTTGCAGGCGTTCCCGCAACCAAATGCCGATCGGGAATTTGCATGCCTGCTTTTACAAACGCACACGCCGCTACAATGCAACTTTCGCCCACCACCGCACCATCCATCAATACTGCGTTCATCCCGACTAATGCGTTGACTCCTACTTGGCAGCCGTGTATCACTGCGCCGTGACCAATATGCCCGTCCTTAGCAATCACTGTGTCGCTTCCTGGAAAGCCGTGCATCACGCAAGTGTCTTGCAGGTTTGCACCCTCTTGCAAAACAATACGCCCAAAATCTCCGCGCAGTGAAGCGAGAGGCGCGACATAAACACCTGGCCCGACAATGACATCACCAATGAGCACGGCGGTCGGATGCACGTAAGCTGTCGGATCTATAACCGGTCTCAGACCGTCAATGGCATAACAGGGCAACAGCATCTCCAGAGTATGTATTGGCGGAATGACCAGCTCGCACGATTAACCGAGTAACAATCACGTAGCGTCGTAATCGACAACAATCGTGTCAGTTAAAGGTCGCGCTTGGCAAGTCAAAATAAATCCGCGGTCTATTTCATCTTGCTCCAAGCCAAAATTTACCGCCATGTCTACCTCACCTTCAACCAGACGCGCCTTACAGGTACAACACACCCCACCTTTGCAGGCAAAAGGCATATCCATTTTTGCAGCCAATGCCGCGTCAAGCACGTTACCGTTTCGAGGTACTGAGATCTGAGAACGACTACCACCGATGATCACCGTCGCTTGCGCGGCATCACCCTCGTCTTGAGTCTGCGTCGCAAGCGCACCCGCATGCACAGGCGGTGCGGCAGTACCAAAAGATTCAATCTTCACCCGCTCAGGTGCAACACCCAATCGCTCTAGCGCAGCACCTGCACCGTCCATCATTGGACCGGGTCCACAGATGTAATATCCGTCAATGTCTTTTGGCTGCAAAAAGGCCGTGAGCAAACTCTCGATTTTTTCGCTGGTGAGCATACCGCTCAGCAAATCTATCATGTCGTCACCTTCAGCCAATACATGGATGATAGAAAACCGCTCAAGGTATTGATCTTTTAGTTCGGCCAGTTTGCGACGAAAAATGATGTCATTTACGCCTCTGTTGCCGTACAACAAAGTCACTTGAGAGTTAGGCTCCGCTCGTAAAACGGTCCGAACGATCGACAACACCGGAGTGATACCGCTTCCACCGGCGATTCCCACATAGTGGTTTGTTGCTGAGGCATCCGTCTCTAGCGTAAATCGACCGTTGGGCTCCATCACGGCGAGCTGGTCGCCGACTTTAAGTTCATCGGCCACATACCCTGACATGCGACCGCCGGGTAGTCTCTTGACACACACTCGCAACTCACCTTCATCGGGGCTGACACAGACCGAATAAGGGCGGCGAAGGGATTCACCGTCGAACTCGCGCATCAAGGTCAGGTACTGTCCGGCTTTAAACGTAAACGCCTGCTCTTTTTCGGCCGGTATCTCAAACGCCACTGATGTGGCATCTTCCGTTTCACGTCGCACATCAGCCACGGTTAAGGCGTGGAAGCCTTTAGGCAATGACGGCGAGAGCGTGCTCTGTTCAGATTTTTCACGGTTCATGTTTATAGACACTTAAAGTAGTCAAAAGGCTCTTTACAAGAACGACACTGCCACTGCGCTTTGCAGGCGGTAGAGCCAAATTCAGAAATTTTGGAGGTGTCGGTACTATCACAACGCGGGCAGCTCACGGACTCACTTTCAAACAAGCCCCGGGACTTGGCCAAGCCGACAGGTGGCGCAATGCCATATTCCTTTAACTTAGTTTTGCCCGCCTCACTCATCCAGTCCGTTGTCCAGGCCGGTGACAAAACCATTTCGACCCGTGCTGTGACTAACCCGATAGACTGCAAGGCGAGCAAAACGTCTTCACGCATGGTGTGCATGGCTGGGCAACCGGAGTAGGTTGGGGTTAATCGAACCACTACTTCGCCGTCTAATCCCCGGCCGACTTCACGAAGCACACCGAGGTCCTCAAGCGTTAGCACCGGCACTTCAGGATCACAAACAGTCGCTGCCGCTGCGCGCGCACGATGCAGTTCCGGATCATTGTCTGATTGAAACGTTCGAATAAATTGCACGGGCTCTGCCATAGCTACCACTCAGCACCGGGATAACTGCGCTGCAAAAACTGCATTTCAGCCAACATGAACCCTAAGTGCTCGGTATGAACACCGGTACGGCCACCGGTCTGCATCCACACACTTTCAGGCTCAACTAAGCCAGCACGCTGGAATACTTCGTTTATGGTTGCGTGCCACTGTTCACGTAAAGATTCAGGATCAATGGCAACGCCTGCATCAACTAGCTGTTGATCGATCTCGTCACTTTCAAACATCTCGCCGGTGTATGGCCAAAGCACCATAATAGCGTCTTGCATGCGTTTTAAGCTGTCTTCCGTGCCGTCACCTAGGCGAATGACCCACTCCGCACTGTGACGCAGGTGGTAGGCCATTTCGCGTTCAGCTTTAGCGGCGATTGCAGCGAGTGTCTTATCGTTGGATTGACTTAAAGCAACAAAGAAAGGCAAGTAGTAAGCAGAAAACAGCAAATGGCGCAGCATGGTGACAGCGAAATCCCCGTTGGGCATTTCAACCAACAGCAAATTTTTGTACTCGTTGGCGTCCCGCAAAAAGGCCAAATCGTCCTCCGTGCATCCATCACCTTTCAGTTCAGCCGCGTAGCTGTAAAAACTGCGGGCTTGGCCCAGGAGGTCTAATCCCAAGTTAGAAAGCGCCAAGTCCTCTTCCAACATAGGCCCTTTTCCACTCCACTCACAGAAACGGTGGCCAAGCACATTGGCGTTGTCGGCCAAGCGCAAGCTGTAGTCTATTAACGCCTGCTGCACAGACATCACATATGCCCCACTTCGTCAGGTATTTCATAAAAGGTTGGGTGTCGATAAACTTTGCTAGCGGTAGGTTCAAAAAACTCACCTCTATCCACCGGGTCAGATGCAGTAATCGCATTAGACGGAACCACCCAAAGTGAAATACCCTCAGCGCGTCGCGTGTAAACATCACGCGCGTTTTGCAGCGCCATCGTGGCGTCTACAGCATGCAATGAGCCCACATGCTGATGCGATAAACCATTCTTAGAACGGACAAATACTTCCCATAGCGGTGTGTCTTTCAAGTTCATTATGCCGCCTCCTCTTTGTTGGTGGCGCGAGCGGATTGCTTGGCAGCATGCGCAGCAGCTGCTTCACGCACCCACTCCCCCTCAGCTACTGCACGCTGCCTAGTCGACAAACGCAAATGATTGCAAGGGCCGTTACCCGCCAAGACTTGCTTAAATTCATCCCAGTCAATAGGGCCAGACTCCCAGTTACCTGTCTCTTCGTTGAACTTAAGATCAGGATCGGGGATGGTCAATCCGAGATATTCTGCTTGCGGCACTGTTGCATTAATAAACTTTTGTCGAAGATCATCATTACTAAAACGCTTTATCTTCCAGGCCATGGACTGCTCTGAGTGCGAGCTATCGCTGTCATGCGGGCCAAACATCATAATGGAAGGCCACCAGGTACGATTAAGCGCATCCTGGGCCATTGCCTTTTGAGCGGCAGTGCCTTTTGCCATTTGCGTCATGATGTCGTACCCCTGACGCTGATGAAAACTCTCTTCCTTACATACCCGCACCATGGCGCGGGCGTAGGGGCCGTAGGAGCACCGGCACAGCGGAACCTGATTCATAATGGCGGCACCATCAACCAGCCAACCTATGGCGCCCATATCAGCCCAGTTCAACGTGGGATAGTTGAAGATAGAGCTGTAACGTGCCTTACCCGTCAACAGCTGAGATTCCATTTCCTCGCGGCTAATGCCCAGTGTTTCTGCCGCTGAATACAAATACAAGCCGTGCCCCGCCTCGTCTTGAATCTTGGCCAATAAAATAGCTTTGCGCTTGAGCGTTGGCGCGCGAGTCAGCCAGTTTCCCTCTGGCTGCATGCCGATAACTTCAGAGTGTGCATGCTGAGCTATTTGGCGCTGAAGGGTACGTCGATAAGCTGCTGGCATCCAGTCGTTGGCTTCGATGCGAAGCTCTTGGTCAATGCGGCTCTGAAAACGTTCAGCCAAGACTGGATCTTCGATCGTATCCTCAGCGGGACTCGGGTCTTTGTCATTTAGCGCTTGTGTGTACATGGTGACTCTCCATTGCGTCGTCTACTAGCATCGCCGCTAGCCAACGATCTAAATATTTGGTGTGCTTAGAGCGCGTTTGCGCCGTCTAACATCAAGGTTGTGACAATCTCGGCATAGTGCTCGCGATCAACCGCTCCCCCTTCTTTGAACCACGTGTACGTCCAGTTCAGAATGCCGAACAAAGACATGGTGACAGGCAGTAGGGCTTCCGATTTATCTTGCAATCGCGGCACCGCCTGACGAATAACATCTGCAAACTGCTGTACCAGCGTTCGCTCGAGCGCCTTCATCGTGCCCTGCTTAGCAACAGACATAGAAGCCTGGCAACCTTGCTGTACTCGGTGCTGGTCCGCGTCACTGTGATAACTGTTCAACACCGCTTTAACCATGGCTAATAGCCTATCCCGAGGGGCCGTAGCATTGGCATTGGCCGCGCTTACAGAGGCGATTAAGAGCTCTAGGTGCCGCATGATAATGTCATCCAACAAAGCTTCTTTGCTGGAGTAATAGTGATACAACAAAGCTTTTGAGAAACCACATTCCGCCGCCACGGCGGCCATGCTGACACGCTCAAAGCCATGCTCGCCAAACAAGCTTGCGGCCGCGCGCAAAATCACATCTTGTTTTTCGCCGTAGTCTTGAGCCCGCGTCCTAGCCATGTGTTATCAATCCTGAGCGCGCTTGTCGATGACGCGTTTGGCCTTACCTTCTGAACGCTCAACGCTACCGGGGTCATTCACTTGCACCTGCACCGAAATACCCACCACGTCTTTCATGGCTTTCGCCAGTGTCTGCGCACAGGCGTCTCGAGAAGATTGATCAACAGCCTCACTGGCCGCTTCCGTGTGAATAGTAAAAGTATCCATACGGTTTTCTCGCTCCAACACAATTTGATAATGAGGAGCCAGATCACCGATATCCATCAGCTGCTCTTCGACTTGGGAAGGAAAGACGTTCACGCCTCTCACAATCATCATGTCGTCAGAGCGTCCTGTGATTTTTTCCATACGGCGCATGCTACGCGCGGTGCCTGCTAACAAGCGTGTCAAATCGCGCGTGCGGTAGCGAATAATGGGCAACGCTTCTTTGGTGAGCGATGTAAACACAAGCTCACCCATCTCACCTTCAGCGACAGGCTCGCCGGTCTCCGGGTTGATCACTTCAGCCAGAAAATGGTCTTCCCAGATGGTGGGGCCATCCTTGCTTTCTATACATTCCATGGCAACACCTGGGCCCATCACCTCGGACAGACCGTATATATCCACAGCATGCATATCAAAGGCGTCTTCGATTTCTCGGCGCATCGCATTAGTCCAAGGCTCCGCACCAAAAATACCCACCTTCAAACTTGTTTCACGCGGATCTATGCCAGCCGCTCGAAAAGCGTCGAGTATGGACAACGCATAAGAGGGCGTCACCGTTATGCCATCCGGCTTGAAGTCATTGATCAAGGTGACCTGCCGCGCTGTCATACCCCCCGATACTGGCACCACTTGCAGACCGTAGTCTTCAGCACCACCGTGCACACCCAGCCCGCCGGTAAACAAGCCATAACCGTAGGCGTTATGCAGCATCTCCCCTGGACGCAAACCGGACGCTCGCAGACAACGGCCAATTAAGTTGTTCCAATTTTGCAAGTCTGTCTTACTGTAACCGACAACCGTGGGTTTGCCCGTTGTACCACTTGAAGCATGAACCCGTGCTACCTGGTCACGTGGCACCGCCAACATGCCGAAGGGATAATTGTCGCGTAGGTCGGATTTGACAGTGAAAGGAAATTTTGCCAAATCAGAAAGAGACTTGATATCGTCCGGGTGAACACCTGCTTCATCAAAACTCTTTTTATAAAAAGGGACATTGTTGTAGGCATGCGCGACAGACCACTTGAGACGCTCTAACTGCAACGCTTCTATTTCGTCGCGAGACGCTATTTCAATAGGCTCTAGGGTTTCGCGTTTGGGCGCTATGTCTTGCATATTTCCATTCTCCTAATTCGGGCTGCGGACTGCATAAACGGCTCGCCGCCAGTGCTGTGAGGCACCGTTATTTATACTTTAGCAAGCGCAAGGGCGATGCCTTGACCCACACCGATACACATGGTGCAGAGTGCTCGCTCAGTACCTGTCTCTTGCATCTCGATACTGGCAGTCAGCGCCAATCGCACCCCCGACATGCCCAACGGATGACCTAACGCGATAGCGCCACCATTTCGGTTGACGGCGGCTGCATCGTCGGCCAAGCCCAACTCCCGCAGACAAGCCAAGCCCTGCGCAGCAAACGCTTCGTTGAGTTCAATCACACCGAAGTCTTCAATATTGACATTTAATCGGGTCATTAATTTTTGTGTTGCCGGTACCGGGCCAATTCCCATAATGCGAGGTTCTACACCGGCAACCGCACTGCCAAGTACACGAGCGCGAGGGGTTAAACCGTAGCGCTTCACGGCTTCTTCACTGGCCACGATCAACGCACCCGCACCATCATTAACACCAGAGGCATTACCCGCCGTTATGCTGCCACCCTCTCGAAAAGGTGTGCCCAAGCTGGCCAACTTTTCAAGAGATGTCGCGCGTAGATGCTCGTCGTCTTTGACAATCACTGGATCGCCTTTGCGCTGCGCGATGCTGAACGGCGCGATCTCCTTGGCTAACCGGCCACTGACCTGCGCCGCGGCTGCTTTTTCTTGACTGCGAAAAGCGAAGAGATCTTGGTCTTCTCTGCTGATCGAAAATTGCTCCGCAACGTTTTCAGCCGTCTCGGGCATGGAGTCAATACCGTATTGCTTCTGCATTAACTTGTTGACGAAACGCCAGCCGATCGTGGTGTCATATACCGCATTGCTGCGAGAAAAAGCTGACGTGGCTTTTGGCATGACGAAGGGTGCACGGGACATACTCTCCACACCACCGGCAATCATCAACTCGCATTCACCTGCAGCAATAGCACGCGTGGCCATGCCCAGCGCGTCGAGCCCCGACCCACAAAGCCGGTTGACCGTGGTACCAGGAACCGCTGTTGGCAATCCGGCCAACAACAGACCCATCCGCGCAACATTGCGGTTGTCTTCACCCGCTTGATTGGCGCAGCCAACAATCACATCGTCGATGGCTGCTTGATCAAGGTTGGGCGCCATCAACATCAATTCACGCAGAACATGCGCCAGCATGTCGTCAGGGCGTACGGTCGCAAGAGCCCCACCAAACCGGCCTATGGGTGTTCGAATACCTTCACAGAGGAAAACGTCGCGGCTCATTGTGACTCCTGTTCGCTGGGGATATGTTGACCTTTAACGGTTCGAGAATTTCCACGAAACTCCGCAACGACGCTGCCGTCTTCGCGCGTCAACGTGACATCGTAAATTCCCGAGCGCGTGGCGCGCTGTCGCTCAACGGCTGTTGCGGTCAGAAGCTCTCCTGCTTTTACCGCTGATAAAAAATTGATGCTGCAATGTGCTGCAACAGTGAACTGGTTGTAGCCGTTACAGGCAAAGGCAAAAGCGCTGTCCGCCAGCGTAAACATTAAGCCGCCGTGGCAAATGCCTTGGCCATTCGTCATGTCTTCGCGCACCCGCATACTGAGCACAGCACGGCCTGCTGAGACAGCCTGAATTTCCATGCCCAGCGCTTTAGAGGCTTTATCACTAGCCCACATGCTGTCTGCGCAAGCACGCGCAAGCTCGTCAGGGTTCATGTTCTCGGCACGACTCACTGATCAGTGTCTCGTTCAGCAAAATTAGGCGCGCGTTTTTCTAGGAAAGACAGCACGCCCTCTGCGTAGTCAGCACTAGCGCCGGCGCGAGCCTGCAGGTCTCGCTCTAGATCGAGCTGCGCGTTCATGTCCTGCGTCTCAGCCGCTTGCATGGCTTCTTTTATCATCGCCATGCCGCCCGCGGAGCCATTGGCCATCTGCTCAGCCAACTTTATCGCTTCGTCCATCAACTCTGCGTCTTCAACTGAGCGCCAAATCAAACCCCAATCGGCGGCTTTCTCTGCGCTTAGCGGCTCTGCTGTCAACGCAAGCGCTTTAGCCCGCGCTGGCCCCAGTAAGTGAGTTAGGCTCCAACTGCCACCAGCATCAGGGATAAGACCAATCTTGGCAAAGGACTGTATGAATTTTGCTGATTTAGCTGCAATCACCACGTCACAAGCAAGCGCAACATTAGCCCCAGCACCTGCCGCCACGCCATTCACCGCGCAAACAACCGGCAGCGGCAAAGCACGTATCTGGCGAATGAGTGGGTTGTAGAACTTGCCGAGCGTCTCACCCAAATCCGGCGGAGCCCCACCCGCACGAGGATCACGACCACCCAGATCTTGGCCAGCGCAGAAACCCCTGCCCGCCCCGGTCATGACGACAGCACGCACCGTCTTATTGTCGACCGCCACCGTCAATGCATCGCGCAACGCTAGGTGCATCTCCTCAGTAAAGGCGTTGAGCCTGTCGGGGCGATTTAGCGTGACAAGCAACACAGCGCCGCGCTGCTCTACTAGGACTGGCTCAACCATAATGCTCTCGACACACTCTTATGAAGGTAACAATAGACTAGCATAGGTGTATTAATCGTCCAAGCAGTCAGTTAATTAAATATTTTCTAAAGGTGAGCCGTAAATATATCAGTTATAGCTGGATATCTTGAATCAGGCCTGCGTTTGATATAACTGACCAGCCGGTCTATGATTCAGAGCATAAGACACCACCTTTCAGGTAATAATCATGGCTACAACGCAGACCTTCAGCACCCTCAGCAGCTTTCTCGACGGGAACTGGCAGACACCTAGCGAACCCATGAGAGCTGTTTACGGTGCTGTAACAGGCGAACAACTTGCGCAAGTAGCCGACAAGCCGACAGACGCTCTCGCCGCTGTGGTGCATGGCCGCACGGTCGGGAGCCCCGCCCTGAGAGCGCTGACTTTTCATCAACGCGCGATGATACTGAAACAATTAGCGCAAGTCCTGAATGAACGCAGGGACGAGCTCTACCCCCTGTCTCGCCAAACGGGCGCCACGGACAAAGACGCACTAATAGACATCGACGGCGGCATCTCCACATTGTTTGTCTTTTCTTCCAAAGGGCGGCGCGAGCTACCCAATAGCACGGTTTACCTCGACGGCGCAGCAGAGCCACTAGCACGCGACGGCAGCTTTTTAGGCCAACATATCTACACCTCAAGGCCAGGTGTCGCCGTGCATATCAATGCATTCAATTTCCCGGTCTGGGGCATGCTGGAAAAATTTGCACCCGCCTTTGTTGCCGGAGTGCCAAGTATCGTCAAACCAGCCACCGACACCAGCTATCTCACCCACCGCTGTGTAGAGCTCATGCTTGAGAGCGGTCTTTTGCCAGCAGGCAGCTTGCAACTGATTTGTGGTGGTGTCGGTGATCTTCTGGATCACCTCGACTGCCAAGACTTTGTCTCCTTTACCGGCTCCGCCTCTACTGCTTCCACCATTCGCTCGCATCAGGGCCTACGCGACAATGCTGTGCGTGTCGTTGCCGAGACAGATTCTCTAAATGCCAGTGTACTAGGCCCAGATGCCACCCCCGACTCCGCCGAGTTTGAATTATTCATCAAGGAAGTCGTCCGAGAGATGACCACAAAGGCCGGACAAAAATGCACAGCGATACGGCGCGCACTCGTGCCAGAAGCTTTGCAGCAGGAAGTTATCAAAGCACTGCAAGAACGGCTCGCCGAAGTCGTGGTGGGCAACCCGACAGACGCCAGTGTGCGCATGGGGCCATTGGCCAGCCAGCGACAGCGCAAAGATGTCCTGAACGCGGTAGACGCATTATGCGAATCTGAATGCGTGAAAGTATTTGGCGATCAATCAACGCTAACTGTTGTCGGTGCCGATAAAGAAAGCGGAGCATTTGTATCCCCCATGCTGCTGCACTGCGCTGACCCTAATACCGCCACGCGCGCTCATACGGTTGAGCCTTTTGGCCCCGTCTGCACTGTTATGCCTTACAAAAACGCTGCTCACGCTGCTGAACTGATGAACCGCGGTTCCGGTAGTCTAGTCGCCTCGGTATTCACCCACGATCCTAGCGTCGCCATAGAGTTTGCTAGCCGAGCCGGTGCCTTTCACGGGCGACTGTTATTTGCTGATCGTGATAGCGCCGCGAGCAGCACAGGCCACGGCTCACCCTTGCCACATCTTGTACACGGCGGGCCTGGCCGAGCCGGTGGCGGCGAAGAGATGGGCGGTATACGCGGTGTTTTACACTACATGCAGCGCACCGCACTGCAAGGCAGCCCCCGACTGTTAGGCGCCATTGGTGGCCGTTGGATCAAAGGCGCACCGGAACAGGCAGAGTTACCCCACCCCTTCAGACTCAGCTTCAACGAGCTCGAGCTTGGCAAGACCATCCATACCGCTGAGCGCACCATCACACTGGAAGACATCGAGCACTTCGCCAACTTCACCGGCGACACCTTCTACGCCCACATGGACGAAGAAGCCGCCGCCGCCAATCCCTTTTTTCCCGGACGGGTCGCGCACGGCTATCTGCTGCTCAGTTTTGCGGCGGGGCTATTTGTCGATCCGGCACCGGGGCCAGTGCTGGCAAATTATGGCCTGGACAACCTCCGCTTTATTAAACCCGTACCACCGGGCGATCGCATAAAGGTTCGCTTGACCGCCATGGAAAAAAATCTTCGTTCAGAAGAATACGGCGAGGTGCGTTGGAACGTAGAAATCAGCAACCAAGACGACGAGGCCGTTGCGCTGTACGAGTTGTTGACGATGAACGCTGTAACTGCCTAGATATCTTCGTCGCATGGACAGTGTAACAATAAAACTATGCAGGACTTAACCAATCCTTCATATCCATAAAAGCCAAACAAATAGTCTGGCTTTTCATTGCTAATTCTCTCCGCCTCAAGCTCGCACTCGTGCAAAATCTTCTCGCCGTGGCTCGGGCACCTGCTCTAAACCTGCTGAACGCGCGTAAGTGTGCCCGGCGCTAGTCGCATTGGCAATGAGACCGGGTGCGTAGCAATCACCAATTCGAGTGACTGATTCGATACCTGCATCAGCCCATTGATGCTCAACAGTTAACAGCTCATGCCACAATTCATCTACCGGTTGACGAGACGTTACCAGCACCAAACTGCCACAAGAGATCTCTTGCGTATTTCCACTGTAGACACATTCGACTGAGAGGGTGTCCGCGGACATTCCTTGAAGACGATGCAGCGGTAAAATTCGCACCTGTTTTTCGATCAACCGCCGCTGGATACGGTCTTGCTCCAAGGTATTATCAGTCCAAGGCGCAACAACGGCGGTAGGGGTAACAAATACAACCTCGCGGCCAGCGTCAACTAATTGCTCTGCCAATACACTCGCCATGTAAAAGCGATCATCGTCAAAAATCACCACTGGGCCTTGCTGGCTGATGACTGCAGCGCCATCTCGCATCAAGTCGTCAGGGCTATACACCCTTGCAGCATCAATGAAATCCAGTGGCAATCGGTGCGCACGGCCGACGCCATCGCGTCGCCAAGTCGATCCAGTCGCAACCGCAACATGCGCCATGCCATATTCCAATACATCGCTGGCGGCAAGTCGACTGGAGAGATAGATCTGCGCATTGGTAGCTTTTTTTAGCTGACCTATTCGCCAGTCGCGAACACGAGCCCAACTCGCCAAACCGGGCAGTGTCGATTCAAGACTGACTCGACCACCCCATTGCTCACTTGCCTCCGCAAGCGTGACCTCAGCACCGCGTTGGCTGAGCGCACACGCAGCTTCCAACCCCGCTGGGCCTCCGCCGACAATCAGATGCGACGGCGAATTTTCTAAAACAGGTATTCGCTCAGGGTGCCATTCCCTGCGCCATTCCTCTCCTACAGTGGGGTTTTGGGTGCAGCGCATTGGTACGTTGGCGTTGTCTCCGGTGATGCATATATTACAACCTATGCACTCTCGAATAGAATTGATTTCACCGACTTGTATTTTATAAGGCAAAAAGGGATCGGCAATCGAAGGGCGAGCAGCACCGATTAAATCTAAGTGCCCCTTGTTGATCAATGCCACCATGGCGTCAGGAGAGGTATACCGTCCCACCCCCACTACAGGTTTAGTCGTGACTGATTTGACAAACCGGGTGTAGTGTTCTTGATAGCCCTCAGCCGAGAAACGTGAACTCTGACTGTCGTTAGACCAGTCCGACAAATTAACGTCCCAGAGATCTGGCAGCTCTGCCAGTGCTTCGATGATGTCTCTGCCTTCAGCGTCGTGCTGAATACCTTGCGTGCCCATCAGCTCGTCTACAGCTAGCCGCACTGCCACGGCACAACTATCGCCGACGGCCTCTTTGGTGTCCTCGATAACTTCCCGAAATAATCTCAACCGGTTTTCGAAACTTCCCCCGTATTCATCGCTGCGGTGATTGTGCCTTGCCAAAAGAAAGTGCTGCAGCAGTGTCATGTCGTGGCCTGCGTAGGCGTAGACGATATCGAAGCCGGCTTCTTTAGCACGCACTGCAGCCTGCACATGCCACCGCCTGAAATCCCTGATGTCGCTCTTGCTCATGCCACGCGCTTGTACCGGGTCGTCGCTGTCGACCAGCGCTGAGGAAGGTGCAATCGGGTTGATGCGGCTATAGCGATTCGCGGTATGGAGACCGTTGTGCACCAGCTGAATGGCGGCGAGACTCCCGTGCTCATGCACGGCATCGGTCATCATGCGCAGAGCGGGTATATCTCGATCGTCCCAAATGCGCGACTCATTGGCAGGCGTTAAATCCGAGCTTGCGTGAATCTCTGCTTCTTGGGTGCTCACTACCCCCCAGCCGCCCTCTGCTTTAACCCCGCGTATTCGAGCCTCGGCGTTAGGGTATCGATACCCCATGCCCGTGCAGTGCGGCACCTGATAAAAGCGATTGCGGGTCTCCACAGGGCCGATTTTTAGCGGCTCAAACAGCACATCGTAACGAGGGTCACGCATAAATAGTTCTCGACAATAAACCAAGTATCAGGCTGTTTATTTCAGCAGCAGCACCGGAGCGACCGCACACAAAAGAGCAGCGGTGGGAATGCATTTGCTCTGCTTGTAATATTGGGCCACGTGTAAAAACGTTGCGTCAGCGCCCCATCCAACCACCGTCGACAGTCAATATTGAGCCGTGCATATAGTCCGACGCTTTAGACGCGAGGAAAACGGCCGGTGCCGCGAAATCCTCTGGCGTACCCCAGCGCCCTGCTGGGATGCGATCCAATATAGCTTTTGATCGATCGGGGTCATTGCGCAGTGCTTCGGTGTTGTCGGTATTGATGTATCCCGGTGCGATCGCATTGACGTTGACACCTTTAGCAGCCCATTCATTCGCCAGCGCCATCGTCAACTGACCAATGCCACCCTTGGAAGACGCATAACCGGGCACGGTAACGCCGCCTTGGAATGTCAGCAAGGAGGCGGTAAAGACGATCTTGCCACCACCATTGGCTATCATCGAACGGCCAATCTCTCGGCTCAGCACAAACTGCGAAGACAAGTTGACTTGAATCACTTCGTCCCAGAGTTCATCGGGGTGTTCAGCCGCGGGCGACCGTTGAATGGTGCCCGCGTTGTTGAACAAGATATCAATATTGGGATGATCGGCGAGCACTTGTGCAGCAAATTCCACCACTTGATCCCGCTGAGAAAAATCACATCGATAAGCCGAACATTTTCGACCAAGACCCGTGACCGTTTTTTCTAACTGGCTGCCTTCACTTTCCAGGCTTGCACTAACACCAATAATATCCGCGCCCGCTTCGGCCAGCGCATTGGCAATACCAAGGCCAATGCCCCGCTTAGCACCCGTGACCAAAGCGGTTTTACCTTCCAGGCTAAATGTATCTAATACAGACATTTAATTATTCTCCAGCCAGACTTATGAGGGTTTTCATTGCATTGGGGTTACTGGTCAACTCGACAAAAGCCGACTCAATATCTTCCAGCGCTTTGATATCAGTGATCATGGCACTCACGTCTATTTTTCCGTCTGCCAGTAGCTGTAACGCTTGATCGTAGTCTTCGGGTTCATATACCCGCGCACCCAGCATTTCTATTTCGCGCCAAAAAAACTGAAACAGATCGATAGTGGGCTTTGTCGCGTGGATAGCCACCATGCAAATCCGGCCTCGCGTCGAAGCCACTTGAGTCATTAAATCCACACCCGGCTGGCTACCGGAGACCTCAAACACCACGTCTGCACCTTTGCCACCAGTGGCTTCGGTGTAGGCTGCTGCGACATCCATCTCCGCCGGGTTGTAAGTTGTGTAGCCTTGTTTTTCGGCAAAAACCAAACGGTTTTTATTGATCTCGCTGATAGAGACATTTGCACCTGCCGCGTTCGCCACCATGGCGACCAACATACCGATGGGGCCACCACCAATCACAAGGACGTCTTCACCAGCGGCAACACGTGCCCGTTTATTGTCATGGCATGCAACAGCAAGCGGCTCCACCAAAGCCGCATGAGAGAGAGACAGCCCCTCAGGCAAGGCATGCACCGTGTGCGCTGGCACGCTCCATTTTTCTTGGAAAGCACCGTTGGTGTCTATGCCCAAGAACTTAAGGTTTTGGCAAATGTGCTGATGGCCGCGATTACACGCTGGGCAGTCACCGCAATGATCCAGCGGGCGCACGACCACAGGCTGGCCCACTTTAAAATTGGTCACACCGTCACCCAGTTGCGACACCGTGCCGGACATCTCGTGACCGATGACTCGATGATCGCCCACACGTGCATCCATGTGACCGAGATAAATATGCAAATCGGTACCGCAAACCCCACAAAAGGCTACATCGATTTGTACTTCACCTGCGCCTGGCCCCGGAGCGGCGATTTTTTCAACCGTAAATGTTTTATCGCCGGTATAGAACGCAGCAGAAATTGTTGTGTCAGTCATGGTCATTTATCTCTTTGTCCGTTTCAGTCAGCGACTTGAAGCCACCAAAATATTAAATCAGTTGTTCAATAGCATCTCATGCGGCGTTAACTTCGGCCAGTCAAAAACCACGCCTGTTCCAGGCTCATCCGAGGCAACGGCCTGTTGGTTTTCTACCAGCAATGGACGTGTGGTGTACGTATCGATAGGAAACGAGTGTACCTCTATCCAACCGGCATTGGGCTGAGCTGCAACAAGACTGACGTGCAGTTCTTGCATGCCATGACTGCATACCGGAATGCCATTTATTTTGCTCAGTGCCGCTACCTGTAACCAACCCGTTATACCACCGCAGTTAGAAGCATCTGGTTGCACAAAACTCAGGCCTGCCCGATCAAAGGCATACTCAAACTCGTGAATCGTGTGTAGATTTTCACCCATCGCCAATGGCATACCGGTCGCTCTGCCAATGTCGGCATAACCGTCGTAATCATCGGGAATAATGGGCTCTTCAAACCAAAGCAAATTATAAGGTTCAAAAGCATGACAGGCTTCTATCGCTTGCTCTTTGCTCATCGAGTAATTGGCATCAACCATAAAGGCGATCTGATCACCGATCAGTTCACGCACTGCTGCAACACGCGCTACATCCTGCTCTAAGGTTGGCTGGCCAATTTTAATCTTCACGCCATTGAAGCCACGATCGAGGTAACGCTGCACACTGCCCAGCAGTTTATCGAGGGGAAAATTGAGATCAATACCACCGCAATAAGCTTTACTCAAATGGCTGGTGCCCCCCGCCATTTGCCACAGCGGCTGCGCTAAGCGTTTGCCGCGGATATCCCAAAGGGCAATATCGACAGCGGAGATCGCGAAAGAAAGAATGCCACCACGCCCGACATAGTGCATATGCCAAAGCAGCGACTCATAAATTTGCTCAATAGGCTCCCCATCTTGCTGCAGTAGAAAGGGCTTTATATCGTGCTCGATCAACGCTGCTATCGCACGCCCTCCTCGGCCACCTGTATAGGTGTAGCCCGTGCCCTCGATCCCGCTCTCAAGCCTAACCGTGGCAGTAACAAGCTCAAAGTGGGTATGACTGCCGTGCTTGGCATCGACGAGAACCTCTTCCAGCGGAACGTGGAAGAGTCGTGTTTCTATTGAGACAATTCTATCCATCAGGCACTCCTCGGTTGAGACAGAGGATACCAGCACACGGTTTGATATCAGATAGCGTGAGCAACTTTAATTAAAAATAGCTAAACGCTACATTTTAGAACGGCCTAGCAAGAAATTAACGATAAAGCAGTGATGGCAACCAAAGCGAAATACTAGGAATGAGTATAAGCAGTGCAAGGCGAATAATATCCAC
The DNA here is from genome assembly GCA_937965695.1 of uncultured Granulosicoccaceae bacterium. Classification (GTDB taxonomy): domain Bacteria; phylum Pseudomonadota; class Gammaproteobacteria; order CALCKW01; family CALCKW01; genus CALCKW01. The sequence continues at coordinate 233,360 of CALCKW010000012.1, forward strand.
CGTCCAAAATGGTGTGACACCCTTGAAAATAGTCCGTGTGGAAATATCCGGTACCGTTGCCGATAGCACAAAAACATTCAAACCCACCGGCGGTGTGATCAAACTAATCTCAGTGACCACCACAACAACAAGGCCAAACCACACGGGATCCAAGCCCAATGCCTGCACAACAGGGAAGAACACAGGCAATGTTAGAAGCAACATCGAGAGGCTTTCAAGCAGCATCCCCAGAACCACGTAGACCAACATCATGGCGGCTATGACCAGCAGCGGAGACACTTCCAGATCTGACAACCATGCGCACAGATCTTGCGGGAAGCCTGTGCACGTCACAAAGCTCGACAGCGCCTTCCAGCGTTCAGCCTTTGGCGTAACCGCCCCGGGAGGCCCTGCTTCGGGGTTGCGCCAGACAGGGAAACGCACGGCTGCCAAGTAGAGCAGTATCCCTAATATTCCGGGAAATACACCGGCGGCAAAAGCTCTCTGATGCTGGTTTCTGTAAAGACACCATAGATGATTAAAATAACTCTAGGCGGAATTTATATGCCAAGTGTGACTCCCACTGCTATAGACGCAGAAGCCAGGCTATCAGCGTATTTAAACTCTCTCATGGGGCCAATTGCCACACGAGACATCGTCGCGGCGGTAGCTAATGACGAGCCACAAATTGCCGCTGCAACCAGGGCGTGACGTCACTTCATAATGGGTTCTTCAAGAACGGAAAGTGAAGGCGAGAGTGGCTAGCGAATTCCGCGACACCAACAAGATTTTGTACACCGCAATATACTGGTAAAAATCTTTAGCATGCGCAAAGAAACTATATTCAATTGCATATTTTTTCACGTAAAAGTCTCATGTGCAACCAAAAAAGCACGCCAGCCGAAACAATGCCCCCGAACCAATTAATCCTCCGGTGGCCTGAGTAGAAACAAAAGGCTGCAAACAAACTCACCGCGAGCACCGTTTTTGCAACAACTAAAAGAGAGCGAGAACACCGCCTATAATTGGTACACAGGAACCTAAAAACAAAGAGTCACAGATATGTCAGAGAACAAACCTTGGGCGCAGCCCATGCCAGATGCACAATTTGATCGCATGCGCGACATTATCAGCGCCCCCAGCCCGGTGGGCTTAGAGAGCGCGATGACTCTTGGTGCCATTAAACCTCAGATGGATGCCTTTGCACCTGAAAGCTGGGCGATGCACCAGTTCAAGGGAAATGCCGGTGTTGTTTGGGATTCACACCCGGGTCGAGACGATATGTTTAGCGTGATGCTGATAGGGCACGCTGACAAAATCCGATTGCAAGTTCGCCAAATAGGCAACGACGGAAAGATTTGGGTCAACAGCGACTCTTTTTTACCCTGCACACTGCTCGGCCACGAAGTGATCTTGTTCAGCGAAAACCCTGATTCTCCAGGTGACTACCGAGCACTGAAAGGTGGCACGATAGAAGCTCTTGGTGCGATCCACTTCTCCGACCCAGCACAGCGCACCGGTGCCAAAGGCATCAAGCCGGAGCAACTCTATCTAGACCTGCAAATTCACGGTGAAGAGAAAAAGAAGCAGATCGAAGCGTTGGGTGTACGTCCCGGCGACACTTTGATCCTTAACCGCCCGATAAAACGCGGTTTCAGCCCAGATACTTTCTACGGCGCTTATTTAGACAACGGACTCGGATGCTTTGTCACCGTAGAAGTTGCTCGCCTGATCGCCGAAGCGGGAGGCACTAAAAATGTGCGCTGCCTCTACGCCATGGCAGCGTACGAAGAGATTGGCCGTTTCGGCAGTCGTGTCATTGTGGGCGAGATGAAGCCCGATGCAATTATCGGAATAGACGTCAATCACGATTACGTCGCAGCACCCAATATCGCGTCACGCAAGATGCAGCCGCTGGAAATGGGCAAGGGTTTCACGTTGGGTGAAGGTGCAATTACCAGCACACAACTCAACGCACGAATCGAGCGCGCCTCAATAAAACACGATATTCCAATGCAGCGAGATGTGTTGGGTAGGGATACCGGCACAGACGGCATGGCAGGTGTATTAGCCAGCGTTGATTGCGCTGCGACAACCATAGGGTTTCCAACTCGCAACATGCACACGATCTCCGAAAGTGGTCACACCGGTGATGTGCTGGCTTCGATTTACGTGCTCAGCGAAACCATCTTAGCGATGGACAGCGAGCAAGACTTAGCCACTAGCTTCAAGGAAAACCACCCAAGACTCGACCTTGCCTCACCGCTGAAGCACGGCGAATAGAAAGATCCGTGTGGCGCTCAATTTCACGAGCGCCGCACTATTGAGAGTCTCGATATGATTAATCTTGCAAAATTCAACATCGGCCAAGTCGTCAAACACAGATTGTTTGATTTTCGAGGTGTCATCTTTGATGTGGACCCCAACTTTAGTAACTCCGAGGAATGGTACCAATCTATCCCAGCGGAGATTCGACCTCGGCGCGATCAACCCTTTTACCACCTCTACGCTGAAAACGACGAGATGGAATACATTGCCTACGTCAGTGAACAGAATCTGTTACCCGACGACAATCAAAAACCTCTTCGCCACCCAGACATTTCCGACATGTTCAGCTGCGACCCGACTGGGCGCTACCAACTGCTGCCCCAGCACAGTCACTGATTAACCCACTGATTCTGTTCGAAGAACAAATTTTCACCTCGTTCAAAAAAACCAAAGTATGCCTAGCTGCGCGGTGACTTAATAAGCACAACCAATAACCATTGTCAGACGAATCAGCTACCTTTCCAATTTGCAAAGTTTGGGTAACTTTACAGCCATTCGCAGCCAAAAATGCGCGTAAGTGATTGATATCAAGAAATCTGCGTACATTTACGCAACAATAGATCATATGAATCAGCGTTAATCTGATCAATGCAACAGGCGTCACTGACGTCTTTGCTTAGTCCTTAACAACTGTCGCCGATAACGGTTTTGCTCCTAAAGAGCGTGTAATAAAACCGCCATCTCTCACAGATATTAAGGATAGACCCACATGAATTTTTCTAAGAAAAAGGCATTGTTCGCCTTGGCCGCGACGAGCCTTCTAAGCACTCAGATCCAAGCGGCATCAGTAAGCGGCTCGATGGACCTGAAAGTGACAATGCCTGAGATCTTGGTTCTTTATCACTTTGATGAAGTGCAAATTGACCTTTCGAGCGCTACTACTTCAACAGCAGCAAACGACAGCGACGACCACGAGATTTCCGAGACATTTGCTGGCACAATCTCAGGCACTATGGGCACGCCGATCACCCAAGCACTGAGCATCACGGGTACAGATACCAACCCTGCCGCAACTGGAACAGTAGAAGTTACCCTTACCGACGCTTGGGCTGTTCGCAGCATCTCTAGTGCCGATGTAACAGTTACCGGTAGCATTCAGACGAATGACCTAACACACGCTGACGGTTCTACAATCGGTGTAGCTGCCATGGAATTGACGTCCGGTGCCAATACAGGAACATCTGTCGATCTAGCGCCCCAGTGGGCCCTACAAACAGGTGACATCAGTTTCGAACTAGACCTATCTGCGGCTTCTCATGCTGGTCTCTACGAAACTGCGGGCACTGACGCTACGGACACATTCTTGCTTACGTTAACGGGTAACTAAACTACCCGCGCCGCTGAGGCGCTTTAACGTATGCACGTAAGAATGAAGTCTTTCGTATTGGCGCTCACTTTTTTGAGCGCCAGTGCGCACAGCCAAGCCGCTGAGCCACCCCCGGCCCAACTAGGCATTGCCCCACCCCGAATAGAGTTAGATTTGGAAGGTCGAGCTAACAACGAGTCGATTACCATCTTTAACTACAGCGAAAAGCCCAAAACGATTGATCTAGAGCTGATTAACATGTCGGCCATTCCAAACGGTGAAGTCATCGCGCCAGGGCCACAATCTCTCAGTCGCTGGACACTGTTTAACCCCAAGCGATTCACCATTGCTCCTGGTGAGTCTCAAACCGTGCGCATGTCTATCCGACCCCGAACTAAATTGGTGTCAGGCACACGCTATGCGCTGCTGAGTGTTCGACAGGACATGAGCGAAAGGGCTAAGACCTCCCAAAACGAAGAAGGGGATCTAACCGTAAGCATTGGCTCTAGTTACGGCCTGCCAGTTATTGTTCACATTCCTTAATACGCAAGAATGAACAAGGTTAGAAATTTTCTGTTCAGCGCTATGCTGGCGTGCACAAGTTTTTTGAGCACGCCGCTTTCGGCTGCGAGCGACATAGTGCCAGAACCAGAATTTCTAATTGCCGGTTTGTATATCAATGATGTAGAAAAAGACGGCGCCGACTTGTATCAGGACGGCGGCCAGTTTTGGTTACCTCTAGAGCAACTAAGTCAATGGGCTGAATTCGAGTTTAGCCCCACTGTGGACTCTGTGCTTGTGAGCACACCGCTCGGAGATGTTGATATAGCAGCCAGTCAGCTAATCGAAATGCCCGAGGGATTGCACATCAATCTCAACGCACTAAAAGAAGCCGGCATCCAAGCCAAGTTTGACACCAATAGCTACGCTTTACTCGTCTACGCACCGTGGATTGGCATTGCACCTAAAACCGAAGCACTGGTGTCGAGTCCAAAACCCCCAGACTTTCACCCACCTCAATCAGGTGTAGCACGATTTTATAATCGATTTGAAACCAACTACGACAGCGACACGAGCAACAGCAGCAGTATTTTGTACAGCGATGCGATGGGATATTTCGTCAACGGCGTGTGGGGACTGCAAACAACCACCAGTGCAGATCAAAACACCAAGCTGAGTCAATTGTATTGGAATACTTATAATCGCTACGCGGCAATGCGGCTAGGTACAGCGACGGCCTATCCGGGACCGCTGCTCAACACGCCAGATTTTTCAGGTCTTCAGTTGGGTTATAGCAACCACAGCATCTATAACCACTTGGCGACAAGCGCATCAGCTACAAGACAAATGTTTGTTGATGATGCCTCATACTCACATGACATCAGTGGCACAGGTCCTAGAGGCGGCATCGCCGAGCTGAGACTAAACGAACGCCCTATCGCTCGAGTTCGAATCGCATTGGATGGACAGTTTCTATTTAAAAGACTCCCTGTCGGTAGGAGTAACACCGATCGCGTTGAAGTTGCACTCTATGAATTCTCGTTGGCGCAGCCGCCGATCAACGTGATTGACTACACCATAGCAAGCAAACCGCGCGCTGTTAGCACTGGTGAAATAGTGTTAAATGGCGGAATCGGCAGAGAAGGCGCCACCATTGACGAATCGACCGAGGGAGAACTCACAAGCTACGGGTCAATGCGCTATGGCGTCAGCAATTTTCTAACCTTAGAGGCCGCCACGCAGCAACGGGCGGAGCAAGATGATGGCTTATACTTAGGCGTTATTGCTTCACTCGGTGCTAATTTCGCGACGTCTCTGGGCACAGCTCGAATCGGGGACACCGACATCAATGGCGCAGAACTGTGGGGGACTTGGGAGACCTTTAGAGCCAAATACAAAGGCAAAGAAGAGAGAAACAAAGCGACCAACACATCCAGTTTAAGTCAGGACCTTTCAGTTCATTGGCAGCTCAACGACAAATTTAGTGTGAACGTTCGTGGCTTACAGAAAAAAGAAGACAATGAAACAACGGAAGAGTATCTCGCGGCAGGTTTTAACTGGAAAATGACACCTAACGCAACTCTGTCTCTCCAACCAATCGATGGAGACGAGTATGATGCGCGGCTTTCGCTAAGAAGCTTACAAGGAGACGCTTACCTGCAGTTTAGAGCGGCCCCTAGCAGCTATGGCGTTAGTCTGAACTACGCCGTCAATGAGGCGCTCAACATTGCAGCAGACTATTCAGAAACTGACGAAATAGCGACCACAAGCACTGCGGCTTACTACCGCCCTAGACACAATAACGACAGTGTATACAGCGCTCAGCTGAGCAGACAACAAAGTCGTATCGGCTATTCACTGGGATGGCAATACCGCTTAAGTCCTCACACACAGTTCGGTTTTAGCTATTTCCGGCGGATTGATGACGACGATGCACTGTTAGAATCTGTTGCGCTTTCAGACTCAGAATCTGTTTCCGTGTCCATAGAGTCGGAGCTGTGGTTTTCCAAGCAGAGCTGGCGTGCCTCTCACTTAAAAACCGACAGCACTCACGGTGCAGTCAGCGCCAGAATTTTCGATGTCGACGGAAACGTTTTGGACAGCGACAATATTCGGCTGAAAATCGAAGGAGCTCAGTCTTCGCTTAGACCGGGTGAAAACGGCGAACAGACGCTCACGGGTCTCCCCCCAGGTGACTACAACTTGAAACTATTGGCAGAAGGACTACCGATAGAATACGAAAACAGCCAGTCCAGCTTGCGTGTACGCATTGCACCAGCAGCAACTACCGATGTCGAGATAACGCTAAAAGCTCACTACGGCGTCGCTGGTCTGGTCAGCGTTAATCAACAACCTGTGCCACATGAGTGGGTCGATATCTGGCAAGACGGGATTCGCGTCAGTGAGGGAAAAACAGATAGCTACGGTTACTACCAAATAACAGGGCTGCAGCCCGGTGTGTACGAAGTTCGTTACGGCGACATGAAACAGTCATTCGAGTTGGTCGATGACTATATATTCGACATCAATTTGGGCATCAACGACGCGGACACTTTGGTTGCAGCGGGTACGCCTGCGCATGACAAGCCAGAATCGGCAGCTTTATTTTCCAACCTAGACACTGCGTTAGAGACGGCGGTAAATACTGTCTCCGAATTGACCGACATAGGTATAGCTTTACCGGCGGGACTAACAGGCAGAATCTACTACGGAGCCGAACCTTTGGGCCACGTAACCGTACAGCTCCAACGCGACGGAAGGAAAATAGCCTCTCTCAGCAGCGATAGATACGGTTATTACTCGTTTCATCACCTGAGCCCAGGTGAGTATCGAGTGGCGGCAGGTAACACGGTCAACACCTTTGTTGTCACGACCAACCGCACCTACGACGCAGACCTTCACTTGGACGAGCAGAGCGTCGTCCAACCCAACAAAACGCATTGGTTGCAGCAATGAAACTACAACGCGCAGCACTTGGAATTATTGTTACCTTAGCCACACAGTCGGGAATGGCAGGCAACGCCTACCAATGCCCTGCTACCGTGCCTGTTGATTCGCTGCACAATCGCAGCGGTTGGTATGTCGGGGAATACACACCTGAAACAGGAAGCTACAGCGCGACCATAGGTTCCACGCAGACAATCACTATCAGCTCTGGCGCGTTGGTAGACACGGCGAGTAGTCCGCACACGTGGTCAGAAGACTTGCTCGGCAACGGAGAAGCCGTGCTGTCTACAGGATCGGTAAATTTTAGCCAACCAAGCATCACATCAATTAATACCGCACTGACTGGGCTAGATACTCAGTCGTTGCTCTGGTCCAACGATTCCAGCCAAACGCGCTGGCCAGCAGCATCCTACAGTGGTGCCATGCATGCTTTAATTATTCAGCGCAACCATTTGAAATCTTCAGCTGGTACGGCACGCAGAAGTGATGCGCTTAACTATGCGCAAGATTATCTGGAGTATCGATTAGTAGGATCAACCGACACTGTTGTCGATGGTGTTAGCCAAGGGCAGCTAACATTCGGAACAGAAACACTGGACGTAGAGATCGTCACGGAATATTTCGCACCAGATGGCTGGGGTGACAACGACTATTGCTGGCGCTTGTTCAATAACAACAACGGTTTTAAAGGATTCGAAGTACAGATTCGACCCGTCATTTATATTCTCGGTGAAGATCACAGCCAGATTGCTAATTTACCGGACCTATCAGGTGACTATATCGGAACGCTCGAGCTAGCGTACGATGCTCTCTCAACGAGTCGACCAGTGTACTGAGTGAGACGCCGTTGGCACGTTTCGCTCAGCTAGCGGTGCAAGGGATACACCGAGTAAATTTATGCGCGAACTGCTGGCCCGCGCAAAGTGCAACCTACCAGCTAAGCGGCTTTGGGCAGATCTATTTCACCCTCGTCCAATGCGGCACTAAGCTCTTCTGTGCGGTCAAAATCTCCAACGACCACCGACGCCTTCTGCAAGGAGGCAAGGCCTGCTGCTTGATCCCCAGCTAGCTGATCAATATCGGCATAACACACCATCGTCGTTACGGAAGCGCGGTACTTTGCCACACGGACAGCGGCCCAAGGAATAGCAAAACCAAAAGTGACAATAATCGCCAACGCATTGAAAAAATACAAATTGGTGATCTTCGCTTGCGTCAACTCTGAGTCCAACGACACTCCAGCTTCCAGCTTAACGCCAGCCAACAGAAGGCGTTCAGACGTGGCACGCCACACGGCTAAAGGAAAAACCAATGACACAAAGAGCATAAAAGCGACTAAGGCATGTACAGGCTCAAATTGGCCTTCCAATCCAGCGTAGATATAGTATTCAATCGCGGTATGCCCACCCATAGCGAACAAGGCAGCACCAGCAATGGCCAAAACCATTGAAGCGGAAAAAACACCGCTCAGTGCGGTCTTGAAAATCAAACCCCAAAGTTTTCTAAGCTCAAAATTAGCGGTAAATGGCTGATCGCCGTAGTTGTAGTTCTCGAACCTATAACTCCAACTACTGCGCATAGAGTGCCCCAAAGGCAACAGGGCAAATGCAACGGTTGCGATCGGCCAGCCTATCAATCTCAAATACGAGTCTTTTAGCCTACCGGTGTAGGCCATGCGTCTTGCGCGGAAGGAAGTCGCCGCTGCGCTGCTGCGCAACTCGTGATGACGGGCAAGTGGGTATAACAACAGAGAAATGACAATCATTGCAGCTGCAATCATCGGTGCAAGCACCAAAGCAGCAACAAAGCCCACCAGCGCAAAATTTATAACTGCCGTTTGTGCAAGCGCTTTTCTAGGTTCGGCATAATAGTTGACGTTATGCTTCCCCAGCCAAGTATTACTATAAAAATATTGTCGGCGTCTGGCTTTGGCCCAAGGTCGGAACAGGCCAAGTGTGCAAACCATCATCAACAGATTGATAATCCACACTTCAAAATAACCTTTTGTCGTCCCGTCAAAACGACAATCCAATGTTTCTACGGACTCATTATCGATCACTTCTGCGACGGAAGCATCCTTATTACGACGCTTTAAAAGCCTAAACATGGCCGCGTACCTTTCATAAATTTTATATTTCTTGTCCGGCACAGTCTCCGCTGTGCCGCCATTTGTACTGTTATCGGCCGCTGTGTGTCATTGTTTACTACTTTACTGCTTAGTCGGAAGCCTAGAGTCGAATAAGTAGAACACCTATTAAAACCAGAACAACCGCCAGCCAGCGCCCTGCAGACCAAGGTTCTTTCAGCCATATCACACCGAGGACCATAGCAAACACGACGGAAGTCTCGCGCAAAGCCACCGCGACCGGGACTGAAATAACCGTCATCGCCCAGATGACGATCCAATAGCTGGCCAGCGACAAAAGACCGCCTAACAAGCCCATGCGCCAGTGCTTTAATACTGCAGAAATTTGAGATTGCCCTGAAAATTGGCGCCACAGTACAAAAGCTAAAACTGGAACAAACTGACAAATAAATAGCCAGGCGGCATAACTGTGTGCATTGCCGGCGGCGCGCGCTCCCATTCCATCAACAATGGAATAGCCAGCGATGAAACACGCCGTTAACGCGGCGTAGCCGAGGCCATTGCGGTTGGTTGATTGCTTGAGCGGGCCAAATGCCAAGCAAAAAATACCAAGCACTAACACAACGATACCAACAGCTTGCTCTATGCGGAGCACATCTTTAAGAAACAAAAGAGAAAGGATCAACACAACCGCTGGCGCACCGCCACGAGCAATAGGATAAGCGACCGATAAGTCAACGCGCTGATAGGCAATACTCAGGCTACCCAAATAGGCACAGTGAATAATCGTGGACAGCAAGATAAACGGGAAAGCGGCGGGAGCAGGCCACGGTAAAACAGTCGCCACTATTGCACTACCAAATGCTGCACCGCCCGTTATCAGCAATATCACTTGGGCGCGATCAGCCCTAATTTTTAGAATAGCGTTCCACAACGCATGCATAACAGCAGCAAACAACACAAGAGTGGCCGCGTGTTCAGCCGCGACAAAATTCATGAGTCAGAATGACTCGTCGGCACCAAAGAGTGTTTGGGCAATGTCAGTGCTGCCAAAAACGCCAGTGTCGACATCACAACAATTACGCTGAAGCCATAGCTGTAATTACCGTCCGTGTCGTGCCACATTCCAGCAAGGTATTGAACGACTGAGCCACTCAGGGTTCCGCTCATCAGAATAATGCCAAAAAGCGCCGCATGAGCTCGCATGCCAAATACCGCAGCTACTGAGGGTGAAACAGCAGTAAACAAACCCCCATGTGCAAAGCCGTAAAAAATAGCAAAGAAATATAGATGAAAGGGGTCACTGATCAACCGCAGCGCTAAGAGAGATACTAACAACACAGATAAACAGAGCAACAAACTGCCTTTCGCACCATGCCGATCAAACAGAAAACCGATTGTTAGCCTACCTGCCGCACTAGACGCGCCGATGGCAGACAAGGTCCACGCTGCTTGTTGCGTATTCAAACCGAGCTCATAGCCGTGTGACACCAAATGTACGGGCACAGTCATGAGCGCAGGGAAAAAACAAAACTGGATTAAACAGAACGTCCACAAGCTACGTGTTCGCTTCGCTTGGGCAAAGCTTAAACCCTCGGGGCGATCAGAAGCGGCAGCGAATTTAGAGTGGGTCCGTGTCGCCGTACCAACACCCTGTGCCGCAAAAAACAATATTACAGCGGTTACTACACCTAGGATTTGCGCTGCATCTCGCCAGCCGTGGGAGAGTATCAACGCTGCCACGATGGCAGGCATCACCATTTGACCCAGCGCTGTGCCGGTTTTGACAATGCCAGTCATCACCCCTCGTCGATGGGGAAACTGACGTGCAACAGGTGACAATGTGCCTACGTCATGCGTTGATTAAGGCCAGCCCCGCCAACAGCGCGTAGAAGACAATTAACTGCCAAGGTGCCGTGATAGCTCCAAGCGCAATAAAACCGATGCCTGCGGCAATGGCAGCGAGTCGCAAAAGCCAAAGCGCTCCAAAGCGATCAATCAAGGCACCAGCCGGGAAGGCTAAAGCACCCATCATCAATAACACCACTGTGGCACCAGCACTAAAAACTGCTCGAGACCAACCCAGCTCCGCTTCCATGGCGGGGACAAAGACCCCGTAAGAAAACAGCCCGCCAACCATAACAGCCTGCACACCAAAAGCACCCGCTACCAAGGCACGAGCCTTAAGAATGTCCTGCAACCACATGGGCAATCCTTATTTTATATAGGATAGGTGGCTCCCACTCATGCAAGAGCATTAAAGCGATGATTCATCAATCACTGACGAAGCTTATAGCCCGTTTTAAACATCCACCCCACAACACCAAGGCAGAGCGCTAAGAAGAAAGCAATCATTGCCAGACTCCACCCCACAGGTACGTCGGCTACGCCAAAAAAGCTCCAACGAAAGCCGCTGACTAAATACAAAACAGGGTTGAATAGCGTGATCTTTTGCCACAGTGGCGGCAACATACTAATCGAGTAAAAACTGCCTCCCAAAAATACTAAGGGGGTAACAATCAGCATGGGTACTAATTGCAGCTTTTCAAAGTTGTCAGCCCAAACACCTATAATAAAACCAAACAAAGCAAAAGTGACACACGTCAGCAGAAAGAAACCCATCATCCAAAACGGATGCTCTATGCGGAGATCGACAAAAAAGGCTGCCGTGATCAATATAATCACACCGATGATAAAAGACTTAGTCGCCGCCGCTCCAACATAACCCAACAATATCTCAATAAAGGATATAGGTGCCGAAAGCACTTCGTAGATAGTTCCAGTGAACTTAGGAAAATAAATCCCGAATGATGCGTTGGAAATACTCTGTGTCAAAAGCGACAGCATCATCATGCCAGGCACAATAAACGAACCGTAGGGAACCCCCTCCACCGATTCTATCCGCGAGCCAATGGCCGCACCAAAAACGACGAAATACAAAGCCGTGGATATCACCGGGGAAGCAATACTTTGCAACAGAGTGTTCCAGGTGCGTAGCATCTCGTTGTAATAGATGACCTTTACAGCGTGCAGATTCATGCGCTCTCCTCCACCAGATTGACAAATATTTCTTCGAGCGAGCTCTGCCTGGTAACGATATCTTTGACGCCTAGCCCTGCGCTGCTGAGATCTTGCAACAATGATGTGATACCTGTGCGCTCGCCACGCACATCGTAGCTGTAAGTCAGCTGAGTACCATCTTCAGACAATTGCAGAGAATAATTAGCCAATGACTCGGGCACTGCCTCCGTGCTTTCTCGTAACTCTATGGTCAACTGCTTTTCACCCATTTTTGCCATCAACTTGTCTTTGTCTTCGACGAGCAATAAACGGCCACCGTTTATCACACCAACGCGATCAGCAATAGCCTCAGCTTCTTCAATGTAATGTGTCGTGAGAATAATCGTCACCCCGTCAGCACGAAGCTGCTCGACGATTTGCCACATATCTTTACGCAGCTCGACGTCTACACCAGCAGTGGGCTCGTCTAAAAACAAAACCCGTGGCTCATGCGACAAAGCTTTGGCGATGAGTACCCGTCGCTTCATGCCACCGGAGAGGTGCATTAGCATGTTGTCTTTTTTATCCCACAAAGAAAGTTGCTTCAGCAGCTTTTCAAGATAGGCAGGGTCTTTAGGCATGCCAAACAAACCACGGCTAAAAGCCACTGTATTCCATACCGTGTCAAAAGCACCCAGCGTCAGCTCCTGCGGTACCAAGCCAATAGCTGATCGCGTATGGCGGTAGCCACTGCGAATGTCATGGCCATCAACCGTGACGCTACCTGTGCTGGCATTGACGATTCCACAAATAATAGAGATCAAGGTGGTTTTGCCGGCCCCATTAGGGCCTAACAAGGCGAGAATCTCGCCTTTCGCGATGTCCAAACTTACCCCTTGTAAGGCGGTGTGCCCGGTGGCGTAGGTTTTGGACAAATCTGCAATTGAAACTATAGGCTGCACTGCGGCTACCCTCTGATGAACAACCGGACAATGGTATCAGCCAATGCCGTTCAATTGGAATGTGCTTCTTAAAGGTAAAAACCCATGCTATAGCACTTTGCTCTATCTACCCGCGCGCGCGATACTCAAACAAACCCAAGTATTGATTGCACACTCAGGAGTGAAGCTTTGCAAAACTTCCCACAGCCAAAAATGGTTCCAAGCAATGGCATTGAATTAGAGGTGTATGCCGCAGGACAAGGACGGCCTCTGGTGCTCTGTCACGGCTGGCCCGAGCATGCTTATTCCTGGAGACACCAAGTGCAGCCGCTGGTTGAAGCGGGTTATCACGTCATCGTGCCCAACCAGCGCGGCTTCGGAAATTCTAGCTGCCCCGAAGAGATCGAGGCCTACGATATCAATCAGCTCTGCGCAGACCTAAACGGCCTGCTCGATTACTACGACTACGATGACGCACTGTTTGTCGGCCATGATTGGGGGGCTATCGTCACTTGGAATATGGCGTTGCTACACCCAAAGCGCGTTGCGGGGCTGCTCAACTTCAGCGTGCCACTGATGGTGCGAGGCAAACAAGATTGGGTCACTTTCTGGGAAGAACGGCTTGGCCCTGACTTCTACATGGTGCATTTCAATCGCCAGCCCTTTGTCGCCGACGCGATATTTGATGCAAACGCAGAACAGTTTTTACGCAATATGTATCGCACAGAGCAATGGCGAGAAGAACCCGTTGACCTTGGCAAAGGCATGGCCATGATTAATCTAGCGCTCGCTGGGCGACTACCGGGTACGCCAATTATGAGCGACGCAGAACTGCAAGTGTTTCTAGGGTCGTTTCAACAAAACGGATTTACACCGGGCATCAACTGGTATCGCAACTTCCGGCGCAACTGGGAATTACTAGAAGATGCGCCAACGCAAGTGCACTGCCCTGTGCTGATGATTTACGGTGAACACGATATGGTGCCGCAGTTTCCGGCATTGGGTGATTTTGTTCCCCAGCTAGAAACTGCAACTCTGGATTGCGGCCATTGGATCATGCAAGAAAAACCAGTTGCATCAATCGAGCTAATGCTCGAATGGCTCGCCCGAAACTACTCAGTAAAATGAAGGTTATTTAAAGCTCCACTTGTCCATCAATCAAAACATGCACATCACCACCGATTCGTACTGTTTCTGCATCAGCACTGATGGATACACGTCCACTGCGGTTGATGGTTGTACCTTGAGCGATTGTTAAGGCTTTTTGTAAACGTCCCTGCGATTGCAGCCAATGTGCCAACGCAGAGTTGAGCGACCCAGTGATCGGGTCTTCACTCATGCCGCTGGAAGGCGCCAACATACGAACCTCAAAATCACATTCGCTACCTGACGGATGGGCACCAATAAGACCAATAGCTTTAAAAGTTGGCCAACGCACCAGCGACGAATCCACCGCTAATACAGCTTGAGCACTATCCAGTTCAAACGCTTGCCACACTGGCCCATTGTCCAGTTGAGTACTTGCCAAGACAGAAGCAGCTGGAATTTTCAGTGTGTTGAGAATATCTGTTCGATGCTCGCTGCCCATTGCCTGAATTTGTGTAGGCGGCGCTTCGAAGGCGTAGGCTTGGTTACCCAACACATGAATATTCACCACCCCCACGCCGCATTCCTGACGTACTACACCCTCAGTTTTAGCTTTGCCACCACTGTGCAACCACGCCGCACAGGAGCCCAAAGTAGGATGACCCGCGAAGGGCATCTCACGGCTGGGCGTCATAATGCGAACTTTGTAATCGTTAACCGGGTTGTCGGGGGGAAACAAAAAAGTCGTCTCAGCCAAGTTTGTCCATGCGGCAAAGCGTTGCATTGCCTCCTCCGTCATACCTGTTGCATCGACTATCACCGCCAAGGCATTGCCTTGAGTCGGTTGCGCACTAAAAACATCGCATTGGATAAAGCGGCGCGAACCCATGAGAGCAACCTTCAATGAAGAAAAGAAATACGCATAGCAGCTTGGCACAGCCGAAAATGCTAAACAAGCCAGCCAATCTCTAAGCACCTTCAAAACTCACAGACCGCTGTCAGGCACTCTCGTCTAGCAGTGCAATTATTGAGACTCCATCAATGAGTTTTAACACCTGTTCTTCCGCTCAAGAATAAAACATTTCTGTCGCAGTCTACTTTAGGGTCTCAGCGTAATTACCGCAGGCGCATCACAGGGCGCAGCTTTCAAACTCCTTTTAAATACAAACTGTTTTGGCGATGTCTTAGAGTTTCAGGATGAAATAAGAGAGTTGCCTTAAAAAATCGTTTCCACAGCTGGAAAAATCCAATCCATGGCCAAGATTACCGTACAAAATCCCAGCAGTTTGTCTGGTTTCAAGAACGCCGCAAAGGTCATTGTCGGCACGCTGCTAATGACAATCTTTCCAAAACGTCGGCATCGCATGGAACGCCTGGCCACAATACCCTGGCACGACGACGAGCAACCAGATGCCATAGACCGATTAATACGCAAAGCCTTGTTATGGCAGAGTAGTTTGGACAGCAGTGGCAATAAGCTCGCAGACTTACACAAGAATTTTTGGAGCATGCAATCAGCAGATACGTACTATGCGGGCACAAAAACACGATTCGAACGCGTGTTCGTGCCAAACTTTGATCACTTCCTTGATCAACTCGCTATCGAGCTAAAAAAGTACGACATTCACACTGTTGTAGAGATTGGTTGTGGAGATGGTCAGTTGTTACGGCACATGGAAAAAAGACTGGAAGCAAAACAACTTATCGGCTTGGACCTTAGTGTCGATCAGATAACGCAAAACACCGCTGCCAATACCTCCGACACAATCGAGTTTCACAGTGGTGATGCTCAAGCTTGGATTGCGGACAACGCGAGTTCTCATACGGCCTTTGTCACTTGCCTTGGAGTCTTGGAATATTTTACTCAGGCCCAATTACAATCACTGTTGCAACAGATATCCGGCAACCACGCTCCAGCCGTTTCACTCTTCATAGAGCCAATTGATGCTGCTGCAGATTTTTCCACTTTTGATGACTCTTACGTAGCGGGTGAAGAGCACAGCTTCACCCATAACTACCCACAGCGACTCTCCGAGGCCAACTGGGAAGTATTAGCGAATCAAGAGGTGCAAGTGGGTAACTATCGCTGGCTAGTGTTCTTGGCATCGTGCCCGTGATTTAAAAAAACAACACACCCTTACAAGAATTTAAACTCCGCTGCACAATTACTTCACATTCTTTCCGTACCTTTTAAGCATAAATAACTGAAGGGAAGAATATGAATACTTTTGCAAAAAAAACGATCGCCTGTGCAGCCATTGTTGCTGGTTTAGCCACACTTAGTACTCCGATGGCAGCCGAGCAAGGTGAAAGCCAAAAACAGCATCGCAAGGGCCCACCTGCAGAAGCCTTTGAAGCCTGCGCGAACCTCAGTGAGCAAGCAGCCTGTAGCTTTACTTCACCTCGTGGCGAAGCGAAGGGGCAATGCGTTATCCCACGACAAGCAGACAATACGCAGCTAGTCTGCAAGCCCGAGAGCATGGGAAAACACAAGAAAAAATCACAGCAAGAAGGTTAGCTTTTGTAGCGCTGCCACTTCAACTCTGTGCAGACAACGAATTAAAAAACCAACGCTGAAACACGAGCAGTAATATAAAAGGCGGCAGCATGGTGATGACAACCATCGCCATTCCTGGCCCCGACTCCTGCCCTATAAACCGTATACCTCGGACTAGCGTGTATAAACTATCATCCGTGCTTATCATTAGAGGCCAAAGGTACTGATTCCAGCCGATCATGAAAGCAATAACAAAAATTGCCCCGGCCCTCGAAAAAGACAAAGGCAGCACGATATCTTTTAAAAATTTGAACGGCCCAGCGCCATCCAGTGAAGCCGCTTCAATGAGTTCCTTTGGGAGTGTCATAAAAAATTGGCGGAAGAAAAATGTCCCCAAAGCTGCTGCCAAAGCCGGCAATACAATACCGGCGTGGGTATTAATCAGTCCAAGAGATGAAGCAACACTAAAGGTGTTTATAAACCTAGATTCCAGCGGGAACAGCAGCGTCACCAATACAAACCAAAATATAATATGTTTTCCAGGTAACCGGAAAAACACAATGGCGTAGGCCGTCAGCAATGACAAGACAGTGGTCAAGAAGGCCACGCTGAAAGCAATAATAAGCGAGTTTTCGAGCATACCTAAAGGCGTGATCTCGTCCGTGAAACCAGCTTGAAACGAAAAAATACGGCCGTAATTCTGGACGAATTGATCGCCAGGCAACCATTGCAAACCTTGAAGCTGCAGAGTCGATGTCGTATGAGTTGATGATGCGAAGACTAAAACTAGCGGGGCCAGCATAAACACCAGCCCAATCCCCAACACCACATGAGCGAGCAATCCTCTAGCTCGGCTTTGTCCCACAATTTTGATGCGATGATCCCTGTCTGAATGAGCTACTGCAAAAAAGCTGTCGCAGTTTGATTAACGCAAGCGTTCACCAGTCACTTTATTAAACACCATAGCGCGCTCGTCGTTAAACCCCAGCTTCAGCGTTGAATCCAAATCGGGCAGCATGTCTTGGGAGGTCTTAAAGCAGAACTCAGTTTCCTGGTCGCCATCGTTCATCGCGCCAAGTACACCACCATATATCAGGTTGTCCGAGCCATGTTGCTCAACAATATCCACACGGAGTAAAAACGGCCCGCTCTCGTCGAGACGCAGCTCATCCGGGCGTATCCCGAGCACCAGTTCGGTAGAAGTTGGCAAATCCCCAAACCCGCTAAGTTTGAGGTCACCGCTGATCAGATGTTGACCATCAAAAGTCGCGGGCAATAAATTAACTTGCGGAGAGCCTATAAATGACGCAACAAAAAGAGTGGCAGGATTGTTGTACAAATCAATCGGCGAACCCATTTGTTCAATCTTACCGTCGTTCACCACTGCAAGCCTGTCAGCCAGCGTCATCGCTTCGGTTTGGTCATGAGTGACATAGATACTGGTGACATTCATTCGACGTTGTAAACGCTTTATTTCAATGCGCATTTGCACACGAAGCTTGGCATCTAAGTTAGACAGAGGTTCATCAAACAGAAAGACCTTTGGCTCACGAACAATTGCTCGGCCCATCGCCACCCGTTGACGCTGACCACCAGATAATTGACTGGGCTGTCGATCAAGAAAATCGCCAATACGCAGCATTTTCGCCGCTTCAGTCACTTTTTGGTCGATCTCCGCTTTTGGTAACCCGCGGTTCTTCAGGCCATATGACATATTGCCGCGCACAGTCATATGCGGATAGAGCGCATAGTTCTGGAAAACCATCGCGACATCTCTTTCAGCCGGGGACACGTCATTGATCAGACGATCATCAATCAAGACCTGTCCACTGGTGACACTTTCTAAGCCCGCGACCATCCTCAATAAGGTAGATTTGCCACAACCCGATGGTCCTACAAAAACGATAAATTCACCGCTTTCGATTTCCATGTCCACACCTCTTACGGCTTCAGCACCGTTAGGGTATGTTTTTCTTACATTTGTTAGTTGTACCTTGGACATTACTTTTCACTCTCCACGAGGCCTTTTACAAACCAGTTCTGGAATACCAGCACCACCAGAACAGGTGGCAGCGTCGCAAGGATGGTTAGCGCAAATGCTTTTTGATACTGCGGCAGCTCACCCCCATCGGCCAATATCTGATAAATCTGTTTTATGCCAATCACCAGTGTGTAGTTCTCTTCTTTGGTGGTCATAATCAACGGCCACAAATACTGATTCCAGCCAACTACAAACATAATAATAAGAATTGCAGCGATCATGGTTTTCGACAATGGCACCAGAATATCGATAAAGAAACCCCAGGCTGTCGCACCGTCAAGCCGGGCCGCCTCCAACAATTCATCTGGCACGGAAAGAAAAAACTGGCGAAAGAAAAAGGTGCCTGTTGCAGACGCGATGAGAGGGATAATTAGGCCCGCGTGAGTATCCAATAATCCTAGGCCCGAAACCACCTCGTAGGAGGGAATTATTCTGACTTCCAAAGGTAATAGCAAAGTCATAAAAATAATCCAAAACAATGGCAATGCCAGTCTGAAGCGAAAATACACAATGGCGTAAGCCGCAAGCATCGAGATGATCACCTTACCAATGGCGAAGCCTAGGCCAAGGATCAAACTATTTTTTAACATAGTTATGCCAAGCACGGACTTCATGACACCGCCTTCGACAAACAAGGCTTCATGGTAAGTGGGTAAAAAATCTGACCCAGGCCAGAACTGCAGCCCGTTTCTGAGGATAGTCTCCGCACTGTGGGTGGATGTAGCAAAAGCAATCCACACAGGCAGGCTCATGAAGATCACACCAATAATACAAATGGTGTGGGTAGTAATGACTCGCCAGTTCAACTGTTTCATGTCATCAATCCTCAGTAGTGAACTTTGCGTTCAATGAAACGAAATTGCACAACAGTGAGTGCTAAAACCATAATCATTAGAACAACTGATTGCGCAGAAGAGCCCCCGATGTCTGCACCTCTAAAGCCATCCTGAAAAACTTTAAACACCAGCGTCGTCGTGGCTCCGCCAGGAGCCCCGCGAGTCGTGGTATCGATGATGCCGAAGGTTTCAAAAAACGCATAGGTGATATTGATCACCATCAGAAAAAAGGTGGTAGGCGCTAGCAGCGGGAAGGTGATGGTCCAAAACCGCCGCAGTGAGCTTTTGCAGTCCATTAGAGAAGCTTCTAGAACCGATTTTGGAATGCCTTGTAGACCCGACAAGAAGAAAATAAAGTTAACACTCACCTGCTTCCAAACCGATATTAAGACAACGACAAAACCGGCATCGAACGAATCTAGCTTGTGGTTAAAATCCCAGCCGATAGCGTTTAGAAACTTGTATAGATCGCCTATCAGGGGGTTGAACATGAGGTTACCCATGAGCCCTGCGACTGGCGGTGCGATGGCATAAGCCCACATTAAAGTGGTTTTATAGGTGCTAGCACCGCGAATGACTTCGTTCGCTTTTACAGCGAGTAATAGAGCCAAAGCCAATGATAAAAAAGTGACCAAAGCTGAAAACAGGACCGTAAACCCAGCGGCTTGAAGCCAAGATTCGCTGAGGATGGTGTCTTCGTAGTTTCTAAACCAAACGAATTGACTAGACAACCCGAAGGCATCTTCTAATAAGAAAGATTGGTATATGGCCTGCGCTGCCGGCCACAAAAAGAACACAACAATTATTATTATTTGCGGAGCGACAAAGAGATAAGGTATCGCGCTGTGCTCAAATTGAACTCTCTTCACTACGTAGCTCCGGGATTAGAACTCTTAAAAAGAAAGTGACGACCAGTTGGCCGCCACTCATTTTTCCAGAAGATCTGGAGTTTACTTGTAGGTGTCGTTAAAACGCACTAGCAAAGCATTTGACTCTTTTTCCATTGCAGCGAATGCATCGTCAACCGAAGCACTACCGGAGAAGATATCATCGAAATGCTTATACATGACTTCACGAATCTGCACGTAGTATCCAAGGCGATATCCCTTAGTCCACTCACCACCCGGCAGGCTTAACTGCAAGATACCAATTTCAGCGTCAGGTGTGGACTCATAGTAGCCCTCAGCCTTTGCATCTTCATAAGCGGCTTCCGTGATTGGAACGTAGCCTGTTTCTTTGTGCCAAAAAACCTGATTTTCAGAAGAAGTCATGTATCCAAAGAAATCGGCAATCGCCTTGTACTCGTCATCTTCATGACCAGCCATAGCGAACAACGCAGCACCACCGATAAACGTTCCAGTAGGCTCTTTGGTTATGCTTTCCCAGTAAGGAAGAAAGGTCGTTCCAAACTCAAATTCAGCAGACTTGGTCAGGCCACCAAATGAACCTGAAGAACCAAGCCACATGGCGACTTTCTTTTGAACGAATGCATCTTGATTGTCACCCCATGCACGGCCGTAGAAACCGTAGTGGCCATCGTCAAGCCACTGCTTAACTTTGCCCCAGTGCATTTTCATGTGATCGTTGTTGTAGAGCAGCTCGACATCAGTACTGTCGTAGCCGTTGTTGCCCGTTGCCATCTGAAGGTTATGACGGCTGTGGAAGTTCTCTGAAAAAATCCAAGGGCTGTGGCTTTGGGCCAAAGCGATGTAACCCGCTTCTTTGAGCTTAGGCGCAATTGCTTCAAACTCTTCCCACGTTTTTGGTGGTGCATCAATGCCAGCTTCTTTAAACGCGTCCTTGTTGAAGTACAACAAAGGAGTGGAAGAGTTAAACGGCAGGCCAATCATTTTTCCTGCTGAATCCGCATAGAAGTAACGTACACCTGCGATGTAGTCTTCAATGCTGAAGTCGGTCATCAGATCAGCAACAGGCACCGTAGCCCCTTTTGCATTGATGATTGTTGCTGCGCCAGCATCAAATATCTGGATGATATGCGGTTGCTCTTTGGCCCGAAACGCTGCGATACCCGCAGTCATCGTATCCTCGTAACCGCCTTTGTAGGTCGGCACGACCACGACGTCAGACTGAGAGCCATTGTACTTCTCTGCAATCTCGTTAACGACTTCACCAAGACGACCACCCATCGCGTGCCACCACTGAATTTCAGTAGCAGCGCTTGCCTGCATGGGGGCGAGAATGCCGGTGCTTAAAGCAAGCGCGGCCAGTAACGGTTTAAGTTTCATTTACTTTCCTCAGGTTGTATCGCTATATGACGAAGAAATACCGATCTTCATCCTAGAAAATGAAGCTCACATGAGCAGCTAGCATGATCATACGAACGTTTAAAGACTACTACGAACTATATATTACTGTCACGAGATATATTTCCTTCACATTCCGGAGAAATCCCGCGATTTTCGAGCTATAGCTCACTAGTTAAAACTGCCTTTCAAATCATGGACTAGCTATGTGACAAGGGTGTGTCAGTGACAACTGGCAGCACATTTTTAGAATCGCTAATTCGTGCGGACGGGTACAAAACTACAACGCTGGCTATCGAGTATTTTTCTGCTAGATAACTGAATAAAGATACTTTGATTCGATTGCAAAGCTTTATTTACTGAACAAGGCAAAGCCTACCAAACGTCTTCAGGCAGATATGGAGATCGGTTGATCAAACAACGCTAGATGTCTTTGCGATCTAAGCAACGCTTGCTTGACTAGTCCAGGCCCATGCAATTCGCGTAATACGTTGTTGTGGCGGGCCAGTCACTAAACATACCTTTTACACCGACATCTTGCGCTAATACGTGCAGCGCTTGAAATAACGCGCTGTCATTTTTGACGGCAGATTTTATCGTTTGATAATACCAGCCACCGCCATTTTCTAAGGGGCCAGAGCGCTCTAATGTCCAACCAATAAGATCAAGATCTGCTTCTTTGGCAGCCAACGCATAGCGAGATGGAACTAACTGACCAGAGCTGTTTAAGGAGAGCAGCATCCAGATAGGTGGGGCAAGTGTTGTCACACCTTCATCGGCCAGCTCCTGCATAGACGGTTTCCATGATTTCTCATTTTCTATATCAAAACTGCGGTCTCTGTACCGCCCATCAAGCCACGCTGCCTGCTGACCAAACTCGGGAGATTGGCTAATCCAGTACTTAATATCGTCTAAATTAAAACTCTGAAAAAATACGTTTTTAGGGTCGACTTTATATTTTTTGTATTCCTCCACGAGCACTTGCGCATAGTGGCTCTGTGTCCATTCAACACCCGTCGATGTTTTGAAAGGCATTGGCACTCCAGCCGCCTTTAATTCTGGAATCATTTTTACGCCGAGCGAACTAAATAGTTCAATACTCTCTGCGTGCGTCATCAACGTTCCACTGGTCACCGCGGCGTCAGCGTGTGCGGTGTTTTTCAACGACAGGTAGCCATCTAGATCCGTTGCTTTTTTATTAACTTTGTCGAAACGACCCGTTAACGATTTGAACTCCGAAACGGTGATGTCGGACGTGCAGCATTTAACATCGCTGTAGGGGGTAGAGCTGCTCATATCAGGAGGGACACTGCACTTTTGAGCCAGCGGAGTTTTTAGAATATTGGTCGTCGTGTGCAAATCACACTGCGAGTGCCGACAAACCAATTCACCGTCCTGGGTGAAAGTCACATCGCACTCAATTATGCCAGCACCACTTTTGGCTGCAGCTATATAGCCTTCACGCGTGTGTTCAGGGTATTTAAAAGGTGCACCACGGTGGCTGATTGAAAAATCAGTGCGCGTCGCCGTATCAGCGACACAGGCACCAAGAACAGAACGAAGCTCACCTTCTGGTAAGTCTGCTATCAACTGAGCGGGCCGCTCTCCTACATTGATCACGTTGTCGGCAACGGCCGAGTTTGAGAACGTTTGCATCAAGCAAACTATGGCGGTCATCTGAAATGCTCGTGACAGGTTTTTCAACGTATTAACTCTCATGCAGCTAGCCCTCTTGGTGGTGGTCTGCACCTAAACCCTGATCAGTCTATGTAGCAATCAATAACACTTAACCACACAGCACAAATCGCGGAGATCTTTTAAACAGCATACTGCTTTAGTTATAACAACACACCCTAAACTGGGTAGCTAATTAAATAGATGGCGTTCGACCCAGGTAAAAGTCGCCAGATAGAGCGGGAGAATTATAAGCAGTGGTATCTCATGCAAAAAAACTGGAAGACGTCCGTCTGTTAATAAAACTCACTAAATAACCGCGAGCGGAGAGGTTATGATCCAGTAAACCCTGAAAATCCGAAAAACTCTTTTACGCGAATTTGAATCAATATGCTTTTAGACGTTCTGGCGAATTTCCTACCAATAGCCATTGGCCTATTGGTTCTCATGGTGTTGTTGATGATACTCGTCGCCGCATTCAAAAATAACGCTGTAGCAGCACCCTACGAAAAACGCGGGCCACTACTCTCAGAGGCTGAACAATTCTTTTACAAACACCTGTTACAGGCAATCCCTGCAGGCACAATACTTTTTAGTAAAGTACGTATGGCTGACGTTTTGGCCGTACAGAAAGGGCGAAACAAAAGTGAATGGCAAGCAGCTTTCAACAAAATCAGTGGCAAGCACTTCGATTTTGTCTTATGTGATTCGAGTAATTTTGAGGTTCAAGCGGTCGTCGAATTAGATGATAAATCTCACAACAGCGGCAAAGCAAAAGCCAAAGATGTGTTTATCAATACCGCATGCAGCTCAGCTTTAATTCCAATGATTCGAATTAAAGCGAGCAGTACTTACGAGGTTTCTATGCTCAGGGACAAGATAAAAGTTGTATCAGTAAAAACACGCGCGACTTGAGATTAGCGGTCGGCTAGGTCAGTGCTTTTAACAGGCTGCCTGTGCCCGCTTCAAGCATATCCAACACGGTCTCAAAGCCGTCTTCTCCGCCGTAATAGGGATCGGGTACTTCCTCGGCCCAGTCATCCGTCAAATATTGACTAAACAACACCACTTCGGCGCTGCCCGCAAATTGCTGCAACTCGGCGAGGTTGGCTTTATCCATCGCGACGATTAAATCAAAATGATTAAAGTCTGCCGCAACAACACCGCGCGAACGGCTGTTAAGCAGATAACCACGAGCCGCTGCAGCGGCACGCATGCGCTGGTCTGCCGCTTCGCCCTGATGGTATGCCGTGGTGCCAGCGGAATCTACCTCAACCAGATGTGATAGTTTTGCTGCTTTTAGATGCTGTAAAAATACGCCTTCAGCGGCGGGTGATCGGCAGATATTGCCCATGCAAACAAACAGCACACGTTTCATGCTTTTGGCTCCTCTAATGTTTTGGCTTCGTTCCACCATACTTCTTGTTGTTCCAGATCAAAATCCGCAAGCTGCGCACCTTTAGCGATGGCCTGTGATTCTAAGTACCTAAATCGGCGCTCGAATTTAGCGTTGGTTCCTCGCGCCGCTTGCTCTGGGTCTATATCGAGGTGGCGAGCCAAATTGGCACAGGCAAATAAGATGTCCCCAAGCTCGTCCTGCTTGCGCTGCTGACTAGCCCCTGCTTGTATTTCAACTTCCAGCTCATCCAACTCTTCGCGAATCTTCGCAAGCACTGGGCCAACTTCACCCCAGTCAAAGCCAGCTCGGGCCGCACGCTTTTGCAGTTTTAAGCCGCGTAGCAGCGCGGGTAGATTGTTGGCCACCCCATCCATGAGAGACGAGTTTTCTGTCTTTTCGGCTCGCTCTGCAGCTTTTTGATCTTCCCACACGTGGCGCAGCTCAGCATCGTTAAGCTTTGTCTTGTCGCCAAACACATGGGGGTGTCGACTCGTCATTTTGTCGGCGATCGATTGCGCCACGTCTTCAAAGTTAAAAAGCGACTGTTCCTCGGCCATCTGCGCATGGAAAACCACCTGCAACAGCAAGTCGCCCAACTCACCGCGCAGATCACCCCAGTCCTCACGATCGATGGCATCCTGTACCTCGTAAGCCTCTTCGAGGGTGTACGGAGCAATGGTGGCAAAGCTCTGCTTAACATCCCAAGGACAACCTGCTTCTGGGTCGCGCAGTTGGGCCATGATGGCGAGCAATCGCTGAAGTTGTTGCAATGCAGGTACCCCGCTGTAGAAGACGTCTGATTTTATCAGAGTAGCTCCGGTATCAACCGAAGGTAGAAAATTCTAACGTGACACATAGAGCTTTAGGCCCGAAAGCGCTATAAGTTTGCACTCAGACAAGAAAAGGACAAAGGGATGTTGTGCGGCTCAACCAAGGCTTTGGCAATAACGTTGGTTCTACTAAGCTTTCCAATCCAGTCGGTGGTCGCTGCCGAAACTGAAACAACAGGGCAAACAAAAACCCACGAAGCTGTTGCCAGCGAGCGCAAGCGCATCAGTTTAGTATCGGGGCTGGCCAACGGCTTGCTCGGCCTGAGATACCATTGGGGTAAAGACCGAATTCGTTATTTTGTCAGCGCAGGCGTGCTTTATACGCTCAATATCGGGATGGAACATCGGCCAAAAAACACAACGAAACATGGCTTTGAGTACTACCTTGGAACGCACTTTGTCCTGCAGGCGTGGGGCGCAGGCGCAAAATGGATGTGGCATCCAAGCGGGTTTAATAACAGAGGATTCTCTCTCGGTCTAGGTGTGTCACACATTTTTGGCAACGAGCAGGCCTGCTTCATCGGTTGCGGTGAAATTGACCGACTGACCTTTGCAGACTTGTCGATTAACTACAAATTCTGAAAGTAATCGGCCCAACCGGCAGCAACAGTGGTTTTTGCCCCTAGCATCCCAACTGTTGTACGCGGATAATCAACACTTTCCATCAGCTCTTAATTGGTTCCCATGGCACAGTACATCTACACCATGAACGGCGTCGGCAAAGTCGTTCCGCCGAAAAAAGAAATTCTCAAAGACATCTACCTCAACTTCTTCCCTGGCGCCAAGATTGGTGTACTTGGCTACAACGGCGCGGGTAAGTCCACGCTGTTGCGCATTATGGCCGGGGTCGATACCGACATCATCGGCGAAGCGCGCCCACAGCCCGGTATTAAAATTGGCTACTTGCGCCAAGAACCGCTGCTCAATGAAGAGCAAACCGTGCGCGAAGCCGTCGAAGAAGCGCTCGCCGAAGTCAAAGCGGCGCAAGAAAGACTCGAAGAAGTCTACGCAGCCTACGCCGAGCCAGATGCAGACTTTGACGCACTGGCCGCCGAGCAAGGCAAGCTAGAGAACATCATTGAAGCTTCCGACGCGCACAACATCGAGCGCAAACTCGATGTAGCGGGCGACGCGCTACGCTTGCCACCTTGGGATGCCGTCATCAAAAACCTCTCCGGTGGTGAACGACGTCGCGTTGCGCTGTGCCAGTTGCTGCTCACCGCCCCGGACATGCTGATCCTCGACGAACCCACCAACCACTTGGACGCTGAATCGGTGTCATGGTTAGAGCAGTTCCTCGGTGAGTTTACGGGTACCGTGGTCGCCGTCACGCACGATCGCTATTTCCTAGACAACGTCGCCGGTTGGATACTCGAGTTGGATCGCGGACGCGGCATCCCTTGGGAAGGCAACTATTCCAGCTGGCTGGAGCAGAAAGATGCCCGTCTCACCGCAGAATCCAAATCGGAAGCTGGTCGCCAAAAAGCCATCGCCGCTGAATTGGAATGGGTGCGCAGCAATGCCAAGGGCCGTCGCACCAAAAGCAAAGCTCGACTTGCCGCTTTTGAAGAACTGCAGAGCCAAACCAATCAGCAACGTGCTGAGACTCAAGAAATTTACATCCCACCGGGTCCGCGCCTGGGAGATCTTGTCATTGAAGCGGAAGGCATCAGCAAACGCTTTGGCGACAAGGTGCTCTACGAGGACTTAAGCTTCAGCCTGCCCAAAGGTGGCATTGTTGGCATTATCGGCCCTAACGGCGCAGGTAAGACCACCTTGTTCAACCTGATGACAGGCCAAGAGACGCCCGACACCGGCACCTTTAAAATGGGTGAAAGCGTCAAGATCGCTTACGTCGATCAATCTCGCGACGCCCTCGACGACAGCAAAACAGTCTGGGAGGAACTCTCCGACGGCCAAGACTTGATCCAAGTCGGTAGCTACGAAACCTCCTCCCGAGGATACGTCAGTCGCTTTAACTTCAAAGGCGGCGATCAGCAAAAGAAAATCGGTGACCTCTCCGGTGGAGAGCGCAACCGTGTTCACCTAGCCAAGCTAATCAAAAGCGGCGGCAACCTGTTGCTGCTCGATGAGCCGACCAACGACCTCGACGTCGAAACGCTGCGCGCACTGGAAGAAGCCATTCTCAACTTCCCCGGCTGCTCCGTGGTCATCTCACACGACCGTTGGTTCCTCGATCGCATCGCCACGCACATCCTCGCGTTTGAAGGCGACAGCCACGTAGAATTTTTCGACGGCAACTACAGCGAATACGAAGAAGACTACAAACGCAGGCATGGCGATGAAGGGCCTAAGCGGATTCGATATAAGAAGATTGATGCTTAGTACTCACGCCCTCTATATAAAGCGAAAGCCCAACTCATAAACTGGGCTTTCGCCAATTCTAAGAAACGAAAAAACAATTGCGACATTAATTAATTTCTGAGAGTTATTTAGTTGGCAAATCCTCTCTAAATAAAGAATCGTAACTCTCCTTATCAAAGACTCTAACGAATGGTAGTGAGACTCCCCAACAGCTTCAAGCCAGAATCTCTGAGTACACTTGAAGAAAGGCTATCTAAAAGTCAATTTATTGATAACGTAAACGTTAACTTTGATCCGTTGGAGTGGTCATACCCAATGGCCATGTTAGTTGCTGGGAGTTATTTCAGACGATGGATTGAAATAAGGAGAAGCAACAACCTCAGCACAACCCATACAGGTATATCCGAAAAAAGGAATGCCCACATATACCTTATGCATCTCGGATTTTTTGATTTCGCAGGCATGCATCACGTTGGCCGGAAAGTTGGAGCAGCCAATGGCACCACTCGATTCCTACCTATCAGAAAAATAACACTTACTGAGCTCAACAAAAGTGTCGAAGACACAGGGGAGGAACTTATAGATGCTATTAAATTTCTATCAGATTCAATGGCTAGAGTTCTTTCAGGTAACAGCTTAGGTGAGACAACCAAAGTATTTCAGTATTCAATAAGAGAAATCATCCGAAACGTTCTTGAACACTCAGGTTCCGAGCAATGCTTTATGTGTGCACAGAAATGGACGAGTGGACAATCCGAAATTGCCATCGTTGATGAAGGCTGCGGGATACACAAATCACTATCACTAGCTTACAGCGTTCAACAAAACGAAGCCCTACAGTTTGCGATAAAACCTGGAGTGACAAGAACAGACAAGTTCACTGATGAAGAAAACATTCACAACAATTCCGGCTTTGGTCTATATGTTTTGTCAGAATTGGGTAGTAGTTTCGGCTGGTTTTGTGTCGGGAGTGGCACAAAAAAACTCACTTACAAAAAACAAAATATGACCCTAGAAAACTTGCCGTTCTCAGGAACCTTTGTCGGTGTCCATTTGAATTCCCACCCCAAAAATTTTGAAGGCGTCCTAAAAGACATAATTCATGTTGGCGAGAAAGAGTCCGAGAAAGAAGGCAGGCTCAGTGCTGCATCTGAGCTTTCTAAAACAATCTAAGAAAACTTGGGCAAGAAACCTAAACGCCGATCTAATCGCCATATTTCACCGTGACGCTGTCTTCTGCACTGGCGCGCCGCGTGACAAGGGGTCGATCAAGACCTGTCCCTAAGAGATAGCTGCCACTATTCTATTCCTAAGCATTAATTCTTCACCTGAATAAAGAGTG
>CALCKW010000013.1 GCA_937965695.1 uncultured Granulosicoccaceae bacterium
CGTTTTAGTTGGGGAGTAAGTTAAATCTCAATGAGTCTTAACCTTTGCCGATTGAGAGAAACAAAACATCACTAACTGTTAGATTATTTTCAATGGAATGGAAAGAATCAAATGCTAAACAGACGAGATTTTGTCCGCCAAACGGCATCTTTGGCAACTTTGATTGCCGTTGATCAATCTATTGCAGCTTCCACTGGTGTAAGGCCCAAAGAAAAAATCATTCGCTACATACAAGATCATTTCCGCAATATTCATAAACCCCTACGCCTACTACACCCTGAGGGCTGCGCGGCCAATATCCAACCCATTGTCGAACAGTTCAACGCGCTGACAGGCTTGCAAGTACAGTTGATCAAAGGATCCTTAGACGACATTGCTTCAGAAGTTCGATTGGCAGAATCGCTGGGCGCAACCGACACCGGCTTTGACATAGCACTCCCGGCCACTTTCAGTATTCCTGACCTCGCCTCTGGAGGTTTCGTCAAAGACCTATCTAGCTACGCTGAAAAACATGAACCAAAACTATTCAGCAATGAGATGTTATACGCTTTAGGTGACAGATATTTGGGGAAATTTTTCGGTTACCAAGCCGATGGTGACGCTTATCTGATGTTTTATAACAATGAGATGCTTGAAGACCAAAAGAGTCGAGATGGTTATGCGCAAAAATTCGGCATCCCATTAGAGCTCCCAAAGACCTGGCAAGAGCTAGACAGACAGATGGCATGGTTTCATCAGCCTGACATAGACCTCTATGGAGGGTCTCTCTACCGAAATCAACGATATATTGGTTGGGAATTCTGGTCGCGCCTACACGGAAATGGCAAGTACCCAATGGACGAAAACTTTGACCCTCAATTGACGACGGCAGAAAGTATTTCTGCACTGGAGTCACTGGTTGAAGCGACGAATAGCTTAGAACCGAGTGTGGCCGAGAATGGTCTATTCGCAAACTTTGAGTCTTACGCTAAGGGAAATAAATACTGCAACATTGGCTGGGGTGGCACTCAAAAATACTTAACCAGTGACAAGTCGCAACTCAGGAACAAGTTGCAACACAGTATGTTGCCGGGTGGCACACACCCTTC
Organism: uncultured Granulosicoccaceae bacterium; assembly: GCA_937965695.1. Classification (GTDB taxonomy): domain Bacteria; phylum Pseudomonadota; class Gammaproteobacteria; order CALCKW01; family CALCKW01; genus CALCKW01. The sequence goes on from CALCKW010000013.1 coordinate 1,089, forward strand.
GTTGGGAGTTTTCCAAACCCCTTATTTCAACTGGGGTTGGAACTATGTTGTTTTGTCAAAAGCAAAAAATCCTGAATTGGCTTATCTGTTTACGCTTTTTGCAAGCCTCCCAGATACTTCGTCGTTGGCCGTACAGCAACAAAATGGTTTTTTCGACCCTCATCAGATTAGCCACTACGATAACCCTAGAATCCGAGAGATCTACACCGACGGATTTTTAGATATCCACCGCAGTAGCTTAGAGCAAAGCATGCCTGATTTTCAGGTCATTGCGCAGGAACGCTATATGCGAATATTGAGTGATGCAGTTTACGCCGCAGATCGAAAACTTGTCTCTGCAGAATATGCCATGCAGGCAGTTACCACTAAGTGGCAAGAAATAACAGAAGAGGTAGGACGAAACAAACAAACGGAACAATGGAAACTATTACGAGAATCTTACCCTCAGCATTTATCAGAATTTTTGAGCTAATCCAATATGTACCTTTTTTTTAAAAAATGTTCTGAGATGACCTAGAGGTGGCACCTAAAGAATTGAGAAAATACTTTGGTAACTGGCTGCTAATGCTTGCTGTCGCAAGCACTATTGCTTTGTTACCGGCATGGTACGTAGGCGCACACATAGCCGATCGCGAACGTACATCGGCCAAGGTAGAGTTTAATCTCATCAAGCAGACAAGAGTCGCTACGCTACGAACAGAATTAAGCTCAAGAGCAAGAGCGCTGGAGACCGTTGCATCTATTGCTCCTGAATTGCAGACCAACAGCAAAGAGCAATTCCAACGGGTCATGTACCCCCTTCTCAAAACACTACGCGTCCGCTCTATTTGCTGGCGAAATCAAGACAACATCGAATATCAAGTGCCCGATTCCTTGAACGATTGCGATAACTTTGAGCTGTTCAATTCCGCTTTAGTTTTCGACGAGGAATCACCAAAACTAATGTTAACAAAAACAGCAGGCGACAGGAGCTCTAAAAATAGAGGCTTTGTCAGCGTGGTCATGGATGCGAGCTCCTTATTTAGTCGAGTTCACTTAGGCAATATCAACGAATCGATTTTACTCAATGATCGAACACAGCAATCGCTGCGTCGGTTTGTGAAGAGAGACAATAGCTTCCAACTTGAGCCAGTCGGGGTGATTCAAACTAGCCCTGAGCTATCGGACTACCAGAGTGTTTTAAGTCTCGCAGGAATCGACATCATTCACCGTGCTTCCACTGCGGGAGTTGGAAATATAATTTTGGCATGGCAAACGGCCATCATCGTTTGGTTAGTTGTTTTTCTTCTTGGACTGTTTGTCTACTTCATTACTTGGCGAAATTTTTTACTCGACACAGAAGTCGCCTTTAGAACCGAGGAGCTCTCTCAGTTTGCCTACAGAACTTCACACGATCTAAAATCCCCCCTGTCCTCTATAAAACAGTTGATGAATTTTGTTGACGAAGATGTCAGAGCGGGACGCTATGAAGAGTCTCTTGTAGATATAAGTCGCGCAAGAAGTCAGGCTGAAAAGCTTGAGGCGCTGGTCACTAATATTCTCAATTTGGCAAAAGCGGACAGCCTGACAAGTGATTGGGGGGAATTTTCTCTGTCAGAACAACTAAAAGTATTTAAAGAATTAAACTTTGAGCTGATAAAAAACGCAGAGGTTAACATCAGTCAAATCGACGATGACATCACCATTTTATGTAATCGGGTTAGGCTCTCCCAAATTTTGGAAAATTTACTGAGCAATAGCATCAAGTACGCCGACCAAAATCTCAGCTATTGCTGGGTAAAAATATCCTTGAAACAATCAGAGAAACTTAATGTTCTTACGATTGAAGACAATGGCGTCGGTCTCCCAGCTGAGTTCACCAATGACAAACCCGAGGGAACATTTAAGCGCTATCGTCCGGACTTGGCGGATGGCTCAGGCTTAGGCCTTTCCATTGTCAGGCGCCACGTCAGGAAAATTTCAGGCACCCTCACCTTTACACCATTAGCGCAAGGCACACGGATAGTGGTGGCGTTTCCCGCCATTGAATAACCTAATGCTTACAAATAAGGGCTGATGCAATCAGACAAGGCTTTCTGATCCGCTTCACCTTTAATGACATACCCTTTTACACAATCGTAAGCGGTTGCTCTTTCGATGTCCTCTTTACGGTGTGAGGACGACAACATCATGATGACCACAGAGCTGTATCGCGGATCATTTTCACGTAGCACCGAGAATTTATCTAGAAATTCAAAACCGTCCATCAATGGCATATTGATATCCAACAAAATAACCACAGGCGGAAACTTGTCTCCGTGCTTTTTTTTGTTGGCAGCAAAATCTATCAAAAAATCCATCGCGTGTGAGCCATCGCCTTGTTCGAACACGGGTAAACCCGACCATTCGCTGTTAAGCATGCGCTTAAAAATATATCGATCTGTCTCGCTATCGTCGGTTAACAGTATTGAACTTTCCATCAATGCATATCCTTGCCTGATCTAATTCATGAAACCTGCTCTCCAACAAAGAAAAGCAAGCGAGGGTCGATTTGCTCTACAAAGCGCCCTCCAAATAGTCCTTAACTCTATAAAACTGCCTACTGTCAAAAAGATTGCTGAAGCCAGAGACTAACACTCCCTGAATTGAATTGACTGGTAACCTCTGTTTAAAAAACGCCTTTGGCAACTTTCAATGGCCGATCAACACGTGCTTGAAGCTAAAGAAGGCTACCTTCAAACGCCCCGTCGCTCCGAACCCACTGTATTGCAGAAATCGCACGGATAAAAGCGAGATTTTAACGACCTGAAAGCTATTTGAAAGCTTGAAGAGATATAGTGCATACACTTTCGGGAGCCCCCCGATTATTCAAGAGGAAAAACTGATGCGTAAAACTTTTAGCAAAATTCTACTCGCCGCGGCGATAACACTGGGCGCTGGCATGACTCAAGCCGCACCTATGTTGGATAGTATACACTTCTTGATCCCAGGGGGTGCTGGTGGTGGCTGGGATGGCACAGCACGCGGTACTGGCGAGGCGCTGACCAACGCTGGCCTGATCGGTCAAGCATCCTACGAAAATATGTCTGGCGGTGGCGGTGGTAAAGCAATTGGCTATTTGATCGAAAACGCCGACTCGCAAAGCGGCACCTTGATGGTGAACTCCACACCTATAGTCATCCGTTCTTTGACGGGCCGTTTTCCTCAGAGCTTCCGTGATTTGACAATGGTTGCTGGCACCATCGGTGATTACGCGGCGTTGGTTGTTTCTAAAGACAGCCCGATCATGAGCTTCGAAGATTTGGTAGCAGCCTACAAAGCCGACCCACGCAGCACTGCAATTGGCGGTGGTTCAGTACCCGGCGGAATGGATCACATTGTCGTAGCAATGGCCATGGAAGCAGCTGGCGAAGACCCCACTAAAGTTAAATACATTCCTTACGATGCAGGCGGCAAGGCAATGGCTTCATTGCTTTCAGGTGAAATTGCTGCACTATCCACTGGCTTCTCAGAAGCAGTAGGTATGGCCCAAGCTGGCGAAGCACGTATCATCGGTTTTACCGGGCAAGAACGCGTCGACGCCGTTGCTGATGCTAAGACATTCACTGAGCAAGGTTACGAAGTAGATTTCGTCAACTGGCGTGGATTTTTTGCAGCACCTGGCCTATCAGCAGAAAAGGCTGACGCTTACCGCGCAACTATTGCCGCCATGTACGAAACCCCTGAATGGGAAGAAGTTCGTGCACGTAACGGTTGGGTTAACATCCACAATTCTGGCGACGAATTCACTGCTTTCTTAGAGAAGCAAGAAGAAGTCATCAAAACGTTGATGGTTAAGCTCGGCTTCCTATAAGTTCTGAGCATGTTATTTCCCCGCCATTCGGGCGGGGAAACTTTAGTTTGCAGCCTATTCAATAGTTTCGAAATGCATTCAAACCGAATCTAAACCCCTTGAGGGTTAGCCCAAAAGACATTCTAAGAAGGCTGATTGACAACACGCTTCGCCGTCCCATCTATCGCAAAATAATCGCTAGACTTCGACGTATTGACACCTGCTGAAACAGCGCAAAGCGACGCCTTCCTACGGAGAAACAACGCCATGACTCTTGATCGCTCAATCGCTTTCATCTTCCTGATTTTGTGTATCGTCTATAGCTACACAGCATTTATTAGTATGGAAGCTTCGTTGCTTCCCTTTGAACGCAATATGTCGTTTTTGCCAAACACAATGCCTAAGTGGCTGGGAGTGCTAGGCATACTCTGCTCATTGGTCGTGATCTTCAACACAGGCCCCGAACACGCGCATAAGCCTGGCGATGGCGACATCAACTATCGCCGCTTAGGCGACTATAAAATTGGACAAGCACTGATGTTGATCGGTGCCATGCTCGCCTACGCTTTGTTACTCCGTACCTTGGGCTTTCTTGCAGCCACCTCGCTCTTCTTGGCCGGAGGATCAGCCATTCTTGGCGAACGTAACTTGAAATTGATGATTCCCATTTCAATCGCCGCCGCATTTTTTATCTGGTATTTGGTACAGGAAGTTCTGGGTATTTTTCTTCGGCCCTGGCCGTTTTTTTTAGGTTGAGGAGATAGAACATGTTTGAAGGTGTCATGCTTGGGTTATCCACTGCCCTCACTTTACAGAATCTCTTGATGGTTGTTGGAGGCTGCCTCATTGGTACCTTTATTGGCATGCTGCCAGGTCTCGGCCCGATGTCGATTATTGCCATCATGATCCCAGTCGCTATCACGCTTGGAGATCCCTCTTCAGCGCTGATATTGCTAGCTGGTGTCTATTATGGCGCCATTTTTGGAGGATCAACATCGTCGATTCTGATTAACGCTCCAGGTGTTGCAAGCACGGTTGCGACTTCCTTTGACGGCTATCCCATGGCACGCGCGGGCAAAGCGGGTAAGGCACTGACCATTGCAGCAATTTCTAGCTTTACCGGAGGCACCGTCGGCGCAATACTCTTGTTGTTTTTTGCCCCTGCGATGGCAAAGGTTGCTCTGCTCTTTCACTCAGCCGAGTATTTTGCACTCATGGTCGTCGGCCTATCAGCTATCGCCGCCTTTGCAGGCAGTGGCCAAGTCGCAAAAGCACTGATGATGACAGTGCTTGGATTAATGCTAGCCACGGTTGGAGAGAGCGCGCAGTTTAGCGCCGCGCGTTTTACGGCAGGCATTATGGATCTGCAAAGTGGCTTCAGTTTTATCACGCTAGCTATGGCGTTGTTCGCACTACCTGAAGCCATTTATCTAGTTCTCGACCCATTACGCTCCAAAACCGGAGACGGTGATAGCGGTGAAATCAAAGAGCTACGCATCACAAAAGAAGAAGCAAAATCTATTGCTCCTGTATTGGGCAGGCAGTCAATACAAGGCTTCTTAATCGGAGTCATGCCGGGCGCAGGTGCCACCATTGCATCATTTTTAGGTTATGCCGTTGAACGCAATATCGCCAAAGGCGAAGATCAAGCTCAATTTGGCAAGGGCTCAGTTAAAGGCTTGGCTGCGCCGGAATGCGCCAACAATGCCGCTTGTACGGGTTCCTTTGTGCCACTTTTAACACTGGGTATTCCGGGTTCTGGTACAACAGCAATTTTACTGGGAGCATTGATCGCGCTAAACGTATCACCTGGCCCGCGCCTGATGATCGACAACCCCGAGATCTTTTGGGCAGTTATCGTCTCAATGTATATCGGCAATTTGGTTTTGTTGGTTCTCAATCTACCGCTGATTCCCTATATCGCAAAGCTATTAGCCATTCCGCGCAACTACCTTATCCCCTTTATTCTCTTCTTCACGTTGATGGGCAGTTATATCGGTCAGAACAACGCCACCGAATTATTGATTTTAGTTGGTATGGGTGTCTGCGCGACTGTTTTGCGCTTTGCTAATTTTCCACTACCACCACTTTTGATCGGGTTTATTCTTGGGCAGATGCTCGAAGATAATTTTTCACGCGCCACCAACCTCACAGACGGTGTCAGCTTTATGTGGGAACGTCCAATGACACTCTGCTTATTAATATTGGCCGTGGGGCTGATCATTGTACCTAGCACACGCGCTAAAATGGCCATGCGTAAACGCAAAGGAGTAGCCTTGGGTGACTAAGTGCGTTGACGGCATACGTGTATTTGCCCCAACAGGGGCGCTGGGCATGGGCTTTTTAGATGAATCCCTAGCACGTGCAGTACAGATGAAACCTGATGTTATTGCCTGCGATGCAGGCTCCACTGACTCCGGTCCTCACTATCTCGGTGCTGCAAAACCGAAAATGTCTGAGCAAGCCATTCGTCGAGACATGGGCCGTTTGTTGAAAGCACGGGATTCGCTAAAGGTGCCATTGATCATCGGGTCTTGTGGCACCAGCGGAACTGATACCGGAGTCGACTGGATGCGAGACATCACTTTGGCCCTAGCGACAGAGAATAATCTCACCTTTAAACTTGGCTTGGCCTACTGCGAACAATCCAGTGATCAGGTTGCAAAGTGGATGCTCGACAGCAAAATACAAGCACTGCCTGGTGCTCCTGCAACAAACAGCGATGACGCTGCGAGCTGCACGCACATCGTAGCCATGATGGGCGCAGAAGCGATACAACATCTGTTAGAGCAAGATTGCGATGTCATACTCGCCGGACGCACAACCGATACCGCCCTATTTGCCGCCTTGCCGTTGATGCGTGGCCTACCGCCAGGCCCCGTTTGGCATTGCGCTAAAACTATCGAATGCGGCGCTGTTTGTTCAACAAAAATGCGCGCCGATGGACTAATGGCTGACATAGATGCCAGCGGCTTTGAGGTGGAACCTACTGCTCTCGATGCTGGCTGCACACCTCTGGGTGTGGCGTCGCATACCCTCTACGAAAATGCGGACCCCATCTACATCACTGAACCATCCGGTGTGCTCGATACCGGGAACGCACAATACCTAGCGATCAATGAGCGGCGCACTCGGGTGACCGGCTCCGGCTTCGAGCATAAACCCTACAGCATCAAGCTTGAAGGCGCGGCACCGTTGGGGTACCAAACGGTCGCTGTCGGCGGCATACGCGATCCCTATATTCTGCGCCAACTCGAACCCTGGACCGCAGAGATGATGGAAGCTTTTGAACTCCGTGTCGCTGAACTGACGCCTTATACCTTAGGTGATGAGGTGCGCATCGACATCAGCTATTATGGTCGTGATGCTGTGATGCTTTCTGGTGAGACTGAGGCCGACAAGGTCAACCACGAAAACGGTATTCTGATAGTTGTCACGGCGCCTGAACAAGAAACAGCAAACACAGTAGCTCGCTTTGTCACGCATGCGGCATCACATTGGCCAATCCCAGAATGGAAAGGGTTTATTAGCGGTATAGCCTTCCCTTTCTCACCACCGGAAATAGACCGAGGGATGGCTTACCGCTTTGTGCTGCACCACGTCGTGACGGATATCTCTCCGCTAGAATTATTTCGCTTTAAAACGCTAGAGGTGAAGAATGCCTGAGCAGAATTCGACAACGACGACTCTGGGCGAATTGGCTAGCTTGGTTCGCAGCAAAAATGCGGGCCCATTCTGGGTAACCTTTGACGTGATGTTCGACACCGACGATGATTTCCAGCGTGTAGTTGATAGCCAACTGATCAATCGTGAATGGGTCGCTTCAACGTGGCAAATTGCACGAGATGAAATAGTACTGGTGGAGCTTAAGGCAGCCCGGGCCATAAAGTTCTCATTCCCCAGACAACAAGTACAAGGCGACCCTGGTGAGTCGGACCAGTATTCTGGTCAACAATATGCACCGTTGTTAGCTTTGTGTATTGCCTAACACGCGTCGATAGTCTTTGTTGTTTATCGATACATTATAAGTTTGGAGCAAGCCGTTTCTTAGGGCTTTGCTCACTCACAAAAAACGAACAGCTCAAGCAGGCAACACAAAAAGACGTGCCCCACTCCTGCACCCCGCGCCACTAGTTCGACTCAGTATCTCCATCTAACAAACGACTCTCCAACAGCTCTCCGTGGTCGCTCAAAACTGGATAGGCGAAGGCTGCAAAACGCGAGTTAATTTCTTTGAGAGCTCGCACTGTCTCGAGATGTACATCGCTGCTGCTAACGCTCTCTCGCGCCCCTCGACCTAGTCTTTCTAAGTGACGATCATGGCTACGCTGTTCCAGCTCACGCACGATTTCTTTTTCTTTTATTAGCAGACGGGCCGACTCCAAGTTCTCAGAGACTAAAACGTTTAAAGCGAGTTGAATATTCGTCCCCACACGATTGTGGAGATGGGTCAGCTCACTCCAGCCCTCTTTAGAAAAACTCAATCCTTGCTTATGTACATCAACAGACAGCCGCAGCATATCCTTTGAAATCAAATCACCCACCCGCTCAAGACTGATGGCGATATTGGTCAGTTGCATTCCGCGCTTTGATTGCTCTGCTGTGAGTTCGCGTTGGTTGAGCTCTGCGATATAAAGTTTGATGTCCGTGTGGAGTTGGTTGATATCAGCGTCCATCTTACGTACACGAGCAACCTCGGGAGGATTGTGCACCACAAAAAAATCCATGGTCGGAGCGAACATCACCCCTATCTGCTCACTCATGTGCATGAGTTCACGGGTGGCGCAGGCCAGCGCCAAGTTGGGGTTATCAAGCACATCTCGATTCAATGCACTAGCGGGTTTAAGGTTCGCCTCCTGTGCTTCCGCATCGACAATCAGCAGTTTACTCAAGCTTGATATAGGAACGATAAGTGGCAGGAACAACAAAACTAGCGCAGCGTTAAACACAAAGTGAAAATTGACCAGCTGCCGTTCAGCACCCTCCCCCAACAGGTCGTAGGGCAAGGTGTAGAAACTCAGAACCCCCAGTACCGCAAGTGCACCGACAGACCGAATGATCAAATTGCCCAGAGCAATTTGTCGCGCTTTGAAATGACCGCTGCGTGTTAGCCAAACGGCGATTAAGCCGCCACCAACATTAGCGCCTAATACAAGTGTTACACCAGCCTCAATCGGGAGAACACCCAGAGCGCAAAAAGTTGCAAACAATAAAATCGCGGCGACACTGGAATGAAAAACAAACGTAAGCAGAGCCCCACCGAGGAAGGCCGTAAAGGTTTGGTCACTCAAATACTGCACAATTGTCGGCAGAAATGCACTCGCCCTAATGGGTGTGGTTGCCTCGCCAATCATCTGCAGAGACAACAGGATAAAGGCGATACCGATAAAAACTCGGCCCACCTGCTTGATGGTTCTCTTTTCAAACTTAAGAAAAAGTATACCACCGAGAGCTAAAAATAAAGGGATAAGCCCCGCAATTTTAAGGCTGAGGAACTGCACCACAATCGCAGTGCCAAAATCGGCACCCAACACAACAGCCAGGGCAGCAGTGACGCCCATAACACCCGTTGCAGCAAAACCAGACACCAACAGGGCGACAGCGGTGGCACTCTGCAACAACACGGCGCCAAATATTCCTGCAGTCGCATTGAGCACAACGCCATGCCTGCTGCGCATGAAAATATTTTTCAGTGACGCGCCCATCGCACGCTCTACACCTGTACGTACCATGCGCGTCGAGTACAGCAATAACATCACCGCAGCCGTTAAGTGCAAGGCGAAGGTATAGACTTCCATCGTTCTTCCAGTGCCGAATAGGCAAGCTTGATTCTATACAAATCATAGCACCTACACAGCGATGGTTTTTTAACCCCTACATTGGATGATAAAGCGAGTTAGGTTCGTGCTGCTTCAAACTCACGCCATGCTTTTTCAAGCTTTTCAATATTAAACCCAGGCTCACGTGCAGGGCCGAGAATTAAGTGCTCGCTGTCCAACAAGGTATGGATGGCGCTTTCAAGCTTATCTATCACGTCAGTTGGAATAACTAACGCCCCGTGACGATCCGCATGCACTAAATCGCCGTTCTCAACATGGATACCTTTTACTTTTACCGAAGTACCAATTTCTCGGACGTGAACAAAAGCGTGACTCGGGCCAATCGAACCTGCCACGACGGGAAAGCCGGGCTGCATGTCTCCTAGATCACGCATGACACCGTTAGTCAGCGCTCCATTTAAGCCGAGTCCACTGTGCACGGCGGTATGGACCTCACCCCACCAAGCACTGACACAATGGGGATAATCAACGTCCTCTACAACCGCTATCGCAGGTCTGGGGCCACCAGCCATATGCCTAAAATAAGCTAAACGGCGCTCGCGGATAACGTCCTTTGCTTCCGTCGGTGCTTCCAAACCAGCAATTTTGGCCGTACGCGCAAAACCAACCATAGCAGGTGCTTCAGGAGCAGACGCGAACAGAGTGCCTTTAGTGTAGTTATTAAAACCACGTTGGCCTTGCGCCACTTCGATGGCATTGCAAACAGTCGGCGTATCAACTTTTTGCAACAGCTCCAATAAACTTGAAGACAACTTTTGATCTGTCATGGAAAAATCCTGCTTGTATTTTATAGAGAATCGCAGGCATAGAGCCATGCTTGTAGATGGCGATTGGTCTCAATAGGTTGTTCTAGCACCGGTAGGTGCCCCGCATTCTCAACAATCGCCAAGGTTGAGCCGGGCACCATTTTTTGCATCATCTGATGGCGCTCTGGCGGGCAGAGTTTGTCCGATTCGCCGCAGAGTATCAACGTGGGCACACGTACCGAGCGAAGTGTATCGCTCAAATCCAAACGATCGCGAAGCGCTAGCGATTGTCGTATAAATACGTCACGACCCAGCTGCAACGCCATGTGTGCGCAGAGATCTAGGATCTCCGTTCTATTCTCTCCGTTGGCTAGATAGTTGGGTTTCATCTCCTCTCGCATCACTTCTAACAGGCCACCGGCCCGTACTTTCACCATTTGCGGGTATCGTCGTTGCTTAACCTGATCGAGTTCAGCCAAAGGATTGGTATCCAATAAAGCGAGCCCTTTAACTCTCGCCGGTGCTTGCCGCAAGACTTCCAGTGCGACAATGCCACCCATACTTAATCCACACAGCGCAAACTCTGGAGGCGCCTGCCGAATGACATCTTCCGCTAGCTTGGAGATATCCTCGTGGGCATTTATGGGTGCAAAGTGCACCGCCCGCTCCGCTGAGAAGTGAGCAGTTTGTTCTCTAAATAATTGAGCCGTGCACATCATGCCCGGCAACATCAGAAGAGGTATCAATTGACAGGCCTCACCAGCGCCGCCCCTTCAGACAATACAGCCAGCTTGGCATAGGCGATGTCAGGATCAACCGCGCCAAAACCTGCAAACGTACCAAAACCACAATCAGAACCTGCTTGCACACGATCCGCCCCTACTATGTCGACAAAGCGTGCAAGTCGCTCTGCGACCAATCGCGGGTGTTCAACAAAGTTTGTTGTCGTGTCAACGACACCTGGAATCAATATTTTATCGTCAGGAATTTCGTTTTTTCGATCACGGAACACCGTCCACTCGTGCGCATGGCGCGGGTTAGAGGTTTCAAACAACACATGATTAGCCCGAGTGTTCATCAGCACCGGAAAAACAGTCTCCATGTCGACGTCACAGACGTGAGGGCCCTCATAGTTACCCCAGCAAATATGAACACGTACGTTGGCGGGATCGATATCTCGAAGCGCATGATTGAGCGCCTCCACGTGCATCTGCGCAATTTTCACAAACTCCGCATCACTGAGATCGCTAAACAGCATGTGCCGAGACAGCGCTAAATCAGGGCAATCCAGTTGAAGTTTAAGACCAGCACCCACAATAGTCTCGTACTCTTCTTTCATGACGTCGGCCAATGCCGCTAAGTACTGTTCACGATCGGGGTAGAAACTGTTTTGCAGAAACAGAGAAATGACACCGGGAGAAGCAGCATTCATAAAACCACCACCTGCACCGTGCTCAGCTATCGCGGCTTTAAGATTAGAAATATCTTTCTGCAGCTCTCCTTGTCCCTTCGAGCGTACCTCGCCCGTGCACATAGGACGTGCGTATTGCGGCGTTCCGCCTTCATTGGCCAATCGCTCCAAAAAGCCTGGGAACAGCTTTAAATCTGCGGGAGCATTGCGCTCACTGTCACCAGAGAAACCCGTGTAGCGGTCTTTGACGTAGGTTGCGTACGAAATTTTACTGGTTTCACCATCGGAGACTATGTCAACGCCCGCCTCGACTTGGCGCTTCACAGTGCGGGAGACAGCGTTTGTCATACACTGATCAAAAGCCGCCTGATCATAATCTTCTTCTCGCTCGCGAGCAAAAATGAAGTCAACCACTTCTTGACTGCGTGGCAGCGACCCGACATGCGTTACAGGAATATTTTTCATCTATTAACTGCTCCTAACAATGAGTATCTACGGACATGCTACCAATGAAGTACATGCCCACGATCGTGCTGGCGGGCCAGGCGCGAAAATTAGCCAATTCCAACAGTACGGTTACACCAACCAATTTCTCCATCAGTCGGGCACAAGAATCGAATGCTAAAGATAGCGGGATAAGTACACTATTCTATCCCCTTACACCCAATAAATATTAACGCATCATTAAAATGGGCTAAATGATAGAACCAAAAATAGCTTCATCGGCACGCAAACTACGGCAAATAAGACGATTTTCCACTTTAGTCTTCTCCAATTCGTCACCAAAATAATTTGGCTAACCAGACTAATGCTTCCACATGACCAAAGCTAGGCTCGTTCTCTCGCTAACAACTCAGCGAACTTAGCGAACTGATTAAAAGCTAGTTTTGAGAAAGATCAGAGCACGCTGGTGGGGCCTGCGCGGTCGTCAGTATTGCGCACACGGTACAGACTGGCTTCTCCACTCATGCTCGGTTCCAAGGCGTGCGCCAAACCTGGTGGCACAGCACAGGTGTCCCCGGGGTTAAGAACCGCAGAGCCTCCTTCCCAAGAGAGACGCCAATGGCCACGCATCACCATCAGAATCTCGTGGCGTTTACTGCTGTGCATGTTACCGTCTAAAGAATCTCTACTTATAAAATCCACGTCGAAGCCGGGCTTGTCTTTTATCAAGGCTGTGGCACCGATCACTTCGCAAGGTTTGCTAGCAGACAGTGACATTAGATCGTGGTAGCGAGCCACGTAATGACACACGACGTGCTCAGCCTCGGGCTCTGCCATCAGCGCCAGCTGGTCGTCGCTCATCACAGGCATGGGCTCGATCCCATCCGGCGGGTGTTGGTCTTTTTTAGTGTCATACAACACACCGTTCTGGCCCAAAATCAGGCCATGCTCTCGCGCCTCTTCTATGACTTGCGGGGCCCAGATAACGCCGCCTCCCGCATCGTCCCCGCCCAGCACCGCCATGATCATGCCGTAGTCTGTGCCGATATTTTCAAAACCGCGAAACATGCCCGTGGGGATATTTATAATGTCGCCCTCTTCAAGCAGCACTTCGCCGGTTTTCCCCCAACGCCCCCAGAAAAAACGCCAGCGCCCTTTGAGCACAAAAAAAACTTCGGCAGTGCGGTGCGTGTGAAGCGAGTTACGACACTTGGGCGGCTGCCCCGCCGCACCAATATTAAACCCAGGTGTCTCTTTTATATGGACATGCTGATCGGGGCTTTCAGAGACGCCACCACCAATAATCGTGAAATTCTCTTTTTGGTCTGAGCCAGGCGTGTGTGCATCTATAAATGCCGTCCGGCAAGGCTGCAAGTCACCGTACCGTACAATGCGCGCTTCCATTTCATCGACTGATAACATGTGATTAACCTGCCTTTAACGCTATCTGTTTCCAGACGGCTGTTTCATCAAACAAAACAAATTCTCGGCGCAAACCCCAAGGGCCAAACTCGGCATGGCAAACACCCATGACATAGACGTCAGCACCACTAGGCGCACCAAAAGCGCCCCAACCATCGTGCTTGCCCTGCAAGCTCCAGCGAATCGCCGCGCGAGGTGGCATCATAGGATCATCTCGCCCAATCTGATGCTCAATGCTAAATTCAGCATCGGGAAAACTGGCTCGTAGACCGGTCCAAAATTTATCCGCATCATCGTGCGAATGACCTGTAACCCCACCGGGATACTCCAACTGGCATCCCCTGTCGTATTCAGCAGGAATTGCTGCGAGATCCGCGCTCATCAGGCGGGCCAGCAGGTCGGCATAGCGCTGCCCCCATTCATTGTCATTCCCCATCCCTTTATAGGGGCCTGGCTTGTCAATACTCGGCGAAAACAATGGCGCGCAGTTTTCCGCACCACCTTCGCTCTCGATTTGCGAACGAGCAAAGTCAAGCGGATCAAACCCCAATTGCCGCACTATCGCACCCTGATCCCGAATTAACCATTCATCGTTGATCTGGTTATTGATGGCATGACAGTCAGCGATAATTCGATATCCTAGACGTGTGCCACTGGCTTTTCCGTAGACACCGTCTCCGCTGTGAGTGGCGGTAGAAAAAATACGATGCGACGACAACATGCCCTCTTCGGGTGAGCCACTCCAGATAACGTCTTCGCCCAGTAATTTCCGATCGGGGAATTCCGCCAGTGTCGCCAATGTGGCGGCGATAACGCCTTGGTTACCCACCACTACCGAGGCAGGAGACCGCACAACGATATCAGGAGAATAATAATGATGAAGCGTCGCGATGCCGCGATCTTCCCAAATCTCTTTGGTGATACCGATGATGTAGTCTGGGAAGTCTCTAAACTTCTCATCAAAACCTTGCATGTCGTTCTCCTAGCTATTCTTCCGCAACAGCTGATGTCGTGTTTCTCACAACCAGTGGCCCGTCGAGCGACAGCCGTCGAGGTGGTGTGTCTTTTTGATTTATTTGCGCCATTAGCACAGCGATCGTTTCATCAACCATGCGATTAGCTGGTTGGCGTACGGTTGTTAATTTATAAGCTGCCCAAGCTGCTGCCGGTACGTCGTCGTAACCGACAACCGCCACGTCCTCAGGCACAGATAATCCCAATTCATCGCGCAGCACATCTATAACAGCGAAAGCCATATGGTCGTTGCAGACAAATACCGCTTCGGGCCGATTTTTAGTTGTAAACATTTCCCGAGCGGCAATCTTGGCTTGCTCAAACTGAAAATCGCCCTGGCCACGGGAATGCAACTGCAATCCCGCCGCGGCTAGCCCTTGGCAAAACCCAGCCTCGCGATCTCGCTGTGTTGATGCCCCACTCCAACCGGCGATATATCCCATGTTTTTGTAACCACACTGCAGTAGGTGTTCAGCCACTTTGCGACCACCCGCAACGTTATCAGAGGTGATGGACGACAAATGATCGTCGTCTTGTGTGCGGTTAAACAAAACCACCGGTACGCCAGCGTCGTTGCAGCGCGAAGCAAGATCTGAAGACATAGACACCGCAGCTAAAACGATACCGTCAACTTGATAGTCAAGGATCTCCTCCAGAACTTCATCGATATTGCTGGAGGTTTGCTTCGCCATAAAAACAAGCACGTGATAGCCCTCTGCTTGTAGCGAGCTTGAGAGCTTTTCTAAAACTTCCGGATAAAAATGGTTATTTAAGTACGCGACCACAAGCCCAATGATTCGCGACTTGCCGGTGATCAATGAGCGCGCGAGTACATTAGGCCGATAACCGAGTTCATCGGCTGCGCTGCGCACCTTGTCAGCCGTTTTTTTGGAAACACTAGCACCCGGTGTAAATACCCTCGACACGGCAGACTGGCTGACTCCAGCGAACTTGGCCACCTGCGCCGATGTGACTTTATCCTTGGCCATGTAAATCCATCAGTCAGCCGTCCATCCGCCGTCAACCATCATAGCTGTGCCTGTGACTAGAGCGGAAGCATCTGTTGCCAAATACAACACAGCCCCCATGATGTCTTCAACCACCCCCGTGCGCCCCAGTTTTATTTTTTCTTCAATCCATTTCACCCGATCGGGTTGATCAAATGTCTGCTCGGTGAGAGGCGTACGGATAAACGTGGGACAGATAGTATTTACCCTTATCTGCTTCGGCCCCCACTCTATGGCCATCGCCTTGGTAAAACCTTCAACGGCGAATTTGGACGCACAGTAAACAGAGCGGTCGATGCCACCCACGTGTGCCATTTGAGAGGAAATGCTGATAAGAGAGCCAGCTTTGCCCACGGCCAACAGGCCTTTGGCAACTGCTTGGCACAGAAAGTAAGCCCCTCGCACATTGACGTCCATCACCGCGTCAAAGTCGTCGAGCTGCGTCGCTTCAGCGGCACCGTGCCGAGCCAGACCGGCACTGTTTACCAAAACATCAAAGGGCCCGTGCTGCGAGATCACAGAAGCGGTTGTCTCTACATCCGAAACATCCAGCGCAAGCGCGTGCGCCATCCAACCTTCAGCTCTAATTGCCGCCACTGCATCTTGCAACTGTGCTTCGCGCCGCGCAGCTAAGCAAACTTCAGCACCGGCCTCAGCCAATGCGCTGGCACAGGCGAGCCCGATACCTGAAGAGGCTCCGACCACCAAAGCTCGCTTTCCATCGAGTCTGAATGAGGGTGTTCGCGGCAAAGATGTCATCGTGTTGCTCTCGTTGGTAAGTTCAAATAGATCAGCCGCAGCTCGGTCCAACCATTTAGCTGCTAGACAGGCCTTTTTCATCCCGTTGCAAAGCCATGCGCTCAAAGAGATCAACGCCCATTTGCGTAAACATATCAATCATGTCTACAAAGACCCAATTCTCCGTGAACTGACTACCATCACGCAGCCAAAAATCGATGCCTGAAATTTCAAGCGCTGCGCCTGAAGCGGGCACGCCCAAATATTCACCGGTGTGTGAGGCGCACACACCCGCAACACCGCTGGCCGCCAACAATGGCCCTTCTGCAAAATGCGATTCTATCCCGACGACCTTGCGGTCGGGGAAAGCGACAAGCCAATGCCGCTGGTGGAGCTGTTCAAATTCTTTAAAAGACAAGCACGCGCCTATTCCACCCGGGCCGTACCACTTTAGGTTGGGATGAAAATAATCCGCCATTCCCATACTGGTTAAATCGTTTTGGTCAAATCCATTTAACCCGCCATACAACAGCGCGTGACCTAACTTGATGGTTTGTTCGGTTTCGCTAGCAGCTTGCGCATCAACTAAAACGCCGTCATACCCTGTAGCCGCTGGGTAAACATGCGATGCACCTCGTGGTTTTGGCAGCACAGGCAGGTCTATCTGTTCAAACCAATCGACAAAGTCGACAATAATCTGAGACTCAACCATCTGATCGCCTTTAAAGCGAATAAACTCGCTCCAGCGAATTCGTAGCGAATGACCCGTAGCCGGAATACCTAAAAAACTGCCGCTCGCAGTACCGGTGAGATAGCCAGTACCTGCCACCCAATAGGCGTTTTTTGCCTCTTCGCCTACATGATCTATTGATTGCCCACCGAGAAATAGATGTGTTTGACGAGTCAGGTCTGGGATCGCTTGTTTAAGAGGGACCAACCACTTTTTCGCGAAATCGCCAGAGCCTTCTAGCTGACCGACAGGCGCTGGCCCTTTGCAAACAAATTTCTCCGTCAGATGTTCAGCACTAACAGCGGGCAGGTCTTCAGCCGTTGCTTGATCTATGGCCTGCCAATAGGCGAGCACTCGGGCTTTATTTTTTTGATTTTTGTCCATTAATCAACCAGTCGTTGTGTCGGTGCGGGGGGCAGCGGTGCCATAGGGCACATCGATATCCCCGTAACGGCGTACCCGCACATTGGCCTGCTCCGCGTGGCCTACAAATCCTTCCAACATGCACAGCCGAGAACAATAAGCACCGATCTCGGCAGCCGCTTCATCAGTCGTCACTCGTTGGTAGCTGTGCGTCTTTAAAAATTTACCCACCCATAATCCGCCGGTATAGCGCCCTGCCTTTTTTGTCGGCAGTGTGTGGTTGGTGCCGATGACTTTGTCACCGTTTGACACATTTGTGCGCGCACCCAAAAACAAGGCACCGTAACAAGTCATATTCTCAAGAAACCAATCATCTCTATCCGTCATTACCTGCACATGCTCAGAGGCAATGTCGTCAGCAACGTGCAACATCTCATCATAGGTGTCACAGACAATCACTTCACCGTAATCACGCCAGCTCACACCGGCCGTCTCCGCAGTGGGTAGAATCTGTAGCAGTCGATCAATCTCCGCAAGAGTGGCTTCAGCCAGTTTGCGCGAATTTGTCAACAACACCGCCGGCGAGTTGTACCCGTGCTCGGCTTGCCCTAATAAATCAGTGGCGCAAAGCTCTGCGTCCACGGTGTCGTCGGCTATCACCATGGTCTCCGTTGGACCCGCAAATAAGTCGATACCAACCCTGCCGAACAGCTGACGCTTCGCTTCAGCGACAAACGCATTTCCGGGGCCAACAAGCATATGCACTGGTTCTATTGTTTCGGTGCCCAATGCAAGTGCCCCAACCCCTTGCATACCGCCCAGGACATAAATCTCGTGTGCGCCGGCCATGTGCATCGCTGCAATCACCGCCGGATTGGGCTCACCTTGAAACGGCGCCGTTGTCGCGGCAATTCGCGGCACGCCTGCCACGGCTGCTGTCAGCACGGACATATGAGCAGAGGCCACCATGGGGAATTTTCCAGCAGGGACATAACAACCCACCGACTGCACGGGGATATTCTTGTGGCCCAACACCACACCCGGCAAGGTCTCAACTTCGATGTCAGTCATCGATGCCCGTTGTGCTTCAGCAAAACGCCGCACCTGCGCTTGAGCAAACTTGATATCCTCAATATCGCTAGGGTCTACCTTAGCAATCAGGGCTTGTATTTCAGTGTCGCTGAGCCGATAACTGTCTCGTGAATCTTTATCGAACTTCTCGGCATATTCCTTAACCGCTGTGTCACCACGGCTATCTATATCTGCCAACGTTTCTTCGACGATTAGCCGAACCTTGGCATCGTCTTCAGCCCGTTCGTCGGCGGGTTTTCCACGTTTCAGATACTCGATTGCCATTTTAAGCCTCTCAACTAAATCTCATCACATCGTGATATGTCTAAACTGCGCGTCGCGGTTAATACCGGACAAGAGAACAACTACGGTCTGTTATTTCGGGCTAAAGTTTTTGTTCCGATCAACAGCTAACTTAATTTTATGCCTGTGCTTTGGGCGGTGTTTTATCTCCACGATCAAACGCTTCCCAGCCTTCCCCATCAAATACATCTTTGCCCAACTGCGCCATCACGTGTGGAAAGTCCACCATCACATAGTTATCGACGATTTTTTCGTCAACAACCTTCCAAAAATCCATATACCGAATTTCAACTTTCTTCCCTGTCGGCGCGATTCCCATAAACTCGCCGCTGTGCGTCGCTTCTTGCCGACCAAAGGCTGCGGCCCACTCACCCATATACAAACGCGCTTCGTCTATACATGTTTTGTCAGAAAATGCAGCCTGAAAAGGCTGCTGCCAGTTATCTTGAAACTCACGTAATCCATTCTTCGAACCGCAACCCGTGTTACCCATCCAACGGAAACTCTGGGCAAAAAACTCTCCAATATCGCCAATGCGATGATCGTTCAAGCCATCTACCATTCCTTCAATCACACGCCGCGTATCATCAGTTTTACTCATATCCGTGTCACGACTGAGCACGGCTTGATCTGGCCTTGAACCTTTCACTGCATCACCCTTTTACTGCGCCGGCAGTTAGGCCGGAAACGATTTGACGTTGAAAAACCATGATCATCACAAACAAGGGCGCCGTGACTGAGACCACTGCCGCAACCGCAAACATCACATTGCCTTTCACCTGAGTAGAACCCAAGAAACCGGCAATCTTAGGCACCATGGTTTGGTTTTCCTTTGAGAGAATCATCGCTGTGACCGCAAAATCGTTGTAGGCCAATAGAAACGAGAATAGACCTGTCGTGATAACGCCAGGCCACATCACCGGCACGATTACATAGCGAAAAGCTTGAAATCGGTTACAACCGTCAACCATGGCACTCTCATCTAAATCCTTTGGAATATTCTTAAAAAATGAATGCAACATCCAAAGTGTGAAAGGTTGGTTGATCGCAACTAGCACGAGAATAGCCGTGGGCAAATGACCCCACATATTCCACTTAAAAAATACGGGCAAATAACCAGACACTAAAGTTACTGGCGGCATGGCTCGGAAGATTAACGCAATGATCAAAAACCAAAATGTATAGCGATAGGTAGAACGAGAAAGCGCGTAGCCTCCCAAGGTACCGAAGGTCAACGATATCGTCACCACAAACAGGCAGACGATCACCGTATTAATTGCAGCTATTCCGAAAGCCTCTTTAACCCAGGCACCGTGATAACCCATTCCGGTAAATGCACTGCCGGTCTCTGTCTTAGTCAACGTGCCTGTCAGAGAGTTAGCCCAGTTGGCTTTGGAAAAAAAATCACCCTCGACTTTGAACGAGCCCCACAGAGTCCATAAAAAAGGGAACGCTGCCATCACCATCCACACCACTAAAACCGTGATAAGCAGAATATTGAGCAGTGCGGATCGCTGTTGCGCTTTCACCGTCATTTAACTTACTTCCGAGAAAAGTCGCGCCAAGTGCGTATTAACACCGGCGATAAAAGGATGGCCACACCAATAATGGTTAGCACTGATGTGGCTGCGGCAGATGACAACTGGCGCACTTCGCCACCTAAATCGTTATAGATTGACCAAGACAATGACGTGGCGTGCGCAGATGCGGCAAAACTGACAATTGGTTCAAAAACCCTGAAATTATCCATCAATTGCATCAGAGCAATAAACGTCGTCAACGGCAATAGATGCGGAATTATCACGTAGCGAATCTGCTCCCATCGGTTTGCGCCGTCGATCATGGCCGACTCCAAGGTGTCTTGGTTAACGGTCTGTAGCCCAGCGTAATAGACGATAAAAGCGAATGGCGCGGAGTGCCAAACACCGTAAAACATCAACATTACCCATGTTAGCGGCGTAGATGCCTTCACAGAGAGCTCAGGGTCACCGGCTAATACTTGCAACATCGACCCCAGAACACCTCTTGCATCAACCATCCAAAAAATGATTAACGAGCCCACCAGAGGCGTCACCATCATGGGTAATAACGAGAAGAAAATAATCGGGCCACGGATGGCCTTCACAGCCCCGTTGACGGCAACCGCGATAATAAAACCAACGATTAAAACCAACGGCGTAACAATAAATGTATAAGCGAGAGTAAAACTCATCGCTTTATAGAAAGGGAGGTTTAGAATCTGTGAACCAAAATCGCGCCAATTGTCAGCTTTGTCCCAAGCTTGACTTACGTCCTCCACCGCCAGATGGTTGCGATCAGCATAGGTATCAAACCCTGAAAATCGTCCTAGCGGCTCCGCCTCGAGCAGCTTTTTTGTGGCTTCTTGATCAATGGTCGTGGCCTGAGTACAACCGAAGGGGCCACAGTTTTCAACTGATATGATGACTTGTTCGTGCTCAACATGTAATGACTGAACAACGACAGAAATAATCGGCACAAAAATAAACAACAACATCGCCACCGAAGAAGGAAGCACAAACCAAAAAAATGTTTTGTGTTTCATAATGAATCAGATTCCTAGAGTGACGATAAAAATGGGGAATGAAAAATTGAATTTCAATCTGCTCAAGAGTTGCCGCTCTAGATCAGAGCGACAACTTCAAAGGTCAAATGGCGAGAACAACACTCTTTTTGGTTGAGCGTGTTCTCTAGAGTCTTCTCTTAAACTAGAGGAAACCCTTTTCCTTAGCAGCTGCTACGTATGCTGCTTCAGCATCGGCCAATGACTGCTCAGCACTCTCGGAGCCAAGTAGGAAATCAGCGATGTTGTTACCTAAGGCCGTGTGCAGCAAACCTTGATAAGGGAGCATGGGGTATGGCTTTGTGCCGGCTTTAATTGCAGCAAACACACCGTCGTTAACAGGTGCTGGTGTGTATCCCTCAATCATCCAAACCGCTTGACCCATTGTTTCTTCAGTGAGGATGTCGGGACTAATGCCATTTTTCATGGCAAGGAAGGTTGCTTCCGCGTCAGCGTCTGAAACGTTTTTAGCAACAGTCCATCCATCCCACCACAACGTACTGGCTGGAATGCTGCCACCGGCAACGGTCAAAGGACCGCCAACAACGATATTGCTGTACACCTGCTCTTCAGCACCTTCGTCGTCCATAAGGTTTCCCATGCGAGAGCCCCACATGTTCATCAATGCAACGTTGCCTGCTTCCATTTCAGCATTGGTGGCATTGGAGTCGTGCGTGAGGTAATCGGGGTTCATGTACTCAGCGAGCGCTTTGAGCATTTCGAGGGTAGCTATACCTGCTTCGTTGTTGATGGCTGGTTCTGCACTACCTGGTTTAAAAAACTCACCGCCATGGCCAATGTACATGTTGACGAACTCTTCAGCGAGATTCCAACCAGACTTGTAAGCACCACCGAGAGGATTTTCCATCAAACCCTTGTCACGAATGACTTTGGCAGCAGCCAACATTTCTTCGTAAGTTGTGGGAACTTCAACACCCGCCTCGGCAAGAACATCTTTACGGTAGGCCAAAGTCTGTGCATTGGCCATAAAGGCAACAGCCATGACTTTACCGTCAACGGTTATCAAGTTGCTCTTAGGAATACCCTCGCCATGCTTGGCAAGTAGATCGTCTAATGGACGTACGACGTCCTCATTCATCAAAGCAACTAAAGTAGAGTTTGCGATGATCGCAGAGCTGTACTCGGCTGGGTTACCCTGCATGCCCGCTACATGAATTTCTTTGTGGTCAGCTGTTAAGTTCGATTTGACTTCAACACCATCACCCGCGCACGCGGCTGCAGCGTTAGCAACTGTATGAATGGCAGGAAATTCATTACCAATAATACTCACATTGCCTTCACTGATACCGCAAGCTGCATAGGCTTGAGAACTCATCAACACGACGGCTGCCGCGACTGTCATTTTTTTCAGAAACATGTATATCTCCTGGTTTGAACGGTGGGCCTTTACGGTCACACCTAAAATAAACTAACGATTGCTTCAAGCACCGTCTCTGGTACCTGCATGACTTAGGTTAAACGCGCACCCGTTTTGGCGTCGAACAAATGGCAAATATCCGGCTCTACTGCTATAGAAACTGGATCACCGATATTTGTTCTAAAGGCTTTGTCGGCTTTCACGGAAACCAAAACGCCATTGATGCGCACGGACACCATCGTCGCGTCTCCGAGTAGCTCCAGGGTATAGACAGGTGCGTTAATCTGCCCTGGTGCCTGCAATGCAAGCGCGCTGTCTTCAGCTCTAAACCCTAAGGTCACTGGACCGTCTGGAGCTGAGAGCCCCGCAACTTCCATGTTCGGGGCGCGAAAAACACCACCGACAATCTCGCCGTCGATCAGGTTCATGGCAGGTGAGCCAATAAAACTGGCGACAAAGGTGTTCGCGGGTTTGTCGTAAATTTCAGTGGGCGTACCCAACTGCTGAACTAAGCCCTGTTTCATCACAACCACTCGGTCGGCCAAAGTCATGGCTTCGATCTGGTCATGGGTGACGTAGACAGTGGTAACCGCCAGCTCATGGCTGAGATTTTTTATTTGGGCACGGGTAGAAACACGAAGCTTGGCGTCAAGATTTGATAGCGGCTCGTCCATCAGAAAGACATTAGGTTCTCGCACGATGGCGCGAGCAAGTGCCACACGTTGACGCTGTCCACCGGATAGTTCTGCAGGTTTTCGATGCAAAAATTCGTCTAACTCAACCATTTTAGAAGCGCGTCGAACACGATCGTCATGGGTAGCAGCGTCAACCTTGCGAACTTTCAGCGGAAAGCGAATGTTCTCGTAGACGTTCATATTGGGATAGAGCGCGTAAGACTGAAATACCATCGCGACGTCCCGGTCTTTGGGATCGAGGTCGTTGACAACCTCACCGTCAATGACAATCTCGCCGCTGCTGGCATCTTCTAGCCCAGCGATCATGCGCATGGTTGTTGTTTTGCCACAGCCAGATGGGCCCAACAGCACTAAAAACTCGCGGTCGGCGATTGTCAGATCAAAATTATCGACCCCGACGAAATCGCCCCACTTTTTACACACCTTGCGAAGTTGAATCTCAGCCATTTTTGTCCTGGGTCTCCGCCGCTGGTTGGCAACATATTGCATTTGGTGGCAAAACAATAAGGCCTACACCTATACCAACGCAAGTACTTTTTGCATTCGTATGCAAAAATTGATTTACTATTGTCCAACGGCATCATGAAGCAGCCGATAAACTCCTACACATAACGCGACTCTTGGTGGACCAAAGCACATGTCTCAGTTTCAAACAGCCAAAGCTATTGTTCGCCAGTACCAAGAAGCGCTGGAAGGGGCAACAGCAGAAAACGTCGCTGATGTGTTAGCTGATCATTGCCACGATGACTATCTCTGGCGCGGTGTTTATCCCTTTCGCGAACAATCGGGCACTGCAGCGGTATCTACCATTTTTTGGCAGCCTCTTCTGCAATCAATAAGCCGCATGCAACGCCGTGAAGACATTTTTATCGCCGGAAAAAATGTCTATGGCGATGAGACTTGGGTCATGAGCATGGGCAACTTCATGGGTCTGTTCGACGAGGATTTCCTCGGCCTACCCGCCACTCGGCGCATCGTCAACATTCGCTACGCCGAGTTCAGTTGTGTGCAAGACGGCAAAATCATTCAGACCGGATTGTTCATTGACTTGATTGGATTGATGGTGCAAGCGGGCGTTAACCCTTTACCGGCTAGCACGGGTGTTTACTTCAACTACCCCGGCCCGCGCACCCATGATGGTTTACACACAGAGGATGCACCCCCTGAGCAGGCCAACGTTACGCTTGAGCTGCTCGAACGCATGGTGCAAGACCTGAGTGACCTAAACGAAAGCGGTGCAATGGACTGCCCGCCTGAAACACTAGCTAAGACTTGGGCAGATGACATGCTCTGGTACGGTCCCGCAGGTATTGGAGCCAGCTACACTATCCCTCGATATCAGGAGCAGCATCAACTGCCTTTTCGTGGCCAGCTGGACGACAAAAAATTCAACGGCCATGTCTGCCGCTTTGCCGAAGGCAATTACGCTTGCTTTTTTGGCTGGCCTAATCTCAGCAACAGCCCTATAGGTGGTTGGCTAGGCCTACCCGGAGGAGCTAAAGATGCGACAATGCAAGTCGTGGACGTCTACCGCCGCGACGGCAACAAGCTAGCAGAAAACTGGGTTTTGATCGACTTGCCCTATTGGTTAAAGCAACAGGGTCTAGATGTTTTGCGACGTAATAAAGAGCTGCGCGGACTCAGCTAGACGGTCTGAGAGCACCGCACCTTTGGTGCTTACACCGGTTTTCTTGTGCGCCGGGACGTTTGTGGCTAAAACGTCGCACTACAAACATCCTCTCCAAACTGGCAATATGCACATTCAAGCACTAGTGACCCGGTTTACAACATGTTCCCCATCAGCGACGAAAACCCGCAGCTCTCGCTGCCAATCATTACTTACGCCCTGATAGGCTTAAATATATTGGCGTGGCTTGGCCTTCAAGGGTTGGGGCAAGAGCCAGCGCTGAGCGCATCCATCTGCCAATTCGGTTTGATACCTGCAGATTTAAGCGGGAACTTCATAAACTCAGGTGCGGCTTTTTGTACCATTGACGGGCAGGCAAGCGGGCTAACGACTATCAGCTCGATGTTTATGCACGGGGGCTGGATGCACATCATTGGCAATATGTGGTTTTTATATATCTTTGGCAACAACGTCGAGGATGCCATGGGCCCACTGCGCTTTTTAGCCTTCTACCTATTGTGTGGGCTCGCTGCAGCGAGTGCACAGTTTTTTGTAGATTCAGCGTCCCCTATCCCCATGGTCGGGGCATCTGGTGCAATCGGTGGTGTTATGGGTGCCTACATTGTGCTCTACCCACGTGTTCATGTGCACATGCTGATCTTTCTAGGTTTTTTTGTCACCACCGTCGCCATACCTGCCATTGCTATGCTCGGCTATTGGATTGTGGTGCAACTGATCGGCGGCTTTAATTCGATCGGAGGCGCAGCAGGAGGCGGCACAGCTTTCTGGGCGCACATCGGTGGTTTTGCCGCAGGTATGGCATTAATTTTCGTTTTTAAAAACGAGACCCTGCTCAAGCGACACCCTTATCGAGGATGGCAACAGCGCGACCATCCAGATAAAGCCTGGAAGAAAGTAAAACACAAGATGGGACGCTGGCAGTAGCGACGGCACAATAAGCCGCAAAAAGTTCTAATCTCTTCAAGGCAAGCACCAAAGTCATAAGGACATAAAGACCCTGTGCGACGAAGAATATTCGAAAGTGAGGTCAGTCTATGCGTTTGATTCGTTTACTTAAAAACGATCTAGCACAGGAAGCCAGCGACTGGGTTGATCAAGGTATTATCAACGCCGAGCAGGCGCGCGTTATCTGCCAACGCTACGGCAGTGACTACCCGCCACCCGATAAAAGCCACATGGGCTACCGCGCCCTGTTGTTACTTGGGTACTTGTTTTTGGGTCTGGCCGCCATAACCCTCGTCGGCGCAAACTGGGATCAAATTCCTCGTTGGTTACGAATGGCAGGTCTAGTAATAACTACTGCTGGTGTGCAGGGGTATGCGACATTACGTTGGTTCAACGGTGAAGAAAAATCCGCCATTGGCTTGTACTTTCTCGGCAATCTGCTCTACGGCGCATCCATTATCCTCATTGCGCAAATCTACCACCTGGGCGAACACATGCCGGACGGTGTTTTTTGGTGGGCGCTTGGCTGCCTGCCATTTGCGCTGATATGCAGAAGCAGTTGGCTTATGGTACAGACTTTTGTACTTGCGTTAATCTGGTTCTACTTAGAAGCAAGCATGGGTTATCCCGCACACAGCATGCCGGTCTTTTTAGTAAGCGCTATCTGGATTCTCATCAATGCTCGCCAAAACACTCTGCTCTTTATCATCACCGCTTTTAGCGTCGCCTACTGGCTTGAAACAAGCTTGGCTTTTTGGTGGTCACCCACCAACAGACCCTCCTTTGAAGTAGAACACTTATTTGTCGGCGCCAGCTTATTATTGCTAGGCGGTGCAATAGCCACTCACCTGCAAAACAGGCTTGATGACAAGGCAAAAGATTACGGCTTATTATTACTGCTTTGGTGTTTACGAGGTGCGCTTGTCATCTTATTTTTCTTGAGTTTCGAAGGAGCATGGAAGGCACTCTACCGGGGGCATTGGGAACACTACGGGTCTGCAGTGGCAGTAGTTTTGTTATTGATAATCGCATCGATTGGTTTGGTTCGTAAAGCTCCGAGAGCACTGGTTGCCGTTTCACTTTGCAGTATTTTACTGCTGCTCATAAGTGCGCAGCTTGCCTTTTTGTATGCGCCCATCGACGCAATTTTTTTTCAAATTGTGACTAACCTGATATTGGTCATCGTCGGTATCGGGCTAATTTTTAGTGGTATACAACAAAACAGTTCACTTTACTTTTTCACAGGTATAGCCGTGCTGCTAATAACAGCGATGCTTCGTTATATCGACTTGATAGGTGACTATGTGGGTGCTGCTGTATTGTTTACAGTATTTGCGCTGTTGATGTTAGGTGCCGCGAGATACTGGAATGCACAACGCAGGAAAGGTGGCTCTGCATGAACCATCCTAAAACCTTGATCGCGGCCGTGATATTGCAACTGTTGATTTTAGTTGGCGTGGTGGCAAACGCTGCGTTGCCTTTATGGACAGGCGAGGAAATTCGGCTCAGTACTCGACCCGTTGACCCTCGTTCACTGTTCAGAGGCAACTACGCACGCCTCAGCTACGATATTTCAACCATCCCAGCCCATAAAATCCTGGACCCCTCCAGCTTGCGAAATGGCGAGCGGGTATACGTCAGTTTGCTCGCCGATAAAAATGGCATACATCACTTTCACCGTGTTGCGCTAGAACCGCCAGTGGTTGGCCTGTATTTGCGTGGCCGACTAGACCTGACAAGACATTCACGGCGTGCAAAAAACTTCCGGGTTCGCTATGGCATAGAAGCTTGGTTTGCACCAAAAGACAAAGCCATTGCACTGGAAATGCAATTGCGCGGAGGCGCTATTGCTGTGCTAAAGGTAGCCGGAAACGGCGCGGCGCGTTTACAGGCCATTGAAGACAAGCCCAAAGTAAATGCAATAGAATCTGAAACGCTAGAAAATATAGAAACACAATAACAAACAATAATTTTTTGCAGGTGCGGGGTCGACCCGTGTGCGTAAAGAGATGTTGATGAGAGTGACAACACATGCGCTACTCCGCTGGCATTGCTCCGCAATCTATGCAACAGAAAAGGTTAAGTTGGGCAGCACACTACAAGGACTTAAAAAATGAAAATCACTGATGCCAAGGTATTTGTAGGTGGCCCAGCAAAAAACTACGTCACGCTCAAAATCTTCACTGACCAAGGGGTGTACGGACTGGGCGACGCGACCTTAAACAATCGCGAAACCTTACCCGCCCAGTATTTGCAAGACTACCTGATCCCTAGTTTGATTGGCATGGATCCTCGGAACAGCGAAGATATTTGGCAGTTCTTCTATCGCGGCGCTTATTTCCGACGCGGCCCGATTGCGATGGCGGCTTTCGGCGCTATCGACATGGCGCTTTGGGATATCAAAGGGAAAATGGCAGGTATGCCGGTGTATCAACTTCTTGGCGGTAAAAGCCGTGAAGGTGCGATGGTGTACGCCCATGCGACAGGGGCAGACCTTGAAGATTTGATGGATTCTGTCGCCGCTTATATCGAGGACGGTTACAAGGCCGTTCGTGTGCAATGCGGTATTCCTGGAATGCCAACCGCCAGTTACGCAGTGCCGGAGGAAAAGGGCGATAGCAAGAACTACATGACCAACTTCTCCGGCATTCGCCCAAAAGTTGAAGTGTGGGACAGCGATCGTTACATTCGCTATATGCCTGACGCGCTCGCTGAGATTCGTGACCGTTTCGGGCCAGAGTTGCATATACTGCACGATGTACACCATCGCCTCCTGCCACGCGAGGCCGCGGAATTCGCCAAGGCAGTTGAACCGATTCGCTTATTTTGGCTTGAAGACCCCACGCCAGCTGAAGACCAAGATGCGCTGCGACTCATCCGACAGCACTCCACGACTCCCATTGCCATTGGAGAAGTCTTTAACTCTATCTGGGAATGCAACAAACTCATCGAAAACGAGCTAATCGACTACATTCGAGTGGCGGCTACCTATGGCGGAGGTATCACTCACTTAAAACGCATTGTCGATCTAGCCGCGCTACATCATGTGAAAACGGGTTTTCACGGCGCACCGAGCCACTCTCCCATTTCCATGGCAGCGCAAGCTCACTTAAATGCATGGGCACCCAATTTTGGGATTCAAGAGTACCTTGTGCTGGGTACACCCGAATGCAATGCGCTGTTTCCCTCTGAGCATCGCATGGAGAACGGGATGGTTTTCGTCAGCGAGGCCCCTGGCCTCGGCGTTGACTTTGACGAAAATGAAGCCGCACAGTACAGCTATCAACCGGGGAGCCACCCCGTCGTGCGGCTGCAAGATGGCACCTTATGGAACTACTGAGTCCTCCGAAATAGTCAGCTCGACGCTCAGCTTTAGCGATACAAACCTACACCGTGCCGCCAGTGCACATCGTGGTAGACAAAAGCGCCACTGATGGATGCATCATATTTACTCAACTTGGCTACTTGAAAGGCATTTTCTGGAATTCGTCGCGAAGGACGGTGAAAGCCCAAAGGTATTGCTTTCTCAAATCCACGAGAGCCATAGAAAGTAGGACTACCTTCGAGGAACAACAATGGTGCTCCTGCCTTATCGGCAGCCTCTAGGGCGGCCACGACGAGAGCTGTGCCAATGCCCTGCTTTTGACTGGTGGGTACAACGCCAAGCGGCGAAAGGACCATGACATCAATCAGCGCCTTATCGCCATCCACCCAGGCATGGGAAAGCATCACATGGCCTACAAGCTCGCCGTCTGAGTGCTCGGCAACAAGAGACTCAGTGGCAAACAAGGTGTCCTGATTCCTGAGATCGTCAACCATTTCCGGGATGCCTTCTTCGCTGCCAAAGGCCGCATCATGGACGCGTCGGATAGCACAGTGATCGGCTGCGTTCTCACACCGAACCGTGTAGTTCTTAGACATAGGTATCCTTTAGTGTTGAATGCAATTCTGCTTGTCACGCTTAACTTGAAACATCAGCGCGTTTCCAATTGCCCGTTAGCAAACGACGGTGAAAGATCGGAAACTTTAAAAGCTCCTCCCAAACAAGCAGCGTCAGCACCCAAAAAGCAGAGACATCGAAGTAGATTACGGCCAATGCCGTCGCAGGTACACGAAACAACCACTGCGAGGACAAGAAAATATACATGACATAGATGGTATCGCCACTGGCCCGCAGAGTATTTCCACAAATAGCATTAGAACCCTTTGGAAAAGGAAGAATAAACAATATGGGCAAAAAACCCATCAGCACTGCACGGGTCTCTGCACTTAGATCGACATAAAGCGCATTTGCTGACAAACACACCGACGCATAGATGACCGCGACAATACCCGAAGCAACAAATGACCCTCTCCATGCACTGCTCAAAAAACGATCCATCACGGACTCTTGCTGATTTTGGCCAAGCAGTTGAGCGACGATGATGCCGGTGGCCTGGGTCCATTGCATGCCGATAGTGCCAGCAACCATTATCCAGGGGGTTATAATGGTCAGCGCCGCAAACTCATTTATGCTCAGTTTGGCGTAGATAAAAGTACAGACATGCATTGCAAGACCGGCACTAAAAAAAGTAGCAGCGATCGGCAAAGCAAAAAATACATGTCGCTTAAGTGTAGATAAAAAATTCACCTGTCGCCAGCCAGCGACATGGCGCAAATGTCCATTGATCTGTCGGACACGCACTATCAGGAACCCCACCTGAACAAAGGCAGCAATTGCACTGCCCATCGCGGCGCCTGCTACCCCAAATGCAGGCAACCCCAAATGCCCGTGAATCAGAACAAGGCTTGCCGCGACGTTGATAGGCAAAGAAAGACAAAAACTATAAAGTGGTATGCGCGTTCGCCCACAGCCATTGAAGAAGCTGGACACACACTGCCCGACCGACTCGGCGAGGATAACCAATGAAAAGATGGCAAGGTATTCTTTGGCCAGTCCAGCTACCTCGGCGCTGGGTGCCAAAGCACTCAGTAATGAGCCCCCACCCAATACAACAACTAGCAGACCTAAACAACCGATAGAAGTACTGACAACAAGCCCCGATGCCAACACTGATTTTAGAAAGACGAGATCGCGCGTGCCAAAGGCCTGTGCGGTTCGAATTTGCATAGCGTTGGCAAAAGCCAGTATTGCACTGAGCACCACACCAGCGATTGCCGCAGCCAAACCCATCGCCGCCAAGGCGGATTCGCCCAAAGCAGACACAAGATAAGCATCGATAACGACCGTACCGTAGAGGATTATAGCCTTGAGTGTCATCGGCCATGCCAATGCCAACACATCACGATAGGTCGGGCCGACGTCAACCGCAGGGAAATTAGCTAGCGGATCAGGCACCGTCGTTAGTCCAGCAAGCTGTTGGAGTAACAACTTTTAGACGGCAATGCACACCGCCCTCTTTGCGCCTCAATTACCTTTATCAATAAAATAATTCGCGCTAGTTTCCTGAATTTGCGCGAGGGTTTCGTCCAGGCGTGACAGATGCAGTGCACCAGCTTCAACTGCCCTTTCAGGATCATTGGCCATTACAGCATGTGCGATAGCGAAGTGATCGGCCACCAACTCCGGCAAGCGGGACTCTTTTGATAAGCTCAATCTGCACAGGCGATCTACCTTGGACTTTTCAGCTAGGATAAATTCAAAAGCAAAATCCACATCTGCGATTTCGCACAGCGCATGGTGAAAATCATAATCAAGCGCACCAAAACGGTCGAAATCCTCAGCGCTGATCAGCTCCTGCTGCAGCTCGAGTGCCACTTCCAAACGCTTAATGCCGGCACCATCGCACAATTTTGCAGCGCGCCTCAGCACCTCCATTTCAACGGATTTGCGCAAAAAGCGCGATTTTTCAATGGCCCGCATCGAGAAGCGCTTTACCTCGGTTGCACGCTGTGGACGGATCAACAGCAGGTCTAGATGCGCTAAACGATTAAAAGCATCTCGCACGGGCTGGCGCGACACACCAAAGCGCGCAGCTACCTCAGCTTCAGAGAGCTTGTCACCCGGCCTAAGTTGTAACGTCGATATCTCTTCATGCAGAAATTCGAAGATATCATCGACACTTGTTCGGCGCTCACCACGATGGCTCACAGGCCCCATCACATCACCTTTTATATATGCCACATGAATACGTATTTTTAACTAGTATTCCAGATATTCGACTAGTATGCTAGCCTCAAAGTTTGACTGAAAACTCATCGTTTCGTCGCTTTTCTATAGACAGTGTCATCAAGGGAGAAACCATGTCAGGGGTCAGTCTTCAGGGTCTTGTCAAAACCTACGGCGATATTCAGGTGGTCCACGGGATCGACCTAGAAGTACAAGAAAAAGAATTCGTCGTGCTCGTGGGTCCATCGGGCTGCGGCAAATCGACAACACTGCGCATGATTGCCGGTCTTGAAGAAATTAGCGATGGTGACCTCAGTATCGATGGGCGCTTTGTTAATAATGTCGCTCCCAAAGATCGTGATGTAGCCATGGTCTTTCAGAACTACGCGCTCTACCCCCATCTCAATGTTGCAGAAAACATCGCCTTTGGTCTGCGAATTCGTCGAGAGAGCAAAGCAGTTATCGATGCCTCCATCAAAGAGGTGGGAGAAATCCTTGGCTTGACCCCTTATCTTGGAAGACGCCCTGCAGATCTCTCTGGTGGTCAGCGTCAACGGGTGGCGATGGGCCGTGCCATTGTACGTCGTCCCAAAGTTTTTCTGTTTGACGAGCCGCTCTCCAATCTCGATGCCAAGCTGCGTACTCAAATGCGCGCGGAGATCAAACGCCTGCACAATCGCCTAGGTGTTACCTCTATCTACGTCACCCACGATCAAGTAGAGGCAATGACTCTCGCCGATCGAATCGTGGTCATGCACGACGGTCGCATAGAGCAAACCGGCACGCCAATGGAGCTGTTCCTAAACCCCGTTAACACCTTTGTCGCTGGTTTCTTAGGCTCTCCGCCGATGAACATGATCAACGCGCGTATCGAATCGGGCGACAACGGCCCCATTGCGCGATTTGGCGAGCTGAGTTTAGCGCTCGTGGACACGCCTACCATGCGAGACGCCATCGGCACAGACATAACCCTAGGCATACGCCCCGAATTTGTGACGGTAAGCACTCAAGCCGATACCCACGGCACCATTCCCGTCGATGTCGAATTGATCGAAACACTCGGCTCTGAAGCTTTGATTCACGCAACTCTGCAAGGCGAACCGTTTATTATTCGCGCTGGTACCGTCGGCCAGATGGATGTTCTCAATGGCATATCAGGCTTCTCAGTAGAACCAAACCTTATCCGTGTCTTTGATGCAAAAACTGGCATGGCACTTCCCGATCAGGTGATGAAACAATGACGGCGGGTACCAGTAAACTGATTAGTAGACAAAAACCCACTCGTCTCGCCCGCATTACTCAACACTTAAAACGCGAGTGGCAGCTCTACTTAATGCTACTACCCACCGTGATCTGGTTATTGGTTTTTCTCTACAAGCCCATGTACGGCTTGCAAATAGCCTTTAAAGATTATTCAGTCTTTCGTGGAGTGGCTGGTAGCCCATGGATCGGGTTTGAACACTTCCATATTCTTTTTGAGAACGACCAGTTTTTACGCGCCCTGAAAAACACTGTGATCATGAGCGCATACGGCTTGCTGTTTGGCTTCCCTATTCCGATTTTATTGGCGCTGATGTTCAACGAAGTATTAAATCAATTCTTCAAAAAAACAGCCCAGACGATTGTCTACCTACCGCATTTTATTTCTTCGGTCATCATCGCCGGTATTGTGATCACCTCGTTTTCTCCCTCAGCCGGTATCGTCAACACAATCCTCGGCTGGTTCGGCGTAGATTCTATTTATTTCCTCACTAAGCCCGAATGGTTCCGGCCAATCTTTATCGGCACAGGCATTTGGCAAGAGGCAGGTTTTCAATCCATTGTCTATCTGGCGGCTATCGCCGGCGTATCGCCCACGCTCTATGAGTCAGCCGTTGTCGACGGTGCAAACCGTTGGCAGATGATGTGGAAAATCACTATCCCGTCCATCATGACCACGATCATCATTATGTTGATCATTCGCATCGGCAATATTCTTGAGATCTCCTTTGAGATGATCATCTTGCTTTATCAGCCAGCCACCTATGAAACTGCGGATGTGGTGAATACATTTATCTATAGACAGGGATTGCAAGGCGGGCAGTATGATTTTGCTGCCGCAGCAGGTTTGTTCAACGCGGTTGTGGCGTTCATTCTTGTGATGACAGCAAACACCATTTCAAAGCGCTATTCGCGCACGTCACTTTGGTAGGGAGGATAAAATATGTCTAACATGAACCTCTACTCGCGCGGCGACAAACTCTTTGTCATTGTGAACATGGTGTTGATCGCCATTTTCATGCTGTCCACGCTATATCCTTTTATCTACATCGCGTCGCTGTCGCTGAGCACTGGCTTTGAAGCGCGCGCGGGCAATGTCGTACTAACACCCGTTGGCTTTACGCTCGAGGCTTACAAACAAGTTCTGAGCGAGCCTCAGTTTTGGACCAGCTATAAAAATACTTTTATCTACACCATTTTTGGCACCTTGATGAGCTTGGCGTTTATCATCCCAGGCGCCTATGCGTTATCCAGACCCCAGCTCTACGGGCGGCGTTTCTGGAATCTCACAGTAGCCTTTACCATGTGGTTCAACGCTGGTCTTATTCCCTTCTTCTTGAACATGAGAGATCTGGGCCTTCTCGATAGTTATTTCGGGATTATCATCGGTTTTGCGGTCAACGGCTTCAACATTATATTGCTGCGTAATTTCTTTGAGGCCATTCCGCAGTCCTTCGAAGAAGCCGCTCGCATGGACGGCGCCAATGAGTTTCAAGTGCTGTGGAAAGTCTATATGCCCTTGTCTAAACCCGCTATTGCCACGGTTGCACTGTTTTGCATCGTGTCGCGATGGAACGGTTTCTTCTGGGCCATGGTCCTGTTGCAAGACGAAGACAAAATCCCCTTACAGGTCTACTTACGCCATGTCATTGTCGAGCTATCCGACGATGAAGAATTTGCAAACTCATTGCTGACGTCTGCTTACTCCTTTGAGACAGTCAGCGCCGCGATCATCGTTTGCTCGATCATACCAATCTTGCTCATATATCCTTTTCTTCAGAAATATTTCAGCAAGGGGATATTGTTGGGCGGCGTCAAAGAATAAAAACATAATAACAACCAACAGCTACACCAGGAGAGTAAATATGCGAAAGTTATCACTACTAACATTAGCCATGCTTGGCGCTACGGTGGCAACCTCACCGGCCTTTGCAGATGGTGATTTGAAGATCGTCGACACACCGCTGGAATTAACGATACATATGCATTGGCCACGTGCCCAAGGCTATGGCGTTGGCGGAACCGCCAGTGAAATCTACCCCGTTGAAGAAGCTGCTCGTGCGATGACAGGCATCTCACTGACAGATGCTACTGTTGGCAGCAATACAACGGACAGCAACGAAGCGATGAACTTGCTGATCGCACAGGGCGATATGCCCGACATCGTTGGCGGTCATCTTATCAAGCAACCTGTTAACGAGTTTGGTCCTCAAGGTGCATTTGTACCGCTCAACGAGCTAGTGGCTGAGCACGCACCGAACATCCAAGCATTCTGGGATTCTCATCCAGAGGTACTGGCATCAATCACCGCATTCGATGGCAACTACTATTACATCCCATATCTGCCCGACGGTAAATATGGACGTGCGTGGTTCATACGCCAAGACTGGCTCGACTCACTGGGACTAGAACAGCCTCAAAATGTCGAAGAATTAGAAGCCACCTTGGTAGCGTTCCGTGACAACGACCCCAATGGCAATGGCGAAAAAGACGAAGTGCCTTACTTCGCGCGTCAGTGGGAAGAAGTCAATCGTCTACTAACACTGTGGGATGCTCGTTCGTCTGGTTCAGATACCTATCACGACTTCTACATTCAGGACGACAAAAGTATTGCGCATCCATACGCGCAAGATAGCTACCGAGATGGTATTGCCAATATCGCACGCTGGTATGCCGAAGGCCTGATCGACGCAGAGATATTCACCCGTGGTTCTTCTTCACGCGATTACTTGCTGTCTGAAAACCTCGGCGGCTTGACCCACGATTGGTTCGCCTCCACGTCGGGTTACAACGGCAAACTGGCAGACAAGGTTGAAGGCTTCAACTTTATCCCGTTCTTGCCACCTGCATCCCCCAGCGGTGTGCGCATGGAAGAGCACCGTCGAATCCCCGTTAAACCCGATGGATGGGCGATCAGCCACACCAATGAAAACCTTGTTGAGACCATCAAGTATTTTGACTTTTGGTTCACCGAACAAGGCCGCTTGTTGTCGAACTTTGGTGTCGAAGGCAAAACGTGGAACATGATCGATGGACAGCCTGTCTTTACCGATGCTGTTTTGAATGCGGACGCAGCTGTCAACAGTCAGATGTATCTCGAAGGTGCTCAGATTCAGCGTGGCTACTGGCAAGACTACCGCTACGAGTGGCAGTGGACAGCACAAGCTGCCCGTGAAGGTATCGAGCTCTATGACACGGAAGACCTGCTAGTCGAGCAATTCCTCGGAGTAGCGTTCACCAAAGAAGAGCAAGCGGTTTATGACCGTTACTGGCCGTCAATGCGTACTTACATGCTTGAGCGCAACCAAGCTTGGATTCTAGGTACTGGAGATGTCAAAGCGGACTGGGATGACTACATCAAAACCCTCAACAAGATGGGCTACGAGAAAATCATCGACGTAATCAACTCAGCTTACACTCGCCAGTACGGCTAGTCGTTTCTTGACCTAGCGGGTGACCGATTGTGTGTCGGTCACCCGCATCCCTTAAATTATTCACAGGATCGCAGATGTCTACCAAGCCTCCCAACACTCTCGACGAGCCTAAGGCAGGCCGCTTAACGATCCAATACGCTCCATTGATAAACTCTGACGTCGAGGAAAATCCGCCCCGCTTTATGTGGCTTCCCGTGATAGAGGATGAAGCGCACTATGTGCTGCGCATCTCGACTGACCCAAATTACCCCGAAAATGCAACACAAGTGTTTGCACCCATTCCCCTTAATTTTTTTACCCCTGACACCGTTTTAGCGCCTGGTGAATACCACTGGAGCTATGCTGTGTGCGAGGCGACAAGCAGCGAACCCACCACAACGTGGAGCAGTTCGCGTGGTTTCACCGTTCGAGAAAAGCTGCCAGAAACACCGCTTGCTGCCAGAGCAAGCCGACTCAAAGACGTCAGTGAAAGCCACCCACGACTGTGGATGACACAAGACCGCCTGCAGGGATTTTCCGAACAGATCAAGACTGACCCTTCACATTGTAGCTGGTCGACTTTCTATGAGAAATCCGTGCTGCCGTGGATGGACCGAGAGGTCATGAAAGAACCCGCAGGCTACCCTGACAATAAGCGAGTCGCTGCAGTCTGGCGCCAGACTTACATCGACCTGCAAGAGCTTTGGTACGCTATTCGGCACCTCGCCATTGGCGGCAAGGTAACGGCCGACGCCGCGATGACCACGCGCGCCAAAGCGTGGTTGCTCGAAGCGGCATCCTGGGATCCAATGGGTGTCACCTCTCGGGCCTATACCGATGAATGGGCCTACCGTGTCACCAATGCACTGGCC
The DNA here is from genome assembly GCA_937965695.1 of uncultured Granulosicoccaceae bacterium. Taxonomy (GTDB): domain Bacteria; phylum Pseudomonadota; class Gammaproteobacteria; order CALCKW01; family CALCKW01; genus CALCKW01. The sequence goes on from CALCKW010000013.1 coordinate 38,890, forward strand.
TGGGGCTACGACTGGCTCTACGACGATTTATCAGAGGAAGAGCGTTCGCTGGTTCGAACTGCGTTACTAGTGCGCACACGAGACATCGCAGAGCACGCGATCATCAACGCCAAAATTCACCTATTCCCCTACGACAGTCATGCCGTGCGATCGATTTCGCTCACTATCATTCCGGCCTGTATAGCGCTGCTTGGCGACGACGACGATGACGAGGCACGTGAATGGTTACACTACAGCATCGAATTCCTGTTTACGGTCTACACCCCTTGGGGTGACAGTGATGGAGGATGGGCTGAGGGCACCCACTACTGGATGATGGGTATCGCCTATCTGATAGATGCCGCAAACCGGCTTAAGTCCTACACAGGCATAGACCTCTACAACCGGCCTTTCTTTCAAAACACCGGTGACTTTGCGCTGTACTGCAAAGCGCCCAACACTCGCCGTGCCACGTTTGGTGACGACAGCACCATGGGTGATTTACCGTGCATCAAAACTGGCTTGAACTTACGCCAGTTCGCCGGCGCCACAGGTAAGGGAGCGTACCAATGGTACTGCGAGGAGAACCTGCGGACTAACCCAGGGACAGAGATGGCTTTCTACAACTGGGGTTGGTGGGACACCCATTTTGACGAGCTCGTGTTTCAAACCGACTTCCCGGTGGTTGAAGCCACTCAACCCGAGAGTGGTTTGCGCCATTTTAGAGGCATCGGCTGGGTCGGCGTTCAGCACGCCATGCACAACCCGGACGAACACATTCAATTCGTCTTTAAATCATCGCCGTTTGGCTCAGTTAGTCACAGTCACGGGGATCAAAATTCATTTTGCATGGCTGCTTATGGTGAGGACCTCGCTATTCAGTCTGGGCACTACGTCGCATTTAACTCATCCATGCACCGTAACTGGCGTCGCCAGACTCGGTCCAAAAATGCCATTCTGATTAACGGCAAAGGGCAGTACGCCGAAAAAGACAAATCCAAAGCAATGGCCGCTACCGGAAAAATTATTGCGGCAGAACAACGCGAAGACCACATTTTTATTCACGGCGATGCGACCGCTGCTTATCAAAGTTTGTCACCGGAAGTCACGCGCGCTGAGCGCGAAATTTACTTCGTGCGCAACGACTACTTCGTGATTGTCGACAAAGTCGACGCAGAAACACCCGTCACGCTGGAGTGGCTACTGCATGCCAACAACCCCTTCGAACTCGGTAAATCAACCTTCCGAAACACCGGTGAGCGAGCGGGTTTTTACGGGCAAGTGGTTTGGTCAGAGGCAGGCAAGCCCAACATCACCCAAGAGACCGCATTTCCAGACGTAGATCCCGTCGATTACGAAGGGCTACCAGTGAGCACCTTTTTAACCGCAAAGTATCCAGCCGCCACGCGCCATCGTATCGCGACCTTATTGGTACCCTATAAGCGCGACACACCTAAACGCATTTTCAACTTTATGGATGATCAAGGCTACGACGCCGATCTGTATTTTACAGATATCGACGAAAATACTTTCAGGGTAGTGATGAAAAAACTGGCCAACACCTGAGCCAATACTGCTGAACTTAAGCAATAACAACCTACAGGACAAAGCAAGCATGAAATTACAAGGTAAAACAGCCATCGTCAGCGGAGGTGGCAGAGATATCGGTCTAGCAGTGGCGCGCAAGCTGGCGGCTGAAGGTGCAAACGTAGCGATCAACTATTTCTCAAGCGGTGAAGGTGCCGACAAGGCCGTTGCAGATATTACAGCTAATGGCGGTGGTGCTTTTGCACTGCAAGGCGACTTAACTCAGCAAGCAGACGTTGATGCACTCGTCGGCAAAGCCATCAGTGACTTTGGTGGCATCGATATCCTCGTCAACAACGCAGGTGGTTTGGTCGCACGTAAGACAATCTTAGAGATGTCTTTAGAACATTGGCATACAGTGATGGATTTAAACCTGACCAGCACCTTTATGATGACTAAAGCTTGTATCGCTCACATGGAAAACGGAGCCATTGTAAACCTTGCTAGCCAAGCAGGTCGCGACGGCGGTGGTCCTGGTGCGGTTGCTTACGCCACGTCAAAAGGTGCAGTGATGACTATGACACGGGGCCTCGCCAAAGAGCTGGGACCAAAAATACGTGTCAATGCCCTTTGCCCAGGGATGATCGACACTGATTTCCACAACATTCACACTCCTGATGCTGGACGCCGTGGCTTTGAAGCTTCAGCACCACTAAAACGCCAAGGTCACACTGACGATGCGGCTAACCTCGTGTTGTTCCTCGCCTGTGATGACAGCGCCTTTATCACCGGTACAAACGTCGATATTAACGGCGGGATGCTGTTCTCTTAAACTTCATCGAGAAATAATAATATGTCCAACTTCCCTATCGTCTCAACGGGCGAAAATGTCAGTCGCCAGGTGTTGTCCGAAAATCAAGAATTGATGGTCGTTGCTTTTAGCTTTGACGCAGTGGGCGCTGTCGGTGCCTTACACAACCACCCGCATATTCAGTCAACTTACGTCGAAAGCGGACGTTTTCGTTTTACGCTAGGGGATGAACAGCGCGAAGTTGGCCCAGGCGACAGCTTTGTTATTCCATCAGAAATGACACACGGCTGCGTTTGCCTAGAGCCCGGCAAGCTAATTGACTGCTTCACACCGCGCCGAGATGATTTTTTGTAGGAAGTAAAACCAGGTGAGTCTGCACACGGTGGGCTGACTGCCTAAAATGCCGTATCTATATAACGGCATTAGTCTAACGTTGACTATCGAAAAACCAGCGGCCCGGTGTCGCCTTGTGACTAGAACCCACTCAGAATTAGCTCAGTGAGTTAACGCCCTCGCGGATGCAGTTCTTTCCAATCTCTTTCGCCTGATACATCGCAGCATCTGCTACTTTGACAAGATCAGGAACATTGCTTCCGTGATCGGGAAATATGGCATATCCGATTGACACAGTGACTGCCGGTAAAGGTTTGTTGTAGTGCCTTACGCTCATACTAGCAACAATATTTCTAAATTCTTCAAGACGCTTCAGAAAAATTTCTGTATTTACGTTAGTTGAAAGTATGGCAAACTCTTCGCCCCCGATACGAGCAATCACCTCGTCGTTGACGAAGTGTTTGTGGGCTAGTTCGGCTATATGGCAAAGCACCGCATCACCTGCATCATGGCCATAGTGGTCGTTAAACTTTTTGAAATTATCAACATCAAATACCGCTATTCCAAACTGTTCAGACAAATGTGCAGCGCGAATAATTTCCGACCGACAGCGTTCCAAGAAAAAGCGGCGATTAAAAAGACTGGTTAGCGGGTCTTTGGTGGACTGCTCATGTAGCTCGTCTCGGAGTTGAGCGTTAGCCACCGCAAGGCTGATTTGCTCTGCACAACGGGTGGCAAATGAGAGATTAAATTTCTTAAGCTCACCGATATTTTTGTCATTTGCGTTTTGACTGAAATCAATATGTAGCAAGCCAACTGTATTGCCATTAGCAAGCAGCGGCAGACAGCAGTACCGACTGCTTTCATGCGATTCAGAATGCTGCACGTGCTTACAGTCCAGTTGAATCATACCATCGCCAAATTCGAACACTCGACCTCGGCGCAAAGACCAGCAGTCCTGAGGTTGAATATTCTCGGAAATGCCACTCTCACCCCAGCTACACACACAATCAAGAATATCTCGAGAGTTGCTGTAAATGTATAACTGACCAGTGCTCTCTGGATAAATATTTTGCATTGCCTGATTAACAATTTCGTAAAGCTCTGACAGCGATGTGCAAGAGTGCAGCCAGTCTCCAAATTCAGAAAGCTTGTCAACTTCGGCTTGTCTGTTTTGTTGAATACTCAGGGCATGTTGAGTTTCAATCTCAGCTTGTTCGGCTCGCTTAAGTGCTTTAGCGACGTTTTTTTCATGGCGCTTAGTCTCAGTGATATCTGTGACTGAGACAACGTGGCCACCACTTCTGAGTGGTCTGATCGTCAAAGAAACAAAAGTGCCATTACCGGATGATCGTTCAAGGTTGAAAATTTCTCGCGAAGCCATCTTCGCGGTTATGTCATCTGCTTGCTCTTGCGTATATTGAGCAAGTGAAACCAATCGGCCCATGTGCTCTTCCCAAGTATAGCCTTGATAAAGATGAGCCTTACTCGCACCGGTTATTTCATAGTAGCGCTGATTGACCAGATTACAGACACCGTCGTCCGACCACACGATGATGCCTTGCTCCATACCCTCCAACACCTCACGATACGCACTAATCTCATCACTGATGCTTTGATCATCAGTGTTGTATAAAGATTTTAGGACTGTCTGTGCTTGCATTAGAGATCCTGTGACGCCAACTTAATCCGCTTTTCTAGCCGCGTTTGTTCACCAATAAATGGCATCTAGAAGAATATGAGCTATTTCATTAAGATCGGCTGTACACAGACCCTCCTTTAGAGATAAAGAGTACCGCTATCTGAGCCGCCTACAGAGGTCAATTGACTGTATTGACCCACATTTAAATAAATATTTCCCTAATTAATACAATTAGCTAGGGCACGAGTGCGCACTTCAGCAGGAGCACGCCACTCATAGTTGTTGAATTTTATAAGCAAAATATGTGACACAATCATCGTAATATGGCGGATTTCTCCCTGGAGATCTAAGCCCTAAAAGAAGTCAGACAGGCGATCACTTTGCTCTGGGTACTCTACATTTGAGTGGCATGTTCCAACGATTCAAACACCAATGTCACCAGTTTGGGCAACTGCAAATGTAATCGAAGACTCTCTGCGTGGCATTGTTGAGAACTTTCGTAGATCAAATTTTGCTTATTGCAGAACTGAAACGGTGATGAACAATCTCAACCAGTTAAAAGGCGATATTAGCCATGAACCGACATACCAAAGAGAATATCGATGTTGGTCAATGACGCGCTCAGTCATATACTGAGCGGATGATTGAAGGGCTCAGCAATAATTGCTGAAAAAGCGTTCGAATCTTCTTTGTAAATCAACCACAGGTTGAATTTCAAACTAAGTGCATTTTTGTAGAAACCACTAAACGGAAAATGCCCTTTTAACAGCGGGACGTTCAGCTATTTTGTCCGCCCACTTCACGATTGCTGTGTAGTCTCCGCGCCAATCAACGTTATACCGTTGCAAATAGCTTTGTGGTGAGGCTATCCAGGGGTAACTTGCAATATCTGCCACGGTGAAATGATCTCCCGCTAGATATTCACTGGCGAGCAGCCTTGTCTCTAGGACTTCTAAACAACGGGTAAGCAATTCACGGAAGTGCAGCACCGCAGCAGAGTTCTGGGGAGTCTCTCCGCTAAACCGACCAAGCTGCCCTGCCAGCGGACCTAGTTGCCCTACTTGCCAAAAAGTCCATGACGAGACCAGCGCTCGTTCGGCCTCATCGCGCCCATGCAAAGTGGGAAATTGCTCCGCCAAATAAAGCAAAATAGCGCCCGACTCAAACAATGATATTGGCATATCTGAATTAACCACAAGAGCAGGGATTTTCCCATCGGGGGAAATACGCCGGAATGAACTCGTCTTTTGCTCACCTGCGCCAATATTGACAGGATGAAAAGCGTATTCAACACCCATCTCCTCAAGAGCGATTCGGATCTTTTGTCCGTTTGGTGTGTTCCAGCTGTAAAGCTCGTATTTCATATTTATATTTTTTAATCTCGCTCATATTTACAGGTAGGTTCAGGTCATAGCCGATATGCAGGTATTGAATTGTCAGTGAGGAATCTTGATCCCTATTTCTGTTCACTCTTGTTCACCGCGCGCGGTAAGCGACGCACTAGCCACTCCGCAAAAATCACACACACAGTCCACGACCCGATAAACGCGATATCTGAGGCGAGACCCATGGGTGGTTCACCGGTAATTGCATAAATTGGAATAAAAACCATCGAAACCGCAGTTGCCCCTATTCCAATAGCGTATGCACGAATCATCCAATCGCGATGCCGGGTGAAATCTCGGTTCCGGATGGCAGTCATCGCGATGACAAGCGCTACGCCTAGGGCAAGACCAAACACCAGTCTGCCGATACTCGCTAACGGTGCTCCGATATCGGGGAAATGCCACAACAACGACAGAGAGCTAAGCGCCAGCATAAATCCGGTAATAACAAAAACACGCCCGCACACACGGTGCAGTTTTCCGTATTTTTGGGCCAGCACCCGTCCGAATTGGAGCGGCCCAAGAAGTCCAAAAACTGCGCCACCAACAGCGTGTATAAAATGCGAGATTGGTGTCGCAGCAAGGCGCGCGCTATCTTCGGGCAACGCTCCAAGAGGGATTTGAACAGCTTGAACCAGCGCAAACACTATTGTGATAAAGCTAAAAAAAAGTAAAGCGGCGGGCACAACAATTGGTAGTCGCATAGGGCTTCTCAACACATTAGAAAACGTTGAATTACGCGTTAGGTCACACGTGGTCTTTCAGCCGATCTTAAATTGATTCAACGACCGCTTCAAGCTGATGCATAGTACACATCTGAGGCACCCGTCAATCAACGCTCGAGGGAAACAACCACGGTGGTTGCATAAAATTGATCTTTCAATTTCCCAATTTCGTTAGATAAGCCAAATAAGCCGAGCAAATTCCATAAAAAGTTGTTTATAGATACCTATAGGTAGGCACGCAAAGTTCGTGTCTACGTAAACTAATGAAAAACGTCTAGATCCCTACAAGGTTGCCGATAAACAGAAAAGCAAAGGATCCGACATGTTGCTGATCATCGCCGGCGTCGAAACCTCTCTGAATGGGCAGTCTTAGACACTACAAACAATAGAAGTCGTTGCAAAAGCCAACATGCCTTGTAGTGATCCAACTGGATAGAAAAAGTGACACGATCTAAGCCAACTGAATCGACTGGTTTTACGCTGATCGAACTACTCATTGTCGTTGTCATCTTGAGTACTTTTGCGTCGATAGCTGTGCCCACGTTATTTAGCAAAACAGACGACAGCAAAATCGTCGTGGCTATCACAACGGTTAAGAACGTCCAGAAAAAAATTCAAAGCCATCAGCTGTTGAACGGACAGTGGCCAACTCAAATAGATAAATCTTGGTTTATCAATAGAAAGAACCCACGCAGCCCTTTCAATCCCAACTATGAAGGCGCTACAGCCAATATTCAAAACATAGAAGACAAGTGGCATCCAGAATACAAAACCATCGAGAGATATCCCCCGTTTTGGTACAACAAGCACAACGGCGCATTTCGCATCCGCGTACCCACTCAGGCAACAGAAGAATTGACAGTGGAGTTATACAATAGAGTGAATTACAGTTCTGTTGTCGGAATTTACGATATCTAGCATCGAATCTACCACCCTATGAAAATTGAGCGCACGACCAGCCTGTACATCGCGACGGCGAAATCAAGGATGTTCATCCAAAGCGTGCCCTCAGCACTCTCAGAAACATTTTTACATCTCTACGCCTACTCCTACTTCTACTCCTTCAATATAAAGCCAAGTCTGTATAAACGTCGACGTTCAATGACATCTCTCCGAAGTATCTAGTCGCTGTGACGCCTTATTTACAACACCCCGCAATATCACGGACATACTTTTAGGGTAAACAAGCAATCAGGAATCGCTTTCATATTTGCCGATGTCTCCATTTATTCCGTAACTAGGAGAGTGTCGCTTCGCCTAATCGGCGAAAACTCGGGGGCCACAGATTAAATCAGGCCAATGACGTTGGAGCGAGAAACCTGCATCCCGCAAGACGTAAATCGACGGCGAAGGTAGTGCAATCGCTTATATTTGCGACGCGGAAGAGACTGAACTAACGCGACGACGTAGCGAACATGAATTGATCTGAGGCTCACTAGGTAGTGCTACTTACAACGATATTTTATTGATACTTGACCTCAAATCAATGTCAAAATGCGGGATGGAATTTGTACTAGCTTATCTTGCGGGCTTACTGACCCTGATCAATCCGTGTGTCCTACCGGTCTTGCCGATCGTGCTGGCATCTGCCATGCAGGCTGGTCGCTACGGTCCTCTGGCTATCGCCGCGGGCATGTGCCTCTCTTTTGTCACACTAGGTATGCTAATCGCGACCTTCGGCTATTCCATCGGGTTAACCGAAGAGCTCCTGTCACGTATCGGGGCAGTTATGATGATTGCCTTTGGTCTAGTGCTGCTGATACCGCCTCTAAACTCGGCCTTTGCCACAGCTACGACACCATTAAGTCAAAGTGCCGAAGGCAATCTCAGTCAAATGCCGGTTACTCGCTTGAGCAGCCATTTTATCGGCGGCCTATTACTCGGTGCCATCTGGTCTCCGTGTGTTGGGCCCACCTTAGGTGGCGCTATATCTATGGCAAGTCAAGGCACCGATCTCGGTAGAGCATTCCTCATTATGCTCAGCTTTGGCTTGGGTATTTCATCGGTTATCGTCGCACTTGGATTTGGCACACAAGAAGCCATTCGGCGGCGGCAAAAAAGCTTGGGTGGCATCGCTAGAGCAGCAAAGCCACTCATGGGCATAATCTTTATTGCTGTCGGTGTGATGATATTTTTTAAGCTCCACTACGTTATCGAAGGTTGGCTGGTATCTATACTACCGGATTGGTTTTTAGACCTATCCACCAATTTTTAATTGGTACGTCACACCTATCACTGATTTACATGTGCAAAACGGGAGAGACAAACACATGAACAGACGTTATTTTTTAGCAGCGACTGCCGCCGCCATAAGCGCACCAATGACCCTGCTGGCCAGCAGTGAATTTGAAGAATACACACCCGGCCTTATCCAAGAAAAACTCGCCGCTGGCGACACCGTTCTCGTGGACTACGCTGCATCGTGGTGCAGTACTTGTAAACGGCAAGAACGCGTAATCGGTGAGCTGCGGGCTGCAAACCCTAGTTTTAATAAACGCATCAGCTTTGTTCGAGTGGACTGGGACACCTTTGCTCGGCACGAGGTGACCACTTCTCGCAAAATTCCCCGACGATCGACGTTAATACTGCTGAAAGGTGAAGATGAATTGGGCCGGATTGTGGCTGGTACTAACCGTGACGACATAAACGCCCTGCTTGAACTTGCACCACCCACGAGCTAGAAATAAATAGCTTTTACGGGATAGCAGCGCTTATTAAAAAGAGGAAGGTGGACACTGGGGAACCTCAGATCAAGTCATGCTCGCACCGTCTACGCACTAAATTTAGTCTAGCCGCCTTGCAAATCTAGGCAATGCCGTCGATTCGCGCCTTGTTGGGTCTAAATTTTATACGCCGACGTCAATGACCAAACTTGATCTGAGGCTTCCTAGTCAACAGCTGGTGGTGACCCCACTTGCAAAGCTAAAACCTGCAAAAGAAAGGTTCCGTAATCGTCGACTAGGATCGCACACGCATCGATAGTTCGTGAAACAAGAACTCTCAGATCTCAGCACATGGTTCTGTCAGTTGTAGCGACATCAATAGGCCAAAAGCAGTAGGCGGTCTTCTCGGCGGCTTAGCTGTGTAGTTAAGCAAACCGCGTCTGGGATCACCAACAATCTTCAACGTTCAACTACTCGGCCAAACATCTAGTTTCTAATGGCTGCAACCCTGTGAGCAAAAATTCTTCCGCGATGAAATCAACACATGTATTTTGTCCCGAGAACACACTGGTATGTCCAAGGTGATTCGATTCGAGATAATAACCCCCAATGGATTGCGCCATCTCCTCAGACCATCGGGCCAGCGTAAGCGTGTCTGTCGTCCCACCTATAACGAGTGCAGGCGGAGCTTGACTAGCTGTGATCGGTGGCAGAGCATTCAAAGCCAAAGGCCAGCCGCTACACATACCAGCCTGTGACAATAGTATCTCTGCAAAAAAATCAGACTGCTGATTGTAGTCAGTCAGAAGAGATTTCATGTAACTTGCGGTTGGCCTCACAGCATCGTCAGCGCACATAACGGCTCGCTCCGCTGTGTCATCGCCATCATCAGCCAAATAATCGCTAACACCGTTCTGATAAATTTCTCTTAACTCCGTTATATCGTCGGTTTGCAGATATTCATAAAGTGCTGGCAAAAGAAGCGGGCTTACTGTCGGGTCTTCTGCGGCGAAATGCACGATTCGGGCTAGTACCTCCAGATCCTCATGGTGGCCATCAATTGCCAGGGTTGTGATATTTTCTTCTAATTTTTCTAAGAGTACATTTGCATTGCAATTTGAGTTTATAGAACTGCATTCTGCTAACATCGCAACAAGACTTTCTTGCATAGCCTCTAAGTTACCGGCAACAAGAAGTTCCACATCAGGCACTGACTTCACGCTACCATCGAGGATAAAGTGACCGCTGTTTTCAGGATACGTTTGCAAATACAGTGCTCCTAGGCGGGTACCGTACGAATAACCGATGAAGTGCATCTTATCCTCGCCGGTAGCTTGTCGTATAGCATCCATATCATGGACGACGTTCAGAGAGCCTAGTTGCTGTAAATAAACTCCATACTTTTGTTCGCAAGAACTCGCCACAGCTGATAGATCTTCCATATACTGATCAATCGCTAGTTTGCTATCGAGATACAAGTTTATCTCTGTAGAGCCAAACGCACTACAATCAACAGCCTTACTGCTGCCAACTCCTCGAGGGTCAAAACCAATAAAGTCGAACCTTTCTCTTAGGGCTTGCGGCAAGACACCGGCACCAAAAAGATCTTCTAGCAGTTCAATACCGGACCCACCGGGACCACCTGGATTAATCAATACAATTCCTTCGCGTTCATTTTGAATCGATGGCAACCGATTGAGCGCAAGTGATATTGTATTCGAATCAGTGTCAGCAGGATCAGCATGTACATCTAGCGTGGTGCATTGCAACAACGGTTGCTCACTACAACTCTGCCAGACTAACGCTTTGTTCTCAACCGCAGTGTCTGCAGTCAATTCATCGTCATCAGAATTACAAGCGCTCAGAAAAGCAGAGCCAGTAAAAACCAATAATAATGCGTGGATTTTTTTCATATTATGTTTCTCCTATTAGAATCATTTTCAAAGGATCAACAAATATTAGATATTTCTCTGAGCAGTTTTTGTAACAGTATGTATAGCCGTGATTGCCAGCAACTACATTCGGTTACAAAGGGGCGAACTACATGAAGGTGTACAAAATAAAATATTTTATAGTTTTTAGTAAGGTGTTTCCCGTCTAACGTTTCGCTGCACCCTGTATCTTCACTCGGGCCAATTAAAGCCTTCTTCAGGCTCGCCGTCGGGAAAATGTTTGAGATAGAGCTTTTCGACCTTGGCACGCGCCCAAGGGGTTTTGCGCAGAAACCGCAGGCAGGACTTGATCGTCGCCGGCTCTCTTTTAAAGCAGTTAAGGTCAATACGTTCGGCCAGCCCCTCCCAACCAAATTCGGTGTGCAAGGTATCGAGCATATCGGCCAGTTTAACGCCATGCAAAGGGTTATTCGGTTGTTCGTTGCTCATAGTCTAGGCATCTGGTGTTGCACTTAGTGATTTGAATCCAAGGGATTCTCTAGGCGCTCTTTATCTGTTTAAGGTGATCGACGGCTTGTATTTTATCCGAGATCTCTTTGATAGATTGTCGGTAAGTACCACGCAGGTGCCCTTTCAAATGGGGCGTCACATCTGCATTGGAAATACTTTTCAACGTGCAAAATAACGCCAACGCGTAGGTTGCTTCAACTTCTGAGAGATAGGCATCACGCTGTGCGTAGGGGTTATAACAGCTGCCGCAACCGCCCCGGAAGTTGTAGGCACTGTTGGCAAACATAAACCCGAACCCAAGAAATACGGCTAACAGCTCGGTAGCCTGAGGCCAGTAGTCGATCCCACCAGGAGGTGGAACTCTCACAATTCGCCCCATATTATGCGACAGTATGTGGGCATAGGTGGCAATCATCCCCTCAGGGTTATTGATCTGCTGCGGGTTATAAGGAATAACCAGCCGTTGACTGTCTTCTAGGGATTCAGCTGCAATCCCATTTGGTCCGCGCAATGCTCCTTGAATTAGCACCTGTTGAGACTCAGTTAATTGGCACATGCTCTGGTCCTGCACCACTGTTGGCCAATGACTGACACCCGCATAACCCTTAACCCGTTCGAAGATAGATTCAGCCATACCCTGAACGCTGTTCACCTTGTCGGGGAAAAATTCATTTGTTGGGCGCACCAAAACGGTATCGGAATAAAACAGATCAGCATCAAAATTTTGCAGGGCCCAACCAAAGGCATCGAAAATCCATTCCGATGATGAAGCATCAACGACAGGTTGTTTGTTAAAAAGCCCGAAAACCATAGTGTGTTCTTATAAGCGTGGAAGGTAACACCATCATATCAAGATACAGCGCGGGGAGCAGGCTCTCTACTTATTCGCTGATGGGATGGATGTTTGCGTTTCATCTTTTGTGTCTATCTTGTCTGCAGTTTTAGTAAAGCAATTTTAAGAGCTTGGTCGCATCGCAATTGGGCTAGAGCCATAGTGTCGCTTGAAAGCCCTCGACATGGCTTCACTGGAGGCGTAACCGTATCGACTGGCCACGGCCTGGATGCGGTCTCCTTGTTCGACATCCTGTCGAGCTAAAACCATGCGCCAGTGCCGAAGATAAGCCATTGGTGTTTGACCAACTGTCTTGGTGAATCGATCAGCGAACCGGCTGGTGGATAAGCCAGCAATTTCAGCCAATTGCTCAATACGCCAATGCTGTCCCGGCTCTTCATGTACAGCCACTATCGCGGAGCTCAACCTTGAATCTGCGAGACCCGCGAGTAACCCAACATGGGTAGTGCCGGCCGATAACTGCGTTCTGAGCAGACGTACCAGCAAAATCTCACCCAAGCGATTGATCACAGATTTTGAACCGCAGCGTTGCTGTTTGTCCTCAGAGATCAAAAGCATTGCCAAGCTTTGCATTTCTAAGTCCTCACTGATATCCACCTCGATATGTGGGGGCAGTGCTGCAACCAAGGGGTTATCTTCTCCGCCCCAACTAGCACAAGCGGAAAATAGACTAAGCCCGCCAACATCGATATCCCCCGGTAGGCGACCAACAGGGGTAAACAACACCTGGCTGGGGGAACTAGAAGAAGTGCTTCGGCAGATAGCGAGATTGGCTAGCTCTAGCTGAGTTGGCGATACCTTGATTTCGAAACGAGAAACCAATGCGGATAAGCGGTCAGTACGGTCATCGGGCATATTCAGGTTTTTCTATCATATTATTAGTAATTAATTGACTTTAACAAGTGCTAAGGTGAGCGTCAACCTCATAAAAATTGGAGAAAAAATTGTTAATTCCACGCCATAAAACACCCGACCTATCCGTATCAACCCTGAACCACGGAACCTTTGACTTGTCGCAAGAGACTTCAGAACGCGGCACCGTTGTGTGCTTTTACCGCGGCCTGCACTGCCCGATTTGCGCCAAGTATTTGATCGAGTTGGAAAAAACGGTTGATGCATTCGCCGAGCGCGGCGTTGGCGTGATCGCCTTGAGCTCCGACACCAAAGAGCGCACAGAGTCGATGTCAGAGAAAATCCACGCGGACAAATTGCGTTTTGGCTACCGGCTAGATCTGGCAAAAGCGCGTGAATGGGGACTGTATATTTCAACATCACGCGGCATGACCTCCATCGGCCTAGAAGAGCCCGCGCTGTTCTCAGAACCGGGGCTGTTTATGGTAAGCCCAGACCAATCTCTCTACTACGGCTCCGTGCAAACCATGCCGTTTGTCAGACCGCACTTCTCAGAGCTGATTGGCGCTTTGGATTTTGCAATACCCAACAACTATCCAGCGCGCGGCGAATACACCGGCGAGGTCTAGCACCCTGTTTTACAGCATATATTAAGTGGAATGACGTGCGGCCGCTTGTTGCGCATCCACGGCTTTTCTAACACGGTTTGGCGAGCGTGCTGCTCGCCTGAAGCAAGCAGTGATACACACCTTTTGGCCACCACTTAAAATCATCCGATCGGTGCCGGCTTTTCTCAGTCGCGTTGAAGAGTAACTAATTTGCGTAAATCATTTCGACGTGTCGACCTCTAGATTCTTCAAATATCGGCGTATGCCACCCCAGTTGGCGGTGGCACCGCAGCTCGTACCAAACCGATACGATCCGCAGTGGCGACTATCGTTTGAACGAGGCATCAAACGACTGCCTAAGACGACATAGATGTTCCACCAATTAAACGGTCTCTTTGTTTGTCTGATTTTTTTGAGGAATAACCCAACAAAGAAACACTATCAAAGCCACATAGGTGAAAATTATGGTCGGCATGGTTGTATTAAATCCAAGATCAAACTCCGGGATGTTCAACAACTCTCTGAAAGAAACTGTCGCGACAGCGAGCACAAAAAATATGGCGTAGATAAAGGGTGCCAACACCGCAATTTTGTTTTTGGTTGTGCGTATGATCCCCGCTTTTGATTCATTGCGAAAAAAGAAAAGCAGCATCGCCACGACGAATACAACCTCTATCAGAATGGCGAGATAGACATTGCTCGCGTACAACCCTAGTGCGATTTGTGGGGTGTCTTGGCCAAACAGGTGATGCGCATGGCCCGAGAAGATGTCGAGAACGAAGTGACTGACGCACAACAGGGACGATATCACCGCGATCTTAGTATTCTTGAACCACAGCTTAGCAATGATGAACACAACAGCGGCCCAAATGAATTGGGGAGCGAGATGATGGCTGTACAGCATATTGACCGACATTCGGCTAATGGTGGCGTTGAACACATCTATTGGCTTTGTTGGTTCGAGACCGAGATAGTGAAAGAGGAACCACAATAGGTCCTGAAACTGTGAGACGATCAAAAAAAACGCCAATGTGCCTTTGGGGTATTTTTGGTGTGCAATCAGTGCAGTGGCATAGTGTCCAGCGATCATCGTGTGTTCTCTTTTTTTTGGATTTGATGGGCACGAACTGCGAGGTAAAGGTTTAAAATACCAGTGTCCGTTGTATTTACGGAACTATAGGTACGTAATATGCCTAGGTCAAACACTAAATGCTTTGGAGAGCGCAAATGGGCGTAAAGCAACAACCCCCCATGCGTGGCCGCCCCAAAACGCTGCCGCGCGAACGGGTGCTAGAAACGGCGTTGATGAGCTACTGGGCAGAAGGCCCAACGAATGTCTCAGTCCGAGATATCTGCCTCAAATCCGGGGCGTCAAAGCCTGGCGTCTATCGCGAGTTCGGGAGCGATGATGGGCTAAAAATAGCCGTGTTAGACGCTTACAGGAGTGCAGTCCTAGTACCGCTCTACAGTATTCTCTCAAAGGATCAGCCATTTTCTGAGGCAGTCGACGCGCTGATACTTTTTACAACCCAAGATCGTCAAGGCCCAGGTTTACCGGATGGATGCTTGTTTGTGGCCATGCGGGCACGTAGAGATGAGCTAGGAGAAGGTGCGCGCAATAAAATTGATCAGATGCGAGATGAGACGCTAGAAAACTATAAAACGTGGATCGATAAGGCGAAGTCTAGGAACGAGTTCCGAACTGATACAGCGACAGACGTGGCAGCGTTGTATTTCGACGCTCAAAACGGCAGTGCCATGCGCCTGCAAAAAGAAGGGGTACCGAATGCTGTCATCAGCGAGGTTTTGTTGCTCGCTTTTCAGGTGTTCCGTTAAGGAATCGCACGAAGCCCAGTCTAAACTTGTTACATCTATCATTCGTATCAATGGTTAAATGTATATTGTTTAGACTTGACCCCCTGCACTCTTTCCAAATGTATATTGTTTAGACTTGACCCCCTGCACTCTTGGAGGCTGAGAGTGCTGATCGCACGAGCCTTAATGGGTCGTGGCAAGAGCTGAGCAGTAGTAGTTACTCCAGTAGCAAAGCACTGAGCCTTAAAATCTCTGGACGATTGGATTACGGCAGCTCTCCGAGTCTGACGTGGAAAGTGAAGGCGTTGCACAGCGGTAACTACAAAGTGTGGGCGCGTATTCGCAACACGGGTGGTAACTCGGTGTATTCGAACTTGGACGGTGACAACGGATACCAGTACTTCGATAGTTCGAGTACTTGGGGCTGGCGCGTGTTTTACAATCGGTCGGTCAAGTTGACGGCGGGCGGCGAGCACACGTTCCAAATCTGGGGTCGTGATGCGGGCGTTGAGGTCGACAAGGTGATGTTGGTGCCTGAAGGCAGTAGCTACACACCTAGCGGTGTCGATGGTTAGCGAAGGCTGGTTTATTCACTACAATTTGGGGTCTAGAGGGCAAGTATTTCCCTCTAGACCTTCAAGTTACATAATAGGTTTTTATAAAACGATATGATCCGTACCTTCTCCAAATATCTTTCGACATGCCTCGTACTCGCTTCTGTTGTTGGGTGCTCTCTTGCACATGATCAAAACTGCGGAAAAAACTGTGGAACGACTCAAGAGAGCATCGACGAGTTTGTTCGAGTGGGGGCAACTTTCGCTAATGATTTTAATATCATCCTAGGATCTATCGATGTCCAAAATCTAAAAGACGTAGACGGGAATCCTGTCTATGGATTTCCTGCTGGCTTGTATATGCAACCTGCCGCAAGTGACACATCCTTCGGCTCACTATTGCCTTTTGAACGCCGTAAATTGTACCTGATAGATTACAGTAGAGAGTCGTCTACAGGAGTTTTTGATAAATACCTGCATAGTAATGGTCTTGATGTTAATCAACTTAAGCCAGAACTACATATTTCTAGCGACTACACGCTGTCGTTGTCTAAACTACAAAATATTCCCGTTAACTATACACATGCAGAGCTATGGTATCGCGAGAGTGAGGGTAGTGAGTATCAATTAGTAAGAAGGGTCGAGCTAAGGGAGCTTTGGATGTGGCGTAAGTATATTCTTGGAGAAGACATCTAGGGCTCTCCAAAGGTGAACACTTTCCGTGGTGGGTTCAACCGGTCATTGCAACACAATAGGATTTCTCTAGAGGAGTAACTATTGTGGCTCGATTTACAAACCAACAAAAAACACAGATGTGGGAACGGTGGCAGAACGGCGGGTCTTTACGAGAAATCTCTCGTCAGCTCGAACGCCAGCCTTCATCTATTTTCAAGCAACTGAGCCGCACGGGTGGCATTCGACCTACGGAACGATCCAGATCACCGCGAGCGTTATCCCTTGAGGAGCGGGAGCTGATCTCACGAGGTTTGGCTCGTGCTCAATCCTTACGAGCAATTGCTCGCGAGCTGAATCGCGCTCCTTCAACAGTAAGCCGAGAGGTCGCTCGGAATGGTGGATTGGCTCACTATCGCGCAACTGCAGCTGATTCCGCCACTTGGCGTCGTGCCAAACGACCGAAGGAGTGCAAGCTGGCGAGAGAGCCTAAGTTAACGCGGCTCATCGCAGGTAAACTGAAGCAATATTGGTCTCCCCAGCAAATCGCTGGGTGGTTGAAGCGCCACTACCCCGATGATGAAAACCTCCACATGTCGCACGAATCCATATACAAAACGCTATACATTCAAACTCGCGGGGCCTTGAAAAAAGAGCTGTTGGAGAATTTGCGCTCTAAGCGCGTGATGAGGCGTTCGAAAACTGCGAGCCTGAAAACCGGCCCAGGTCGAATCGTTGATGCCGTGCCGATTAGCGAACGCCCACCGTCTATAGAGGATCGTGCAATACCCGGGCACTGGGAAGGAGATCTCATCGCTGGTACAAACAACAGCTATATCGCGACACTCGTCGAGCGGAAAACACGTTACGTCATGCTCGCAAAAGTTAAAGACAAGACCACGAAAACGGTCATAGATGCACTGATAAAACAATCGAAGAAGTTGCCAGCTGAATTGTATAAATCACTGACCTGGGACCGAGGTTCGGAGCTAGCTGGTCACAAGCGATTTACAATCGCGACGAATGTAGAAGTATACTTTTGGAAAAACCTCGGACACACAGCATTCGTAATTTGACTTGTATCTACCCGAGTAATACTGTGTTTTAAATCAGCTATGAACAGGACGTTCGCTATGCCAACACCCAGAAAACAACAAATCTCTCTATCTGATACAAACTATTATCACTGTGTTAGTCGATGCACCAGGCGTGCCTTTTTGTTCGGCGTCGATCAATTCACAGGACAAAACTATAACCACCGTCGTGACTGGGTTGTTGATCGCATCAACCTACTCGGGCAAGTTTTCGCCATCGATGTTGCGGCGTTTTCTGTGATGTCCAATCACCATCACGTCGTACTTAGAGTAGACACTGAGAAAGCCGACAACTGGTCTCTCGATGAGGTTATTCAACAGTGGCACAAAATCTACCACGGTACGTTCATCAGTCGGCAGTACATTGCTGAGGGCAAGCTTCCCCTCGCTCAATCACTGATACTTCACGAGAGCGTAGAAACTTGGCGTAAGCGATTGTGTGATATCTCATGGTTTATGAAAGCCTTAAACGAGCCTATCGCTCGTAGGGCCAATGCAGAAGATAAGTGTACTGGCCGTTTTTATGAAGGACGGTTTAAAAGCCAAGCGCTACTTGATGAACAGGCGATACTCGCCTGCATGGCCTACGTAGACCTCAACCCGATTAGAGCCAAGATGGCCGCCACACCTGAAACCAGTGACTTCACCAGTATTCAAACAAGGATCGAATCAGCCAAGGCGAAAGGCATTCCCGACACCCTTGCGCCATTTCAAGGGAACGAGAGGAAGGACAAAGCAGACGGTATTCCCTTCGCTCTACAAGACTATATTGAGCTAGTAGATATCACCGGCCGCGCAATCAGAGAAGACAAACGAGGCCACATCGACAGCAGCTTCCCTCCTATTCTCAAACGTCTCAATATAGATACTGAAACCTGGCTCTACATCGCGACGACCTTTGAGGAAAGCTTCGGTCCATGGATTGGCACATCACCGAGACTTCAACAGGTTTGCGAAAACACTGAGAAACACTGGATCTGCCACTCTAGTGGCTGTGAAAAACTCTACGGCACTTAATTCTTATCGAATGACCTTTTGATTTCATGCCCCTAAAGTCTCCACACACCCTCAGTTCACACCCGCCGATACATACACGATACAGTTTTTAACTTTCCTCAATTTCCACTCCTTTCTAAGCGGAAATATTTCCGCTGCGCTGAAATACGCTTAGTTAACGTAAATTATTTCGATGTGTGTCCATGTTTATTTTTTCCATGTTTATTTTTGATCGCCTGTGTTGACGGCCTCAAGGGCTTCCCAGAAGCGATCAACACGGCATTCCCCGCCACGCAGATTCAGCTGTGTATTGTGCACATGGTGCGAAACTCCATGAAGCTCGTGCCGTGGAAAGACTACAAGGCGGTA
>CALCKW010000014.1 GCA_937965695.1 uncultured Granulosicoccaceae bacterium
CGACGGCACCAGTAACCACGACGCTGAGTTAGATCGCGTGGCGCTGGGTAAATCGGTGCGGTTTGAATCCGTGCGTACTGGCCGAGACGACGTCGCGTTGCTGGGCTTTACTTCCGGCACGACCGGCGAGCCCAAAGCCACTATGCACTTCCATCGCGACCTGCTCACCATTGCAGACGGTTACGCCAAGGAAGTATTGCAAGTCACACCCGATGATGTGTTTGTAGGCTCGCCACCGCTGGCGTTTACTTTCGGCTTGGGTGGTTTGGCGATATTCCCATTGCGCTTTGGCGCCACAGCGACATTGCTTGAAACCGCGTCTCCGCCGAACATGATAGAAATTATCGAGACCTACAAAGCCACGATCTGTTTCACGGCCCCTACAGCGTATCGCGCGATGATGCGGGCGATGGACGAAGGGGCCGACCTCTCGACATTGCGCTGTGCTGTCTCCGCAGGTGAGAGCCTACCCGCGCCAGTGTTTGACGAATGGCAAGCCAAAACGGGCAAACCCATGCTCGACGGAATCGGCGCGACCGAGATGCTGCATATCTTTATCAGCAACCGTTTTGAGGACGCAAAGTCTGCCTGCACTGGCAAGCCTATCAGCGGCTACGAAACCAAAGTGGTGGACGATCAAATGCAAGAGATGCCTCGTGGGGAGCCAGGCAGACTCGCTGTACGCGGCCCGACCGGTTGTCGCTACCTCGCCGATGACAGACAACAAAAATACGTTATTGACGGTTGGAACATCACCGGCGATACCTTTGTGCAAGACGAAGAAGGTTACTTCCACTTCGCCGCGCGCAACGACGACATGATTATCACCAGCGGTTACAACATCGCCGGCCCAGAAGTAGAGGCAGCACTGCTCTCGCACCCTGCTGTCGTGGAGTGTGGCGTTATCGGCTCCGCAGACGAAGATCGAGGCCAAGTGGTGCAAGCGCACGTGGTGCTAGAAGCAGACGTGCCGCACAACCAAAGCACCGTCGAGATGTTGCAACAACACGTCAAAGACACCATCGCACCCTACAAGTATCCGCGCTCAATCATTTTCATCGACGAGCTACCCAAGACACAGACTGGTAAAGTGCAACGCTTTAGACTGCGCCAAGCTACCCAAACTGACAACGCCTGAGGCCGACCATGATCCAATCATCACCCCATCAAATGCTACACCCGCGCAACTGGAAAGCCCCCGTAGGCTATGCCAATGGCGTCGCCGCTTCCGGCACTACTTTGTATTTGGGCGGGCTAATTGGCTGGAACGGCCAGCAAGAGTTTGAGACAGACGACTTTGCAGAGCAGGTTGCACAAACGCTGCAAAATGTGCGCGATGTATTGGAAGCGGGCAACGCTAAGCCAGAGCACCTAGTACGCATGACCTGGTATATCACCGACAAGCGCGACTACCTCAATAACCTCAAAGCCATCGGCAAGGCGTATCGCGAAATCATCGGCAGCCACTACCCTGCCATGGCCATGGTGCAGGTCGCTGCCCTGATTGAAGACCGCGCCAAAGTTGAGATAGAAGCCACAGCTGTATTGCCACAGAACTAAGGCCGGACAAGATGATTCAACACGACAGTGCGCAGAGATACTTCACCCACGCCTACATGTTGCGCGAGACGATTCCTGATTTCCTCGTGGAAGTAGAGCGCTGGGAATCCCTTGGAAGAACGCTAGACGACTCGTTGGCCAAAAACAACAGGAGCGCAGAGACCCTGAGTTACGGCGAGCACCCTCGCCAAGATATGCAGCTGTATCGCGCTACGGCAGGCAAGACAGGTAAAGGCTTAGCCGTATTTATCCACGGCGGCTTCTGGCGCATGATGGACCGAGCCCAGTCGCACTTCATGGCGCAGCCTTATCTCGAGCGCGGTTGGGATTGCGCTGTGATCGAATACCGCTTAATGCCGGAGTTTCGCCTCAGTGAACTGGTCGACGACACTGTATGCGCGCTGCAAAAACTTCAACAGCACGACACCTGGCCTAAACGATTGTTGTCTGGCCACTCCGCAGGCGCACACTTGGCATGGCACGGTGGCCTCGCAGCTCGTGATTCCGGTGCCAGCAGCGCAGACGATGCTCTACTACTGATCTCCCCAGTGTTTGATATTTTCGCCGTTCAGAGCACACCCATCATCGGTGAGCTGGACATGCAGTCTCAAGAGACTGCCCAATGGAGTTGCTATCACGGGTTCACGACCGCAGAGCAACCAGTACAGTTTGCTGTTGGCGCTAGTGAAACAGAAGACTTCAAGCGCCAAGCCTACATCGGCTCTCAGATGATGGGTCGCGGTGATCAAAACAACATTGCACTAGTCAATGGATGCAATCATTTGTCGGTGGTGACACAGATCGCTGCTGACTCAAAATTGTTTGACGCGTTGCATAAGCCACTGGGCTTTTGAGAGCACTGCAGCTAAAGAAAAAAGCTCACAACCTAAAACTAGCAACAGGTCACTATAGTGGTATCAAGCAGATTTAGAGCGTAAAGGCACACCCATGAGTGCCAATGACCTACGCACCGCTGGACATTCCCATATTCAATTCAAGTCGTAGGTGAATTCAATTCGCAGCAAAGAAACAGCGCTAGCTTTCGCAGTGGGTATCTCACCGGCGGGCTCTAGACACTTCATTGAACAGCAGTTCAGCAAGTAAAAAACAAACACCATCTCATAGGAGTGATTGTGATGATCCGCGCTATAGACTTGACCGATGCACATGCAAGCGCCTTGACGGCAGCACCACGAAAGATGGAGATGAGCAGGCCTGATATAGTCCCACCAACCGAATGGGAATGTTTGGCGATTGATCGCCCCTCAGACGAAGTCCGCGTAGGCACGTGGTTATGTGAACCCTACACCGATGAAATCGTCGACTATACATACGATGAATTCATGTACATCATCGAAGGGACAGTTGAGCTAATCTACCCCGATGGAAGCACAGACAGTTTTGGCCCGGGACAGGCTTTTGTTCTACCCAAAGGCTTCACTGGCACCTGGAAGCAACCTGGAAAAGTGGTCAAGTTCATGGCGATGGTTCGGTAATCGACATGGAATACTATGACTACATCATTGTCGGTGCGGGATCGGCTGGCTGTGTCTTGGCCAACCGCTTAAGTGTAGATAAGCGAACACGTATTTTAGTGATAGAAGCCGGAGGCGATGATCGAGCAACGATCATCAATATGCCCTCCGCTCTATCGATCCCGATGAATACCGCACGGTTCAATTGGGGATTCATCACAGAGCCGGAACCACATTTGGATAGCCGAGCCATGAACTTGCCGCGTGGTAAAGGCCTTGGCGGATCGAGTTCAATCAATGGCATGTGTTACGTACGCGGCAATCCAATGGATTATGAGCTTTGGTCTGACCATGGTGCTACAAGCTGGAACTGGGCAAATGTTCTGCCGTATTTTCAGCGCCTAGAGTCGGCGACCGACGCAGGTCAATTGCGCGGGCGTAGCGGCCCGGTCAGCGTGATCCGGGGACGCGAGGCCAACCCGCTTTATCACGCATTTGTTTCCGCAGGGGAGCAGGCAGGGTATGCCCGCAGTGCCAATATGAATGACCTTCAGCACGAAGGCTTTGGCCCCATGGAAATGACAGTAAAAAAAGGTGAACGATGCAGCGCCGCCGTCGCCTATCTGCGCCCTGCCATGGCAAGAGGTAATGTTCGGGTTATCACGCATGCCCACACGACACGGATTTTGTTCGAAGGACCTAAAGCGATTGGAGTGGAGTACGAACATAAAGGTAAATTAATCCAAGTACATGCCCCCGAAGTGATCCTATCGGCGGGTTCGATTATGTCGCCTGTGGTGTTGAAACGTTCTGGTATTGGTCCAAGGGCTGAATTGCAACAGGCGGGAATAGACGTGATTCACGATCTACCGGGCGTCGGTGAGAACCTAATGGATCATCTGGAACTTTACGTGCAGCAAGAATGCACGCAACCTATATCGCTTTATCCGCACATGGGGCTGTTTGGCAAAGCACTGATCGGACTGCGCTGGTTACTGAAGCGGGACGGTTTAGGCGCTACCAATCATTTTGAGGCAGGCGGAAACATCCGCAGCCGCGCTGGCATAAGTTATCCCGATATACAATTCCACTTTTTACCCTTAGCAATTTCCTACGACGGTAAATCGCTCGCAAAAGGTCACGGTTTTCAAGTGCATGTTGGCACCAAACGCTCAAAAAGTCGTGGATGGGTACGACTAGACAAAACAAATCCACGCAATGCTCCTCGAGTGCAGTTTAACTACATGAGCCATGAGGATGATTGGCTGGAAATGCGCGCTTGTGTTCGGCTAACACGCGAAATATTCAGGCAACCTGCCATCGCAGCCTATGCAGGACGAGAGCTAGCACCAGGCCCAGACTGTGAGAGTGACGAGCAGCTTGATCAGTTCATCAAAGACAAGGTGGAGAGTGCTTATCATCCCTGCGGCACATGCCGAATGGGGACGGATGTACAGGCGGTGGTGGACCCACTAACCCTGCGCGTACATGGCCTAGACGGCCTACGAGTTGTAGACAGCTCGATCATGCCACAGGCGACTGCAGGAGATCTTAACGCGCCGACACTTATGCTGGCCGAACGCGCCGCAGATTTGATACTGGAGAACAGCCAGCCCACCGCTGAGCAAGCGCCAATGATGTTAGATCCGGAATGGAATTCGAGCCAACGGGGAAATGTCATATCACAAGATTTGAGCGGCACCGATACCGGAGCACTGTTCGATCAGGAGCGCTATCTCACGGGTGGAAGAACGTACGTATGACATTGAATTCAAGTTCTAAGTTAAATTGGGGTCAGGTCCAGCTACTATAAAAAAGCAGGGCGTAGACGGATGAATACAATTTTAAGATCTACTACGCTCTGCCTCTCGACCACCCAAGGGACGCCCTTTTTCGTGGTAGAAAAGGCACCGCAGAGCCAATTCTGAATTATCTCGCCGGTGATGGATCGTCAATAATCATTCAACTTGAATCAAACAGCGTCACATCAGGCTACATTGCAACACTTAAGAGCACCTAGGGCGACACTTTCCATAGGCTGCTTTTCCTGAATCCGAATCGGCTGCCACTTCGCTCTCTTCAAGAGTCAAAGAGTTCCAATTAGACGCTCCTTAAATAACCTCGGTTTGAATGACCCTAACCAAAACTCGAGCAACAACGGGATCACGTTAGACATGCCGATCATTTGCTCAGTGTGTGCAAGATCTAGAAAATCCTGACTTACCTCTCCCTTGGGTAGCGAGGCTCTGGCAAGCTCCGTAAGCTCCGGCATCATGGGCACCAAAAACACAAAAGCGTTGATGCTGAGAAACGCCATCATGGCAACTTTCAGTTTCAACCAGTTCGGCACGGTTGCGTAGAGCTTCCAGCTGATAAGGTCGACCAGCACTTTAAGGCCTAGTCCAGGCAAAATTAGGATGTAGGCACTGATCAGCTTGTATTGATAAACGTGATACGCCGTGAGAGCCTCCTCGTGACCTAGGTTCGCGCCAATGACAATGTGCGAAAGAATACCTCCAACGTACATGACTGTGCCGATTTCTTGCACAAAATCAAGAAGCTTACTGTACTTGACACTCGACATCACTCCGCCCTCTTATGAAACCACATACGCGAAAATAACCCGTCCTTACGTACGAACTGGTGATACATGAAAGCCAATACGTGCCCGAGGATAAGCAGAAACAAAAGCTTCGTCAGAATGCCGTGTGCTGTACGAGGGGGATACTCACTGAAGTCAACCGGCAATGGCGCCCCGGACTGGCTAAATACGATGTCCCACAAGCCTGTCATACCTGCGATAGCTAATCCGCTGCCAGCCACAAGAAACACTAATAGGTACAGCATATAGTGAGCAGCGACGCCAAGCTTGTTGATTGCCGCATTGCCAATATCTGCAGCCGAGGGCTTCGCTGTCAAGACACGAACCAGCAATCGAAATACCATCAGCGCTAGTATCAGAGACCCCATCGTCATGTGCATTTTCAGGTAAAAAAGTTTTTCTGGAACACTATTTGGCGTCGCACTCAAGACCTTCCCGCCCATGATTAACCCACCGATGATCATGACAGCGAGCAACCAGTGCAACACCACTAATAGACTGTGATAACGCTTCATTCTTGGTCTCCATTTTCGAGCTTTATAGTTGAGGTGCCATATAGATAGCAGCCTATTTCTTATTGCTGGCCGCGTGTGCACTGAGTGCAAGCCCAATGGCCATGACTGTCACCCCACTCAATACGAATCTCCATAAATTCCATCGCTGCCAGTCAACTGAATACTGGCTCCAGAGATCAGCCAGATTTCCCTGATCAGGCACTGTCGCCAACCCATCGAGCTGCTCGTTCAAAGGGACATTCAGTGTAAATGTCACAAACATCATCCCGGCAAATGAAGCAAGCGCGAACAGAAGCCATAAAATGCCCGCACGGTACTTTGCGGAAATGGACAATAACAAGCTAGCAATGATCAATAACGGTGTGCCAAGAAGCGCTATAAAAAAATACGACTGTTTAGTGGCTCTACCAATCTCTTGATTTGCTGCAATGGCCGAATATGGATCTGTCTGATCCAAGCCCGGCATGATAGTGAAACTCAATGTAAAAAAGAATCCAAAAAGAATTGCTGATACGAGAAGACTCCCGATCAAAACGACGGATTTAGCTAAGCCCATGATTAAATATTCACTGTACTATTTTTATAGTCACTGCAGATGCCCGCAGCTTAAGGTTGCTGTTCGATTTCATCAGCCAATTTCAACGTATGGTCTCGAGTCAGCATATGGAACACACCAAGTGTGATAAAAAAACCGCCTAAAGCTTGTAGCACAACGCCAAGCGATAGCACTCCGGTCGGTTTCAGCCAAAGTAAGCTCAACACGCCTAATAGCAACGGCATTGCTGCGAGTGAGATCAGTTCAAGGACGTCATTTTGGCTTCGCCACGCAATCTGCCTAGGAGCTTGTAGAATAACCGCAGCAATCCCCATAACTACGATCACACCCCAATGTATCGGGGCGAAAAAAAGGCCTATACCTCCGAGTATGATGCCAGCAAGGGAGAGCCACTTTCCTGCATAGGCTGACACCCGAGCACGCTTAACAAAGGATGCTTTCTTCTGCTCAGGAGATAAAGTCACGAGGAAACGCCTGTCGTGATCGCAAGCCATGCAAACACAACAAAAACACCTCCCGCTATTATTGTGCGTGGAAAATGCAAGCGACCCCAGCTTCCCAGGTCTTTAGTCATCTGATCAGAATGGATGTCCGCTCCTTCAGCCATGATCCGGTTATTGACCGGCATCAGGATCTTAATCGTATAGGGGCCACTGATTTGTAGAATCAAAGACCAGATCAACCACGACCATCGTCCAGTTAATATTGATATCGCCAAACTAATTACAACTACGGCTATAGATAAGCCCATCTGAAGGTGGGCGGACTTATGAAAGAAGGGATTAAAATACTCTACAGCTGTAGCACGCGACACCGACATCATCGCCGGATATGACACGGCTGTGGCCGAGAACCCATAGCCAAAGACGGTCGCCATAACCGTAAGATTGAGTACAATAAGACTACTGAGTAGCATCCGAAAATCTCCTGTTGTATACGTTCATCAAGTCACGCTAAAAGCCGTGATACCAATAATGATAAATACCACGGTCAAACCAAAAATCATCAATCCAATTCGATTGTGCATCGCCCCTACCCCTACGAGTAAACTGAGAAATCTTCAAACCGGATATTAAAAACCGGAATGTCTTCGAAGCTCTCCAGCCCACTAACAATACTTGTAATAAATCCTGAGGAGCCGCAGACAAAGTAGACATACTCTGCATAGCCGTCGTAGCGAATTTTCTTCTGCAGGTACTCAGTATCAAAACGCTCTGTTTCGCCCTGCCAATTCTGCGGTGGGTCCGTCAGTGTGATGTGTAGTTCAAGATCGAGATCCTCTTTCATCTCATTTAATTCATCTTGATACAACAGATCG
>CALCKW010000015.1 GCA_937965695.1 uncultured Granulosicoccaceae bacterium
AAAGACTTTGACTTGTTTCTAGAGCATCACCCGCCAGCGCCAAAAGAAGAATTCGACAAAGCGGTTTCAATCTTGGCGCCTTTGGGTAAGCCGATTGAAGTGGAGTATCTATCCACCATCAAAAAGCCAAACAGGCTAAAAGTGCTTTGCAAAGTCACCTATAGCGATACTGCTGAAGAGCTTCTTTGGGATTTCAACTTGATTCCAAATGACGGTGAATATCGGTTGGTCAATATGGGTTTTGACAAATGAGTTAGCGGTAAGGTCGCCGGTATTTGCTGACACCACCAGATAGGTGAAATCGTCATAAAGAATGGCGTGTGTCCGAGGTCTTCCTCTGAGTATTAAGCTTCCAGTGGTCTACAATTCCTTGGCATCGGTAACTAAGACCTCGGACTTCGTAGAGATTTATCCCGCAGAATGTACGCGCCGATTGACGCAGCGATATCCATTTGAATTAATAAGCGATGACTGTTGTTTTCTGGGTGCTGGCACCACGAAGTTCTTAGTGGTAATTTTTTTGGGTAGGGTGAATGTATTTTTTTCGGGGGTGCCTAAAGATGTGTGTCCCCGTTTTAGCGCTAGTAATGGAACAACATGAGTCACAAAAATTTTAAAGATCTGTGCAATATTGCCACCGAAGCGCATACGCGATTTCAGCAAGACATAGAAGATATTGATCCCATTGTTGGGGTTAATCAAAGTATGCGAAAAAATGGCGTGCCCGCAGATGCGATGACGATCGACTGTTTAAAAAACGGGAAGAGGATTATCCTTATTTTGCATGATGAGCACCCGGATTCGATCACTTACCAATTCGCGTGGCGCAACAAAGATCCTGAAAGCGAATTCACCGAAATGCTCTTCGATGACCTAACGGCTGATTTGCTCTTGGATTGGATGAAAAACTACATGGCGGTGGATTGATCATTATCAGAAAAAATTTGCTGATTGTTATTAAAGTCAGAGAGTAGATAAAGCTCAATAAGGCAATGCGGCGGATCGATTCGTTCCACACTATTTATGGTATTTTACTGCTGTGCGAACAGAGTAATCGACGGCCTTTAGTCTTTGAAGCGTGTTAAATAGTGTGTCCCTATTCAAATAGGATTTTTGTTTGGATTGAGTGTGGCAAGTGAGAGGATGCTTGTCCTAGGGATGTTTATCTCTGTTCTATAACTGGCGATGATGGTAAGCCATGGGGAAAATGAGTGAACAAATTATTAG
This sequence comes from uncultured Granulosicoccaceae bacterium, assembly GCA_937965695.1. Classification (GTDB taxonomy): domain Bacteria; phylum Pseudomonadota; class Gammaproteobacteria; order CALCKW01; family CALCKW01; genus CALCKW01. The sequence continues at coordinate 1,228 of CALCKW010000015.1, forward strand.
TGCTAGTCATTTTAGTATTTAGTTCAAATATAGGTGCCGCTACTCTAACAACTGAAGGCTACGTTATTACCATTGAAGTTAATTGCAGCGAAGGTAACGTGACTTGCAATGATGTTAGTTATACAGGTGTGTCTAGAAAGTCTGGCAACAGCATAGAGTTAAAAGGTGAAACTTGGCATGCAACCTGTGCCGATGGCATCACCCCCTGTCGGTTTCTTGGCTATCGCTTCAAAAATGGAAGCTTTAGTTATTTAGTGCTGCAATCTGGTTTGCTTCAAGTATTTCGTGGTGAAAACGAAATATTGGTTTCGGAAATGGGAACGTGGCTATATTAGTTTTGTAAATCTAAACTCTCGGCAATGGTAGAGCTGTTGTTGTTTTAATCTCCTCCATCACAAATGAAGCTGACACGTCTAACAGTGGTACTTTAGTGATGAGCCGCTGGTAGAGGGCGTCGTAGGCTGCAACGTTTTCTACGCAAGCCTTTAGCAAGTAGTCAACATCTCCTGAGGTGCGGTACACGCTTGTAAATTCTGGCATTTCAGATACCGCCTTGCGAAACTTCTTTAACCACGAGGCATCGTGGTTTCCTGTGCGCACAGAAACAAGCACAGTTAATCCGCATCCAATGCTTGTGGCGTCTAGTAGGGCCACACGTCTGCTGATAACACCGCTCGTTTCTAAGGTCTTGATGCGCCGCCAGCAAGCGTTGCGAGACAAGTGCACGCGCTCAGCAATTGTCTCAATAGACAGCGAGGAGTCTTCCTGGAGTAGGGCCAAAATGCGTATATCAGTCACGTCTAGTTGATTCATATTGGGATAATATCCCAATATGGTACGCAATCAAGCAATTTATTGAGACAAAGCCATCTCAGTCATTGCGTACACTAGAGGCACTGCTTCTATTCTACAAAGTGTTTTAGCTATGGATCTCCAACGGTTTGCAAGTACCAGTTGCTTTTGCTTTTCTCTCAAGCATTCAGTGGCGGCTTACCAACTATTGGCCGAAAGCATCGACTCATGGTTGGGTGTTTCTCGTGTGTAGGATGGTTGCATGGCAAGGCGATTCGCGACCGTTGGCGCACCTGATTGGCGAGTCTAACCATGGCCTACAGGCACAGGCATTTTGCTCAAAAAAGGCAAAGGTAGGGCAGCATGCGGATGGCAACGGTGTGGTCTGGTATTCAGCATCTATGCACCGAGAAAAGTACTGCAGCACATTGCCCGCGTGGGACGACTCAGACTTTGCTGATATAGCAAATACACAGGTATCACGCTTATTTTTAGCGCACGCGAGAGCCGCTACGACTGGCAGTGTTTGCGACAGTAATTGTCACCCATTTCTCCATGACGGTTGGAGCTTTATGCACAATGGCCAGATAGCGCACTTTGATCAACTGCGTGAGTCTCTCTTTGCACTGCTGCCAAAAGATAAACCACTGCGTCCCGGCGCCACTGATTCTGAGCTTTTGTTTGCCCTCGCACTTGAAGCAGGTTTAGCAACGGATGCGGCGGGCGCATGGTCGCAAACTTTGTCATTAATCCGCGACACGATTGCTGGTTCAAACCTGAAATGTCTGGTCAGGTGTAGCGCTGTTTTTAGTGATGGCGAGCAGACTTATGCTCTGCGTTATTCCTGCGACGACAAGCCTCCGTCTTTGTTTATGCAGTCTTATGAGGGCAAAGGCACTGCCATAGCGTCAGAGCCTGTTTTGAATGATCACCTGAGTGCACCTTGGCAATCGCTACCCCCAAATTCGTTGACGACCATCAGTTTTGAGGGTCATAAGACGGCTCGCTTAGACGGGGTGTGATTGGTCGATTGGATCGGCAGTGCTTGCTCAGGTGAAAATGTTAGACTATTATCACCAAGGTAATAATATATATACCTTGGTTAAATATGAGTGAATTACCTGCAGGCGGCCGTCTCAGTGCCTTTGTCGGGCACCAATTGTTGGGTTCGGGCCTCCAACTTGATCTGATAGAGTTGCTGCGGACACAAGACCCAAAACAAACTCCTGTGTTGGTTTTTGAAGACGCCACGGGTCGGCAGATTGATTTAGATCTACGCCAAACTTCATCGCCAGTCGAAGACCTCAGCATCAACAACATGGAGGCGCCTGCCACTCGTGGACGAGGCCGTCCAAAGCTAGGTGTGAAAGGGCGCGAGGTGACGTTGTTGCCGCGGCACTGGCAGTGGCTTGAGCAGCAACGGGGCGGCGCCTCGGCGACGTTACGAAGACTGGTTGAGCAAGCGCGCAAAGACAGCGCTGTCGAAGACGGGCGCCGGGCAGCGCAAAGTCGTTGTAATCGAGTGCTCACTGCACTGGCGGGAGATTTTAAAAACTACGAAGAAGCGACACGGCATTTATTTGCTGGTGACGAGCAGAGGTTTTTGGCTTGTATAAAGGCTTGGCCTTTGGATATTCGGGTTTACATTGAGCGAATGGCAGCGGGCGCCTTTGAGTAGTCGAATTCGTCGAGAAAATTCTGGCCCAAGCCCGTTGAGCGCTTTGCGTTACACTGCCTGCCTCTTCTAAAAAATCACCAAAGGTTTTAAATGCAAATCCAGCTCGCGCGTTTGGCGCCTGTGTTGTTCGTTTGGTTGTGGAGCACGGGCTTTATTGGTGCAAAGCTGGGCTTGCCATACGCTGACCCCGGTGTATTTTTGTTTGTCCGTTTTTTAATCACTGCTGCCTTGCTTGCGATCTTGGTGAGCCTTTTTGTCGGCCCTTGGCCACGCGACCCACGCTTCTATTTTCATCAGGCAGTTATTGGTTTGTTGATGCACTGCGCTTATTTGGGTGGTGTTTTTGGTGGCATCTCCTTGGGGTTGAGTGCGGGCCTGGCTGCGCTGATTGTGGGACTACAGCCTGTGCTGACCGCTTTAATTGCAGGGCTTTGGTTGCGTGAACGGCTCTCTGTGCTGCAGTGGTCCGGTTTTGTGTTGGGCTTCGTTGGCGTGGCGCTGGTGATATTGGATAAACACGGCAGTGGCTCGGCCGCTTTTGCAGGCGGTTTTGCGGCTATCGCATTGTGCGTCGTGGCGCTGTTTGGCATATCAATTGGCACCGTTTACCAAAAACAATTTGGGCAGGGTGTACCGCTATTTGCCGCGACCGCAACGCAATTTATGGCATCAGCACTTGTGTTGGGTGTCTTAGCGCCGTTGACCGGTTCCATGGCTATTGAGTGGAGTGGCGAATTTATCTTCGCGATGGGTTGGCTGGTCTTTGCGCTGTCACTGACCGCGATTGGTCTGTTGAGTTATTTAATTAGCCGAGGAGCCGCTTCACAGGTGGCCAGTTTGTTTTATCTGGTGCCACCCGTTGTAGCCATTGAGGCTTGGTTGTTGTTCGACGAGCGACTGGGCGTGCAAGCGATAGTGGGTTTGGTCATTGTCATGGTGGCCGTTCGGCTGGTGAGACAACAACCCGCGACACAAGCAGCGGCTCAAAAATAGGTTGTTGAGCCGGGTAGCTGGGTTAGTCAGGAACCGAAACACCCTTCAAGTAAAGAGTGGTATTAACTTGTCGCGGATTCCGAGGCTTTGCGCTTGGCCCGTTTGACCTTTCGTTTTAGATTTTGCTGCGTCACGTATTCGTTGAGAACGCTGAGCTGTTCTTCGGCGAGTGACTTAAATTTTTTGTCAAAAAAGCCACGCATCACATCAAGGGCTGAGCCCGGTTTGAACTCAGCAGTTAGGCTAATTTTTAAATAGCCTGGGCGTATGCTGAAAAAACCGTAGTGAAGATGGAGTTCGTCGCTGCCCGTGGTTTGTACCACATGCAATGAGCTGCGAGGATCCGCGCTAAGAACCGTTTCTAGCGTACGTCGCTGGCTGTCTCCTGACCGGAATACGAGAGCTGTGCTTGCACCTGCTCTGCCGGCTTCGCCCTTCATAAGAACTGCGCGTTCTAGATCAGGGTGCCAGAGCATTCGGGCTGTTGGGCGAGTCAGAAGCTCAAACGCGACCTTACGGTGCGTTTTGATTTCTATTTCTGCGCTGCTGTGTAACACGATGCTCTCCCAAAAATCGGTGATAACGGCAGAACAACTCCTTGAGAAGTCTTGACCACCTTTGTTGTTTTAGCACATATCAAACAAATTGCATTTATATGTGTCTTTTTTAGTCCCGCTTTCCCTTAAATTTAGGGATTCTAAGGCTGGCATCGCAAACACAATGCCTAAACAGATCATTAAGTCGGAGATTACTCTGAGATCGTAGCCCGCCAGACAGAAACTTAGCTAAAAAATTGCTTGATGACCTTGGCGGCTTGTACTACATCTTGTTCGCTGATGTGGCGATGAGTAACCAGCCTGGCTAGATCAGCGGATGCAGACAGCGTTACACCGTGCTCAGAGGCATAAGTGCTGAGGGCTTCACCGTCGGCACGAGGTAAATCGATCCAGACCATATTGGTGGGATGAGCAGTCTCGCGAACGTTTAGGTTTGGACAATCGGTGAGTTCTTTTTTTAATCGTGCTGCGTTTTGGTGGTCGATATGAAGCCGAGCAGGCATGTCTCTTAGGGCGATCATGGCCGGAGCGGCAATAACGCCCGCTTGGCGCATGCCACCGCCTGTGACTTTTCGCCAGCGGCGGGCGCTCTGGATAAAGTCTTTATCACCGCACAGCACTGAGCCCACTGGCGCACTTAAACCCTTAGATAGGCAAATTGAAATGCTATGCAGCGGGGCACATATTTGTTTCAGGCTCACCCCGTGCGCTACAACGGCGTTGAATACTCTCGCGCCATCCATGTGCAGTATCAGCTGTTGCTCATCTGCCAGCGCGCGCGCATCGCTCAGGTATTGCATGGGCAACGCTCGGCCCGAGTGTGTGTTCTCAATGGTGAAAACTTTGCTCTTGGCAAAGTGGGGGTCGGTGCGATCTTTCACCGCAGCCCGCACTAAATCCAAAGGCAGTGTGCCATCGTCGGCCACGGGTATTGTCTGAGGTTGTATGCCGCCAAGTGCCGCGGCTCCGCCACCTTCATATTTAAACGTGTGTGCATCGGCACCCACGATGTACTCATCGCCGCGACCGCAGTGGGCGAGCAAAGCAATCAAGTTTGTCTGGGTGCCACTGCTGGCAAATACCGCCGCGGGCATACCGGTCAGTTCACAGGCCAGCGCCTCTAGTTCACGCACGGTTGGGTCTTCGCCATAGACGTCGTCGCCGACGGGAGCGTGAATCATCGATTCGCGCATTTCTTCGGTGGGTTGCGTGACGGTGTCGCTGCGAAAATCTATGCTCATGGTTTGCTGCTCTTAGCTGAGGCGTGCAGCGGCTGGACGACCGCTGCCAGTGGCCACAATTTTGGATTCGAAAAACACTTCCTCGTTATTTTTTGTCGCGACTGTATCGTCGCGCTCGATGCTAACTTGTGGGTCTTCTGCTCCGGCTTCAAGGGCCATTTGCAAAGCAACTTTGCTCAGGTGCGCCTCGCACCAAGCGGCTGCTTCATCCAGAGTTTCAAAGTCTTGTTGGTGTTCACCACAGTGTACCCGAACAGATTGGCGGTCAATGGGTGTTATTAAAGCGTGAGCGCGTTGTCTTACTGTACCGACTACGGCACCAACCGCATTGGCCACTTCAGCGAATTCTGGTATTTCTAGGGTGGTATTGCAGAGCGCCGCCGTATCACTGTAGTAGCTTTGCACGGGAGCACCCAGGCCAACCAGCGGCACGCTCAGACTGAACTGGGCGTTTAAAAGTGCATTCTCGGGTTGTTGCAACGCCAGTTCGAAAAGTGCCCGTTGGCCGAGGCTCATCTGGCCGTCTTTGCCCTCTAGGGTTTCTGCGAGTGCTGTCTCCAACAGTCGAGCTGCGGCATCTCGCGAGACTTTGTCCAGAACGTGTTGTGCAAACGCGTTGTCATCCTGCCACGTGAGCCCAAGATTCTGTTTGCTGTATCGATTCATGATTTGCGCCGATAAGACAGCGGCTTCGCGGTTCCAGCCTTGTTGTTTTTCTAAAACGTGGCAAGCATCTGATGGCGTGAACGTGCTCTTTATTGCAAGCCCGAGTGAGATCAGGCGATCGAGGTTTCGATCCATGGTTTGGTCTTCGAACAGAGTGCTTAAAGCGACTGGGCCATCGGCTAGCATGTCCCATAGGTATTGCTGGCGCGAGCTGAGCTTTTGCTCGGGTGGCAAGCTGCGTCGGCGAAGTGCAAACTGCGCGTCGTGTGTGCGGGGGTAGTCCAAGTCAGCTTGCAGGCGCAGCACATCTATCAGCTGCGGGTTTTCATGCACAAGCAAACTGACTGGCACCGCACGCCGAGGCCCTACTGCGTAACGGCGGCTCTCGCGATCATAGTGTACTTCGCTGTCACCACCCAGGGCATAGGTGTGGATCTGCACGGCTTCGACCATGGTGCGGTGGCCGCCAACCAGTGCACCGTTGGGGTCGATTTTAGGGCTGCCGTTTATCAGCTCGGCGACGTCGGTGGTGGTGCCTCCCATGTCTGCAACCAGTGCGTTTCTCTCGCCACACAGGTGGCTGGCGCCAACCAAACTGGCGGCGGGGCCTGAGAGAATAGTCTCGACGGGGCAAGTCGTGGCGACTGCTGCGCTGATCAGTGAACCGTCACCTTTGACAACCATCAACGGGGCGTCGATATTGCGCTCCGCCATGATGCTCTTGGTGGCGTCTAGTAGTTGCGAAAGCAGCCCTATTAAACGCGCGTTAACCACAGCAGTGAGGGCGCGTTTGGGGGCGTCTAATTTGGCGCTGAGCTCGTGTCCGCAACTCACCGGTAAATTGCTGTGTTTGCGGATGATGTCGCGTATCGCTTGCTCGTGGGCTGGGTTGCGCACCGCAAACAACGAGGTCACAGCAAAGGCCGATACTTGTGGGCCATGTTCTTCAACTGCGCGTCGAACGGCTTCGTGGTCTAGGGGTTCTTGTTCGAAGCCGTCTGCTCGGTGACCGCCCGCCACAACCACTGCTGGGTCGCTGCCCATAATGGACTGTAACTCTGGTCGTTCAGTCTGCTGTGGTTTAAAGCCCGCCAGCAGTAGGCAGACGGATGCGCCTTCACCTTCTACCAAGGCATTTGTGGCGAGCGTCGTGGACAGTGAGACCAGTTCTATGCGCTCATCGCTGTGTTCCAACACCGCGTCAATGGCTTCACCTATGCCAATACTGAGTTGATGTTGGGTGGTTAGTGCCTTGGCACTAGCGATTACCTTTTGCTGGTTGTCGACCAATACTGCGTCTGTGTAAGTGCCGCCAGTGTCTATACCGAGTTTAAGAGCCATGATTTCCAGCGATAAATAGCAAAAAAGTTATTTTCCCATGTTGTGTCGTGCGCTGCAGAATGTAAACTCCGAGCTGCGGCAAATTGCATCGTCAATGCGGCAGCAGAAATATAGTACTGGCTTGCAGACCAACAATTTATGCAGTCAGATTGGATTGGCGTTGGTCTTATTTAAAACCGCATCAGTGAGTACAGCTATTGAGCAAAATCGACCACAGCTTTGCTGAAGGTGAACGTGAGATCAGTCCTTACGGTGTTTCTCGTTCACCAGCCAAACAGCGCATAAACCTACTTCTGGTAGACACCTTTGCCATGGTGCCGTTTGTTGGTGTGATAGAGGTGTTGCGTTTGGCCAACCGCCTATCGGGTGAGGCGCTTTACGATTGGCATTGCTTCTCGGTGAGTGGCGAAGCTGCTATGGCCTGTAACGAGATCCCCATACCTGTCGCCGCCAAATATATCGATGCGCCAAAGTGCGATATGTTGATTGTCTGTGGTCCGCACGAGCCCTATCAGTACCACGACAAAAACGTCTTTAATTGGTTGCGTCAGATGACTGCCCCAGGTCGCTTGATGGGCGCCGTTGATACAGGCAGCTATCTGTTGGCGCGGGCAGGCTTGTTGAACAATTACCGCTGTACATTGCACTGGGAGAATATCCCCGGTTTTGTTGAGGAGTTTCCGCAGTTGGTTGTGTCGCGTGAGTTATTCGAGGTCGATCGCGAGCGCTTGACCTGTGCCGGTGGTACGGCCGCTATGGACATGATGTTACAAGTGGTACGCGACAAGCACGGCCAAGAGTTGGCCGCTGAAATCTCGGACGTGCTGATTCACAGCGGCATCAGACCATCGCGTGATCCACAGCGTATGGACTTGTGTTTTCGTACGGGTATTAATCATCCGGCGGTGCTAGAGGCCATTGAGTTGATGGAAGCCAATCTTGAGCAGCCATTGTTGGCCAGTGAGTTGGCTGAAATCGTTGGCGTGTCCAAACGGCAGTTGGAACGACTTTTCAGGCGCTATTTAGATATCACCCCGTCTCGCCATTATCTCAACCTTCGACTGCACCGCAGTCAGCAGCTCTTACAACAGACGGGTTTGCCGGTGATCGATATTGCGATTGCTTGCGGTTTTACATCTGCAGGGCATTTTAGCCAAAGTTTTAGAGCGCTATTTGAGCAGTCGCCCAGAGAAGCTAGGCGACGGGTGAGACAGCTCTGGTAGTGTTATCGCGGTGTGAGTAACGCGGTCACGGCGGGATCACTGTTTACCACACCGTTTTCCACATATTGCTCGTGATTGAGCTCAATCTCTTCGCGTTTGTAAATGTAGTTCACCATCAGGCCGTAACTCTGGCGCAGTCCGTTTTCCGATAGATCACTGAGCCAATTGATACGTGCCAACCTAGCGCCGTTTGATAAATGAAAATGCGCCACTGAGTTGATCACTGCGGTTTTACCTGTGCGATGTTCTTGGGTTAAGTAATGTGCAACAAATCGTTGCATAGGTTCCGCCGCAACGTCACGCAGTTCTTCGTTGTCCAACCAACGGCCTGAAGCAATCAGTTCGGGTGGCGATTCTTCCGGAGCCAATTCTTTTAGCTTCCTATATTCCGGCTCACTCAAGGCTACGCCACTGTCGACAGGCAGATGTTGCACTAGGTAGTCTCTAAAACCTGATATTGGCGACAAGGTGCCAAAGGTTTCTAAGTTCGGCAGTGCTTTACTTAACTTGTCAACAACTCGCTTGATTAAGAAATTACCAAGACTGACACCTTGAAGGCCAACTTGCGTGTTTGAGATTGAGTAGAAAACTGCTGCTTTTGCGTCTTCTGGATCAATGGGTTCGTCAGGTCGCTCCAATACTTCAGAGATGGTTTCTGGCATTTCAGGCATCAGAGCAACCCACACAAAAATCAGTGGCTCTTTTGGCATGCGTGGGTGAAAAAAGGCAAAACACCTGCGATCGTCGCTCAGGCGATTTTTTAAATCTCCCCAATCGCTAACCTGATGAACAGCCTCGTAGTGGATCAGTTTTTCTAAGAGAGCGGCGGGTGCGTCCCAAGTGATGCGGCGTAAATCTAAGAAGCCTATGTCGAACCAGCTGCTCAGTTGACGTTTCAGTTCGTTGTCCAGTGGTGCGAGTCGTGGACAGCTCGGCCGATACCTGACGATATCGGCGCGCATATCCACTAAAAATTGCGTGCCCTGTGGCAATGCGTTGAACTGAGTGAGCAGTAAAACTTGCGGTGGTTGCAGCAGGTCGCGCAGACGCGATTGCGTGCGCTGGCGTTCGTCTGTGTTTTTCGCTAACAGTAACTCTTGAGCGGCTGAGGCGATGGCTTCGTCGTCGCTGCTGAACTCCTCAGTCAGCAGCATTAAAAACTTGCGCCTTCCTTCGTCGTTAAACTTTAGGTAAGTCTCGCCCAATTCTGCCGCGCGTAAGCGAGCAGATACTTCGCCGCCTCGGCCACTGAGGCAGTCGCGAATATGTTCTAGCAGGGCGTCGCATTCTTGGTCGTGCAGGTACGGGCTGAGCTGTAAGCCATCCGTGTGACGTCCACCAAAACTGATGTTCTTCCACGCCCCGACAAGATTGCTGAGGGTTTTGTCAAACAAATTGGTGTTTTGTTGATGCCTGGCCATAGGGCTCTTTGGCTCCTGCCGCTGGTAGAGTTGTATCTGCGTGTTTCTCAGAAAAATCGCGCAATGATCTTTTGTAGGGGCAAAAAAAATGCCGCCTCATAAAGAGACGGCAAAACACCAAAAGGAGGATGGAGGAGGGGCGCGTCACACCGATGATTCGGGACGCGTCTCAGGTAAAAGAATAGTCGATTTTGTTGCGGTGCGTCAATACAGTTAAGCGAAAATTTTCAGCCTTAGATTTCAGGGCAGAACCGCATCTGTTTTCTGTTTAACCAATTGAAATTAAAGATTATTTCAGGCTATTAGGTTTCTGAAAAGTGCGGCATATTTCATGGTGTGAAAGGATAATTCAGGGTGTTTTGACGCATTGCACAACTCGCGCGTTCAGCGCTAATAATCAAATGTATAAAACAAATCTATTGCCTGATCGACACCGCGCATCAGTTCTAAATACAGCTCTTGATTGAGGTCGTATCGGGCCGTTAGCGTATCGACCGCGTCAAATATGCCGATGCGGTAGCTCAATAACAATTTGGGTGACACTCTTCCGCTGAGAATGACGCCTGTGTTCTCACCTTTGCCATCTGCACCAATATTAAAATCTTGGATGCCGGCTGCACTGGCGAACTGCCCAGCGATGCGGTTGCCGTTTTTTAGACCGAGATTGAGCGCCGCACGCGCAAGCAGGGCGCTTTCATCGCCTCCTTGACCAGGTGGGCCTCCCAGCACAATGTGCGAGAGCACGTCCGCGTCTGACATAGCGGGATCAGAATACAACGTGGTCACAGGCGACAGCAGTGTGCCTTCCAAAATTAACCCGGCTTCCGTACTTTCTGTGGTTCGATAGGCGTCTACGTCTAGTCGTGTCGCTCGCACTGGGCCAACGAACAGCAGCTCTCCACGACGCACGGTCAGGTCTTGGCCGTAAGCATGGTAACTGCCCTCTTGCAGCGAAAGCTCACCTGCAAGCTGAATGGGCTGATTGACACGCTGTCGTATTTTAATGTCACCTTCTAATCGCGTGTCGAATCCGTACCCAGACATGCGTACGTCATCGTCCACCTGGACTTGTATGTCGAGATCAGTTTGTAACGTGGTGCCTGTGTTGCCGCTTAAGTCTCCTTGATCTTCTGCATCGGTAAGTACCAAGTCTTTAGACAGTGACGGGCCGCTTCCTTTTATCCCTTCTAATACAATGGTGGCGTCTGGCACATGCACCTTGCCACGTACGGTTAATTTGTCTTTGTTCAAAAGCAGGGAGATATTGTGATTGACCGTAGCATCGACGGTAGGAGGTAAAATAACCGCTAGTTGCTCGCCGACCACCTTAACTTTAGCGAGGAAGCCTTCTTGGTAAGAGACGTCGCCAGTTATGTTTAGTGACCCGGTTGGAAGTGTTTTGATATGTGCATTTAGTGTGGCGTCTCGACCGTCTACATCGACGGTTAGCTTGCCTCCGTCGATAGTCAATGGGATCGTTGCACCCGAAATGGCGGGGTTGCTAAGTTGCACTCGTCCTTTAAAATTTGGATCTGTCAGCTCACCTGACAGAACACCTTTTGCGCTAATTTCTCCCTGTAATTTGTCCAGCATAGGCAATAAGGCTTTGAGTGGTTGCAGCAGAAAGCCTTCGATGTTGACACTACCTGTCAGTCTTTTGGTACTGGGAACAACACGAGCATCTATCTGCGTACGACCCTGCTGGGGAGACGAGATTCGCAGCTTTAGATCTCCGACCTGCTGGTCCAAATCGACGTCGAGTTCGGCTTGGTTAAAATTGATACTGAATGCTTTGCCGTCGGGATCCGTTGTTTGCAGCGCGAGTTTTTGCGCTTCGGTTTTTAGCTTAACAAAGGGTGAAGTATTTTTTGTCCAACGACCATCGATATCAGCTTGCAGTAGTCCAGAGATCTTTGTTTCTCTTGGTAACAACGGGTTGAGATCACCCAAGTTGAAATCTGATATGGCAAGCATGGCCTCTCCTGCGTCTGCGCTAATAGTTGCATCTTCTTGCAGGCAGAGAGAGGCGCTTGCGCGAAGCCAGCAATGCGCGGATACGGAAACTTGAGCGAGATCGTTCTTCCAACTGATGGCCGCTGGCGCTTGAAGCGATAACGCTATTTTCTGATGTGCCAGCTGGGCTGCGTCCAGTGAGCCGTTCCAGTCGGCGCCAGTGAGCGCACCAGCGAGTTGAAGCGCTGCGGATTGCTGAGAGGTTTTAGCCACTAAATCCAGTGAATGCTGAGATAAAGTGCCCTTCAAAGTACCTTGCAAAGAGCCATCTTCTAGACTCGGGCCTTTTAGCCCGTTTGTTGTAATTGTCAGTTTGCTGTCGCTTGAAGCACCTTCAACAATTGTTGTTTGTAGCGCCAAGTCCGCGACCGAAAATTCTCCGTAACCGAGCGCTGCGCCTTTTAGATCTGCCTCTATGGTGGGAGTGATTCGGTTGCCACGGGCTTTGATGTCACCCGACAAAGAACCTGTCAGCCCAGGCCACAAGCTGGCCAGCTCTGGAGCCGAGATCACTGCATCGACGTTGAGCTGTTGATCAATGGCACCTTGAGCATTTAGGTAATTGTTCCCACTTTTCAACGCAAAAGTTTTTAGATCAATGACACCCTGTTCGCCCAGACTTATATTAATGTCTGCGGTTAAAGGCCTGTCCTGTAAATCACCCGTAATCGTCATAGTGGTAACAGGACTAATAAATTCGCCGTTTTGTTGTTTGCCGTTGCTGACTAATGTGCCAGAAACGGTGCTGCTTACATCTGCACGATATTGGCTTATATCAATATCGCTAAATCCGCCTGTGAGGTCCCAGCTGAGGCTCTCTTGCCAAGCAATATTTCCTGCTACCTCAGCACTGCCCCCTAGTGTTGTCAATTGCAGGTTAATATCTCGAAGTTCTGCTATGTCGATGAGCTGTGCAGAGGCTATCAACTGGTTTTCCGGGACTTGGTCGGCTGTGACGGCTGTTTTGGTTTTAATGTTGAGTCGTTCTAGATCGCCAGTAAAATCGAGCTGTAAACCTTGTAGCTTTATTGCTTGGTCTTCGGCTTCTAATGACTGCAGCAGGGAGGCCATCAGGGTCCCGTTTAGCTGTAGAGGTTTGGCCAAGGGTTTTATCGAGGCGTTCAGTTCTGCCGTCTGTTGGCCACTGAGCAGTGCTTTTATTTTTATATCTTTGGCAATGTAGCCCGTCGCCCTTAAAGATAAGTCACTGCCATTGACGCCCAATAATTTTGGTATTGTTAAATCGAGATCAGCATCGATGGGGTAGTCGTCTGACAGCTCTATTTTTGCTTTTAAGGTTGCACGGTTTTCTTGCCAGGTTAGAGCGGCATTTTCAACTTGAATAGCTGAATCATAAACGCTAGCGCTGAGTTCCAGTTCGTTAATCGTTTGGGTTTGCTCGTTTTGCAAAATGCTGAGTGTGTCAATACGCGCCTTTTTTATTTGTATTGCTAAAGGCCACTTAGGTAAAGAGAAAGGGGTTTCCGGTTCTTTATCTTCTTCTGCGGCCGCAGGTAATTTGAGCGATAGACTGGATAGACTAAGGTTTTCAATACAGAGCATTTTTTTAAGCAGGCATTTTAAAGCCCATTTTCCGTTAAAATCCTCCGCGATGACTTCTGTATCAGCAGATTGATAGTGCAGCGACTCTAAGGTTAAGTCGTCAAAAACACGGCCATTTATCCCTGAGATTGACAGTTCATCGATCTGCTGATCAGTTTGTTGTAAAGCCCATCGCGTGCCTGCGTTTGAAAAAATCACCCAAGCCAACAGCGAAAGCGCAAGCAGCAACACAAGAAGCAAGGTCCATCGAATCATTTTCCACATGCTTTAATTACCCACCGAAAGATGAAAACGCGGTGACTTTTCATCGCCTTTCAGTGGAGCACCTAAATAGAGTTTGATCGGACCTACTGGCGAGTACCACCGGACGCCAAAGCCCCCGCCATAGGCGATCGGGTCTAGCTCGCTAAAGCCCGCACGCCCTGCATCGACGAACAGCGCTATGCCTAAACTGGCACGCACGCGATACTCGTACTCCAGCGAAATAGTGCTTAAATATCGCCCGCCTATAGCGTTGCCGTCTGCATCTTGAGGGGAGACTTCTCGACGGCCAAAACCACGTATGCTGTCATCGCCTCCTGCGTAGAATCGAAGGCTTAATGGTATATCGCTAAAGTTCTCCGTTTCTAAACGGCCCAACTCCAATCGGGTGTGTAAAAGATGTTCTGGTGAAAATGCTTGGCTTGACCCAAGTCTTAAGTAGTAGCGCTCGAAGCTGAGATCTGAAAGGATTTCTTCTCGCGCCATACTAAGTTGTGCGTCGACACTGTATTTAAATGTTCCCCAATCGGTCAATTGTTTTGTGCGCTCGCGACTCATCCCAATAGATGGAATCAGGAGCTGTGTACGCATTCTGCTGTTGTCTATCTCTGAAATTTCATGTTGGTATTTCAGCGAATAAGTTTGCAGCCAATCTCGTTTGTCGATACGGCGATGGCTAGCGCCGATGGTGTAACGCAGTGATTTGACGTCGTCATCAATGTCATTGGCGACCCCCGCATCCAATTGCAAATAATGGTTTGCAGGGTCTGGGTGATGCGGCAAGCTGTAGTAAGTACTCAGCTCTTGGTTGGTTGCGGATAAGATGGTCTCGACACCCGCGCTGTGCCCGTGCTGATTGACATAGTGGCGAGTGATGCTACCGCGTATGCGTGGTCCCGAGTCTGACCCGTAGCCTATGCCAACTGTGGCAGAGTGTGGTTCGCGCAGGGTACTTTCGATTTGAATGGGCACTGTACCGTTGTTGGCATTGTCCAGGTCCGCTCTAACGCGCACGTTTCCGAAGTATCCACTGTCTCGTAGGTCTCCAGCGAGGGTATCAACATTGCTGGAATCGTAGAGTTCCCCTTCTTGAAAGGGTACCCATCGGTGTAAAAATTCTTGAGAAAGCTCGCTCTGGTCAAAGTTGATGGACCCGTAGCGATAACGTACTCCACTGTTTAAAATTAAAGTTATTTCTGCGTTGTGTGTCTTGCGTGACACCGCTAAACGATGACTTTCGTAGGCCGCGTCAAAATAGCCTAAAGTCAAAGCAATTGACAGTAGATCGGCCTTAAAACCTTCATAGTCGGCGTGGACCAGCTGCTCCCCCACAAGGGGTGCAGATGAGGCTACGTAGGTTTTCAGAATACCTTCTTTTGCACCTTCGCCCAGAATCTTAATTTCTACCTTGCCATAGGTAGTGGCTGGGCCGAGCGTTAGGTTCACATTGAGTTCGTTGTCAATCAGCTGGCTCTCTACTCGAGCGCTGTCATAACCCAAAGCCGCTAAAACTTGCGTGAGGCGTTGCTGAACCGATCGTTGCCAATATCGTAAACCAGAAGGTGATTGACTGGATGGTTCCTGAACGTATTGGCCAAGTTTGACAGCCAGTATTTTGCTGACACCCTCAATTTTTACTTTTGGCTGGTCTTCTGCCGTTAATGCGGAATGGCTAAATGTTATTACTAAAAGCACAAGCAGCGCCCGAAACCAGTCTCTAACCGTCGGAGCGAGGTAATTAGTGTTGGCTTTGACGTAGATCAAAAACTATTTCCTAGCTCGGTAGTGGAGTGGCAGGGTAGGAGTCGCTGATGATGCCACGGCTTCAACGCGTATTATCATTTTTTGCTGAAAGTCTTTCGATAATTTAGCGTACTTTGCTCGGCTTCTCTCTTGTCTCAACACAAGCGGGTTTGGGAGCCATGGTACTTAGCCCGTCATGACTTAGGTTAGGGAGCCTTAGAAGTCAGGACTGTTTTAATAAACCCTTGGGCAGCTGTAATATGAAAAAAGCTATTAAAAATCAATATTTTAACTAATTTTTATGCGCGCATCCCAGATGTTACTACACTCCGTTTTGGCTTGTGCCGATAGCTATAGGGTGCTTTATGATACCGCAAAGTTTTTGCTTTAAGTCAGAGAGCACTGCAAAAGGGTTAAGTTCACAGGTAGTACACCGATATATATTTTAAGTGCTGCATCGGATGCTTAGGCACTTAAACAAGAAAGCCCTGCAAATACAAAAACAATAATGGATGGCATGGAAGTCGTCACACAGTTTGAAGCCGCCGATGCCGCCCATTGGCGGCTTTTTTTCTGGGTAACTCAACAAGATTCTTCAGGCTTGGGTCACAGAACCAAACTTAGAACCCACAGCGATTGTTCACGCAGCCAAAAACCAAATCAATTGGCGGAAGCGTCTCATAGAACCAACTATCAGACTCCAGCAGATCGGCCATGGGATCTAGTTCAGCTTCGGTGTTATGCACGATTCTTGGTTTGATGATAACCACCGTCTCGGTCCGGTTGCCATTGTCTTCTGTCTTTTTAAATAGGTTGCCCAGCACTGGCACATCAGATACACCTGGAACACCCGAAACGTTGTCTGTTTTTGTGCGGCGAATTAGTCCGCCAATAAAAATCTCTTCACCACTGTTGGCTAACAGATGAGTCGAAACTTCAGTGGTTTTTTGAACAGGCAGTCCACCCACAAGTGAGCCGTTTGACACTTCGGGATGCACGTCCAACAAGATGCGATCTTGGCCATCCACAGATGCTTTGACTCTAAGAATGATACCCGAGTCCAGAAACTCCACTGATTCTGTGGTGCTCACGCCGTTTGTGGTGACGACCTTGTATCCCAGCTTATCGCCAACTATAACTTCGGCATCTTGATCCTCTAAGACTAAAAGCTTTGGCGTCGAGAGAGTGCGTACACGGCCACTTGTACTAAGCGCGCTAAGGTATGCATTGAGGTCGTTACCCAACAAGTTGAGAAACAGTCCGGCGGTATTGCGGTTGGCCAGAGCAAGTGTGCCGAATTCTGTGTCAGCTCTTGTAGCTTGCCAATCTATTCCGAAAGTTTCTTCTTCAGTGAGAGTGATCTCTAAGATCTTCGCCTCGATCAGAATCTGACGTGGTTGCATGTCGATTTTTTTCAACAGGCTTCTGAGTTCCCGAATAATAGTAGGGGTATCTCTAACAATGATCATGCGCCGATTGGGGAGAGAAGTAATGCTGCCCTCGTCACTCAAATACTCTCGCATAATGCCTTCGACACTCGTGACGTCCGAGTACTGAATTTTAAACGACTCGACTTCGCTACGGCTGTCTTGCAAGGCGGCAGTTAACGCATTGCCGGCTCTACTGACGTATATGCCCTGAGCATTTCGACTGACCACTAAACCAGCTGCTTTCGCAACATTATCAATAGCACCAGCTAAATCAATATCATAGAGATTCGCCGAAACAGTGCCCGAAACATCTGGTGCCAATACCAAATTGACTCGTCCGCGCTTTGCCAGCATTTCGAAAGCTTCGACCACGGGTGTGTCACGCAGTGTTAGGCTAAAGGTGTCTTTTTTTGTCTTTGCCGATTTTTTGGCAGATGCCTGCTTCTCATTGAGCACTGGCCCCACTTGAAAAGAATCATTCTGGTATCGCATGCGGTAGCTGGCATCGTTCGCAACTTGCAGAACGGCGGAATACGCTGTATCGGAAGCGATATTGATGGTGAGAGGAACATCAGGCGCATTGATAACCATGCCCTTATTGGATTGCTTGGCGATCGTGTTCAGAATCTCGTGCGCACTCTTGCCCACGGAAGTAATTTTATATTCTGAGGCAGTGTGACCCGTGCTTGCAATCATGCTGAACGCAAAGACGAATAGACCGTAGGAGACTGACTTAAAGCGCTGGATCTGCATACCCTCAACTGTCCTCTTCGAGAACTAATAAAATCGTTTTGTCTGCTTGACGCAGAACAGCTGTTTTTCGACTGAGCTGTTGCACTGTGTAGTCGTGTACTCGATCTCCTTCTGCAACGATCATGCCGCTAATGTTGGCCAACGGATGTGATCCCCACAGAACCGCTCGAAGCTCCAAATCGCGCGTTGTAACTGGACGATCTATGTCTATGAGCGATTGTGTCTCTGGTTTATCTGGGGCATTGGCTAATGTCGCAAACGGGTCTCTGATGTGATTGTCACTCAGGGCTACACCACTGAATAACCCGAGTATTAATGCACTGATCACAATTATTTTAGCGCCCATAGATCACCAAATTCATCGCCATTGTGCGTTGTCCGTTGCTGCCTGGGGAGCCGTCCGCCCGTATGTCAGTAACAGAAACTCCCTCTATTTGTTTTGAGAAGTCGTGAATCCAAGTGTAGATATTTTGATAGCGACCAATGACCTGAATGGCAACCGGAGCCGTCGCGATTTCCGTGTTTTGCTTCACTTCGCCAGGCTGAAGCTTCTGCGTGCGTAAGCCGTGTTGCTTTGCGGCGCGGTGCAAGGATTCTAGGATAGTGGGTAAGCTAGTCTCGAGGTTGCGGTCCGGTATATCTTCCAGCATAGAAGCGCGCACCTGCTGTTGTTTTTCTTTTGTTTCTTCCAAAGACAGCTGTAAATCGACCAAGTCAAATTTGCCTGCAAGACGCGTCAACTGTTTGTGCTCGACTTGCAGTTCCTGCTTTTCGGTATAGGCCGGTTTTATTCCATGGATGAATATCATGGATGCCATGATGGCTAATAGACCGAACAGATAAGCCGCTAGATTGACGGTCGGCAGATCCCTTAGCTGGTTTATTAGTGCATTCATCGCTGACCTTCTTCAAGCGCTAAACGCGTGATTTGTAGTAGAAATTTTTGTTTCAGTTCATCTTGCTTAGTACTTTGAATTGATTCACTAGACACCAATTCTGCAGATTGTACGCCGCTGGTTTCTTGAAGCTTGCCAATCCACTGAGTGAGATTCTGATGAGTGTCTGCTACCCCAACGATTGTCACGATGGATCGACCGGTTTGGTCAATCTCTGTTTCAAAATTTGTCAGTTCGGTTTCATCAGGGATGCTGTCGTTCAGCATATCGAGCATTGCAGTAAGGGCACTAAAGCTGTTTAGATCATTCAGGCTGGCTGCAACGCGCTGAGATTGTTTTAAACTGGATTCTTCGGATTTACGTGAGGCAAGAAGCTCATTAATCTGATTTTTTTTGCTATTTAGCGCCGCTATCTCTCGCTTTACCTGCTGGTTGTAGGCCGAAAGCGCAAATAGGGTGGCGAGCAATGCAGCTACGCTAAATACAATATATCTACCGGCTTTTTGCAGAAGTCTTTGATTGCGCTGTTGTTGCGCGATGCTTGAAGGAATAAAGTTCATCTCGTTCATACAGCCCACCGCATGGCTAGCCCTGCTGCGATAGAAAGCGATACCTGTTTTTTCTCTTGCACAAAAACGCCCGCATCTCTTTGCATAATATCCAATGCGTTAAGCGTTTTAACGTCATAGTTGAGCACGGAGCTAAAAGCATGCTGCGCACCAGACCAGTTGACTGCTTCTCCGGTGAGGTATATGCAATCGATGCCGTCGCCATGCAATTGAGATTGTATGTATTGATTCATCCGGTCGATTTGTACTTTCAGGCGGGCGAAGGTAGCAGAAACCAGAGGAGAGATTTCTGTTTCACGACCAAAACCAATTGCATTAAACAGGGTGCTATCCAAGGGTGGCTCAAGGTCTAAAGATTGCCCAATGAGTTCGACAAAATCTTCGTGGCCTACAGGAATTTCTCGATCCATTGTCAACCGGCCGTGTGAATAATGACTTATGTAGCTACTTTTTTGACCAAAATTAATCACCAGAGAGTTGGGTTTTGGATCTTCGATCAGTGTTAGTAAACGCTGTAGAGCCTGTGGGGCGATTTCTAAGGCAAGCAAATTCAGTCCAGCATCTTGTAGGTGCTGCATGAACTGTAGTGATTGTTCTCGCGGCATTGCTGCGGCCATGACGGTGGTGTCTTGCGAGTTTTTTGCGTTCATCTTAACGGGCAAATAATCCACTAACCAGTCGCGATCGCTGCCACCCAGACGTTCTTTGACAAGCTCCATCACCTGTCGTGGAACATCTTGAGGTGAGCTTGATTTAAAAGAAAGCGACAACACCTTGGGGTCGCCCAATGGAGCTGAAACGATGACTTCTTTCCCTTTGAAGTCGCTACTTTTTAGCAATTGGACAATCATCTGCTTAAGCAGTGTAGGATCACCGAGCACTTTATCGCGGGGTTTGGAGTAGGCAACCGTAGCCGCTGCAACCACACGCAGGGCAGACCCGCGTCTGTGCAACTGCACAGCGTTGACGCTTTCATAGCCAAAATCCAGCCCTATAGGGCCAGTGCCTTGAAGTTGAGTGCGCCGCCAAGCCTCTGCAGCTTTGTTAGCAATAGCTTTGGCTTGAGTCAATGCGCTCTGAGTCTGTGGGTTGTTTTGCATACCTTTGCTCTACCAGGCAATCAGCTGCCAATATTAAAACCATGCAAAATTCGGGCTTGCTCACACGTTAGTGTGTGAATATTTCTGAAACCCGCGTGAGCAGAATTAATTGAAGCTATTCAAACAAGGTTGGTAGTGCGGCTTTGTAGCGATTGTCAGTTGAGCCTGCGGGTGGTATTGGTTCTTCAAAATAACCTATGGTACGAATGTTGTTGCCATTGCTGCGTTCTATTTCTCCGTCGATTATTCGAGCTTTTTTCGTGATGGTGTTGTACAAAACCACGTCGCCGTCGTAAGACTTGAGTTGGCCGAATGTCGATGCCCAAAAGCCCGGCCAAACAAAGTGATATTCGCCCGTTAGAAGTACATTATGCTGATCGATGACATGCAGCGCATGTGGCACGTGGTTACCATTAAAGGCAATGGGGTCTAGATTTAACGGTGTTCTACTGAGGTCTGCCTTGTGTAGGTCGTATGCAGCAGAATCGAGCTCTACAGGGTAATCTTGCAGTAAGTTATCTCCAGCAGTTCTTTGCGCAAACCAATAGCGTTCATCGTAGTAGCTAAATCCACCGACATAGTCGTCACCATCACTGATGTAGTCGGTGACGTTCTGCGAAGATGCTGTTTTGGTGGGAAAAAGAGACAACACGCGTGCTTCTAGAGCGTCTCCTGTTGGTTCATCACCGGGCGACTGTAAATATATCAACTCGGCGTCTGCCGCGTCGGGCAAATCTGCTGATGAAGAATTGACAGGATTACCGGCCATCACCGTGTAATAGTGGTGATCAGGGTGGTCTGAATTTGCGGGTTCGACATGTATGCCAATCACTTCTTTGCCAGAAGGCATATTGACGACCTCAAAGGCTGACAACCCTGCAGGTTCATAAACCGTGCGATTAAAGTTTTCCTCGCTCGGTGTTTTTGGTACGAGATAATCTTCGTGGGCGCGGTGCAGCCACAGTTTGGTGAGCTTCTCCTCAGTTCCGCCATATCCGTCGATATCATTGAGTGAGCCTAACACAACCACTTCATTTTGCTTTATGCCAACACAAGCCTCGCCACAAGCGCAACGGTAACTAAAGTTAATTCTCGGGCGCTCTTCGAAATTACTATCATCAGGTTTACTGACCCATTCGAATTTTGTATTTGATGTAGAAGACAATGCAAAACCGTGGTTTGGTCTGCTGCGATCAATCCACGATCTCAGTAAACCGGTGATATCAAATTTGACAATGTCGTTGAGCTCTGTAGCAACCGTGTCCAGTGTTTCGAAATTATCGAATCCCGTTTCTGGCCAACTTGTGTATGTACCAATGCCGGTGTAGGCGTACGAGACGTATGTTGGATCCCAAGGGTATTTTATCGCGTGTATTTGTAGTTCATCGACCGTGTTGGCGCCACTTGTTGCGGTGAGTTGCAATTCAGCATTGACCAGAGAGACAGGTTCGCGCAATAGCGGACCAAGCTTGAGACTTCTCAAGATAATGTCTTTTTCAAACGAAACTTTCCCTTCGTCATGATCACTGTGGTCGTGATGGTGATCGTCTTTTTCGTATTTAATTTCGACAAAGTCAGAAAAATAGGAGTCCAGCAACCATGATGTCGACTGGTTAGAACCGTAGAGCTCTATTTGCTTTTGCTTGCTTGTCCAGCTGTAACTCTGAGCCCCCGAGGTTTGATAGTCGCCAGTGAGCTCAGTCCCAGTAGCATTTTTGACCCAGTTGAGTGCGTAGGTAACACCGTCCTTTTCGCCATCAACTGTTATATTGACTGGATTGATACCGCAGTTTTCTTGCTCTGTGTAAGCTTGCAAATGAGCGAATGCGCTCTTCTCTATCTCTCGACGGATCGTTGGGTCGGTGTCAGCTTCGACCACAATGGTGTTTGTATAACTGGTGTTGACTGTAACAATTGCTGCCAAAACCGTCAGCAAAACCACCAGTACGGATATCAGCACATAGCCTTGATTACTTTTATTAGTCACGGAAACACCAAGATTCTTTCTTCTTTAAACTCAGTTCCAGCAGAACTGACGCTAAGAGATATTTTGTAGTTAACAGTGCCAGTGTTAGTGTGTGTTCGCACGACTTCGAAGGTTTGCACATTGTCTAAACAAACGTATTCTTCGTACCGTAAAAATGCGTAGTCATCGTCAGTAGAATCAGGGTGTCTTATGACAGGTGTCGTGCAGATAAGCTGGTTGTTTTCGAGCCGGGCGGACCAAGTGACTGCGGGACTATTGTTAGACAATCCATCCTCGTTATCATCTTCGGATGTCTTATAGTTAGACCCCCATACTCTGTAGGTATATTCACCGGTTGTAAGTTGGGCCGTCGCGTATAAGCTATTTGGGATGAACGGTGTCCAAGCGTATGTCTCTTTCGATATTCCAACACTCGAGACTAGGTCGTATAAACCGTCATTGTTGTCGTCGTAATCTTGTTTGCCAAGCACATTCTCGCCGTCGTCGTTGTGCCCTGGGTCTTCGTCAATTAATCCGTCGTTATCGTCGTCTAGACCATTTTCTGCGTCTTCATTGGACACACCGTCGTTGTCGTCGTCTTCGGCATCGCTTAGCGCTGCACTCGTCGAGCGATAACCGCTGGGATCCATGTTGGCTATTCCGTGGGCGCCATCGCCATTAGCGTCCTCGGGTAGGTCATGACCGGTGCCCAAGAACTGGATAGCGACTGACGTTCTTATTTGACCTCTGTCCAAAAGTGTGGGAAATGCAGGAGTGCCCCGGCCAGCGATTTTTTCAATTGTTTCAAAGAAGTCTTGTACTTGATCCGTTTCATTGCCGAGGCGTAAAGACTCAACTTGCGATTTGCTGGAGTGAAGCAATGGCATGACCATCGTGGTGATGGTGGCCATTAATATGGCGCCCAAAACCAGTGCTAAGAGCATTTCTAAAAGTGTAAAGCCCGCACTTAGTCGCTTTTTCATGGAGCTTCAGTGGGTGTTAGCCAGCGGGTCAGGGTGCTTGAACCAGAGCTAACCTTGATGGCAAGTATTTGCGCAGCTGTGGCGTTGGAGCCAGTCTGAACATTGTCCACGCTGACTAGAATCTGGCCTGTGGTTCCACTGGGGTCTGATAAGGGATTAGATGCAGCACTGACCCCGACCAGAGCCTCGAGATCACTTACTAATTGTGTTTCTTGTATTTGATCGAGCCGCTTGCTCAAGGTGGCGAGTGGAGAAGTTGTTTTAGATGCATCAGCAAGGTCTGACTGAACACCTAAGCTCAGTGCAATTGCACCCATTAAAATTGCACTGATAGATATCGCGAACAAAACCTCAACCAGCGTAAATGCGGATTGTTTGGTGATGACTGCGTGTGTTGGAGCTATCATGTGTCGTGCAATGCTCTTTGAATGATGAGAACGTTGCATTGCTACATGCAGATATTATGCAAATAATCGATGATTCAAGCCATTTAGAAGCGTTGCTTGGTTAATTTTAAAATCACATCAACTCGCCGGTGATGTTATTGATGGTGACAATTTTTTCAGCAGCTCCGCCTGCGTCTGAAATTGTAATCGAGACTGAATCTTTGAGTGGCGAGAACGCATCGCCTGCTGTCACCTTAGAACTCAGACGACCATGCTCATCAAAATATATCTGAGATACGCTGTTCCCGTCTGCGAGCATTAAAGTCGTCTCGTCTACAACGAAAGAACTAAGACTAAAACTGGATGAGACAACGTAGGCTTTCTTCGTGGTAGGAGAGGGAATGGCATTTGTGCCGGTGGAATCAAAAAGCCTGATTTCGTCGGCAAGTATACTGACTGCAACAGGTTGCCCTTTCGCCAGTGCTAGTCGTTTTGCGTACCTAATAGACGCGCGAACTTCTGACTTTGTGGTTTCAAAAGAATCGGATTGATCACTGTCGCCTATGCCGGCTGAGTACAGGGTCGCATAACCCAGAGATAACAAAAAAAGCACGACCAAAAGTTCTAGCAGACTGAATCCTGCTAGAGTTTTGATGCGTGCTTTATTTATTTTTTTGCTCTTCAACGTAAAATCAGACGGTCGAGAAAGATATTTATTATTCGTTTTCGTGTTCAGTGATGTTGATAATGAACTGCCCGGTTCCTGGCTGGTAGAGCCAGCCTTCTCCAGTTGTTGTAGCTGTTACGCCAAGTATCTCATCTGTCTCTATCACTACAGTATTGGTGTTGTTAATCGGGTTGACTGGAAACTCTCTTGCACGAAGGTAAGGGCCTTGAGGGTGAGCGTCGGTTTTGGATTCACAAACCTCGCCGTCACCGTTGGAGTAGTAGCTGAGTGCTTGATAAAGCTTATCTTGCGCAGTGCTACCCAGGGTTAAACTTGAGCCCGTACAAAAAGTAGGGTCTTGTTCTAGTGGGTACTCACCTTTCTCCGTACGATAAACCTCCAAAGCAGAACGAATACCACTAAGGCTGGACTTTGCGGCCGCAACCTTGGCTGAGTCACTAGAAGAGGCAAACTGAGGCACCACGATCGCTGCCAGGGTCGATAAAATGACCACGACAATCAATAGCTCGATCAGGGTGAAACCACGGAGTTTTCCTGTTGGGCGCGTCATGCGTCCTCCTTTAATAAGTTCTGCTACCAATAGCGACATCTAATTCGAAAGCTGTAGCAGAGTCACTATTTTATGTATTGGGTCTTCTTACTTAAACGGCAGAATTGTTCGGAAGTTAAATATTTGGGGTAGTCTCGAGTATTCAGCCGCTCAGAACGTTACAACATTGTGGGTATTAGTTCATCGTTGTTGATAACTTGAAGATAGGTAGGATAAGCGCTGAAACCAGGCCACCAATCAAGACGCCCATAATCAACAACATAATTGGTTCGGCAATTTTGCCCAATAGACTCACCTGGCGGTCTATTTCTGTTTCGTAGTGTGTGGCCAGTTTTGAAAAAACCTGTGCCAGTGCACCGGCTTCTTCCCCTGCAGAAACTAACTGCTTGACCAGATCAGGCATGTGCTCTGAGCGCTCAAAGCCGGCACTTAGACCTTGACCCGAGTCGACAAGCTCTTCTACATCTTCTAGAGTT
Source organism: uncultured Granulosicoccaceae bacterium (assembly GCA_937965695.1). Classification (GTDB taxonomy): domain Bacteria; phylum Pseudomonadota; class Gammaproteobacteria; order CALCKW01; family CALCKW01; genus CALCKW01. The sequence continues at coordinate 26,517 of CALCKW010000015.1, forward strand.
TTTCCTATTTCGCTATTGGCGAAAGTGCCCTTTAAGTAGAAGAGTGCGTCTGAAACACTGACACCATGCTCTAGTGCAAGGCCCAAAACTCGGGTCATTTGTGAGATAGCGTAGTTGACGTACATCGAGCGAGTAAAAGGGATTCGAAAAAGTATAACTCGAAAAGCTGCTTTTCCTGCGTCAGAGAATGACCACTTTAAAAGTAGTGCGAAGCTAACACTAAAGAGCGGTATGAATACGATACTGTTTTCTGTGAGCTGGTTACTCAAGGAAAACATAAGCTGACTGACAAAGGGGAGTTTGTCATCGAGCGCTGAGAACATATCTTTAAACTGCGGAAATACCACCAGCAATACGAACATGCAAACTAACAGCGATACAAACATGAGCACGGCAGGGTAGGTCAATGCGCCTACCACAGAAGCACGCAGCTTATTTTGTCTCGCCTCGAAGTCGACCACTTTGGTGATGACCTCTGGTAAAAAACCCCCTTGTTCACCCGCTGAGATTAGCTTTAGTTGTACGCCATCGATTAAGTTAGGGTGTTTGCTCAACCCATCCGCAAACGTCGCCCCATTGTTGACGTCTTTTTTTAGCTGGGCAATTACAGGGTTAAGCGCCGAACTTGAGTTACCTGAACGCAACATACTGTCTAGTGCACTATGCAGAGAAGTACCTGCATCGAGCATCAACGAGAGACGCTCAAAAAAAGCCGCACGTTCTCGGGCTTTTATGCGCGCACCAAAAGGAGTCGCTGTGCCAATTGCATTAGCGCTTGTACGATTGTTGTCTACGTCGAGTTCGATAGCCATTTAGTTATCTGTTATACGCATGATTTCCTCAGGTGTGGTGACACCCTCCAATACCCTGGCAATTCCACTTTGATAAAGTGTGGATAGACCACTTTCTGCCATGTGCGCATTAAGTTGATCACGCGTTGGATTGTTAGCCATTAGCCGTTGAAGCTTTTCATCGACGGTTATAAGCTCATGAATAGCGACACGACCTCGGTAACCTGAGTCATAACATTGGCTGCAACCACGGCCCCTAGCTAAGCGTATATTTTCACCGGTTGTAATACCGAGCGTGGCGAGAACCTCTGGTGAAGCCACGTATTCTGTGCGGCAGCTAGGGCAAATACTGCGCACTAAGCGTTGTGCCATTACCCCCACTAGCGACGAGGACAAAAGATAGGGCTCGATGCCCATATCGAGTAGACGAGTTATCGCACTCGGTGCATCGTTTGTGTGCAGCGTTGATAGTACCAAGTGGCCAGTCAATGCCGCCTGAACAGCGATTTCTGCTGTTTCACGCTCGCGAATCTCACCAACCATGATGATGTCCGGATCTTGTCGCAAGACGTGTTTCAGCATTTTGGCAAAGGTTAAGCCGACTTTATCTCGTACTTGATTCTGATTGATGGCATCAACTTGATACTCAACAGGATCTTCGATCGTCACGATGCTCTTTTCGATACTGTTAAGAGCATCAAGGGCGGAATAGAGCGTTGTAGTTTTACCACTTCCAGTGGGACCTGTGACCAATATCAGGCCATGGCTACGTGCCAGTTGTTTTTTGAACTCTTCCAGCGCTTTTACACTCATGCCCAAACGTTCAATGTCCATCACCGATCGGCTTTTATCTAAAATTCGCAGCACGATTTTTTCGCCGAAAATTCCGGGTAATGATGAAAAGCGAAGATCGACGTTTCGACCGTTAGTGTTGATTTGCACACGGCCGTCTTGTGGCAGTCGACGCTCGGCGATATCGAGGTTTGCCATGATTTTCAGTCTGGAGACCAGAGCAGGGTGAGCATCCACGGGGGGAGACATAACCTTAAACAGCATACCGTCCACACGAAATCGAATGCGTGTGACTTTGCGTTCGGGTTCGAAGTGAATGTCGGAGACGCCTTCCATGACAGCCCGCTGCAAAAGGCTGTTAATCAAATTGACGACAGGGCTGGTGTCTGAAGTATCATCGATCGCCGAATAGGCATCCGAGACTTGTTCGATGACTTCTACATCATCGCCAGAATCCAAACTTCCAATGAGGGAGTTTAAACCCATATCGTCGCCATAGGCTGCAGCGGCGCTCTCGTATATTTCTAATTGCCGTGCAAGAACAGGTATGACGTCACAACCGGTGGTGCTGGAGACGTGGTCGATAGGTTGTAAATCTTGCGGGTTGCTCGTCGCAACAAAGATTGTATCGTGCAGACGAAACAACGGAAGCACTTTCAGGCGTTTTGCGTTGTCCGGAGTCATGGCGGCGCGTATGATCGTCGGATCATACAGGCCAGTTCTGAGCTGAATCAGTGGGTAGTCAAGTTGTGCAGAGAGGTAGCTTAATACAGCTGTGTCATCGATAAGTTCTTGCTCGATGAGTATTTCACCTAGCTGCCCGCCGCTTTTTTTCTGCCGTTGGATTGCTTCTTCAATTTGAAAGGGCGAAACAAGCTGCTGTTGCACCAAGTATTCACCAAATCTCAAATTCCCATCGACATTGGCGGCAGGATCATTATCGCTGGTGATTGCTACGTGCTCGTGCATTCGCACCGCACTAAAAACATCACGGAGTGTCTTTGAAGGATTAATTAGCGTCAGATCGCCACCGGAGCGACTGAGCAGTTGAGATATTTCGACCAGTGCTTCGAGACATTGGCTATAGATAAGCGGCACACTGGCCAAATCTATGATGAGACTGACGTCCCACGTCGCCATGCAGTCCTCTACTTGGCGCCGGAGCGTTGAAGCTGCCTCGTCAGAATCTAGGGGACCGTGAATGCTCAGGCAAGTCGAAGACCCATGTAAAGCACGCGTAATTTCCATTTGCTACTTCCTCGCTCAAGAGCATTTGCGTGTGACGTGGGTGTGGGCTAACAATGCAAAGTAATCTGCGACAGGCATCGGCTTGCCGCAATGAAAGCCTTGCGCATAGTCAACTTTTAGTTCTGTAAGCGCTTCTAGTACTTTTTGGTCAGCGACAAACTCTGCGATAGTTTTCAGTCCCATCGCGTGACCAATATTGTTGATTCCGTCCACGAAAGTGCGGGAGACTGAATCAGTCGCTATGTCTTTGACAAAAGCACCGTCGATTTTAAGGTAGTCGACGGGTAAATTTTGCAGATAACTAAAAGAGCTCAGCCCAGCACCAAAGTCATCAAGTGCAAAAGAACAACCTTGATGACGTAGGCGATTGATGAAATTGACTGCGGTGTCCATGTCAATCAACGCCGCAGTCTCTGTTATTTCAAAGCAAATTTGCTCGGCAAGAATGCTGCTTTCTTCTAGTAGACGCAATAGCTCGCTGGCGTAATCAGTTGTGAGTGTGCGGCCAGAAAGATTAATCGAAAGCTTGGTTTTAATTGCGGGGTTTATTTGCTGCCAGTGAGCCAGCGCTTCAATGGAATGTTGAACAATCCACATGTCGATATCTGACATCAAACCAAAGCGCTCAGCCACAGGTACAAACTCACCCGGAGAAATCATTTCACCGTCTTTGTCACGCAGGCGAACGAGTATTTCTCCATGCGACAACTCTGTCCATCCGGGATGTATTGCATAGATAGGCTGCGCGTAGAGCTCAAATTGATCTTCAGCCAATGCTGTATGCAGTATTGGAATCATCTGGCGCTCACTGGCGTAGCGTTGGTATTGTTGGTCTTTACCGTCGAACACTCTTATTTGATTAGCACCATTCTCTGCAGCTAGCTCACAGGCTGCATCTGCTTCTTTGATACAGGAATTTGATGAGCCATGCGTATCAAGCGGGGTTAGACCAACAGCTAACGACAGCGGGAAACTTTGCTCATTCCAGCTAAACGGTTGTTTGGCGACCTGGCTTAGAAAGCCCTGGAGTCTATTGATGGCCTGTTCGCTGTTGCAGTTTTTAAGCAATACCACGAATTCATCGGCCACTAGACGGGCAACAATGTCTGTCTCGCGAAAGTAGTCGTTCAGCAACCCTGAAAAATGTTTTAGTAAAAGATCGCCGGCTACATATCCGCCGTGATCATTGACGATGCTGAAACGCTGTATGTTGATATAGGCGATAATGCTCGGGCTCACTTCAGAACCGAGGTCGATCAATGATTGCAGAGATTTCTCAAAGCCAGAACGATTCAACAAACCCGTTGTTGTATCGTGATGCTTTAGTAAGTTGCCTGTAATCTCACTGGCGATATTCGTTGCGATCCTAGAGTCACTGTTAAAAAAGCGTTCTTTTTTGTCAGATCTGAAGAACCACAATCCACCTAAAGAATTAGACGGGCTAGGCTGTAGTGGGGTAAAAACGGCATGGAAATTTTCAATAGGGCCGCGATCGTGCGTGTCTGCACTTGTATTCATGACGACTGCTACTTGCGTATCCGCATATTTTGCCGATGCTTCTCGCAATACCGATATGTACTCGCGCTCGCTATAAAGCGGTTTCTCACCTTCTTCGTGAGCAGCGTAGAACATACCAAAATCGCTTTGCATCGCAATGGCATGGTCAAGATTCAACTTGTTGACACATTCATCTAACAGCGCTTTAACTTGGTCTGCATCGTTGTTGCGATCGTTGCTTTTCTTGCTGGGCTTGTAGAGCAGATTGAGTTCTTCGTAGCGTTCCGCAAGCTCTCCTGCCATCTCATCGAGTTCACGGACGAGCGCACATTCCTGAGACCATGTTTCAACCAGCTGTTCTAGGGCCTTCAGCTTGGTGTCAGGAATTTCTCCGTGCCAATATATTTCCACCTTGGCGATTGGTTGATGCTGCTCGTCTATGATGGTGATTTCTTTGGATAGCTCGAGCTTACCTTCATCAAGCGGTGGTACTTGCCAAATTTTTTCTCCGTCAGGCTGTAACAAGCACAAGGTACCGTCGCCACTGCAAATATCAGTGATGATTGGTTCTGCACGTTCTAGCTGATCAGGTGAAATAGGGTTCAACGTTCTAAGCCTGTAGGTCTGACAGCAGTTCTACCATGCGAGACATGCTGACGGGTTTTTCGTAAAAGTGTACTTTCCCATTGAATTGCTCTAACCAAGAATCCATCGATTGATCATACCGACCAGAGATAATCAGGATTTGTGGAATATTGTCTCCCAATTCCGAATGCAATTCTTCGCACAGAGTCATGCCGTTCATCACGGGCATTTCAATGTCCGTAAAAATGAAGTCTGGTCTATTCGCACGCACAGCATCCAAAGCCAGCTGCCCGTTGGCAGCTGTCTGCACTTCGTAGCCGTGCCTTCCTAGACCTGACTTCATTATTCTGATGATATGTGGCTGATCATCAACTATCAGTAAACTTGGCACTTCAAGCTGCCTCTCGCGTCAACGCTGCAGATTTATTTAAGGTTAGGGTGAAAGTTGTTCCACCACCTTCGGTAGACGTCGCGGTAAGGCGACCATCGTGCTTAGCAATAATTTCCCGAGCGAGGGACAAGCCAACACCGTGCCCATCTTTGCCAACGTTACTCGCGCGATAGAATTTGTCAAAAATAAAAGGCAGTTCTTTTTCAGGTATGCCAACGCCTGTGTCGGCGATGGATATTGTTACGGTGTCGTCGTTTTCTTTCATGTCGACAGTGACCGTGCCTTGATCGCGGTTGTATTTGACGGCGTTACTTAGCAAATTGTTTAGTGCTACTGAAAACATTGTTTTATCTAAAAACACACTTTGCATGGCGTTGGGTATATTGGATACGAGTGTTATCTGACGCTCTACTAAATTGGCTTTTATGCGCTCCAAGCAGTCATTCAGTAACTCTGGCAGTCGCACGCGTGTGCGGTCAAGATTGAGAGTGCCTGTTTCGATACGCGTGGCGTCGAGCAAGTTCCTAATCAAGGAATCAATGCGCTCTATTTCATCGCCGATAACATTGGCGGCATCGAGGCGAATCTCATTGTCCTCACCTTCGGGTCCGCGCAATGTCTCTGCGAACAAGTTCATTGTGTGCAGAGGGGTTTTTAATTCGTGTGAAAGGCTAGTGACGAACTCACCACGTGCTTTCTGGGCTTGTACTGCGTCAGTTGTATCGTAAAAACACGCAATTCCGGCACCCGCAGAAGACTCAACCAGATCACGTATCTCTACTTTCATCCATCGGTTAGGACGTTGAGGGTGACTGACGGTCAGTTGATTGACACTGTGCTTCTTCTTGAGCAACCGTTGCGAAAGAAAATCTAAAAGTTCGGGTATGTCGCACCAATCCGCTAATTCTTTACCAAAAAACTGTTTACTCTTTTGTCCTAGCAGCGGAGAGAGAGCGCGATTGGCAAAAACCACCTTAGCTTCAGCGTCAAAGACCATTACGCCAAAAGGCAATGTATTAATGACATTGTCCAAGTGATTGAGCTTCACGTTGACTAATTTTGAATCCAGCAGCGCTTGAGCGCTCGCGGCTTGAAGGGCCTTTAAGGTGCTGTGTGTATTACAGATTTGGTCTTTAATGCTGGCGCTTTGCGTGCTGTTGCCCGCGACCGTCGTCAACTCAGAAATGTTTTCTAAGGCGTTGTCAATGGGGGCAAGCTGCGAGTTTATGCTGTGCTTTTTTATTGCAATTAAGGCAATTGTTTGCAGTCCAACAGTGCTTGCTATGGCCGAGAGTGTGCGGACTTCATCACTCAGATCTAACCGCTTCAACAGTAAGTAGATTGCACACGCAATGACACCTCCCGCCAAAATCAACAGTAGATTTTTGCGAGCGAGGGTGCTCATTACCCGAGTGAGCGGGGCGTTTAGTAAAAGTAAAGGTTTCGCAGCCATGCGGTAGGGAAAGCATGATTTGTACCGTTCTTGGACTAATGTGCGCTGATAGCAGTCAAGCCGATTTCGAGATCGACTCAGCCGAACACTATTTTTGCAACATCCTGATATTTCTCCGCAAAATGGGCTGTTACACCGCTCTTTATCTGCTCAGGGAGCTCGTCAAAATCAGACTTGTTGGCTTTCGGTAAAATGACTTCAAAAATATTGCTGCGCCTTGCGGCAATTATCTTTTCTCTTATCCCACCCACTGCAAGAACTTTTCCTGTCAAAGTAAGCTCTCCAGTCATAGCAAGCCTTGGTTTGATTTTTTTACCAGTGGCTAGTGAAAGCAAAGCAGTAGTCATGGTAACTCCAGCGCTAGGGCCATCTTTAGGTGTCGCTCCCTCTGGTACATGCAAGTGAATTTGCACCTTATCAAAATAGTCTGTGGGAGCTCCGTAAGATTCAGCGTGGGACTGAGAGTAGCTATAGGATATTTCAGCCGACTCTTTCATCACTTGGCCAAGCTTGCCGGTTAGCTTTAGAGCCCTCTGGGTGTCGTGCACTCGGCTGGCCTCAATAGGCAAGGTAGCTCCACCCATAGAAGTCCAGGCTAGGCCGGTCACCACACCTACGCCTTGTAGTATTTCTTCAGCACGAAAGAGTGGTGCACCTATGTATTCACTGAGATTTTTTCGATTGACGCTGACACTGCGCTTGGTTTTTTCCAAAATTTGCACGACGGCTTTGCGTGCTATTTGATTGAGAAGCTTTTCTAAGTGCCTAACTCCTGCTTCTCGTGCGTAGTGCTCAATAATGTCTGTAAGCGCCGTGTCCGCTATTTTTAGTTTACTGGGTGAAAGTCCACTGCGTTCGAGCACTCGGGGAATTAAATGGTGCCGAGCTATTTCAAATTTCTCTTGAGCGATATACCCGGAGAGGGAAATGCGATCCATGCGATCTAGTAGTGGTCTAGGAATGGAATTTAGTTGGTTTGCTGTACAAATAAACAAAACCTTGGACAGATCTACTTTCAAATCTAAGTAGTGATCTAGAAAGGCACTGTTTTGTTCAGGGTCTAATACCTCAAGTAAAGCGGAAGCTGGGTCACCTTGGTAGCTAGAACCGATTTTATCTATTTCGTCCAACATAATCACGGGATTGGCTACTGCCACATCTTTGAACGCCTGAACCAGTTTGCCCGGCATCGCGCCGACATACGTGCGTCTGTGACCCTTGATTTCAGCCTCATCGCGCATTCCGCCGAGACTAAATCGGTAAAATTCGCGGCCAAGCGCATCTGCTACAGCACGCCCGATGGATGTTTTACCGACCCCGGGTGGTCCAACGAGTAGGAGGATAGAGCCGGTGACTTCGCCGCGATACGCGCCAACCGCTAAGAACTCGACAATTCTGTCTTTGACGTCTGAAAGTCCAGCATGGCTATCGTCCAAGACTGAGCGAGCGTGGTGTATATCCATGTTGTCGTCTGACAAATGACCCCAAGGCACTGAGGTGAGCCAGTCGAGGTAGTTGCGCGTGACGCCATACTCAGGGGACCCTGTTTCCAACAGTGACAACTTTCGCAGCTCTTCTTCAAAGCGTTTGGTGACGTGTTGAGCGGGCTCTAATACTGCCATGCGCTCACGAAATTCGTCTAAGTCTGCAGTACGGTCATCTTTAGAAATGCCGAGCTCTTGCTGGATAACCTTCAGTTGTTCACGTAGGAAAAACTCTCGCTGTTGTTTGTTCATGCGTTGATTGACTTGCTTGTCAATTCGCGCGTGCAAGTGCGCTACCTCAATCTCGCGACGCAAGAGCTTTGTGACCAATTTCATACGTGCCATTAATGGCACTGTCTCAATTACCCGTTGTAATTCGTCTCCCGGCACCGTGGTGACAGCGGCACCGAAATCGGCCAATGGGCTGGGGTCATTGAGATTGAAGTGTGTAAGGAAGTTTTTTACTTCTTCGCTGTAGAGCGGGTTGAGGTTGACAAGTTCTTTAATCGCCTGGATCAGCGCCATAGCGTAGGCTTTGACCTCTTTGCTGCGCCTGTGTGACGTCGTCGGATAGCTAACTTGCGCACGAAAGGGGGGCTTTTTCTTTAGCCAGCGCTCAACCTTAAAACGGCGCACACCTTGTGCAATAAATTGTATTTGCTCATCCATTTCCTCAACGTGGTGAATGCGCGCAATCGTACCCATTTCGCTAAAATTATTTGGGTCGAGCTCACCTTCGGGTGTCTCGCCTGCAAACAATAATCCAATGACTTTTTGTTCACTTGCCAGTGCTTTGTCGATTGTGGCTTTCCACGGTTTGCTATCTACCGTCAGTGGTTGCACTTGAGCTGGAAAGAACGGTCGACCGTAGATAGGCAGTATGATCAATTTGTCTGCGAGTGCCTGATCGGCAAGAATTAATTCGCTGCCTTCGCTTTGTAAAACTATGTCGCTGAGATCTATGGTGTGGTCGGACAAATCGTCGCTCATTGCTGGGCCTGTGCTGTGAAGGGCAAAAGGCGATGATGGGGATCGCCACGGTTACTTTCAAGTAGCGCTAGATCTAAAGCTAGCAAGTTTTTCACCGCTCAAGCTATGCAACTGTAGCAGTTTGAAATTGAGGTCTGAATTGAGTCTAGTTTTTTTGGAAGCGCTCAACATCATCGACCACTGAACTGTTGATACGCCCCTGTGTTTCTAAGAGGCGCAAGTGAGCAAGTATTTCACCCAAAGCGAACATCTCTTGATGGGCGTCCAGGCTTCTGCTGAACATAGGTTCTATGAGTTGATAGGCGTGTTTTGGCGTGTCACATAATCCGTATAGAGTATCGAGACGTTCTTCGTGGTGTTCTATCAATTGGCGGATTCTTTTTTGAACACCATAAAAAGGCAGATCGTGGCAGGGCAGGGCTAGGGTTTTCTCATCGATATGCGAAAATGAACGGAAGCTTTTCATAAATTCCGCAAGTGGATTGGTTCCAGGGTTGTATGAAAATATTGATGTATTAGGCGTGATTCTAGGCAGAATGTGATCTGCACTTAGCAGCAATTTGTCGTCGGCGCAGTACAGACAGACCTGTTCCGGTGTGTGGCCTGCGGCGGTCATCACTTGCCAGTCTCGACCTCCAATCCTCAAGTGGTCATTGTTCTTGATGCAGCTGTAGCGTGGTGGCGCACCGCTGCTCGTCTCTTTAAAATTACTCCCGCGCTCAAGATGGCGTGCCAGAGCTTGCTTGTCCATTCCGTTGAAGCGATAAAAATCAAGCTGTTTGGAAAGCATAAGCTTGTTGTCAACGTTTGGTAGCATGCTCGCTATTAACCACTCGGTTTGCGCCATTATTAACTCAAAGCCGTAAACTTCACACAAGTGGCCTACAAGTCCAAAGTGGTCGGGGTGGTAATGGCTGCACAGAATGCGGGGGCGTTTCCCTAGATCAAAAGAAGACAGTACTGTCTGCCAAATTTTTCGAAGCTGTGTCGTATTGTACCCTGTATCAAATATGACAAGCCCGTCGTCATCTTCCAATAAGTAGACGTTGATATGATTGAGTTGTATCGGTAGAGGTAGGCGCAACCAATGTATACCAGAAGCAACCTCTCGCGTTTCAGCAGTAGCTGGGAAGGTTTCCCATGGGTAATCAACAACAATCTCTTTCATGATATTGGTTCGTCACAGTAATTCGCCTTGCGATTATCTACGCTACGACGATTGTTGTAAAACGATGTGCTTTAGAAGATTTTATAGATTTTGATTTAGTATATCCCGCCCCAACTTGGGCTGCCATTTTTCCAATGTGAACTTTTCTTACTCTGCTGACGTCATTGGCGAAGCACTGTAGCGCTCAGGTATCGAAGCATTCACGAGGCGAGCGCGAGTTGTTCTTTGATTTTGGATTTGTATCGATCTACATCAAAAAAATTGAACTCGAATGTGAGAGGGGAGCAGCCTTTAGGTTGAACGCTGTCTTGGGCTTTAGTCGATTAGACGATCTATAAGGCGACAAATAAATCAGGGTTGAGAATTTGTGAGGGGACTGACATATAAAATTGTTTTGGCGAATTGTTCAGTCAGCAAGTTGCCAGGCTCTGCGAACGAGAGCCGCTTTGAACAGAAGGCGAAGTGTTTGCCTTGTTATACGGGCAAGACCCAAGACTAGCCAACGCTGCTAACATCGCAGCATTTAGGGATAACAATCTAGATTAGATTGCAGGTTCTTCTGTGGCTTGCTCAGTTTCAGTCACTTCTGGCTGTGCTTTCTCAGCTAAATATCGAGCGCACACAACCCTCAAAAATGAAGCGAAGTTGCGTTGCTCGAGCTGGGTGTCAGTCAAATCATCGTGTAAGCGATTGATTAACTGAGGCAAAGAACAGCCTTGTTTTTCAGCCATTTCGGCTAAAACCTGCCAGAAACCGTTTTCTAGGCGGATGCTCGTCACTGACCCACGCAATCTAACTGACCGCCGAGTGCTTTGGTAGAGTGCATCTGGGCTGTCAATCTCGTCCATTGTTGTCATTCTCATACCTCCTACAGCCATACACTTTACGCGTAGGCATGTTAGTCGTAAGAAACGCCGCAATTAACGGTAGTGGCGATTCCCTAAATGCTAGAACATGGTTACACAAACGATTAATCTAAAGATGTACCAATACTCTTATAACAGAGTGTATCTCAGATGAATCATTTTTTCCGAAACCATTGAATCATTTGCAGATTCTAATCTCAAGCAAGTATGAACCGCATAAGATCATTCTGCCATTACAGAGTGGTTTGACAACTCATTTGGACTATCGAACTGAAGTAGGCCGCATTGACATTCTAAACCGTATTGTCCTGTGAACGAATGCACGGGAAGTTTATTGGAGAATTTAGCTAAAAAGTGCTGAGGTGGTGTATCAGTGATGCAGTTATTTCAGTCTTAGTTGTTATTGGGTCACAGGTAGCGCTGTTACATTGATCGTAAAATTTCCTGTCGCTGTTTCTTCTTGGTCATCAACTACAAATCCAATAACAATCGTTTCTGTAGGGGCATCTGCTGCGCTCACATATCGGATTACAGAGCCAACAAGCGATGTGCCAGCTGGCTGTGAACTAAGGCTATAAGTCAGAGTATCTTGATCTGGGTCATCACTGATATTTGCCAAATCCAAGCTCGTCGTTTGCCCAGCTGTGAGGTCGCGCACGATGTTTCTAGTTGTCGGAGCACTATTTGGCACGGCACTGACAGTGACAGTAAACACACCTGTATCTGTGTCGGTGCCATCACTGACCCGGTAGGTGACACGGATAGTTGCGTCAGGACTGGTGGCGGCGGTGGTCACTCTAAGTGTTGTTCCGGTAAGCGTAGCACCAGCGGTGTTACCCACAAGGCTGTAAGTCAGGGTGTCGTTATCGTCGTCCTCCGCTAACGTTGCAAGATTAACCGTCGCCACTTCACCGGCGGTGATACTAGCGGATGAATTACTGATGGTTGGGGCGTTGTTTTGCCGCTCAGATATGACGACCGTCAGTGTACCTGTGGCGTTAGCTTCTCCATCGTTAACCCGATAGCGCACGACGATGGTCTGATCCTCATCATCTTCGTCACTAGTCACTGTCACTGTATTGTTACTGTTCAACGTTGCTGATGCTGGCGCGTTTAGCAATCTGTATGTCAGTGAGTCTCCGTCGGCATCAGCAGTCAATGCGGTTAGATCAAAAACTGCAGTTCCTCCCGCTTGAATTGATCTTTCGTCGTCTGATGCTGTAGGTGGGGAGTTAACTTCTACGGCATTGACGACAACAGTGATCGTACCGGTATCCGAGCTACTGGCGTCCTCAACTCGGTAGACGACAGTAAAGCGGCGAACGGTTCTAGTTGCTGCCGTTCCAATATTTACTCTAGAGCCCGAGAGTGTGACGCCATTGATGTCACTGACCAAGCTGTATTCTAAGCTATCGCCATCTGCGTCATTGCTCAGGTCAGAGAGGTCAATTCTGAGTGTTTCGCCTTGAGTAACTTCACGTGTCGTGTCGCTTGCAACAGGCGGCTCATTACTAAAAATTCCCGCAACAGTGACAAACACGGTTGCTGAAGTGCTTTTCACAGGGCGCTGTACTGGGCCATTTAAGCCGCGGTCACTGACTGTCAAAGTCAGCTCGGTTGTGCCATTGGCAATTGGGTTTACACTGACTACGGCTGTGCCGTCGGCAGAAACGCCGCTGGGTGCAGTTGCTGTGGCTATGTTGGTCCGCGAGGATCTGACAGCTAGTTGCAGTTGTTCAGCGGGTGTCTCACGGTCGTCAAGATCAACATCGAAGCTGACTAGGTTTGGGTCGCCGTTATTAAAATTATAATTACGCGTACTCGGGGCATCGATAGTTGGTGCTTGGTTTGAACGTGCGACGAGAACGTCGATTGTACCGCTAGCTCTCGCACCGGCGATGTCCTGAACAGTGAAATCGAAGCTGTCTTCGCCAACATAATTCTCGTTTGGTGTGTAGCTGAGCTCCGTACCTGCAGGGTTTTGATTGGCGACTCCGTTACTCGGTGAATCAACCGAAAAGACCTTGAGGGTTTCGCCTTCGGGGTCGCGTGCAACAGATGTCACCGCAATTGAACCGCTACTATTCTCATCGACAATTAAAGTGTTGAAGTCTAGGATTACGGGTGGATCGTTTTCACCTACGACTAAAATATTGACCGTTTTCGGTGTTGAAAGTTGGTCTCCGTCGCTGACGATATAGCTAAAGCTGTCAGTAGCACCCGGCGCTAAACTGCCGCTAGCAACGTACTTAAAACCACCCAAATCATTAAGTGAGAACTCGATTGCACTGCTGGGGTTTGAATCGATGAAAGAGGTCAAACACGCTCCGGTTGTACCTAAGGGCGCGGTGGCGTAGTCAAAGTCATCACTAGCGCCACTCAGCACGCCACTGCCTGAAATGACTGCACAATTTTCATCAAACGCCGCGTTACTTGTCTCCAATGTCCCGCGATATTCCACCTGATAGTCATGGTCAATGGCTATTGGTGCGTCATTTACAGCTCTTAAACAGAGTACAACGTCGCCGGAGTCTATTGCACCGTTGATGTCTTCGGCAATCACGTTATATTTCAAAGCGACCGATTGGCGCAATTGAGGAATCGTTGCCAAATACTTGTTATTTACAGTGTCATCCGCTCGAAATTGCAACGCACACTCCGAGGGATCCAGGCGTATGTCGCAGGCAGCGGCCAAAGTCATCGCACTATCAACTGGTGCTAAGTAATCGTTGCAGTTACCCGCTGCATCTGGGCCTTCTTGAAGTAAAACGAAATTGGTTTCTACAGCACCGTCGTCCGCAATGGTGATTTCGTAAACCTCGCGCTCGGTCAACAGAGCAGCATTCGCATCGAGCTGAATGTCGGGGTCAGAATTTGTTTGGCTACCCGTATCATCTACCCAAGAGCAGCCACTCATGGTGGTCACTGCGCAGAGTATAAGTAATTGATATTTCATAATCTCTTTATACCAGCTCATTTTGGCTACAAGCGAAAAAATAACTTTGAAAGTGAGAAGTAGTTCTCACTTTGGGGCTTCAGTCAGTTTTTTTGAGACGGGGCTCGCAAAAAACGTAACCAATTTTCTAGCGCATGAGCAAAATCTGAACGACTTAAGCGTCGATCTGGGATCGAGTCGTCAAACTGGTTGCTCAGGCACACTGTTTTGGGATCAATGCTTAGAGAGTAAGCATTGCCATTAAATTCCGCTTCTTGCGGAAGCTTCAGCAGAGACAACAAGTCTTCTGCGATTTCTACAGAGTCTTGAATATCAGATTCCAAAAACGCTGCGAGTCGGACGTCTTCACCCTTTGCCCGCGGTGCACCGTCCTCATCGCGATAAAATTGCAGCTCGCTCATATCAATCTCTCACGTAGATAGGAAAGGCGGTGTTGATGTCACCTTTGGAAAGGGTATAACCCTCTATCTGGAAATTATGACCTGACGGTCCTCGCCATGGTTGAGCCTTCGGATTATTGCTGTTTTTGTAGGCGTGTAAAACAGCATCGATGACGTCTTGGCGACTCATGCTGTCGGGGAAAAAACTTGAAAATTTTTGTTGCCAACGGTTTCCGTCTCTCACTTCGATCGTGGCGGTATACACACCCACGCGATTGGCTTTGGACTTTAACTTTACGACGCGTGCAGTACTGGGGTCTTGACCATTTGGGCGAGAGTGGAAGCCTACAGGCTTGCCTTTGCGATTTATTTCGCCGTCAAAAATATGCCATTGGTTTATTGCTGGCCGCGAATTGCTCCACTGCGGAGAATGTCCGGCTGGCGATGAACTATTAGCGCCTGAATTAGCTTGTTGTGTGCCCTGTTGGCTACCTAGAAGCCTTTGGCCAATCTCGGCGTAGTTGGAACCCAAAGCAATGAGTACCAACGCGACCAATGATATGAGGTTTTTCTTAGTTAGCTTCATGGACTAAACATCGCTTCAAGCATGGTGAGAAAGAAGGTTTACTTTAACATTCGGTGGGCGATAGGGGTTTACAATGCAGATAAGGTTTTTCCTTCGTTTCTAAAACAGGCAGACAATTTCACAATACTAAGACTTTATAGTTTGGCTTTCCTTACCTCAAATCGAAAAAATACGAATTTGGTATCGCTTACTCACAGGTGAAATGGATATGGATCATGTCATTGAGCATATAAAAAGCAGACGTGAAGAAAATCTCCAGCGACTGTACCAATTGCTACGGATTCCCTCGGTCAGTGCCGACCCCGCAGCCAAGAATTATGTGCAAGCTTGTGCTGAAAAAGTGCAGCAACAGTTGATTGAAGCTGGACTGCAGGGTGTTCGCCTATTGCCAAGTGCAGGCAATCCCGCTGTTTATGGTGAAATTATACTCGGCGATGATCGGCCTACAGTATTGGTCTATGGGCACTATGATGTGCAGCCAGCTGACCCACTAGAATTGTGGGAAAGTGATCCGTTTGAGCCGGTTGTTCGCGACGGCAAAATATTTGCGCGCGGATCCAGTGACGACAAGGGTCAATTCTTTATGCATATAGCTGCAATTTCTTCGATGATTGCGTGCGACACCTTGCCCTGTAACGTCAAATTCTTAATAGAAGGGGAGGAAGAGGTTGGCTCAGTTCATCTCGCCGATATCGTAGAGGCAAACCGCGAGCTATTAGTTGCTGATACTTTGCTCGTGTCAGATACCAGTATGGTTTCTAATGATGTTCCTTCGATAACAACCGGCGTGCGCGGCATGACCTATCTCGAGGTTACCGTTACGGGGCCCAACCGCGACTTGCATTCAGGCATGTACGGTGGCGCCGTGGTCAATCCTATTAATGCCTTGTGTCAGATGGTTGCGAGCTTGCATGATGATCAAGGCAGAGTGGCGGTGCCAGGGTTTTACAATGAAGTCATTCCTCTGAGTAATAGCGAGCGAGCTGGCTACGCAGATGTTCCATTCGATACCGCTGCATACTGCGCCGAACTGGGTGTTGAGGCCCTAGGTGGCGAACCCGACTATGCGCCCCTTGAGCGTGTTGGCGGTAGGCCCACCTTAGATGTGAATGGTATCTGGGGAGGCTATATGGGCGAAGGTGCCAAAACAGTGATCGCTTCACAAGCACACGCAAAAATATCTATGCGTTTAGTGCCTAATCAAAGCTCGAATGAAATTACAACCCTGTTTAAAGATCACTTTGAGAGTTTGGCCATCGCTGGTACGACCATAGATGTTACTTACTTGCACGGTGGAGAACCTGGGCTTATGCCCTTGGATTCGTTGGCGTACCAAGCCGCTAGTAAAGCCTATGAAAAGACCTTCGCTAAGGTTCCACTGCCACTGCGTTCGGGTGGATCGATACCACTGGTTAGCATGTTCAAAGATAAGCTGGGGCTGGAAACTATCATGATGGGTTTTGGGTTAGACAGCGATGCCATTCATTCGCCCAACGAGAGTTATGGTGTTTTTAATTTTCATCGTGGTACCGAGACTATTGCTTGGTTCCATCACTACTTTTCTATCGCCGTAAAATAGCTTTCCGAGACACACTTAATGACCGCAACTAAGGCGCCCACGGGTGCGCTCAACAAGGACGTGATTTTACTGTCCTTGTGCCAGGCGATGATGACAAGTACCAATTCACTGGTGGTTGCTTGCTCCGCACTTGTAGGAATGTCGCTGGCGAGTGATCCCCTGCTAGGAACCTTGCCTGCCGCTTTGCAGCATCTGTTCACGATGCTTAGCACGATGCCGGCGTCGCTGATGATGGCTCAAGTGGGCAGGCGAGCTGGGTTTGCCATTGCTTCTTGCATCGGAATCGCGGGAGGTTATTTGGCTTGGCTGGGAATTGTTCAACATGATTTCTTGATTTTCGCTGCTGGCACAGCCCTGTTCGGCGTGCACAATGGCTTCGGTAATTTCTATCGCTTTGCCGCCGTAGAAGCAGCGCCTATCACGGTTAAAAACAGAGCTATCTCCTATGTTTTGGCTGGTGGCGTGCTGGCTGCGGTGCTAGGGCCCAATATAGCGAGTTGGACTCGTTTGTCGATTGCAGATGCCCCTTTTGCGGGCAGTTTTATGGCAGTTATGGGATTATATTTTTTTGCTCTGCTCGCGATCTCGCAGCTCAGCTCAAGATTAAATCAACCAGCTGTTTTAGGCGAGCAGCAGGGAGGACGTCCTCTGCGTGAAATTGCGAGGCAGCCTCTATTTCGCATCGCAGTTGTTATAGGTGCAGCGGGGTTCTCATTGATGGTCTTGCTAATGACTGCGACTCCACTTGCAATGGCTGCGCATCAACATCCTTTTTCAGATACTGCCATCGTGATTCAATTTCATGTCTTGGCAATGTTTCTGCCTTCGTTTTTTACCGGTAGTTTAATAGAGCGATTTGGCATTCGAAAAATCATGTCTCTGGGAGTGTTTTTGGGATTAGCCACGACGGCTACTGCGTTGGCTGGCACAGGATTCTGGTGGTTTTGGTCAGCGTTGGTGTTGCTAGGCCTCAGTTGGAACTTTATGTTTGTGTCGGCCACGAGTTTACTCACCGAATGTTATAGACCTGAAGAAAAAGCGCGAGTGCAGGCTATAAATGATTTTTGCATTTTTAGTTGTGTCGGTCTGTGTGCATTTGGAGCGGGTGCGATGCAAAGTTTCTTTGGGTGGGGTCTACTCTGTATATTAGCCATTCCGCTATATTTACTTGCGGGGTTTGCAGTCTCTCGATTACCTCCGCGCGAGCTGCGAAAAATTTTGTTGAAAAAGGCTAGCTGATGACTGAATTTTTGCGCACAACTTGCCCGCATGATTGCCCAAGTGCTTGTGGCTTGTTAGTCGAACGTGTGGATGGTACCCGGATTGCACGCGTGAAAGGGGATCCTGCGCACGATTATACTCGTGGCGTTATTTGCGGCAAAGTATCTCGATACCAAGAGCGTAATCACCACAGCGAACGATTGACTGAGCCATTAAAACGCGTCGGTGCTAAAGGCGTTGGGATGGAATCCTTCGCTCCAATTAGCTGGGACGAAGCGTTGGATCGTGTCGCTTCTGAATTTAATTCGGCAACTGCAAATTTCGGAGCCGAATCTATTTGGCCTTATAAATATGCCGGCACGATGGGCCTGATTCAGCAAAATGCCATTGAGCGGTTGCGCAGCCTAGCCGGATATTCTCTACAAAAAGATACAATATGTGTCGGTCTGAGTGGCCCCGGGTCAACAGTTGGTTCGGGTATGCGGCGGGGTGTCGATCCACGAGAAATAGCTGAGTCTGAGTTGGTCGTTTTATGGGGCTGTAACGCTGTGCACACTCAGGTCAATGTGATGCATTTTGTCGCGCAAGCTCGTAAGCAAGGTGCGCAGTTGGTGGTTGTTGACCCTTATCGAAATGCAACTGCGGATAAAGCAGATATTCACCTAATGCTTAAGCCAGGCTCTGATGCTGCGCTGGCTTGCGCCGTGATGCAAGTCATGATCGCGGAAGGGCTAGCTGATTCCTCGTACCTTGAAAAATACACGGATGCCGACCCAGATTTCTACCAACATATTGCTAGCCGAACTCCTGAGTGGGCTTCAGGGATTACGGGGTTGGATGCAGGGACTATTCGTCGATTCGCCCGACTCTATGGAAAAACTAAACGCAGCTTTATTCGCTTGGGCTATGGTCACAGCCGTTCGCGCAACGGCGCCATGAGCATGCACGCGGCTATGTGTTTGCCAGCCGTTAGTGGGGCGTGGCAATACCGTGGTGGTGGTGCCCTGCAAGGCACTGGAGTAGCACAATTTGATATGGACAAGCTCAGAGCGCGTGATCGAGCTGTAGCGGGCGTACGTGAGCTAGATCAATCGAGAATCGGACCGATTTTGGATGGCAGTGGTGCTGAGATGCAAGGTGCCACACCTGTGAAGTGCTTGTTGATTCAAAATACTAACCCGATGGTGGTAGCGCCTGCTTCTACACAAGTTCACGCAGGATTTAATCGTGAAGATTTGTTTATTTGTGTGCATGAACAGTTTATGACTGAAACTGCAGCAATGGCAGATATTGTGTTACCGGCCACAACCTTTGTCGAACACGATGATATTTACATATCCAATGGACATACATTTATAGGGTTGGGCCCAAAGCTTATTGACGGCCCTGGCGAAGCAAAACCCAATAGCTGGGTGATTTCAAAATTAGCAGAGCGCTTAGGCATAGACGATCGAGATTTTACGCTAAGCGATACGCAGATGATTGATGAGCTGTTGGCGTATTCTAACTACCCAGCTGTGGCAACATTTGAAGACGGTGTGCGTTTGGATTGTGCTTTCTCCGAGGACAAAGCGCATTTTAGGGATGGTTTTGACCACCCAGACAAGCGCTTTCACTTCCATGCAGACTGGGCGGCTGTGGGTGATAGTGAGGGTGTGTTGCCTGCGCTGCCAGATTATGTCCCACTGATTGAAAAGGAGAGTGCTAGTCACCCTTTTCGATTGGTTACGGCCCCAGCACGCTGGTTTCTTAATAGTTCGTTTACTGAAGTCGAAAATGGAAAGCGGCGTGAAGGTGGTGCGCCTCACGCATTGGTGCACCCAGAAGATTTAGAGAGCCTTGGTATTTCGCCAAATTCTGATCTTCTCATCGGCAATGACCGAGCAGAGTTGCAGTTACAGGCGCGCGCCTTTGAAGGACTGCAACGCGGTGTTGTCGTTGTGCATAGCTTATGGCCTGGGCACACGTTTAAAAATGGATTGGGTGTGAACGCATTGGTAGGTGCAGATTCCCCACCGCCCAATGGCGGTGCCGCCTTTCACGACACTGCTGTCTGGTTGCGGCCCATCATTGCCTAGGCGGACTAGATCGATGAAAAAACACTGGCTCTGCGAGATTTTAAATCAGGCTCTAGGGAGACTTAGATTGTGGCTTGTTCGCGCCGTCGCTGCGCTAAATTCGACCTGCCACGTTGCATATCTAGCCGATAGCACCAATATTGCCGTCGATTCTCACCTTGCTGGGTCCAAGCTTTTCTCACTGACTAGGCATTATCAGAGGATCTCTGGATCTGATATTTGTTTCTCAGCCCATTGATTAGTAGGGGATTTTCCGGCTTTCATCTCGCATGGCGAGTTGTACACTGCCACGGCTGCTATCAATGGCGATTGTTTTAGCACGCATCCTTTGGTGTTGGCTCTTGCGTGAAGGAAAATTTAATGTCTGCAGTCGCGTCTTTGATGCGATAGCGGTAAACTAGAATCATCTTGATCTAAGCATATTTACTGAGGAAAAAATAATGGAAAGTGCAACTCACCCGGCAGCGGGCGCAGTGCAAAAGAACTACGTTTGGCTAACATTGGGTTTTTTCTTGCCCGTTTTCACTTTTTACGCGGTCTACACAATTTTTCAGTCGCGTGACTCAGTCAAAGGCTCTTGGCTAGAAACTCACACCGATTACCAGATTCGTTTGGTTTCTGTGGTAGCTGTCACGCTAGCTTTCGGCATTGTGATGGGGGCGTTGCACTGGGGGTTCCTCGGCCTTATCGCTTTCGGTTTCTTGTTTATGTGGTACGTGCTGCGCATTGCCAAGGGCTGGAGTAAGTTGGGCGTTGGCGAATCTGCCGATGCCGGTTGGATCTAGATCTCGTCGAGCTGGCATACCGACCAGCTCCCTAGATGCCAAGAGCTGGTCCGCTCAGTTGGATCAGCTTTTTTCTGCCCACACCGATCCGGATCGTGGACAACAAATGTCGCGCTACATGCGCGATCAATATTCCTTTCATGGATTGTCTTCCACTCGCCGCCGCGAACTGCAAAAGCTGCACGAGCAGAGGGTCGGTTTGCCCCAAGACCCCGTAGCTACCGCTCATGCACTCTGGGCGTTAACAGCGCGTGAGTGTCAGCTCGCCGGTGTGGATGTTATTAATCGGGCAGCTAACCGGCTAGATGCGGAAGTTCTTTCCGCCCATATTGCTCAGTTAGTGCAGACGAAATCGTGGTGGGACACGGTGGATATGTTGGCAACCAATGCGCTCGGCGTTGCTTTTAGACAGCAATCCTGTCAACAGAAATATCTAACGGAATTCCGACAATCGCCCAATTTTTGGATGCGCCGCAGTGCACTCATTTTTCAATTGAAATATCGTGAAAATATTGACCTTGAACTTTTGTTCGCTATCGTAGATGAAAACTTAGGTAGCCAAGAATTCTTTATTAACAAAGCTATTGGTTGGGCTTTACGTCAACATGCAAGGATCGATAGAAAAGCAGTAGAGAACTTTGTAGCGTCAAGAGATCTTGCTGCTTTATCTAGGCGAGAGGCATTGCGTTAGAAATTGTCACTATTTTCTTGGATCGCTCTCAAGTCAAAAGGCAAAAATATGGGTGTTCGTTATCAAAAAATAGGCGACGCTGATCGAGAATTCGTGAAAGCGCAACCACTCTTTTTTGTGGCTAGTGGTACAGCGGATAGTTCGATTAATCTCTCGCCTAAAGGCTCAGACACGTTGCGTGTGTTAGAAGGTAATCGGGTGCTTTGGTTGAATTACACGGGCAGCGGCAATGAGACGGCTGCTCATTTGGCTGCAGATGGCAGAATCACTTTGATGTTCTGCTCCTTTGCAGGTGACCCGCTCATTTTACGGTTTTATGGCACAGCTAAAGCGATTCACCCACGTGACGAGCGTTGGGACGAGCTGGTCGCTCATTTTGACGAGTTCCCCTCTGTCAGGCAGCTGGTTGACTGCGAAATTACTGCGGTCCAACGCTCATGCGGATTTACTGTTCCTCTGATGGACTTGCAAGGTGAAAGACACCATATGAATGATTGGGTAAGCAAGCGGAAAGAGCAGGGATTCGAAAGTTATTGGCGTAAAAAGAACAGCTTGAGTGTGGATGGTTTACCCACTCATATCCTCGAAGATTGAAACGATTACCCATTTGAAAGGCAGTTAGATTTCCAACTTTTGTGTTGATTTCCGGCTTTGCCGACCGCATGATCGTCAGCACGTATATGTGCAGATGAGTGCTTATTGGGTCGGCGAGGCGTTTGTTTCTAGCTACCTTTTGGTCAAAAAAAGTGCTGTTCACGGTGAGTAAATGCGTGAATTGCTCGCACTTCATTTTCTGTGCAGTATCAGTTGGTATTCTTTGAATACAATTCCAAGGAGAATTGAATATGAGCTTAGTGAGTACACTGGGTAAGATCGCTATGGGCGTAATGGTCGCTAAAGGCGTTGGTAAAATGATGGGCAACGGCGGTAGTGGAGCATCATCTGGCGGTGGTCTTGGTGGGCTACTCGGTGGAGCACTCGGAGGTGGTCAACAAGGTGGCTCAGGTGGAGGACTTTTAGGTGGACTTCTCGGTGGTGCCCTGGGCGGTCAGCAAGGTGGCGGAGGAGCTGGTGACCTGCTTGGAGGTTTGCTCGGTGGAGGCCAAAGCGGTGGCCAGGGCGGACTAGCCGGCCAGTTAGGTGGCCTTCTCTCTGGTGGAGCACAACAGGGTGGCCAGCAGAGTGGTGGATTAGGTGGTCTGCTTGATTCGCTAGGTGGCGGCGGCGGTGCTGCAGCTGGTGGCATGGCGGGTGGTTTGGGCGGTTTACTCAATCAAGCACTTGCAGGCCAAGAACCTGAATCAACTCCCGATACAGAAAAACAAGCTGAAGTGCTTTTACGTGCAATGCTGAGTGCTGCTAAATCTGACGGTGAAATTGATGCAGGAGAGCGCGAAAAACTGTTGAAGCACTTAGGTGACGTATCACCCGAGGAGCAGGCATTTGTTCAGCGGGAAATGTCGAGCCCAGTAGATGTGCAGGCTTTGGTTGCATCCGTTCCGCGAGGAATGGAGCAACAAGTGTATTTGATGTCTTTGACCGCGATCGATCTAGATTCACAAGCTGAAGCCCAATATTTACACCAACTGGCTCAGGGTCTGAACATTGACCAGCGACAGTGCAATGCAATACATCAACAGCTCGGTGTGCAGGTGCTTTACAGCTAACAAACACGGGCAATGCACTAGCAAGGAAGAAGACGGCTATCACTAAAGATGCCGTCTTTTTAGGCCTTTGCCCTACCAGGTTTAAACAATTGCGCAGTTAATTTGAGTGCCTTTTCTGCGCGTTTTGTGCATTGCTCATCAGTGAGTGGATCTTGAACGCCGATCGCTCGGCGAATTTGTGTGTCTCCGATCAACAACGATAAATAAGTCTCGCTGGCATCTTTTACTTGGTGTGCTGGCCAGTGGCCACTGTCGGCGGCGGCACTAAAAACCCTTTCAATCAGCGGAGCAATAGTTTCCTTTCCTGCCTTGGCTATGGCGTCGCCCAGAGTGGTCCCCAGTTCATGGTTATCAGCTTCAGCTGCAGCTGCACGATTAAGAGCAATCGCTCGAGGACTAGTAACGAGCTGTAGCAGCGCAGGTCCAAAGAGACTTAGCGTTTCTATAGGGTCTTTGTTCTTGCTCAAGCAGACTTCTAGACCTTCATTTACGCTACGCGCGTTCTCCTCGACCAAGGCAGTAAACAACCCCTGCTTGCTGCCATACCAGCGGTACAAAGTTTCGTTTGACGCTTTAGCTTTCTTAGCAATAAGGAGCATTGAGGAACTTCGATAGCCGCGCTCTGACAATATTTCATAGGCGGCTTCCTCTATTAGCTTTCGTCGAGCATCTTGTTTTTCTTTGCGCATAAGTTTTTCTCTTCTTTACAAATGCATACACAAGAATTCAAATTAAAAACGTACACTTTATTTCTAAAGTGAATAGCCTATTTGAGTCATAAGAGGAGAGTAGATGATTGTGCCAACGAAAAATAGATTTCTTTCGGATGTCAGTTCAATTTTTTCTGTTTTAGTGCTCGGTGTTATGTCGGGCTTTTTCTGGACATATTCCTTTAATGTAAATTACGCACTAAATAATCTAGATGCAGACGCTTACGCTCAAGTGCAAAGTCTTTTAAATGTTAACGTTAGGCACGGTGTGTTTTTTTTCTTTTTCTTCGGTGGTGGGTTGTTCCCCGCTTTGGCAGGGCTCATCAGTTGGACCCAAAAAAAGGTCCGTCGGTCATGCTGGTTGTTGTTGGCCTGCGTTGTTTACTTACTCGGGGTGGTACTGTTGACTAAGCAGGTAAATTTACCGCTAAATGCCGACACTGAATCTTGGATTTTAGGCTCTGTGCCAGAGCATTGGATAGCTACTCGAGACGCTTGGAATCAAGCTAATCTATGGCGAGTTATGGCTTCTGCTGCTGCTTTTCTCTGTGGCTTACTCGCTTTGGTATCCAACCAGTCGCGCACCTAATCCGTCGACGCTATTACATTTGTCTGAGCCTTTTGACACGGTTGCTTGCTTTGGGATTGCATAGAGTTCAATGCCAAAGCTTGTAGCTATGCTGGCGTGTCGGTAGCATGAGCTACTTATAATTCAACTCTAAGAAATGTCATAACTATCATGGATTTTCTCAAAGAACTTCAGTGGCGTGGGCTATTGCACCAAACCGCTGGAAATGATGTCGAAACACACCTTCAAACTCCTGGGCAGGTAGCCTATTGTGGCTTTGATCCTACTGCCGACTCGCTGACTATTGGGAATTTGATACCCATAAAAATGCTGATGACGTGGCAGCGTAGCGGACATCGACCGATCGTTTTGATGGGGGGAGGTACTGGACTAATCGGTGACCCCTCAGGTCGAGACTCTGAGCGATTGTTGCAAACTGTGGATCAAGTAGAGCACAACATCTCTCGCCAAAGAAAAATCTTTGAGCAATTGATGGATTTTGATAAGGGAAATCCTTGCGCAGCAACCATCGTCAACAATTACGATTGGCTTGGGAAGCTCGGCTTTATTGAAGTTTTGCGCGATGTGGGTAAACACTTTTCTGTTAATGCGATGATCAAAAAGGATTCTGTTTCCGACCGATTGAACAATCGCGAGCAAGGCATCAGCTATACAGAGTTCAGCTACATGTTGTTGCAAGCTTACGATTTTCTGCACTTGCGTCGCGAGCATGGTTGCACTGTTCAAGTGGCAGGCTCTGATCAGTACGGGAATATTGTCGCGGGTATGGATTTGATTCGCCGTCATTACGACAATCCTAAAGAGGGAACCGCCTTCGGTGTAACAAACAAGTTGGTCACCCGTGCGGACGGTCAAAAGATAGGCAAGTCAGCGGGCAACGCAATTTGGCTTTCAGCTGATCGTACGTCGCCCTATCAGTTCTATCAATTTTGGATAAACACCGATGATGCGGACGTTATTAAATATCTGCATTGGTTTAGTTTTATCCCGCAAGCGGAAATTGAGGCAATAGCTGTTGAACACGAACAGGCGCCACATCAACGGGCGGCTCATCGAGCACTGGCGCAACACATGACCAAGTTGATTCACGGCGAGGCCGTGTTAAACGCAGTAGAATCCGCGGTGCAGGCGTTATTCGGTGGCGATGTGAGAGCATTAGATGAGAAAATGCTGGCTGAGGTTTTTGCTGATGTACCCAGCAGTGAGCACGACAAAGTCACTCTTGGTGGTGAAGGTGCAAGCTTGGCTGAATTGCTGGCAAATACTTCGCTGGCAAGTTCAAGGCGTCAAGCGCGCGAATTTTTGCAAAATGGCGCGGTTGCCGTCAACGGTGAAAAAGTTGCTGCAGACTATGTGCTTCGCAGTGAAGATCTATTGCATGGCACGACTATTTTGCTGAAGCGTGGCAAGAAGAACTGGCATGCTACTCAGTGGCGTTAATGCTTAGAGGGCTATTTGAGTCTTCGCCTTTTGTACTTTAGCTAAGAAGGATTTTTTGTGAAGCAGACCACTGACAAACCCTTAAGCCAAGTTATCGTCGATTTACAAAAAGACCTTGCCACCGCAAATTATATTGCTGATCCAGCGCTGGCGACATGCTTGCAATTAATGAATGTGCTCGAAAAACCATTATTGCTCGAAGGCGATGCGGGTGTTGGTAAGACAGAAGTTGCCAAAGCATTAGCACGCTCAACTGGGCGCAAGTTAGTGCGATTGCAATGCTACGAAGGATTGGACTTAGGCTCTTCCGTCTACGAATGGGATTACCAGAGACAACTTTTGGCCATTCGTATGATGGAGGCCAATGGGCCACAGTCTGTAGACGAGGGTATTTTTTCGCAGCGATTCCTTCTCGAGAGGCCGTTGATGCAAGCAATAAGTTCTCCAGAGCCTGTTGTATTGTTGATCGATGAAATAGACCGAGCGGACGAGGAATTCGAAGCCTTTTTGTTGGAACTGTTGTCAGATTGGCAAATAAGCGTACCTGAACTTGGGACGATTGCAGCCAAAAGTCGTCCCACTGTTGTGCTGACGGCGAACGGTACTCGTGAGTTGTCCGATGCGCTGCGTCGTCGTTGTCTATATTTTTATGTGGACTATCCAAACTTTGACAAGGAGTTACGAATTCTGCGCGCTAAACTGCCTGAGTTACAGAGCGGTTTGGCCATGCAAGTGGTCGCATTTGTTCAGCGATTGAGAGAGGCGGATTTACGCAAGTCTCCTGGCATCGCAGAAACACTTGATTGGGCTACCGCGCTTTTAAATCTTCGTGTCGAAGACTTACGTGCGTCTCCTCAAATGATTGCCGATACATTGGTGTGTCTACTGAAAACCCAAGAAGATCAGGCCGCCACTGACGCAGACGCTATTGCTGAGTTGATCAAGCGTTTGCGTTGAATCGCGTTGTCTCAATAGACCGCTGAAACTTGATCCTTCGACTGACAATCAATTTGAGCCACTAATAAGTTAAATACTGTGCAAAGTGATCACTCCGCTCCACTCATCGTAGAAGCGCGTCTACTTGAATTTATTCGAGACGCAAGGTCCGTCGGGTTTGACAACGGATTGTCCGAATCTGTCGATGTGTTGCGCTTGCTGCATTGTGCTGATCCCTTTGAACCCATGGCCTTTTTCTGGCAGCTGCGCAGTTTGCTCTGTTGTAGTCAAGAACAGTGGAATCGGTTTGAGTCATTCTTCGTCGCTTGGTTCTACCCAGAAGATCACACAAGCGGTGAAGGTGATGATGGTCCCGAGGATTTCAGTAGCAGTGGTGGCAGTAGTTCAGGTATGCGCTATCTCTCGGATCTGCAAACGGAAACAGTCACCACATCTGAAAAAGAGGAAGCAAGTGGAGGAGGGTCAGCGCAAGAAACTCTTTCCATGGCGGATTTTCGGTTTGTTTTTGATAAGGCGGAACAACGGGCCTTGGAGCTTTGGTTAGATCAACTGGCGCGCCGTATAAGGAGACGGTTGACGCGTCGGCAGCGAAATGCGAGCAGTGGCAGAGTCCTTGATTTCCGGCGCACTACTCGTAAGGCTTTACCCTTTGGGGGTGAGGCTATGCGACTGAGTTTTAGACGTCGCCGAAGGCGCCTGCCTCGGTTGGTGATATTGATCGACGTTTCGCAGTCTATGGACGTCTATACCAAATTCTTTATGCGATTCGCTATGGGGGTGTCTGGGGCATTCCAAGAATCAGATGTTTACGCGTTTCACACACGGTTAATTCATCTAGGAGATGTGCTTCGTGAACAGCATGTAGCCACGCTAGAGTCACGCCTGACTGCGCTATCTAGGGGGTGGCTTGGGGGCACTCGTATCGCGGCCTCGCTGCAAGAATTCAATCAGCACTATTTACAGCGCACAGTGCATAGCAGAACGTTAGTGTTGATATTCAGCGATGGCTATGACACTGCTGCCAGCGAGGATCTCGCTGAGCAAGTGAAACGCATTAAGGGGAGGGCTAGCAAGGTTCTGTGGTTACACCCGCTATTAGCCCGTCCAGGTGGCCCCAAATTAGACCCCAGTCTGAGGCAAGCACTTCCGCATATAGATGCGCTTCTGCCGGCCCATAGCTTGGAAGCCATGGCTCAGCTTGAGCCTTACCTATCCCGCTAAATCGCGATTTTTCTTCATTAATCCTGTGCTGCTTCCCATTCTGCCGGTGAGAAAGCTTTAATGCTAAGCGCGTGTAATTCTCCGGATTTAATGTAGCTGTCGAGTGCAGCGTAGACTTTCTTGTGGCGTGCCAAAGTGTTGGCGCCATCAAAGCCGACACTGACAACGGTGGCTTCAAATTTATATCCGTCACCCTCAAGCGACGTATGCTCATCTGGGAATGCGCTAGCTAATTGCTCAGCCATGATTTCAAGTTGCATAAAAAAACTCTGTAATTAACTAGTAGGCGACGCATAAAAGACGTATTCGGTGCTGTAGTCTGAAAATTCAAAATACACTTTGTCACCTTCTTCTTTCCCGGCTTTGCCGTCGAGATTGGCATCGAGGATACCGTAACCAAACCGGTAAGGGCGTGAAGCGCCAGTTTCAGTTCCCGTGCCAGTAGATATTTTGTCGATCTTCATGAAACGTCGCATGAGCTTACCGCCGCTATAGACCTCTAAAACTCCGTCGGTGCCTGTCCAGTTTTGCATGGTACGCCCAAGACGGTTTTGGGTTTCTTGTGTACAACCAGCCAATACTAGTAAAGCGGCACAGCTGAGGGTGATTAATCGGTAATGTGGGGTCACAGTTACTCTCCTTGTTGGGAAGGTGACAAGACCACGATTCTACAGGCGTCTAGAGCAACTGGCCATACTGAGATGGCCGCACACCAACGACGATGGCACGGTCGCTGCCTGCAATTAGGTGAATAGGGCGTTGCCAACAGGGAATGCAATGGTCCAAAACAGGGTGTTATCAAAAGGTAAAATGATGAACAAAGCAAAAATTTTGGCTGGCTGTATAGCTTTTGCGACCATGGGAGTTGTGGGCGCAGCACAGGCAGGGTTCTATGTTGGAGTGGGAGCAGGCGCAGTTCGTTTAGACCCCAATGTAGGTAGCAATCTGACTATTAAAGATGATGGCAGAGACACCGGTATCAAAGCGATTGTCGGAAAACGGCTTGCTCGTCGAGTGTCCATCGAAGCATTTTATACGGCACTGGGCACGGCTGAGTTTGATCCGGCGGGCGATGTCGACTACAGCAGTTACGGTTTGAATGCGATTATGGCACTCAATGCACCAGCGCACGGTTCTAAACGTCCGCAGTATTTCGTCAATATGGGTGTTGGTGCTTTAGATACTGCTTCTGATAACACGACTACTGATCGAGACAATGACCTTCTTGTTAATGCCGGCGTTGGCGTCAGTTTCCCTATGCGTCACGGCTTGTCTCTGCGTGCGCATCTGGAAGGGTTTGAACGCGATGCCAGTATGTTCAGTGCTGTGCTCATCAAAGAGTTTGGTGCGTGTCACAGCTCGCGTTGCGCTCACGGTAAGCACAGTAAAAAACACCAACTGGAGGTCGCAGAGGAATTACCCATAATTGCGACGGCCCCAGCTGTTGATTCCGCTGTTGATTCCGCTGTTGAAGAAAGTGATGGAGAAGGGGCTTTGAGCTTGCTCTTTGGCAAAACCGCAGTGGCGGCCAAGCCTGTTGAACAGTCAGTTGATTTGGGTAAAAGCTTGGATCAGCTCGAAAATGCATACTTCAATAAAGATTCCGCTTACATAACTGATGGGGGTGAGCAAAGTTTGCAGTTGCTTATGCAGACTATGAGCGACTACCCAAAGATGGAAGTTGAAATTCAAGGTCATGCCGATGTGGAAGAGGCAGGAAGCGCAAGAGCACTGTCGGAGCTGCGGGTTCTACGTGTTAGTAATTTTCTTGTGAAGAATGGTATTGATGCCGAGCGCTTGTCTCTAATTGCTTACGGCAATTCACAACCTGCTTCCGCTGAAGCGGGTAGTAACCTCAACCGGCGTGTGCAGTTTCGCATTTTGTCTGTAGAGTAATCGGCTGCGTGTAAATAGTTATAAGAAAGGCGCGACAGCTAAAAGTTGTAGCGCCTTTGTTGTCTAAAGATGAAAAATATATGACTGAAAACAATAGCGTAGAACTAACAAAGGTAATGAGTGGTGCAGTAGACCGCTTGCGGGGAACCGCGTGGGTTTGCGCTTGGGTTTTAGTTTTTTCTTGTTGGGTTTTGTCTTTTGGTGTGTCGTCTTATCTTAGTAACATAGTCGGGAAAGAGGCAGTTCTGATTAGCTTGATGGGAGTTTTGTTGTCGTCTTTCATGTTCTTTGATGTTTTGATCAGATTGTCACACTGTCAGGATAGCAAGGGTTTTGGAAAACGCTTCTGTGAAAAATTGACGAATGAACAAAGCTTTCGAGCAGTGCCTACACATCTCATAGACAATGGAGATCAGCTAGCGGACAGCTCTGTTGAATGTTGGTTGCGTGACGAGGTTTACGATGTGCCCGAAGCTCAACAATTAGCTAAGCAATATAGAAAAAAAGCCGGTGTGTTACGCATTGCGGATGCTGTGAATTTGAAAATATTCGCTGATCTAACAAGGCGGCGTTTAAGCGCTGGTTGTCTATCCGCCTAGCATGTAAAAAAACAGGACGCACGTAGCGCCCCGTTTGTACCAACTTTTTCTAACTTGACCAGGTGTCGCGTAAAGTAACAGTCCGATTAAAAACCAATCGGTTCTGTGTGCTGTCAGTGTCACAACAAAAATAACCCATGCGCTCGAACTGAAAAACATCTTCACTTGTTGCAGAAGCAAGAGATGCTTCGCACTTTGCCTTCCGCATGATGATCAGTGATTCGGCATTGAGCGCAGTGGTGAAATCTTCTACCGAATTTGGATTGGGGTTAGAAAACAATCGGTCATAGAGCCGTACCTCGGCGTCTACCGCTGTAGTTGCATCTACCCAGTGAACCACGCCCTTGACTTTGCGTCCTTCAGGTTTGACCCCCAGCGTTGCCATATCTGCAGTGCAGAGAAGTTCGACAACCTCACCGGATTCATCTTTGACGACTTCGTCGCAGCGGATCACGTAGGAACCACGCAGCCTTACTTCGCCACCAAGCGCTAGACGCTTGTACTTGGGCGGGGGTACTTCAGCGAAATCGTCGCGCTCGATGTAGAGCTCTCGAGAAAAAGATATTTCGCGATCACCCAGTTCCTCTCTCTGGGGGTGGTTAGGCATGGTGAGCTGCTCACGTTGCCCTTCGGGGTAGTTTTGAATGACAACTTTAATGGGGTCTAGTACGCTCATTCTTCTTGGAGCGTTCTCGTTCAGATCGCCGCGGATGCAATCTTCAAGTACACCCATTTCAATCCAAGAGTCTTTTCTTGTCACACCAATGCGTTCGCAAAATAACCGAATGGATGCAGGTGAAAAACCTCTTCGGCGCATGCCGCGCAAGGTTGGCATGCGAGGATCATCCCAACCATCGACTGCGCCGCTTTTCACTAGCGCAGCCAGTTTTCGCTTGCTGACAACAGTGTACTCAAGAGCCAATCTTGCAAATTCTATTTGCTGTGGATGACACTCAATATCAATGTGATCTAAAACCCAATCGTATAGAGGTCGATGATCTGCGAATTCTAATGTGCACAGCGAGTGAGTGATTGCCTCAATGGCGTCAGAGATACAGTGCGTGAAGTCGTACATTGGGTAGATGCACCAAGCGTCTCCTGTGCGGTGATGGTCCACTCTTCGGATACGGTATATGACAGGGTCACGTAAAGTGATATTCGGTGACGCCATGTCGATCTTTAAACGCAAGACTTTACTGCCGTCCTCAAACTCCCCAGCGCGCATTGCTGTAAAGAGATCTACGTTCTCTTTTACACTGCGATTGCGAAAAGGGCTGTCCTTACCCGGCTCCGTCAAACTGCCACGCTGAGCGCGTATTTCATCGGCACTTTGATCATCGACAAAGGCAAATCCGTCTTTGATTAAAGCCATCGCAAAGCCGAATAGCTGCTCAAAGTAGTCTGAGGCGAAGTACTGTGCGTCCCACTCGAATCCCAGCCAACGTACATCTTCAGCAATCGCTTTTACAAATTCATCACTTTCTTTTTCGGGATTTGTGTCATCGAATCGAAGATTACATTTACCGTTAAACTCTTTTGCAGTACCGAAGTTCAGACAGATCGATTTAGCGTGTCCAATGTGGGGATAGCCGTTCGGCTCGGGAGGGAAACGTGTTCCGACACGTCCGCCATTTTTATCCGCAGCGATATCGTCGCGAATTAGGTGTCGAATAAAGTTGGCGGCGGCAGTGGGCTGCTCTGGCTGGCTCATGAATATTGGAATCCGTGCATGGGTGACAGCAGGTGCTGCCAAAGCAAAGATTATAGAGGCTCTAGCGTCTTAGGTCGAAGCCATTTCGTTAGGCTGAGGTTGATTCAGCCACGCTCAGGTGGGGCGGCGCTGAAGAAAATGAAGTAACTAGCCTGCCGCGCTTTCCATATAGAGTAGAAATTTACTCATCACTTTTTCTACGTAATCACGGGTTTCAGGAAAAGGAGGAATACCTTTGTACTTAACCACGTTTCCTGGCCCTGCATTGTAGGCGGCAAGCGTCAGTTTGGGATTGTAATTAAAGCGTTTTGACAGTTTGCCCAAGTACTCGATGCCACCGCGCAGATTCTGCTCGTGGTCGAAGACATCTTTCACCCCTAGTTCGCGAGCGGTGATAGGCATTAATTGCATCAAGCCTTGTGCTCCAGCAGATGATTCAGCTTTGCTGTCGAAACACGATTCTGTCGCGACAACTGCCATGACTAAATGTTTGCTGATGGAATACTGCTGCGCCAATCGATTGATCAATGGTTCGTATTTGGCGGCACGGGCTTTCATTGATTTGTCTTTTTTACCCCCGCAAGAAACTACGTGAGTGCTTTTTTTGGCAACTTTCTTCTTTTTTCTAGGCTTAGGCGTATTGATCACTCCGATCAACTTGTATTCTTGTTTATCAACTTTGCTCGGGATGATATCGGTGTGCCAGACAGTACCGTCAAGGTGCTTGTAGACATACGTCTTCGCTTGGGCTGCACTTGCACCAAATAGGATGGAGAAGGATAGCCCAGCGACAAGTACTGACTTACGGGATAAACCCATTTTTTCTGCCTAATTAAAAACTGTGGATAGGCAAAGGCAGAGCAAAAATCGTGCAGGTTGAAGTGCTGCACTCTGGGCGGCAAGGGCACTGCCGTGTCTATTTGTCCAGATACTTTAAATGGTCTGCCACTGCAGGCCTCGCTTTTTGCGGGGCTGTGTGGAAGGGCGTACCAATGTAGATAAATCCTGCCACTAAGTCGTTTTCGGCAGCTTCTAAAAAGTCTTTGACTGCAACGCTGTTGCAAAACGGTCCGCTTAGCCAAATACAGCCAAATCCGAGATCATTTGCACCCAACTGTAACTGCTGTGCAGCTGCTCCCGTCGATAAAATTTGTTCAAAAACAGGGACCTTGGGAAGGTCTTCAACGACTGTTGCCACCACCGTGATGATCATGGGTGAACGAAGGGGTTTCGATTTGATCATGGAGAGTTTTTCATCATCAATATCAGGGTTTTCATTTTTTGCTGCCGATGCGAGTGCCTCTCCCAGCTGGTTCCTCTGATCGCCTTGAATAACAACAAAGCGCCAAGGGCGCAGCTTGCCGTGGTCGGGTGCTGAAAGTGCGCAAGCAATGATCTTAGACAGTTGATCGGAGTTTGGTACTGGCTCTTCTAGCGTGTGCGCAGGGTGAGATGCGCGACCGAGCAAGGTGTCGACCAAGGAGTTCAATGTGGATTCTCCAAATTTAGAGGTTGATAAAATAGTGTTTTCTGCTTAGTAGCAAGGTCTTTAAATACTGCTACATATTAGCTTTGCTATTAAATTTATGCAGTGTACACGCGAGTTGGGCGGAACCTGAAAGTTGCGCTCGTGATGAGTGCCTAGTGCAAATACCACCAAGTGGGTTTTGCTCTCTCAGCTGGCTGATGCTGTTTGTATGAAATAACCGAGACCAAATTGATGACTGATGCAGTGGTGCGCTATCGCTTAAAGGTTCTGGATGCTGCGGCACATCTGTTTGAGGTGGAGTGTCGCGTAGCGGTGGATCAGGGTACTTTGAATTGGACTCTGCCTGATTGGATACCTGGCAGCTACATGATCCGTGAGTTTGCGCGTCATGTGGTAACCATGGATGCGATACTCAACGACGAGCGACTGGATTTTCAAAAGCTGAGCAAGAGTCGTTGGGGTGCGATGGCAACGCAGTCAGGAGAGCTTTGCTTACGCTACCAAGTCTATGCATGGGACTTGTCGGTCAGGGGGGCGCATCTTGATCAGACACATGGCTTCTTTAACGGTACGAGTGTGTTCGTTTCGGTGGGCGGAACAGAGTTAATGCCTCAGCAGTTGGATATTGCCGCGAATGCGAAATTGCCTCTTTGGCAAGTCGCGACGGCTATGCAGAGCGTCGAAGTCGATGAAAACGGTTTTGGCCTTTACAGTGCAGAGAGCTATGACGAACTGCTAGATCACCCAGTTGAGATGGGCACCTTTGAACGGGTGTGCTTTGAGGCCTGTGGCGTGCCCCATGAAGTGGTGTTGACTGGACGCTATCATGCTGACCTTCGTCGTGTATGCCAAGATCTGAAAAAAATCTGTGAGGCGCAAATTCGTTTTTTCGGTGAACCTGCGCCCATGGATCGCTACGTGTTTATGGTGATGGTAGTGGGCAAAGGTTATGGTGGCTTGGAACATCGATCCTCTACCGCACTGATGATCAGCCGCGAGAACTTGCCTGCTTTTGGTGATTCGGCTATTAGCGATGACTACCTTAAGTTTCTAGGTCTTTGTAGTCATGAGTACTTTCATACTTGGAACGTCAAAAGAATACGCCCGGCGGAGTTTGTTCCTTTTGACTTGAGCCGCGAAATGCACACTCGTCAGCTATGGGCCTTTGAAGGAATCACGTCCTATTACGATGACTTGTTTTTATTGCGTACAGGCTTGATAACCACGGAGCGCTATTTGGATTTAGTCTCGCAGACAGTAACTCGTGTCTACCGAGGTGCGGGTAGGCACAAGCAAAGCTTGTCTGATTCAAGCTTCGATGCTTGGACAAAATTCTATAAACAAGATGAAAATGCACCGAATGCAATTGTCAGCTATTACGCCAAAGGTATGTTAGTTGCCATGGCGCTGGATTTGGTTATGCGCATGCGTACTGATAACCGCGTCGGTTTGGATCAGCTCATGCAGTCATTGTGGCGGGAATTTGTTGCAGGAAAAGAAGGCATTGATGAACGCCACATTGAGCGCATCGCAGAAGAGCTTTGTGGATCAAGTCTAAGCGAATTCTTCGACGCTGCAGTTCGTGGGGTTGAAGACTTGCCGTTGGATGAATATCTTGCCGCACACGGTGTCGAGATGCGTTGGCGAGCAGCTGTTTCCTCCGAAGACAAAGGAGGTGCGCTTGAGCGTGGTAGTTCGATCGACAGAGCCGCAATTGGCTTGCAGTTGGGTGAAGGAAATAGAGTCGGCTTTGTTTTTCACGACGGAGCTGCGCATGTTGCAGGTATAAGCGCCGGTGATGAATTGATCTCTTGGGATGGATTGAGATTGAGCCCGACGAACCTTAGAAAACAACTCAGCCGACATGTACCTGGTGACACGGTTGTTTTAATGGTCTTTAGACGGGATGAACTAATGGAGTTTGCAGTAGAGCTGCAGTCAGCCCCGCTAGATACTTGCTCTTTGTTGACTAAAGAAGGGCGTGACTTAGTACGTGACGAGTGGCTGTTGTCTGAATGACTATTATTGAGACACCGCTGCAAGAGTCTGATATCAGGCGTTTAGCAGGACCGATAGCCTATGATTGTGCGATCCATGTACTGCAAGAGACAGCTTCTACCAATAGCTGGTTGTTGGAGCATGGAGAGCCACTTAAGACAAGCATGTGCATAGCAGAGCGGCAGGTGGCAGGCAAAGGGCGTCGTGGCCGTCAATGGCAGAGTGAAGGAGGTAGCTTCACCTGTTCGATTCGTGTGCCTTTGCAGGTGTCATTGTCTCAGGCTGGTGCTTTTAGTCTAGTGGTGGCCATTTCGCTGCGTGATGCATTGGGCTCTTTAGGTGTGAGCGGGGTAGGGGTTAAGTGGCCGAATGACCTATTACACGATTGGCGGAAATTATCTGGGGTTTTATTAGAGGTTGCTACCAACAATGATCATTCTGTTGATTTAGTGTGCGGTGCAGGGGTCAATTGGCGGGCGACACATCAGGCTGTAGATCAACCACTGGTCGATGTGCACGCTATTAACCCAGATGTTCAGCACGACAGAAATTTTTTGGCAGGAAGCTGGCTCGCTAACATACTGGAGGCAAAGACTCGCTTCGAGCAGCAAGGGTTTGAGTCATTTGCTGCTGAGTGGCAGGCTTGTGATTTATTGGATGATTCTCCAGTAACCGTGCTAAGAGGTGAGGAGCGCATAGAGGGCATTGCGCGGGGTGTAGATGTAAACGGTGCGTTGAAATTGCAAACGGATCGAGGTATCCAATTGTTGCACGCGGGAGAAGTGAGTTTGAGACGGCGATGAAGCTACTGGTAGACATTGGCAATACACGCTTAAAATCTGCGCTGCTGCACAACGGTATTTTGATTGAACCTCGTGCACTGAGTTGGCGAGTCGAAGATCTAAGCGATGGTTTGGCGAGACTTTGGCGGGATTTTGAGCCCGATAAAATTGCAGTGTCTAGTGTCGCCGGCGGTGCTGTTGTTGATGCCGTTGGCAAGTATGCAAAAGATCATTGGCAAATAGAGCCCAAGGTTGCTGAGTACCGCGGCGAGCTGTTTGGGCTGAGTTGTGGGTACTTGGATCCCGAAACGCTGGGAATAGATCGCTGGTTGGCAATGCTGGGTGCTTATGGTCGCCATCCAGGAGCATGGGTAGTGGCGGATTTGGGCACAGCTGCGACTCTAGATGTGATTGATCAGAGTGGGCAACATTTGGGCGGATGTATCTACGCCGGAATTGAGACCCAGCGTCAGGCTCTTTCACGGCAAACAGCAAACTTACCAGCTGTGGACAAAGAACCCACGTCAGTTTTGGCACGCGAGACTCATGGTGGTATTGCAATTGGTACCTTGTTATCCGTGACAGGTGGGGTGCGAGAGCTTTGGCGAGAAGTGCAGGATCGGCCGGATTGTGAGGGGATCAAACTCTGTTTAACCGGCGGTGCAGCGACGATTGTCGCTGAGAGGCTGGGAGGCCAGCAAATGATTTTTCCTGACTTAGTTTTGGAGGGATTAGCGATGAATGAATTCGCGACTAAAATTTCTGCCGCTTTACCCATTGCCAATTCACTCTAATTCTTCTATTATTCCGTTTTTGGTGGCAGCGCTTCCAAAAGTGCCGGTATAGCTCAGTTGGTAGAGCAACTGACTTGTAATCAGTAGGTCCGGGGTTCGACTCCTCGTGCCGGCACCAATAAATTCAAAGGCTTAGACGGAAACGTCTAGGCCTTTTTTGTTGGGCTGCAGAAAAACTAGATAGCTGTTTATTTCAGCTAAAAGCGCACCTGTTGCCTTCCATTTCAAGTATCCCCAGTGGGGTGCCTGCCTTCAAATTCACGGCGTCACGACTGAAATTTCCATGCGCTGATTTCTTTGACACGCCATCTGGTCTCAAAAACCTTGCGCTTTGTTAAGAAAATTCACGTAGTTCTGATTCGGCCGGATTTCGAGGGGAGTGTCCCTATGGAATGGTCTATTTGAGAAAAAAATGGACCTTGGATCCAAAGTTTGCTGCCTAGGAAATTAAAGTTAAGCAGTTCAGCTCAACTACAAACAGCCGTCAAATGCTGCATAAGGTTGCCATTTTCTGTCTGCTCATTGAGATCAGTATCACTAAGGTTTCCTAGTTCGCGATGTTAGGTGATACCTAACTATCTGTATTAATGGAATATTATTGCTTTTTTGCGAGAGTGAACTCAATGATGGATCGACGTCTTGTGTGGTTGGTTGCCTTAAGCGCTTGTGGTTTAGCCAGCTGTGGTTGGGTGGACTCTTCTGGTCGTCAGGAAAATCGCACACCCGGGTTAGTCGACCTGACTCAGTCCGTGGTGGAAAATCGCGCTAGTACAAATTTGGGGTTGCTTGACGAGGATAAAAATCTAGACAGTTTTCTGCCTGAATTGGTGGCCCAGGGTGGCGACTTAAACGATGTTTGTATCGCTACAGGGGGTGTTTTTGCAAATGTCGCGTCTGCTGATTTTGCAGAAAATATAGATGCTGCCTGTGATCCTCTTGTGTCGCAGAGCTGTGAGATAACTCTTGAGGTTGAGCTGCTGACGAGTCAGCTTTTTGCGAGTGACATACCCGCTCTTAGGCGACCCGTTGCACAGCAGTATGCTTTGACGTTGCAGGATACTGATGGCGCCTCAGCAAACCAGCTACTCACGCTGTGTATCAGTTCAGAATCAACGGCGCCTATCGCTGGCAATGACAGTTTTGACGTACAGCGAGATGAGTTGCGGCAGTTCGACGGTATGGAGTTCGATAGTGATTGTGGGCCACTGGTTGCATCAGGAGTTTTGATCAATGACAGCGATGATTTCGATTACAGCGAGGATGATGCAAATCTGCAGGAGTGTTTGGTCGCAGAGTTAGTCACGCCACCAACCAATCACCAAGGTGTTTTTCAGCTGGAACCCGACGGTGGGTTTAGCTATGACGCCGGTACCACGTTGCAAATAGGCGAAACAGATAGTTTTAGCTATACGGTCAGCGATGGTCTCAATGAAAGCGAGCCTGCAACCGTGCTCATCAATATAACGGGTATAAATCTTCCCCCGATTGCTTTAGACCCGACTGCCACGATTGATGAAGATACAGAGCTTGTTCTAAATGCCGGTGATTTAGCTACTGACCCTGAAAATGGATCGCTTCAGTTGATTTCTGTTGGCGTTGCTCAAGCGCCGACAATGGGTCAGATAAGCTTTGATGCCGCCCCAGCAGAGATTCGGTATACCCCGGATGAGAATCTTTCCGGCACTGATACCTTCAGCTACCGCATGGCTGACGCCGCAGGTGATGACGTCAATGGCACGGTCTCTGTCGTTGTCGATTCAGTGAATGATTTGCCCGAGGTAACTCCTGAGCAAGGTACTACTCTGATCTTGCCTACGGATTCGAGCATCGCGAGTCTGTTATTTACCGTCACTGATATTGAAGATGACGCAAATGCCGTTGGTTTAGCAGTCGATGCAGTCTCTGACAATCCAGCTGTTGCTACGGCGACGGTATCCGCAGATGTTGATCCCGCGACAGTAGGCAACTGGCTCGTTAATTTTGAGGCTGTGGCAGACGGTTTGGCCACGATTACCGTCAGTGCCACAGACGCAAATGCTGGCAGCGGTGACAGCATTGTATCCGTGACCGTTGGCAGTGGTAACCAACCTCCAACCGTACAGAGTCCGGCAACATCTTTGACGACAACCGATGGAAGTGATCTTTTGATCAACATTGTTAGTGACGGGTTGGCTGAAGATCCGGACGGCAGCGATGCTGGTCTCATTATCGCCTCAGTGGACAATGAATTAGGTGGCACAGTCACATTTACACCGGCTTCACAGTCATTGACGTTCAGTCCCAGCGGTGCCGGCACGGCTTCATTTGAGTTAACTGTAACGGACGAAGAAGGCGCTAGTGCTAGTGCGACCATCATTGTCGAAGTCACTGCGACACAAACTCCAGTGCTGAGTACCACTGCGCTCACAGCAACCGACGGTGAGTCACAATCTTGGTCGATTAGCGCAGATTCTCTAGCGACTGATGCCGACACGGCAACTAACTTATTGGAATTTAGTGGGTCTCCGACATCTGCTGGAAGAGTTGTTTCAGTGGATGGCACGAACAAAATCCTTAGTTTCACCCCGTCTGGTGTTGGAGCAACCACGATCAATGTGACGGTAGTTGATCCACAAGGAAATTCTATTTCTGGGGCTCTGAATGTAAACGTATCGGCGGCCGCTGCGTCACCAGTTCTTAGTACGGCGCCACTTTCAGCTACCGAAGGTGAGTTGCAAACATGGTCAATAAGTGCCGATGGTCTGGCCACAGATCTGGATACAGCGGCCAGCCTTCTTGAGTTTGCAAGTGCTCCTATATCTGCCGATGGTTCTGTATCAGTGGATGGTACCAACAAGGTTCTAAGTTTTACGCCCTCGGCCGCTGGGACAGCAACAATCAACGTGACGATAACAGACCCGGAAAACAATTCAGTTACCGGTGATTTGACGGTCAATGTTGCCGCGGCACCTTCGTTCTCACCCGTGCTTACTTCTTCGACTCTGAATGCAATTGATGGACAGGAACAGAGCTGGGACATCAGTGCAGATGGTTTAGCAACCGACGCGGATACTGATAGCAGTCTCTTGGTATTTAGCGGAACACCTACATCTGCGGGTGGTGCGATTACCGTAGACGTCTCGAATAAGATTCTCAGCTTTACGCCGTCTGCCGTCGGAGCCACCACCATCAATGTGACCATCGAGGATCCGGAAAGCAACTCCGTAACGGGTGATCTTAATGTGACCGTCGCTGCTAATGCCAGCCCGACTGCAACTGTCTCGGCATTGACTAAGGGTACAGCTACAAACGCTTTGACCATTAGCAAAGCAGAGCTGGGCGTGGACGACACGGACTCGCTTCCTGCTGCGGTTGGCTTTGAAAACCTTAGCTTAAATTCAGCGCCATCAACACCTACTACATCTATTTTAACTTCTGCCGATCTAGTTGTTGATAGTGCAGGTGCAATTAGTTTCACACCCGATGTCGCGGGCGACTACGAAATTGGCTTTGAAGTCCACGATGAAGTGAACACGCCTGCTTTCACTTTTACAGTCACCGTCAATTGATGGTGACTGTGTTTTTAGTTGCACCGTCGAGGTGCAATAGTACAGAGAGAGAGTTTCAATGGCGCGCGTGAAATCAAAGATCAAAATGGGTGGCTTGTTCTTAGCGTTTCTACTGTGCCTGCCCGTTTCTCTTATCGCCGAGCAAAGCGACCCTAAAAATACGACGGTAGAGCTGGAGGAGAGCGAGCCTGCAGTAGCAGAAAAGCAGGCGTTGTCTCTCAATGAGCACGGTGAAGCCACAGATGAACCACTTTATGCAGGAACTAGCATGTGGTTTTTGCTGTCTATCGCTTTACTGGGTTCAATAGCTGTTAAACGGCGGGTCGATCCGAACGATTGATTTTAGCGAGTATTAGTAGCTAGCTTATTCGTTCTAGGTTGCTCAAAATCGCAATGATTGTCTGTGTCATTGCGCCAATTTGCGTCTATCATTTGCGCAGCGAGTGCATACTCGGTCGATACAACGAATTTCACAAGGGTTTGACTATGAGCACACGGGGCTTATTTAAAGGTTTACAAGCGATTGCTTTGGTTTTCATGGCGATCGTTGGCACAGCAGTCCAGGCAGCTGAAGCTCCTGACAACAATCCGGCATACCGCATTGGGCCAGAAGATGTTCTTCAGATCTCCGTTTGGAAAGAGGAAGGTCTGGATAAAGAGGTTTTGGTGCGTCCTGATGGTGGGATGTCATTTCCGTTAGCTGGTGACATGACAGTTTCGGGTAAAACTCCAAAGCAGGTTCAAGAAGAGATTCGCCGCCGTATTCAGCGTTACATACCAGAAGCGGTAGTGACGGTAGCTGTCAACAAGGTTTCGGGTTATTCAGTCTTTGTCATTGGCCAAGTCAAAGCTCCTGGTCAATTCACGCTTGGTCGTTACGTGGATGTTATGCAGGCGCTAACCCTCGCGGGTGGGATGACACCTTATGCGTCAGAGGCAGACGTGAAAATTCAACGCCGAAATCCTCTGACTGGTGAGCAGAACGTCTATCGTTTTAACTTTCGCGATGTAAAACGCG
Organism: uncultured Granulosicoccaceae bacterium; assembly: GCA_937965695.1. Taxonomy (GTDB): domain Bacteria; phylum Pseudomonadota; class Gammaproteobacteria; order CALCKW01; family CALCKW01; genus CALCKW01. The sequence continues at coordinate 68,477 of CALCKW010000015.1, forward strand.
GTCGCGGGCTGGACCAAAACATTGTGTTGCACAGCGGGGACGTTGTCGTCGTGCCCTAGCGCACTGCGAGCTATTATTGCCTGTCGCCGACTCCAGTGAAAACTGAGTCGGCTTTTTTGTTTCTGTCGGTTGTAATTGCGTGCAAGCAGCGGCTGCTTCGGAGCTCTGCTACTTTATAAGAATAGATTTCTTATCAGGTTTCGTACGAAACACTGAAATACTTGATTTTGACAGGCAGACAACGATTGTCTGGCTGTTTATGCCGTGGCTGGAGTCAGGGTTTGCAGAGGTAAATTAGATGAAAGTAAGAAAAATCGTTTCACCCGTATTGAGCTGCGCCGCTTTGGCATTGTGTACAGGCAAAGTTCAGGCTGATGCATGGCAGCAAGAGCCTAGTTATGGCATTGAGCTGGGGTATAACGATAATTACACCTTGCAGCCAGAGCCAGAAGACAGGGTTAATGGCACTAACAGAATCCAAGCGGTTGCGACGGTTAAAGCAACCGCTGGCCTAGCCATACTTCGTTTGAAGCCTGCTACGACAGTGAAGATTGAAGGGAAAATAACCGCAACTGGATATAGCGGGGATTCTGATGGGATTTTGGTCCCAAACTCCTCCACTGCTGACCCAGATGACACAAGGGTTGAAGGTGCTGTATTGGAAGACAGGTTAGATGGTGTTATCGAGGCTGGATTTGAAAGCAGGCGTGAGCGAGCCGTTTGGCGATTGGACGCCGCTGTCTCTACTGATTCTCTATTGCAAGAAATCAGTTTGGATGCGGCGGTTGATACCGAAAATGAAAACGGAGAGTTTATCTCAAGCGGAGACAATGATGATGGTGCGGCGCGTGAGGATGTCACTCGCACACGGCTTACAATTACGCCTAGCTACCTCTATCGCCTCTCTCCTATTTCGTATTTCCGAGGGTCTTTGACCGCCAGTACTGCTACTTATGACAATACACCGAACACTTCCTTGAAAGACTTTGAAGAACAACGCATAGAGGGCTATTACAGTCGTGAATTTACGCCGATTAATAGTTGGAATGTCGATGCCGAAGTACGCAATTACGAAGCAGATCAAGCAGGTCAGTTTGACAGTGCAGTCTTAGGGTTGGGTGTACTCCACAAATATTCAGAAACCACCGATCTGGGATTGAGGCTAGCCTATTCCAGTACCAGTTTTGAATACGGTGATTTAGAAGGCACTGCGGGTAAGCCCTTGGTTCAAGTAACGGGGCAAAAGAAAACGGGGCGCACTGTTTACACTTTGCGTTTAGGCACTGATCTATACGGTAGTGCTACAGGGGACGTTGTGCGCGCAGATGAGTTGTTATTTAACGCCGTCTATCAATATTCAGAGTTGACGACTTTGACTTGGCGGAGCAAGCTTTTTCAGAATAAATCCTTACGTGAAAAAATAGTCGAAGAGGGCAATCTAGGTCTGACGACTGCTGAGGAAGAATACAATGTCAGTATTGACGACGCGAACCGAAGGTTTCTCGCCTTTGAACCAACTGTCAACTGGCGTTTTTCACGCTGGTGGGTGATGGATGCAGGTTATCGTTACCAGCGTGAGAAGCGAGACAGCAAGAAGAATGCTGGCGAAAGTAACTATGCCTTTATCGGCGTAACCTATTCTAAGCCCATTGGTTTTCAACCGGAATATTGAAGTTCGTTAAATACTTACAAAGTAATCACTTAGAGGGCTGCGGCCCTCTTTTTGGTTCGGCAAAAGTTTCATGGTAAATCAGCAGAAGGCCGATGGTATACGGATTGCTTTGTACATTAGCTTAGAGAAGCGATCTAAACCTGAAGGTGCGTCATTTCTGAGCGAAAACTCGTTTGTTGTTAGCGGCTGAAAACCTAATTAAATCATCTAAAGGGAGCAATTTATGAAGGCGGTTATTCTGGCTGGAGGCTTGGGTACGCGTCTGGCGGAAGAGACATCCATTCGGCCAAAGCCGATGGTGGAGGTGGGCGGTCGACCCATTCTGTGGCACATCATGAAAATTTATTCTAGCCATGGGATAAATGATTTCATCATTTGCTGTGGTTACAAAGGGCAGGTGATAAAAGAGTATTTTGCGAACTACTTTTTGTACAACGCAGACATGACCTATGACATTCAAGAAAATGCAATGACCGTTCATCACAACACGGCTGAGCCTTGGAAAGTTACCTTGATCGATACCGGTGAGGGTTCTCTCACTGGCGGTCGCTTGCGTCGAGTGAAGGATTATATCGGTGACGAAACCTTTTGCTTTACTTATGGTGATGGTGTTGGGGATGTGGACGTGACGAGGTTGATCGCTTATCACAAAGCCCAAGGTCGCAAAGCGACTTTAACCGCTGTTCAACCTCCGGGTCGTTTTGGCGCGTTTACATTAAACGAAAATTCAGACGAGCCTATAAAACATTTTCGTGAAAAGCCCTCTGGCGGTGAAGCGTGGATCAATGGTGGGTATTTTGTGCTCGAGCCTTCGGTCATTGATTATATTGAGGGGGATCACACTACTTGGGAAGCCGAGCCTTTAGAGCGATTGGCTGATGAAAGTCAGTTGGGGGCTTTCCGTCATGAAGGATTCTGGCAGCCTATGGATACCCTGCGCGATCGGCAGAAATTAGAAGAGCTGTGGGCCACTGGCAAAGCGCCTTGGAAAGTTTGGTGAGAAATATTTTAATATTACAAGCAGGATGTGATACTTGTGAATAGTGGGAATGATGTCGTAAGAGCGGACTTGGATTATATCTGTGACAACTTGGCAGAAGATTTTTCTAAGTTAGATGGGAAACGATTACTGATTACGGGTGGTGCGGGCTTTTTAGGGTTTTACTTGGTACAAGTTGCTCTTCATTGGAATCGCACACGCGCTGAAAAACCAGTCCAAGTATTGGTTTATGATAATTTTATGCGTGGCATCCCCGATTGGTTGACTGATCTTGCCAACGACGAAAACCTGCACGTACAAAAATATGACGTCATCGATCCCTTGCCTAAAGACTTAGGTGATGTCGAATGGATTATTCATGGTGCGAGCATCGCATCGCCTATTTTTTACCGAAAATTCCCCATTCAAACGATGGACGCCAATGTCGATGGCTTGCGCCATTTGTTGGATTACTGCTTGGCGCAGAAAGAGGCGGGTAAACCCGTTGAAGGCTTCCTTTATTACTCGACCAGTGAAATCTATGGCGACCCTTCTCCGGAGAATATTCCGACCGATGAAAATTATCGCGGCAATGTTTCGTGTACCGGTCCTCGGGCATGCTATGACGAGTCAAAGCGATATGGTGAAACACTTTGCGTGAATTTTGCTGAGCAATATGACTTGCCAGTTAAAATTGCGCGTCCTTTCAATAACTACGGCCCAGGTCTAAAAATCACTGACCGTCGTGTGCTGCCCGATTTCGTGCGCAATGTGCTCAATAAGGAAGACATCGTGATGTTGTCCGATGGTGCACCGACTAGAACATTCTGCTATATCGCAGACGCTATCACTGGTTATTACAAGATTCTGCTGCGCGGACACAATGGTGAGTCTTATAACATTGGGATTGATAAGCCAGAAATTTCAATGCGTGAATTGGCTGATCGCGTAATTGAAGGTGGTAGAGAGTTGTGGGGCTATGAAGGCAAGTTGGTTTTGGGGCAAAGCGACGACAAAGAATACCTGACTGACAACCCCAATCGACGTTGTCCAGTTATAGACAAGGCGCGTGAGCATTTGGATTACAACCCTGGTATCAACATTGATGATGGTATGCGACGTACGTTGATTTGGTACGCAGACAATCAAGAGGCTGAAGACGCCTGATGAAAATTGCTGTAGCAGGAACCGGTTACGTAGGATTGGTCTCGGGCGTATGTCTTGCGGCCAAGGGGCACGAAGTCGTGTGTGTTGATCTTGACCAAGCGAAAGTTGACAAGATTAATCGGGGTGAGCCGCCTATCTACGAAGAGGGACTGGAAGACCTTCTCAAGGCAAATATCGGTGAACGCTTACGAGCAACCACTGATTTATATGAAGCAGTCGTCAACAGTGATGTTTCGCTGATCGCTGTAGGAACCCCCTTTGACGGTAGCTCTATTGACGTCAGCTACATTCGCCAGGTTTCTCGAGAGATCGGAGCAGCCTTACGTGATCGTGACGAATATCACATGGTGGTTGTAAAGAGTACAGTCGTGCCCGGCACCACAGATGAGGTTGTTCTACCAATCCTAGAAAGCGAATCCAACAAAAAGGCTGGTGTGCAATTTGGCGTTGGTATGAATCCCGAATTTTTGCGAGAGGGCGATGCAATTTCAGATTTCATGAATCCTGATCGCATTGTAGTGGGTGGTATCGACGATAAGGCTCGGGACACTTTGGCTGAAATGTATGCGCCCTTTGAGGGCGTTGATGTCTTGCGCACAAACCCTAAAACAGCCGAGATGATTAAGTACGCGTCGAACTCACTGCTGGCAACATTGATTTCCTTCTCCAATGAAATCGGAAATCTGTGTGCTTCAATAGGAAATATCGACGCCATGGAAGTTATGCGTGGCGTTCATCTGGATAAGCGTTTCTCGCCTATTTTGGCTGACGGCACACGTGTGCATCCGGCGTCTAATTCATACTTAGAAGCTGGCTGCGGGTTTGGAGGCAGTTGTTTCCCTAAAGATGTAAAAGCGTTGATTTCACATGGTCAGAAACACGGCAGTGAAATGACCCTCTTAGATTCGGTCATTGCTGTCAACGAAAAACAACCCGCCAAAATGCTTCAGATGCTTGATAAGCATATTCCTTTACGCAAAGGTGTCAAAGTAGCAATATTGGGCTTGGCTTTTAAGCCAGGCACCGATGATATGCGGGAGTCGCCAGCAATACCTGTTGTGAATGCACTGTCTCAGGAGGGGGCTGTCCTCAGTGCCTATGATCCTATTGCAAGTGAAGAGGCGAAGCACGAATTCAAAGATATTGAGCTTAACTACTGTGATTCAGTTGCTGAAGCTGTTGTAGGGGTCGAGGCTATACTTATTATGACGCGCTGGGATGACATAGCCGCATTGCCTGCTCTGTTGGATGGGATGGAAAACCCCCCTGTTGTAATAGATGGCAGACGTATGCTGGGAAAAGACAGTGTGGCTAGATACGAAGGCATAGGACTTTAAGACGTGAAATTCACTGAAACTAAGTTAGCCGGTTGCTTTGTTATTGATCAAGAGCCACGTGGCGATGATCGTGGAAGCTTTGCTCGCGTATTTTGTGTTCAGGAAATGCGAGCGCACGGATTATGCGTTGATATTTTGCAAGCCAATACCGCAACCAGTGCCAAGGCTGGCACACTTCGCGGAATGCACTACCAGATGGCGCCTTACAGCGAAGATAAGCTGGTGCGGTGCACCGCTGGTCGTCTTTTCGATGTTGCTGTCGACATGCGTGAAAGATCCGTTACCTACAGGCAATGGGTCGGTGTTGAACTGTCGGTTGATAACGGACGTATGCTCTATGTGCCAAAGGGCTTTGCCCACGGTTATTTGACTTTGGAAGACAATACGGTCGCCCATTATATGGTGACCGCTTCTTATGAGCCAGGTGCAGAAATAGGTATCCGTTGGGATGACCCCGCGCTTGGAATTGAATGGCCAATGCAGGAAAAACTAGAGCTTTCAGATAAAGACAAACAATGGCCTTTGCTCAATATCTAGTGTGTTGCGAGCGGTTGTTTAAGCAAAATGAGGAGAATTTATGATCATCGTTGATACTGCGCTGCAAAAGCGCGCCGATGCGAACCGCCCAATCCGTGTTGGGGTTATTGGAGCGGGTTACATGGGTCGTGGTCTGGTGATGCAGATCATCACTGCGATGACAGGAATGGATTGTTCAGCCGTCTATAACCGCACAATTGATACTGCCGAATTGGCGTATACGCAGAGTGGCGTTGACGACGTTGTTCGCGCCAGCGATCTTAAAACACTTGAGAATGCCATCGAGGCTGGTCGACCAGTGGTGTGCGATGACCCGATGTTGCTTTGTGAAGCCGGGAACCTGGATTGCATTGTTGAGGCGACAGGAGAGGTGGAGTTTGGTGCGCAGGTCGTCGTGCGGGCCTTAAAGCACGGCAAGCACGTTGTGTTGCTTAACGCTGAGCTAGATGCAGTTGTTGGCCCAGAACTTAAGGTGATGGCCGATGCGGCAGGTGTGGCGATCACGAATTGTGATGGAGACCAACCCGGTGTCGTGATGAATCTCTACCGATGGGTAAAAAGTATCGGATATGACCCCGTTTTGCTAGGCAATATGAAGGGTCTTCAAGATCACTATCGAAACCCAACTACCCAGCAGGGTTTTGCAGATGCGGTGAAGCAAAAGCCCAAAATGATTACCTCTTTTGCTGACGGCACAAAGATCTCTATGGAGATGGTTGTGGTCGCCAATGCCACTGGATTTGGCGTGGGGACACGCGGAATGTATGGGCCTAAGGCGAAGCACGTAACAGAAGCTCCAGGGTTGTTCGATGTTGATGAATTAAGACGCGGAGGCCTTGTTGATTATCTGCTTGGTGCTGAGCCAGGCCCCGGCGTTTTCGTGCTTGGTTACAATGACAATCCCATAAAATCTCAATACGCACAGTACCTAAAGATGGGTGACGGCCCGCTGTACACTTTTTATGTTCCTTATCATTTGCCTCACCTTGAAACTCCGCTGACTGTTGCAAGAGCGGTGTTATTTAATGACTGTGCTGCTGTGCCTCTGGCAGGCCCGGTTGCCGATGTTTTGACGGCCGCTAAAACCGATTTGAGAGCCGGTCAAACTCTGGATGGTATTGGCGGATATGACTGTTATGGCATAATAGACAACTACTCTGTCAGCAGGGCCGGGAACTGTTTGCCGATGAGCTTGAGCGACGCTTGTGTTTTGAAGCGTGATGTCAAAAAAGATGAAATCATCAGTTATGACGATGTCGATTTACCGAAAGGGCGTTTGGTTGACGAGTTGCGCGCTGCACAAACAGCTCGTTTTGGCTAGCGTCGAGTGATTTATATTTTAAAAGTAGATGCCAAAATGCATTGTTTGCTCGTCTTGAACTTGGTTTTAAGTGAATTTGCACGAGTCGGCGTCGTTGGCTGTAATCGAATGGTTTTGAACTACTGCTCCGTCCTAACGGCGGTGAGAATCCCGGTGAGAATTGTTACATGAATTATCTCTACATCATCGCCGGGGCTGCAATAATCAGCTTGGTCGTTGTGCCCTTGATGATGGCCTATGCCGAGCGTCTGGGGATGATGGACAATCCCGGCCAACGTCGCGTTCATAGTAAGCCTATTCCGCGCGTTGGAGGGTGGGGTATTGTAATCGGGACCCTGATCCCAGTTTTTGCTTTGGCGCCAATGGGGGAATTGCAGGGCCTGTTTATATTTTCCGGTTTGGTTCTTCTTGTATTTGGTGCCTTGGACGATCGCTTTGAGATGGGGCCTTACGCGAAGTTTGGTGGTCAATTCTTAGCGGCTATCCCAATAGCGGTTTTTGGTCCTCTTTATTTTACCCACTTACCTTTCGCCGATCCTAGTTCGTTGCCTCTTTGGCTTGGGACTGCAATCGCTGTTTTTTGTTTGGTCGGGATGATCAATGCGACTAATCAAAGTGATGGCTTGGATGGTTTGGCGGGTGGAGAGTCGCTGCTTTCGCTGTGCGCATTTGCCATGCTTTCTTACATGGTTGGTGCTTATGAGCCGTTAATGCTTTGCTTGGCCGCGATAGGTGGAACTTTGGGTTTTCTGCGCTACAACACCCATCCTGCGAGAGTTTTTATGGGGGATAGTGGTGCGCAGTTTCTGGGCTTCACGCTAGCGGTATTAGCAATTTGGTTGTTGCAAACATCCGAGCCATCCCTCAGCCCTTCGTTGCTCTTGTTTTTGTTGGGGTTGCCTGTTTTCGACTTCTTTTTGGTGCTCTATGTCAGGCTCCGAGCGGGGCAGCACATATTTAAAGCGAGCAAGCATCATTTGCATCACCGATTGCTGTCACTTGGTTTTGTGCATCATGAGTCAGTTGTTCTGATTTATGCGATGCATGGGGTCATGGTGGTTATGGGTCTGTGGTTGCGTAACGCCTCTGATGGCGTGTTGATCTTGAGCTATATCGCGATGATTTCGGTTTTTGTTTTTTTGCTAACTCGCGCAGAAAAAACAGGATGGAGAGCTCATCGTGTCGGTGAGACTGAGCCACATGGGCTAGCAAAGCAAATCGATTCTATGTTGCAGCATCGGCTGCTTGTGGTTTGGCCAAGGCGCGCCCTTGAGCTCTTGATCCCGCTTTATCTTGTCGTCGTCAGTGCGGCAATATCAGCTGTCCCAAGGGATTTCGCGTGGGTATCTGCAATTTTGCTCATTCCGCTTGTTCTTCAGTTCGTGATGAAGAGTGACTGGGGCTCTGGTGCGCGTCGTATAGCGATTTACACCGCTACGGTCTTTGTCGTATATCTATGTGCTTGGGATCGTACTGGATGGGCTCGGCAATGGGCGGTTTATGCGGAGATGGGGTACTACGCGCTAGTGGCGCTTTGCGCAGCTATCGCTATACGTTTTTCTCCAGGTCGTCGTAAAGAAGAATTTGTGGTGACCTCCTTAGACTATCTCTTGGTGTTCATCGTTATTTGCAGCATGTTGTTCTCTGACTACTTGCCCGTTGGGGACTTCAATATTCCCATCTTCATTGTTGCTCTTGTTGTCATGCTCTATGCCATTGAACTACTTATAGTGGAGCGAAAAACTCGCACAGATTGGCTGGGTAGGGCATCGGCGATCTCTCTGCTGATTATCGCTTGGCGAGGCTTAGAGGTAGTGCAGCTGAACATCAATTTCTTCCCCTGGCTAGATCAGCTTATCACCGGCTAAATTCCCTCTTCGCTTTGAGCTATTGAGCCCTTGGGTTTTTTGCTCAAAGGTGTTGACGACGGCTGATTTTCTTGTCAGAATTCTCGTCTTGCATTTGGAGGGATTCCCGAGCGGCCAAAGGGGGCAGACTGTAAATCTGCTGCGTAAGCTTCGGAGGTTCGAATCCTCCTCCCTCCACCATTTGTTCTCCTGATTCACCGCATCTCTGGTGGCGGGACGGGCGGGTGTAGTTCAATGGTAGAACTTTAGCCTTCCAAGCTAACTACGTGGGTTCGATTCCCATCACCCGCTCCATTTAACTCTAGCTCTGCATGGTGCAAGTGGCTTGGATGCATAAAAATCTCGCCCATATAGCTCAGGTGGTAGAGCGCGTCCTTGGTAAGGACGAGGTCTCCGGTTCAATTCCGGATATGGGCTCCAACTTATTTTTTGGCCGATCACTTTTGACGTGACGTGCCATCTCAACGAACCATAGGGGTTTCTCCTGATGTCAAAGGAAAAATTCGAAAGATCCAAACCGCATGTCAACGTAGGCACCATTGGTCACGTTGACCACGGAAAAACGACGCTGACAGCTGCTTTGACAGTGGTTCAGGGTAAGAAGTTTGGTGGCGAAGCACGTGCATTCG